>JBBQHK010000024.1:0-41688 GCA_038323895.1 Lysobacterales bacterium | reverse complement strand
GGGCTGCAACGCATCGACAGCAGCGCGCGCATCGAAATAATCGAGGTCGGTACCGGGCAGGGGTTTGCGGAAGAGGGAGTTCATGGTGAAAGCGGGCATGGCGATGGCAGGCGTTGCGGTTGAACCGCTATTGTCGCGCATCGCGGCTGTATGGGCCTGTCGCCATGTGCGGGCAGTGAGCCTGCGTCCGTACAATGCGGGCCTGATGACCGCTTCGCCAATCATTGCCGCAGATCAATTGCGCCTGTCCGTCGCCCCGATGATGGACTGGACGGATTCGCATTGCCGCGTATTCCACCGGCTGCTGGCGCCGCATGCACGGCTTTACACCGAGATGGTGCACGCCAATGCGGTGATCCACGGCGACCGTTCGCGCCTGCTGGCGATGGATATGACCGAGCATCCAGTTGCGCTGCAACTTGGCGGCAGCGATCCGTCCTTGCTGGCGCAGGCCGCGCGGATCGGCGCCGAGGCCGGCTTTGACGAAATCAACCTCAACTGCGGTTGCCCGTCCGACCGCGTGCAGGCGGGCCGTTTTGGTGCCGGCCTGATGCGTGAACCGGCGCTGGTGGCCGAAGGCGTGGCGGCGATGATTGACGCATGTGCGTCGCTGGAGCGGCATGTGCCAGTGACGGTGAAGTGCCGGCTGGGCGTGGATGACGACCACGATTGGGCGCATTTCCTCGCCTTCATCGACACGATTGCCGATGCCGGCTGCCGGTTGTTCGTGGTGCATGCGCGCAACGCCTGGCTCAAGGGGCTGAGCCCGAAGGAAAACCGCGACGTGCCGCCGCTGCGCTACGACTGGGCCTACCGGCTCAAGTGCGAACGACCGCAGTTGCAGGTGATCGTCAACGGCGGTATCGCCGATGCCACCGAAGCGCACGCGCACCTGGCGCACGTGGATGGCGCGATGCTGGGCCGCGCGGCCTACCACGACCCGTATCTCCTGCATCGGCTGGACGTCGAATGGTTTGGTGGCCAGCTGCGCGGCCGCGGCGACCTCTTGCGCGCAATGCAGCCATATGTCGAAGGGCAGCTTGCCCGTGGGGGCCTGCTGAAACATATCGTCCGTCATGTGCTTGGCCTCTACGCTGGCCAGCCCGGCGGTCGCGCGTTCCGCCAGGTCCTCAGCGAAGGCGCGCACAAACCCGGCGCCGACTGGTCCCTGGTCGAATGCGCACTCGCCGTGACTCATTGCAACGAGCAAGCCATCGAGCACGCCGCATGATCACCCGCGACATCGAAACTTTCCTCGCGTTTGCACGAAGCACAGAGCCTGATTTCGGCCCCGCCACCGCGCGCGCCGCATTCCTGGTGGCACCCGACGGATTCTGCCTGGCCGAACAGTCCGCGCAGGACAACGCCTACATGGCAGATGCCGCTGCATTCGACGCAAACCGCGCATCGCAGCAGCATCGCGACCTGCACCGCGCATTGTCGGCGACACTTCCGACCGTGTGTTTCGCCGGCGATCCGGAGACGCCCGATGCGTTGTTCCCGAACAATGTGTTTGGCACCGCTGCCGGGCGTTACGTGGTCGGGCGCATGCGCCACCAGGTACGCCAGCGTGAAGCCATGCGCGCCGATATCCGCAGGTTCTTCAGCGAAGTGCTTGGCTGTCGCGAGGTTGATTTATCGCAGCAGGAGCATCCCTGCGAGCTCACCGGTGCGCTGGTGATCGATCGTGCACGTGGATTGGGCTTCTGCGGGTTGTCGGAACGCTGCGACGAGGAAGGCGCACGCCTCATGCACGATGCCTTCGGTTTGCGCGCGACCTTGATGTTCGAGCTGGCAGGGGGCGAATACCACACCAATGTCGTGCTGGCGGTGCTGGCCGGGCGTGCGGCGGTCATCTGCCCGGATGGAGTCGCCGACACGGCGGTGGTGGAGGCGATCGCGAGCCTGTATGCGCCCCGCGCGTTCCTCTGCGCGCCCGGTGAACACGCGGCCTTTGTCGGCAACTGCATCGCACTGGACCAGCACAAGGTCTGGATGAGCGCCGCAGCGGGACGCGCCCTGTTACCCGAACATCGGCAGCAACTGGCCGATGCAGGTTTTGAAGTCGCCACCGTCGAGCTGGATGCGATCGAAGCGGCCGGCGGTTCGTTGCGCTGTTGCATCGGCGAGTTGTTCTGAGTCGTAAACGGCTTGAATCGTGGGAATCATGAATGGCGGGGTATCCTGTTCAGGAAACTTCAGGGCTGATTCACTGGTTCTCGCCAGAATGGTCGCCTCATCATTCTCCCTGCAGGAAGTCTTGCCATGTCCCGCTGTCCCCTGCCATCGCTCAAGTTGCTGACCATCGCCATCCTGGCGGTGATTCCGGCGCTGCCTGCGAATGCTGGGCCGCAATCGACCCCGCCGCCGCCAGACGTCCGCAAGGATCGCTCTCAAACGCGCGACGACAGCAGCTTGTCAGATGCCGTGCGTAGCATCGAACGCAACACGCGCGGCGAAGTTCTGTCGGCTGAACGTGTCCAATATGACGGCCGCGACATGCACCGGGTCAAGGTGGTAGACGACGAGGGCAGGGTGCGGGTGTTCATGCAGGACCCGAGCCGACGTGACGACAACGCCAGTTCCGATCGAAACAACAGTCGTAGCGATGGCAAGGACGCTCGGGGTTCCCAGCGACGCCCGAAGCCTACACGCGATGACGACGACTGATCACGGCATCCTGTACGGGAAATACATGCCCACGTTCCCGACCATCATCCATTCGTAAGGAGTTTCCATGCGTATCCTGCTCGTCGAAGACGAAGCCCCGTTGCGCGAAACGCTGGCTGCGCGCCTGAAGCGCGAAGGCTACGCGGTGGATGCCGCCCAGGATGGTGAGGAGGGTCTGTACATGGGCCGGGAAGTCCCGTTCGACGTCGGCATCATTGATCTCGGCCTGCCGAAGATGTCAGGCATGGAGCTGATCAAGGCCCTTCGCGACGAAGGCAAGAAATTCCCGGTGTTGATCCTGACCGCGCGTTCCAGCTGGCAGGACAAGGTCGACGGCCTCAAGCAGGGTGCCGACGATTATCTGGTCAAGCCCTTCCATGTCGAAGAACTTCTGGCGCGCGTCAACGCGCTGGTGCGTCGCGCTGCAGGTTGGAGCAAGCCGACCCTGGAATGCGGTCCGGTCATGTTGGATCTGGCCGCGCAGACGGTGAGCGTGGACGGTGCCAACGTCGACCTGACCAGCTACGAATACAAGGTGCTGGAGTACCTGATGATGCATGCCGGTGAACTGGTCTCCAAGGCCGACCTTACCGAGCACATCTACCAGCAGGACTTCGACCGCGATTCAAACGTGCTCGAGGTGTTCATTGGCCGGCTGCGCAAGAAGCTCGACCCGGAAGGCGCGCTCAAGCCGATTGAAACCGTGCGTGGACGCGGTTACAGGTTCGCGATCCCGCGCAGCGGCGAGTGACCGCGCGCGAGTGACCGCGGAGGACGGCCGTGGACGCGCCTGACAACCCAGGCGGCGAGGCCACCGGGCGTCGCCGCTTGCGCATCACCCAACCGCGTTCCTTGCAGGCGCGCCAGTTGCTTGCGGCGAGCCTGGGCTTGGTGGCGTTCCTGGCGCTGGCCGGTTACGCACTCGACCGTTCGTTCCTGAGCACCGCGCAAAGCGGCATGCGCGAGCGCCTGCACAGTTATGCACTGGCCTACGCGAACAGCGATTTCGCCCGCGATGGCAGTGTGATTCCGCCGTATGACCCGCCCGACCCGCGCTTCAAGCGTCCCGGCAGTGGGCTGTATGCACAGATCGTGCTGCCATCAGGCCGTTGGGAATCCGATTCCGCGCAGGGACCGCGGCTGCCCGAAGGCGTGATGCTGGGCGCCCGTCAACAGGCGTTTGAAGGACCGCTGCCGGTCACCCAGATCAACGGCCGGGCCGGCGAGGTCTATCGCTACGGCTACGGGTTGATCTGGAGCGGTAATGACCAGCAGGGCAGCGAATTTCCGTACACGGTGTACATCCTCGAGGACACCACCGCGCTCGGACGACAGGTTGCGGCGTTCCGGTCGGCCTTGTGGTTGAACCTGGGCGGTGCCGGCCTGGTGCTGTTGTTGTTGCAGATGGTGGTGCTGCGCTGGAGCCTGCGCCCATTGCATGCCGTCATCGGCGACCTCAAGCGCGTGCAACTTGGTTCCGCGTCCGGGATGAGCGAGGCGCATCCGCGCGAGCTGGAGCCATTGACCCGCAGTATCAACGCCTTCATCGACAGCGAGCGCGAGAACCTGGATCGGCAGCGCAACACCCTGGCTGACCTTGCCCACAGCCTGAAGACGCCGCTGGCGGTGCTGCGTACGCGCCTGGACAGTGATGCCGGTGAAGCTGAGCTGCGCGACGAAGTGGACACCCAGCTGCGTCGCATGAACGACCTGGTCACCTACCAGTTGTCGCGCGCCGCGCGTTCCGGCCACCAGTTGTTCGCCGCGCCGATCGAAATCGAGCCAACCGCCGAGCAGATCGTGACGGGCCTGGAAAAGGTCTACGCGGCCCAGCGCGTGTTGTGCGAATTCGAGATCGCGCCGCAGGTACGCTTCCATGGCGAAACCGGCGACCTGCAGGAATTGCTCGGCAACCTGCTGGAAAACGCATTCAAGTGGGCCAGAGCGCGCGTGCTGTTGACCGTTGCCGAGGGCATTGACGCACCGGGTCGCCGGCCCGGACTATCGATCACCGTCGAGGACGATGGCCCGGGCATCGCCGATGACCGCATCGCGCATGTCCTGCAGCGCGGCGTGCGCGGCGACGAGCGGGTGCAGGGGCATGGGATAGGGCTGGCCATCGTGCAGGACATTGTCCGCAGCTACCGCGGTGAGCTGCAGGTCAGTCGCTCGCAGGAACTGGGTGGCGCGCGTTTCGAAGTGACCCTGCCGCCGGGCGTGTAGCCTGACTGCGCTCGCAAGATTTTTGGATCGTTTCGATTGAGCTGGCTAGATTGAACTGGTTGGATCCAGTCCTGGCGAATCAGGTGCAGTCCGGGTCGATCGCGGCTTGCGAAGCTGCTGGCAGATGGCTCAGCGAATCATGCCTGGCAGGAAGCTGTGCCAGCGCGGTGCGGCGGCACGGGTGCCGGTGCTGCGCGGGGCGGTCACGGTCTTGGCTTTCTCGGTGCGACGCGCCGGGGCCACTGTCGTAGCGGACGGATCGGCGTCGCCAAGTTCACCACGATCGTTGGCGGCGGTCGTGCTGTCCGGGCAGGCAGAGCTGGCGTCGGCGCTGATCTGTTGCGATTCCAAGGCACTGGCAGAGGCGTGACCGAAGGCGAACAGAACGGCGATGCTCAACAGGATCGGGCTGCTACGGCACATGAGGCTCACCACGGAAGAATGAAGGGCGCTATCTGAAAAGTGCTGACCGAAGCGCGCGGAGATGGGATCCCCTTCCCCACTATAACGTGGATGTGGGGCAGAGGCGAAAGCGCGCAGTGCTGCATCGCAGCAGGCATTGCACGCTGACGCATAGCAGACTGGCGCATGACCATCGGGCGCGCAGACATGGCCTCAGCAGCACTGGATCTCACAGCGGCCACTTTGCGTCGCGCGCTGATCTCTGGTGGGCAGCGGGTGATGGCATCGCGCGATGAGTTGAACCGTATCAATGTGTTCCCGGTCGCCGACGGCGACACCGGCAGCAATCTGGCTGCGACCCTGGGCAGCGCGCTGCAGGGCGCCCTGAGCCAGCGCAGCCGCCATATCGGCGAATTGCTGGTGGGGATCGGCAACGACGCCATCGACGGTGCGCGCGGCAATTCCGGCGCGATCATGGCGCAGTTCCTGTATGGCCTGGCCGAACACGCTCGCAATGCGTCCGTCCTTGATGCGCGCACGCTGGCTGCGGCCGTGCGCAGGGGCGCAGATGGCGCGCGCGCCGCGCTGGCCCATCCGGTCGAAGGAACAATGGTCAGTGTCATCAGTGCGTTCGCCGATGCACTGGACGAGGCAGCGCGCCAGCAACCGGAGAGTCCACGCCGCGGTTTCGCCCATGCCCTGCAGCGCGCGCGGCGTGCGCTGGCGGACACGCCGAAGCAAATGGCCTTGCTGCAGAAGGCAGGCGTGGTGGATGCCGGCGCGCAGGGGTTCGTCGACTGGCTGGAAGGCATCGCCGAATTCGTCGAGGGCGGCCCGCGTGCGGTGCGCGTTCACGGCGCGGTGGCGCACGCAGCGAACGACGCGGTCGAGCTGCCGGCACACGTGCACGCGGTCGATCCCGCGCGCCGCTATTGCACCGAATGCCTGTTGCTGGGCGAAGGCATGGATCGCGAACAGCTTCAGGCAGCCTTGGGTGGACTCGACATCGATTCACTGGTGGTGGCCGGTGGTGCCGGCAGGTTGCGCGTGCATGGCCACGTGGGCTCGCCGCAGGTGTTGTTTGATGCCTGCGCGTTGCATGGCCGGATCGCGTCAATGAAGGCCGACGACATGATCATGCAGCAACGCAGCGTGGAGTCGCCACACATGGTGGCAGTGATCACCGACAGCGCCTCCGACCTGCCGCAGGCATTGGCCGAGCGCTACGGCATTCATGTCGTCTCGGCACGGGTCAGCCTGGATGGCCGCGACTACCTGGATCGGCTGGGACTGACCACTGGCGAGTTCTACCGGCGCATGGCGATGTCAAGGCAATTGCCGATCACCAGCCAGCCGCCGTCCGGGGATTACCGCCGGATCTTCGAACACGTGCTGGGCCATCAGGATTCGGCGGTGTACGTGGGACTGTCGCGTCCGCTGTCGGGTACGTTGCAGTCCGCCGAAACCGCTGCACGCGGGTTGGCGAAACCGCTGGTTGTATTTGACAGCGGCCATGCCAGTACCGGCCAGGCGCTGCTGGCGTGGCGTGCCGGCGAAATGGCCGCAGCAGGCGCCGATGCGGCCACGATCGAAGCCGAGCTGATCCGCGCCCGTGCGTTGACCATGACCTGGGCGATGGCGCGCGACATCTCGCACGCGGTGCGTGGCGGGCGCATTCCGCGCTGGGCCGGTCCCGCTGTGCGTTGGAGTGGACTGACCCCGATCGCCGCGATCAATCCCGAGGGCCTGCTCAAATTGGTCGGCGGCCTGTTAGCACGCCGGAAAGCGGCTGATGCCTTTGCCCGCTATCTTGGCAAGCGTGTGCCGACAGACGTCGGCTGGCGGCTGATCGTCGGCCATGCCGATGCATTGGCGGATGGCGAGCGCCTGTTGGCGGCCCTGCACGAGCACCTGCCGGTGGTGGAAGGCCATCTTGTCGAGATCGGGCCGGCGATCGGCGCACACGCAGGGCCCGGCACCCTGGTGGTGGGCCTGCAGCCGGCGCCCTGACATCCGATAATCCGATGTTCGCTGCAGCTCATTTTCCCGCTGGCCGTCTATCATTCGGGCATGACTGCCTCGTGGCCACCACTCGTACTTACCGCCGTGTTGCTGCTGGTCGCCTACCTGCTCGGGTCGGTGTCGGGCAGCCTGCTGCTGGGCCGCACCCGCGGCGTTGATATCCGCGGGCTGGGCAGCGGCAATGCGGGCGGCACCAATGCCTTGCGCACCCAGGGATGGAAGTTTGCGCTCGGCGTCGCCCTGATCGATGTCGGCAAGGGTGTGCTGGCGACCTGGTTTGCCCAGCGCTGGGCGCCGCTCGGCGCGCCACTGAGCGTCACCACCCATGGCTACCTGGCTGCCGGGCTCGCCGTGGTCGGCCACGTGTGGCCACTCTGGCACGGCTTCCGCGGCGGCAAGGGCGCGGCAACGCTGATCGGCGGCCTGCTGGTGCTGTGGCCATGGTCGATCCCACTGCTGTTGCTGGCCTGGGGCAGCGTGCTGGTCAGCACGGGCTATGTCGGCCTGTCGACGGTGCTTGCTGTGGCCAGCCTGCCGCTATGGGCATGGTGGAGCGACGCCGGTTCGAACCGCATGTGGTTCGCCATTGCCGCCACGCTGTTCATCGCCTTCAGCCATCGCGGCAACCTGCAACGGCTGCGCAACGGCACCGAGTCAAAGTTTGCGCGCGCGCGCCTGCTGCATCGCTTGCATGGCCGCGACCGGCATTGAGCGTGGCATGAGCGAGCATGCGCACGAACGCCAGCTGTTGCAGCGGCTGGCTGCAGGTGCGGTCAGCGGTGACCTGCTGGCGCGCGAGGCAGGCCTGACCCGCGCTGCGGTCTGGAAGCGCATCGAGGGCCTGCGCGATGCCGGCATTCCGATTACTGCGGTGCCGGGGCGTGGTTATCGACTCGAAATGCCACTGGACTTGCTGGATGCCGAAGCGATCCGCGCGGCATTGCCGTGCGAACTGGCGCCGCTACTGGCATCGCTGGGAATCGGCTGGTCGCTGGATTCCACCAACAGCGAGCTGCTGCGTCGAGAGTTGCCAGCGCTGGGCTGCGCGGTGCTGCTGGCGGAACGCCAGACTGGCGGTCGTGGGCGGCGCGGGCGCAGCTGGGCGTCGCCGCTTGCCGCGCATGTCTACCTGTCGATTGGCCGTCGTTTCGAAGGCGGGCTGGCGCGGCTGGGCGGACTCAGCCTGGTCGCCGGCATCGCCGCCTGTGAAGCCTTGCGTGAATGCGGACACGCGCAGGTCGCATTGAAATGGCCGAATGACCTGGTAGTGGCCGATGGTCGCGGTCTGCGCAAGCTGGGCGGGATTCTGGTCGAAGGCGGCGGCGAACATGCAGGCGCCGCTCGCGCGGTGATCGGCCTGGGCGTCAATGTACGCATGCCACCGGCCATGGCGGCGGGCATTGATCAGCCGTGGATTGACCTGTCCGCGCTATCGGATGCATCGCCGCCATCGCGCAATGCGTTGGTCGCGAAATTGTTGACGCATCTGTTGCCGGCGCTGGCCCATTTCGATGCCGACGGCCTGGCCGGATTCCTGCCGCGCTTTGCCGCGCTCGATGCGCTCGCCGGACGCGATGTACACATGCACGAAGGCTCGCGAACCTGGACGGCCACGTCACTGGGCATCGCAGCCGACGGTGCCTTGCGCGTACGCGACGGCGATGGCCGCGAGCGCCAGGTGCATGCCGCCGACGTGACCCTGCGGACCTCATGAGGACGGTGACTTGAAGACCATCCTGTTTGATCTCGGCAACACCCGGTTGAAACATGCCGAACTCGGCGTCGATGGCCAGCCGGGTGACACCGCTGCCGTCGTGCATGACGACGGCCAGGCATGGCTGGACGAACTTCCGCGCGGCGAAGTGGCCTGCATTGCCAGTGTCGGCCCTGCGGCGCGGCATGTCGCATTGCTGGACGTCCTGGCCAAGCGCTTCACGCGCCTGCATGTCGTGCGCACGCAGCCGGCGCTGGGTGGCCTGCGGATTGCGTATGCCACTCCGCAACACCTGGGCGTGGATCGATTCCTGGCCATGCTGGCGGCAGTGGATGCGGCTCCGGTGCTGCTGGTCGGGGTTGGTACGGCGCTGACTTGCGACCTGCTGGATGGCGATGGGCAACATCGTGGTGGTCGGATCGCGCCATCCCCGATGTTGATGCGCCAGGCCTTGCATGCGCGCGCGCCGGTCCTGCCGGAACACGGCGGCAGTTATGCCGAATTTGCCAACGATACCGACCACTCACTGGCTTCAGGTTGTGAGGGCGCGGCGCTGGCCTTGGTCGAGCGCAGCCTGGCGGAAGCGCAGGGCTTGCTCGGCGTTCGGCCCGCGTTGTGGCTGCATGGCGGCGGCGCGGCCAGCTTGCGTACGCGTCTGCCGGCGCACGAATGGGTACCCGATGCCGTCCTGCGCGGGCTGGCGCGCTGGCATGCCAGCTGCATCGCATAAACTCGACGCATGATCCTGCGCGCCGCGATTGTGTTCCTGCTGATGCTCAACCTGGGCGTCGCCGCGTGGTGGCTGGGTGGTGCCGGCTTGCGCGTGGCTACTGCCGCGCCACTCGCCGACGCCAGTCAACCGGGATTGCGGCTGGTCGGCGAGCCGGTTGCGCCGGAGTCCGTCGTTGCGCCGCCAGCCTCCGCTCCACCCGCGGTGCCGCCTGCCGCCACAGTCACGGCCGCCGCTGAAGAGCCGGCGGTGCCCGCTGCTCCGGTTGCAGCCGCCGCGCTATGCCTCAGCTTTGGCCCGTTCGACGATGTCGCTGCCCGCGACGCGGCCCGTCCCAGGCTCCAGGGGTTGGCCCAGAAGCTGGTACCCCGCGACGCCCAGGCCAAATCGGCGCGCGGCTGGCGCGTGTATCTGCCGCCGCTGGCCTCGCGCGACGCGGCCCAGGAGGTCATTGAAAAAATGAAGGCAGCCGGCCTCAACGATTGGTACATCATCGCTACTGGCAACGAGGCCAACAGTATTGCCCTCGGCCGTTATGGCAGCGAGGAAAGCGCGCGCAGGCGCCAGTCGCAACTGGCCGGCAAGGGCTTCACCGCGCGCGCAGAACCCCTCAGTGACACCCCGCCGCAGTGGTGGCTGGACGCGCGTTTCCCGGCCGATTCCACCCTGGCAACGCTGGCCGAGATCGCACCCTCCAGGTCGCTGGACTGCGCACGTCTGCCATGAATCGCGGCAAGTACGGGCGCGGCAGGCTAAAATTCGCCGACATCGCCGCTTTAGCTCAGCAGGTAGAGCAACCGCCTTGTAAGCGGTAGGTCATCCGTTCGATTCGGATAAGCGGCACCAATCGTCGCGGCACGTCTGCTCGCGCCCACCCAGGAAGGCGACCCCATGAGGACGACAGAATGAGCCACAGCTATCCACCCGTATCCGTGTTCGGCGTGCCCACCGACATTGGCGCCTCGCGCCGTGGAGCCTCGATGGGGCCGGAATCCCTGCGCGTGGCCGGGCTTGTTGAAGCGATCGCCAGACGTGGCGTGGATGCCCGTGACCTGGGTGATCTTCCCGGCCCCCGCAACCCCATCAGCGCGCCGGTGGACGGCTATCGCCACCTGGTCGAGGTAGTCGCCTGGAACCAGGCCGTGTTCGAGGCAAGCACCCGCGAACTCCAGGCCGGGCGCATGCCAGTCCTGCTTGGTGGGGATCATTGCCTGGGGGTCGGTTCGATCGCCGCGGTTGCCGCGCACTGCCGCACCCAGGGCAAGAAGTTGCGGGTGCTGTGGCTGGATGCGCACGCCGATTTCAATACCCGTGAGATCACCCCGTCGGGCAATATCCATGGCATGCCGGTTGCCTGCCTTTGTGGGCTCGGCCCTGATGCGTTGACAACGATGGGAGGTCCCTCGCCCGCGCTGCAGCCGGGCCAGATCCGCCTGATCGGGATCCGCTCGGTGGATCGTGGCGAGAAGCGGCTGGTGCAGGAGCACGGCCTGGATATCTATGACATGCGCTACATCGATGAAGTCGGCATGCGCCGGGTGATGGAGGAAGCGCTGGACGGAGTGGATGCCGACACCCACCTTCATGTCAGTTTCGACGTCGACATGCTTGACCCTTCGATCGCCCCCGGCACCGGCACGCGCGTGCCCGGCGGTGTCAATTACCGCGAAGCCCAGCTGATCATGGAGATGATTGCCGACACCGGGCGCATGGCCTCGCTGGATATCGTCGAGGTCAATCCTGCACTGGACCGACGCAATGCCACCGCCAAGTTGACCGTGGACCTGGTCGAAAGCCTGTTCGGTAAATCAACCCTGATGCGCGACTGACCGACTGCACCTGATTTGTGGTTCATCCACCGTTTTGCCATTTGCCGGCGGGTGCACGCAGGCTTCACGGGCGAATGCGCTTTCATGGGTGCAAGCGCTGACCATCCGGTTGCGCTTCGGTCCGTTCCGATCAATATGATCACCAGGAGATCCCCATGAAGCGTTTGTTTGCCCTGTTGCTGTTGGCTTCGTTTTCGACACTCTCCGTGACTGCCTGCAACACCATGGCCGGTGCCGGCAAGGATGTGCAGAAGGTTGGCGAGAAGGTCGAGGACAAGGCTAAGGATTGCAAGGACGGCAAGTGCTGATCAGCGTCTAGATCAAGCAGCGCTTTCCAACCGAACAAGGAAGCAATATTGCAAGGATGCTTGACGGGCCAGGGAAACCTGGCCCGTCTTCCGTTGTGTTCGATGCATGATGGAATTTACAAGCGTGGCGGGTCGGCAACGAATCCGTTCGGAAACGCGCGCGGGCCGCTACGCATGTGGGACGGGTAGTAGCGCGGCAGTACCCCGATCGCCACCAGTTGGTCGGCATCGTCATAGCGCAGTTGGCTGACCTGTTGCGGGCTGCGACTGGCGCGGACGAATTCGGTCTGCCCAACCGGCGCCCATTCGCGTTGGCCATGGCCAGTACCCAGTCGTTGCGGCATCGCTTCAGCCTGGCTCATCGCACGATCGGCCGAACCTGCCGGCGCTGCTGCCGAAGGCGCCGCGGCCTTGCCGGCGGACTGTTCACGCGCACGATTCGAGGCAATCGGCGGTGCGGACGGCGCGTAGTACGGCTGCACGCGACGCTCCTTGAACACCGCGATCCCGATCACCCCGACATCGTCCGGGCGCCCCGTGCGCGCGGCATAGCTGTCCGGCAGGTCGGTGAACAGGAACTGGGCGATGTCGTCCAGCGATTTGCGCCAGCCGGCGATCTCCGCGGTTTCCCATGGACCCAGCACGTATCCGCCCTGCGAGGCTGAAGCGGTCTGTCCGCTGACCGCGTTGACGCCGTCGACCGACAGCACCACCAGCACCCGTTCGCCGGAGGTATTGGTCAGCCGTACCGAATAGCGATGGCCAGGCACGCCGGCGACCCAGTCCTGGCCGCGCTGGCCGTATTGGCTGTACTGACTATATTCGGGCAGGACCTGGCCGGTATCGCGGTCGATGATGTCCAGCCCGACCAGATCGCGGGCGGACAGCGGCGAGCAGGCCGCGGCGGAGGTCAGGGCAAGCGCAACGACGAGCGACAAGTGAAGCGATGGGCGGCGGATCATGGTGGTCTCCAGCAGAGAATGGCGCGCGCAAGGCGCAGTGAGTGTGCATGGATGCAAACGCCCCAGGCCTGCGGATGGGGTTGTACGCCGCGGCGGTTAAACTGTGGGTTGTATCGACAGCACTGACTTTCCATGAGCAAGACCCGCGTCCTGACCGGCATCACCACCTCCGGTACCCCGCACCTCGGCAATTACGTCGGCGCGATCCGCCCGGCGATCGCCACGTCGCGCATGCCCGGCGTGGAGAGCTTCTATTTCCTCGCCGATTACCACGCGCTGGTGAAGACCAGCGAACCGGCGCGGGTGCAGCGCAGCACGCTGGAGATCGCCGCCGCGTGGCTGGCATGCGGGCTGGATCCCCAATCGGTCTGGTTCTACCGACAGTCCGATATACCGGAGATCACTGAACTCACCTGGCTGGTGACCTGCGTGGCCGGCAAGGGCCTGCTCAATCGCGCGCATGCCTACAAGGCATCGGTGGACCGCAACCGCGCCGAAGGCGAGGACGACGATGCCGGCATCAGCGCCGGCCTGTTCATGTACCCGGTACTGATGGCCGCCGACATCCTGCTGTTCAACGCGCACAAGGTGCCGGTTGGCCGCGACCAGGTGCAGCACATCGAAATGGCCCGCGACTTCGGCCAGCGTTTCAACCATCTTTACGGTGATCACTTCAACATGCCTGAAGCCGCGATCGAGGAGCAGGTCGCGACCTTGCCGGGCCTGGACGGCCGCAAGATGAGCAAGAGCTACGACAACACCATTCCGATGTTCGCGCCGCGCGCCGAGCTGAAAAAGCTCATTGCCGGCATCCTGACCGATTCGCGCGCGCCCGGCGAAGCCAAGGACACCGAAGGCTCTGCGTTGTTCCAGATCTACCAGGCCTTCGCTACACCCGACGAAACCACCGCGATGCGCCAGGCCTATGCCGAGGGCATAGGTTGGGGTGATGCCAAGCAAAAACTTTTCGAACGCATTGACGCCGAAGTGTCACCGCTGCGCGAGCAGTACGAAGCGTTGATCGCCAAGCCGGCCGCCATCGAAGCGATCCTGCGTGATGGCGCGCAGCGCCTGCGCATTTCCCATGCAACACCCGCCATGCAGGCGTTGCGCGGCGCGGTCGGGCTGCGCGATCTGTCCGATGCGGGTGTGCAGGCCGCCAGTGCGAAGAAAGCCGACGCGAATGCGGCGCCAACCTTCAAGCAATACCGGGATGCCGACGGCAAGTTCTACTTCAAGCTGGTACTTGGTGAGCGCGTGTTGCTGCAAAGTGCCGGCTTCGCTTCCCCGCGGGACGCCGGGCAGCGCATCGCCGCGATCAAGCAGGGCACGCTGGACAGTGACCAGCTCGACTTCAGCCTGGGCGAAGGCGTGAGCGCGGAGGACGTCAACGCCGCGCTGGCCGCGTTCGTCGCCGCACAGCTCGAGGGCGAGGCTGCAAGGCCTTGAAGAGGGCTGCGGCTTAGTTCGGCTGCGCCATGTCGTCCAGCAGTGCAGCCAGGAAGCGCGCGGCTTCGCCGCCGGTGCATGCGCGATGGTCGAAGGTCAGCGAAATCGGCATGCGCCGATGCACCTCGATCCCGCCCATCACCGCGACCACGTCGTGCGACAGCTTGCCGGCACCGATGATCGCCACGCACGGCGGCACGACCACCGGGGTCGCATAGCGGCCGGCGAACATGCCGAAGTTCGATAGCGAGATCGTGTAGCCGGACAGTTCCGAAGTCGCGATCGAACGGTCCTCGACCTGCGTACGCAGGCGCTTGATCGCTGCGCGCACGCCGACTGCATCGAGCATGTCGGCATTGCGCAGGGCGGGCACGAACAGGCCGTCGTCGGTGTCGACCGCGATACCGATATCCACGTGCGGATGCAGGGTGCGGCTCAGGTTGGGGCCATCAAACCAGGCATTGAGCGCCGGTACCGCCTTGCACGCGGCGACAATTGAACGCACCAGGCGCGCGGTGATGTCCTGGCGGCCACTCCAGGCGTGCAGGTCGGCATCGTCAACAAGTGTCGTGGGCACCACCTGCGCGTGTGCATCGGCCATGACCCGCGCCATGTTGCGGCGCACGCCCTTGAGTTGTTCCGGCTGGCCAGTTGCTTGCGCGCCGGGCGGCCGGGTACGCATCGGCTTGCCGGCCTGCGACAAGGTGCTGCGTGCTTGTGCGGCATCCGGTCGAGTTGCCACGGCATCCGGTCGTGTTGCAACGTCACCCGTTCGTGTTGCAACGGCACTCGTTCGTGTTGCAACGGCATCCGCTCGTGGTGAGCCTGTCGAACCATGGGCGGCTGCCGGGGCCCCCCGCGCAGGAGGCGCACCCGGCTTGGCACTTCCATCCGCGGCTGCGCGCTTGACGTCATCCATGCTGACCGTGCCATCGGTGCCGCTCGGCGACACGCGGGTGATATCGACGCCGAGCTTGCGTGCCGTCGCGCGCACGGCCGGCATCGCCTTGACACCACCGGACGCGACCGCGGCCTGTGCCATCACTGCAGTACCGACCTGCATTGCCCCGACCACGGTGCCGGCGTCGGGGGCGGGCGCACCGGCAGCGCCGGCATCTTCAATCGCGCCGCCTTCCTGCGATGCCACCACGCGGTCGTCAGGCGCCGGATCCTGGGTCCCAACGCCATGCCCGTGGCTGTGTCCGGTGTCCTGGCCTTCCGCACGCTGCGGCATCGATGCATCCAACTCGAACTCGGCCAGCATGCTGCCGGTGATGACGATGTCGCCCGCGCCGCCGGCCAGCTTCAGCACCTTGCCAGACACCGGCGAGGGCACGTCGACCAACGCTTTGGCGGTTTCCATCGAGACCAGGTTGTCGTCAAGCTTGATGGTGTCGCCGACCTTGACGTACCACTCGACGATGGTCGCGTCCGGCAGGCCTTCGCCGAGGTCGGGCAGCTTGAATTGTTTGGTGCTCATGTTGTTCTCGCTCTTGTTCTTGCCGTCTTTCCCGCGAAAGCGGGTCGTTTGTCACAGCCCTTGTGGCTGTGTATCCAGCGACTTTGGTTCTGGAAAAATTACGATACGCAAAAGGCACTGGATCCCCGCCTGCGCAGGGATGAAGAGATGCTAACCGAACGCCATGGCTCGCCTGGTCGCGGCGACGATCTTGTCGACGCTCGGCAGGTATTTCATTTCCAGGCGGAACAGCGGGATGTGGGTGTCGTAGCCGGTCACGCGCTCGACCGGTGCGACCAGGTCGAACATGCATTCCTCGGCGCAGCGCGCGGCGATCTCGGCGCCGAAGCCCGCGGTCTTGGCGGCCTCGTGCACGATCACGCAGCGCCCGGTCTTGGCAATGGATTCGGCAATGGTGGCGAAATCCAATGGCGTCAGCGTGGCGACATCGATCACCTCGGCGCTGATGCCATCCTTGGCAAGCGACTCGGCGGCTTCCAGGGTCTCCTTGACCTGCGCGCCCCAGGTGACCAGGGTGATGTCGCTGCCGTCGCGCAGCACGTAGCAGACATCCAGCGGCAATGCCTCGCCATCATCCGGCACCAGTTCCTTGTACTGGCGATAGATGCGCTTGGGCTCCATGTAGATCACCGGATCGGGGTCGCGGATCGCGGCCAGCAGCAGCCCATACGCGCGCGCGGGCGACGACGGCATCACCACGCGCAACCCGGGCACGTTGGTGAAGATCGATTCGTTGGCTTCGGAGTGGTGCTCAGGCGCGCGGATGCCACCGCCCCAGGGCACCCGCAGCACCATCGGGCAGCTCAGGCGACCGCGGGTGCGATAACGCATGCGCGCGGCGTGGCAGACGATGAAATCGACCATCGGGTACATGAAGCCGTCGAACTGCGCCTCGGCGACAGGCTTCATGCCTTGCGATGCCATACCGACGGTCAGGCCTGCAATGGTGGTTTCGTCCAGCGGCGTGTCAAGCACGCGCTCGGTGCCGAAGGTAGCCGACAGGCCGGCGGTGGCGCGGAACACGCCGCCATTGATGCCGACGTCCTCGCCCAGCACTATCACGCTGTCGTCGTTGCGCAGCTCGTAGGCCAGCGCCTGGGTGATCGCTTCGATCAAGGCAATGGGAGTGGCGTCACTCATGCCCGCGCCTCCCTGGCGGCGCGTTCCAAGGCGATGGCCGACTCGCGTTGCGCATGCAGCTCTTCGGGCAATTCGGCATAGAGGAAGTCGAACATCGCCTCCACCGGCTGCACCGGGCATTCGAGGTAGGCATTGATCTCGACGTCGATCGACTTGCCGCACTCCTCGACCCACCCCTTTTCCTGATCCTCGTCCCACAGTTTCTGATCGGTCAGGTACTTGCGCAGGCGCAGGAAGGGCTCATTCAGCCACGCCGCCTTGACCTCGTCCTCGCCGCGGTAGCGGCGGGCGTCGTCGGCGGTGGTGTGGTCGTGCAGGCGATAGGTCATGAACTCGATCACGCTGCCGCCTTCGCCGCTGCGCGCGCGTTCGTGGGCGCGACGCATCGCTTCAAGCACTGCAACCAGGTCGTTGCCGTCCACCTGCAGGCAATGCAAACCACCGGCGATGCCCTTTTGTGCCAACGTCTGCGCGCCGGTCTGCGCCTTGCGCGGCACGCTGATCGCCCAGCCGTTGTTGATCACACACAGCACCAGCGGCAGCGAATACGCGCCGGCCGAATTCAGCGCGGCATAGAAATCCGTCTTGGACGAGCCGCCATCACCGCACGTCGCCACCGCGACCCGGTCCTGTTTGCGCAGTTTGAAGCTGAGCGCGGCGCCGGCGGCCATCAGGCACTGGGTGGAGATCGGCACGCACCATGGATAGTCGTTGCGCGGCCCTTCGAAATCGTTGCCGCGTTCGTCGCCGCCCCAGTACATCAGCACTTCGCGCGGCTTCACCCCACGCATGAACTGCGCGCCGTATTCGCGATAACTGGGCGCGAACACGTCTTCAGGTTTCATCGACGCGCCGATGCCGACGTGGGTGGCCTCGTGGCCCAAGCTGGCGGCATAGGTGCCCAGCTTGCCGGTGCGCTGCAGGGCGATAGCCTTGGTGTCGAAGGTGCGCACGTAGAGCATCTTCTTGAACAGAGGGAGCAATGCATCGGCGTTGGGAACAGCCGGCGGCAACTCAGCGGACAGGCTGCCATCCGGTTTGAGGTATTGCAGGTATTCGATTTCAAACGTGGCGGCGACGGTCATTGGAATGGCATCCACGGCGGAAACGCCCATGATACCCGGAGCACGTGGATCGTCCGTTGCGCGGCGCGGCAAGTCACGTGCCCGGCCCTGAAAAAAAGAAGGCGCAGCCGGAGCTGCGCCTTCGACCAAGCGGATTGACTGCTTACTGTGCGATCTGCACCGCTGCGTTGTTGCCTGCGGCCGGGTCCAGGGTGGTGGCCTCGACCTGGGCCTCCAGCCGGTACGGGTTGGTGGTCTTGTGGCTGCGTGAATCGCGCTGCTTGACCAGGAACTTCAGCTCGGCCCCGGTGGGGACCGGAATCGAAGTCGAACAGTTGTAGCTGTATCTCACCGCGCCGGTCCGGCAGTACCAACCGGAAGGCGCCACCACGGTCATCACCGTGAAGTCGGTGGTTTGCAGGTACAGGTGCAGCTTCGCTCCAATCGCGGCATTCGGACCGTCGTTGCGCAGGGTCAGGGTGTCGGAATAGGACACGCCGCGCCCGCCGGGTTGCGGCGCCGAAAAGCCCAGCGACAGATCAGCGGCTTGCCCCACCAGGACTTGTGCATTGGCCTGGTTGTTGCCGGAAGCGGGATCGCTGACCGCTGAGCTGACCGTGGCGGTCATGTTCAGGACCAGTTCGCCGGTGGTGGGTACTTCAACAGTGAAGCCGGCATCGCTTTCTGCCGCGAACGTTCCCGCCGTGCAGACGACGGTGGTGGTATGCGCCAGTGCGTCCTGGGTGGCCGCCGCGCAGGTCCAGCCGGACGGCGCGGTGACCGTTGGCGTCACCAGCGCATCGAACACGATGGACAGCGATGCGGGATCTGCCGAACTGGGGCCGGCGTTGGACGCATCGATGTGGAACACCGCAGTCTGGCCGACCGCGATTTGCGTCGATTCCGCCGATGCACTGACCGACAGGTCCGCGCTGCGGAAATCGCCGACCTGGATCGTCAGTCGCACCGGATCATGGTCGGACACATACAAAGGGGTGCCGACCTCGCCGAAATGATGCACGCCGAAGTCCGCGTTGATACGCGCATGCTCGATCACCGCATTGCCGGCACCCATCAGCAGCGCTTCGTTGATGACCACATGGTCGAGGGTTTGCGCGCTACCCGCGAATACATACGAGTAACGCTCGGCGGGATCGGCGATCAGGACGCTGCCATCGACCAATGGCGTGGTGATCGGGCTGTCCACATAGGTCAACACCTGGTCTTCGGGCGCTTCATCGCCGCGGATGATGCCCATCACGTCCACGTAGCCGTCGTTGAATTCAAATGCATTGAAGTCGCCGACCAGCACGATCTTCTCGGCAGGGTCGTTCTGCTGGAACGACTCCACCAGGCCAGCCAGGTAGTTGGCCTGTGCTGCACGCTTGGCGCGCACGCGATCGCCGGTGGTCGCCCAACCGCTGCTGCCGGGCGAGGTGTCGTCGACGCCGTTGAGCGAACGCAGGTGGTTGACGATCACGGTCACCGGGTAGCTGGCGCCATTGCCTTGATGCACGACGGCATGCAACCGCAGCGGCGGACGATCGTTGAGGATTGCAGTGCTGTTGTCCGGGTTGGTGATCGTCGCATCCTTGCCGAACTGGGTGACCTGCAGCGCATCAACGCGAGCGACGCCGTTACCGATGTCGCGGGTGCTGACCAGGAAGCCGACATTGATGCCGCCGACGTCGTTGCCCTGCTCGAGGTAGGCCTCGTAGGCGGGCACGCGCGAGCATGTGCTGTTGATGCGATCGGCCAGCATGGAAAGCACGCGCAGGTTTTCCACTTCCACCACGCCCAGGATGTCCGGGGCTTTCAGGTAGTCGCAGATCGCGGCGCTGGTCTTGGTCAGGCGCTTTTCCAGCGCGGCGGGGGTCAGGACCGCGTCGCCCACGCCCGGGTCATTGATTTCGTCGAAAAAGCGCAGCAGGTTGAAGCCGCCGATGGTGACGTCCGCAAAGCCGGCGTCGCTGACCGCGGTTGGCACCTTGCCGCTGCTGACGCCGATCATGGCGCCGACGTCCGGGGTCAGTGCCCAGGTGCCGGCAGAGTAGTCCAGCACGCCAATCATGTTGGTGACCAGGGTGTCCGCATCCACCGCCAGCGGGGTGGAACCTACCTGGCCCCAGCTGCGCACCATCAGGCGTTCCTGGTTGGTGTCGAAGCGTTGCGGGTTCTTGCCGGGCGGGATCGGCATGACATCCAGCACGCCGATGCCGGGCTCGCGGTAGGGACGCGCGACCTCCGGCAACACCACGTGGAACACGCCGTTGGTGCTTGCGGTGGCGTTGGCTTCATTGATGCTGGCTTCGGAGCCCGCGACCACCCAGGCTTCCGCCACGCTCACGCGCATGCCTTCCAGGCGCTCCAGGGTAGCCGGCGCGTTGCCAGCATTCACGTCGGCGACGGTCAGTACCACTGCGGCAGGAAGCGGATTTCCAGCGGACAGCACGTTGATCGTGGGTGAAACCAGTTCGGTGATCGACAGCTGGTTGCGGTTCGAGCCCGGGGTGAATTCCTTCACCGTCGCGGTCACGCTCAAGCGGTCGCCGACGGCAACCGTTGGCGCGCTGCCGGTGAACACCAGGATCGCTTCCGACGTGGCCGGATCCGCGTCCACATCTGCACCGGTGGATTGCAGGAAGAAGCCGTTGTTGAACTTGAGCGCCGTCACCACACCCGTGGTCGTGACCAGCTCATCGACATGGCTGCTTTCCAGGCCATTGCCCTGGATCTGGGCGATGGTCAGCTGGGGTGGCGGGGTGCCGCCCCCGCCTGCTCGTGGGATAAGCGAGAAATCGTCAACGGCAAGACCGTCGTCGGCGCCGCTTGCATTGAGGTCGGTCCAGCGGATCCAGAAGGTGGCGCCATTTGCCACCGGCGAGGTCAGCGCAAGCGTGCTGCTGATCGCGGTGCGGTTGCCAGGCGTGTTGCCGTCCTTGGCACCGGTGGTGGCGGTGTTCGGAGTCGCGAAATCGAGATCATCGGCGTCTGCCCAACTGCCGCTGGTGAGGTCGATTGCGTTCAGGCTGTACTGGAAATCGATCCGGTCGGCGCGCGACGCGGTGCCCAGGCGCCACTGTTCACCGGTATAGCCGATTTGCACCGAATTGATGGCGCCACCGGTGTTGTTGGTGAAGCAGGCGCCAAACGACGGGTTCAGGCTGCCGCTCTGCAAGCCGCCGAGGGCGCGGTCACTATTCGCCGCCGGACCGAAGCTGTATGTCTCGCCGCTGTTGCTGCTGCCGGTCCCCGCGGTATAGGTCGTGTTTGCATTGGCGCCGGATTCGGCGATGGACCAGCCAGCAGGCAAGCTGGACGACGTGCCCGAGAGTGCGAGTGTGTCGAAGTTCTGGGTCGAAGCGGCATCGACTGCCGCCAGGCTGACGCATTGCGCCTGCGCTGCACCGATTCCGAGCGAAAAAAAGACTGCCAGCGCCAGGCGCTGTTTCAGATGCTTCATGGTGTGTATCCCCGATGTGGTCAGCAGGCTATCTCCCGCCTGTAACCCGGGATTTTGCTGCATTTTCCATGACAGTTACATGGCAGGCCGGCTGCAGCCGTGCAGCGGCCAGCTGCGCAGGGCCCGTGCGAGAATGTCGACATGGGCATTGAACGCAACCAGCGCGACCTGGAAGCCAGCATCCACACCGATCTGTCCGGGCGCTTGAGCTATGGCGGCTACCTGCACCTGGACCGCTTGCTGTCGGCGCAGCAGCCGTTGTCGGATCCACCTCACCACGACGAGATGCTGTTCATCATCCAGCACCAGACCAGCGAACTCTGGTTGAAACTGCTGATACATGAGCTCACCGCGGCCACCGATCACATACGACACGATCGCGTCTGGCAATTCGGCAAGGTCACCGCGCGCTGCAAGCGGGTGCTGGACCAGCTGACCGCGCAGTGGTCGGTGCTGGAGACGCTGACGCCGTCGGAATACATGGAGTTCCGCGAAATACTCGGGCCATCCTCGGGGTTCCAGTCGCTGCAGTACCGCACCGTCGAGTTCCTGATGGGCAACAAGAACGCAGCGATGCTGAAAGTGTTCGCCCACGACGTGCCCGGCCATGCCGCGCTGGAGTCGGCGTTGCAGGCGCCAAGCCTGTATGACGAATTCCTGCGCTACCTCGCCCGCTGGGGCCACGACATCCCCGTGGAACACCTGGAACGCGACTGGTCACAGGCGCACGTGATGGACCAGGGGCTGGTGCCGGTGTTCGAGCGCATCTACGAAGAAACGGACCGCTATTCGCGCGAGTACGCGCTGTGCGAGGACCTGGTGGACCTGGAAACCCAGTTCCAGCTCTGGCGGTTCCGGCACATGCGCACGGTGATGCGGATTATCGGTTTTAAACCTGGAACCGGTGGTTCCAGTGGCGTGGCTTTCCTGCGCAAGGCGCTGGAACTGACGTTCTTCCCGGAATTGTTCGAGGTGCGGACCGTGATTGGTCCGGGTGGCGCTTATGGCGCGCCGGGAGATTGAGCCGCCCCGGCTGCGAGGCATTCGCGCCTACCATCTGCTGCAAAGCAGCACGCGACCTGAATGCGCGACGTTTGACGCGACGGCAGCCAGTCGGTGATGCTCGCCCGGTTCCGCTCCCCCGCCCCGGGGTTCGACTTCCTCCCGCCATGCGCTGACATGGCCATCCGAAAGGTGAGCATGCATGAGTTCAATTCCCCCCGTCGCCGCTGAGGGCAAGACCTTCCTCGGCCATCCGCGTGGCCTGTACATGCTCTTCTTCGCGGAAATGTGGGAGCGCTTCTCGTATTACGGCATGCGCGCATTGCTGGTGCTGTACCTGACCAAGCACTGGCTGTTCTCGGATGGTGACGCATCGATGATCTACGGCGCGTACACCGCGTTGGTCTACATCACGCCGGTGATCGGCGGCTATCTGGCGGACCGCTACCTGGGCCAGCGCAAGGCAGTGCAGTACGGGGCGGTGCTGCTGACCATCGGCCACTTCCTGATGGGCATCGAGGGCGATGGCGGCGGCGGAAGCCCGGCGCTCAACGTGTTCTGGCTGGCGCTGGCCTTCATCATCGTGGGCACAGGCTTCCTCAAGGCCAACATCTCGGTGATGGTGGGTCAGCTCTACCCGCGCACCGACGTGCGCCGCGATGGCGCCTATACGATCTTCTACATGGGCATCAACCTGGGCGCGTTCCTGGGTGCACTTTTGTGCGGCTACCTCGGCGAGACCTACGGCTGGAAGTACGGCTTCGGCGCCGCCGGCGTGGGCATGTTGCTGGGCCTGATCGTGTTCGTGATCGGGCGCCCCGCACTGCGCGGCAAGGGCGAGTCCGCGCATCCGGAGCGCCTGCGCGAGCGCCGCTTCGGGTTGCCGCTTGAGTGGCTGCTGTATGCGCTGGGCCTGGTGCTGGTGGTGGTGTGCTGGTGGATGGTGCAGAACCAGAAGGCGGTTGGCATGGCCTTGGGCGTGTGCGGCGTGGGCCTGTTGGGCTACGTGATCTGGACCGCCACCACCAAGATGGACCGGCACGCCCGCGATCGCATCTTCGCAGCGATGCTGTTGATGGTGGGCTCGGTGCTGTTCTGGTCCCTGTTCGAGCAGGCCGGTTCCTCGCTCAACCTCTACACCGACCGCTACGTGAACCGGAACATGCTTGGGTGGGAAGTCCCCGCATCGATGTTCCAGTCGATCAATTCGTTCTACATCATCCTGCTGGCGCCGGTGTTCGCGGTGCTGTGGACGTGGCTGGGCCGCCGCGGGCTGGAGCCGTCCGCCCCCGCCAAGTTCGGCTTGGCGATGGTTCAACTGGGCGCGGGTTTCCTGGTGCTGGTGGCAGGCGCGGCCTCAATGGCCACCGGCGACCTGACCCCGGTCCTGTTCATCTTCCTGATCTACCTCCTGCACACCACAGGCGAGCTGTGCCTGTCGCCAGTGGGCCTGTCGGCGATGAACAGGCTGGCGCCTGCGCATATGGCCAGCCTGATCATGGGCGCCTGGTTCTTTGCCTCGGCTACGGGCAATTTCGTGGCTGGCATGATCGCCGCGGCCACCGGGTCGGAAGCCGCCTCGGGTGAGGGCGCCGCGCAGCAGGTGGTGCTCGACGTGTACAGCCGCATCGGCTGGATCGCGGTGGCGGTGGGCATCGGCTTCGTGGTGCTGTCGCCGCTGGTGAAGCGGTTGATGCACCTGGACACCCTGCGTGACGAGGGCGAGCACGCCCTGGCCGGCGAGCGGGCGCTGGCTGAGCCTGCAGCGGCCGGAGTGCATCCGGAAGACGAGCGCCGATAACGACGTAACCTGTGACATTGCTTGCGGGAACGGCGGCCTCGGCCGCCGTTCCTGTTCGTGGATCCGCCTCGGGATCACGTTGAACCCGCCATCGCCAATGCGAGGTCAAGCGTGGCCGCGCACGAATGCCGCGGCCAGGCGCAGCGTGTCCATGCCGTCTCGATGATGGCGAAGTGCATGCACCAGCCGCGCCGGGGTAGTGCCGGTCAGTCGCAGGATGTCGTGCGTGGCATGGGATTGGTCGGCAAACCCGTGGTCGGTCGCGGCTTGCGCAAGCGACGAATCGTTCTCCTCGAATGCTCTAAGAAGGGCCTGCAAACGGCGCACCCGCGCATACTCCTTGGCGGTCATGCCGACCGAGGCCAGGAAGCGCGCCTGCAGGCTGCGAACGCGCAGGCCGATCTGCAGCGCCACGTCGGCGATACGCAAGGCGCCATTGTGTCTGTCGATCAGCGTCACTCCCCGTTCGACGGCCTTGTCGAGGGTGTACTCACGGCAGCGCGTTTCAAGCAGATGCCACAGCGCATCGTTGCTGCCCGATCCGACAGCTGCGCGCGCCTCCACGTCGAATGCCTCCGCGAAAGTTGGATCGAAGCCAAACAGCTCGGGTGCCTGGTCGCGCAGCTGCGGCAGCCTGGCCCGGGCGACCAGCCCCGAGGCCGCTGGCGTCAGTCGCACCCCAAGACAATGCACGGGGCCGCGCGCCTCCAGGCGAATCGGTCCGCATTGCTGGCCTGCGAACACCAGCCGCTGGCCGTCGCGGACGTGGCCATCGGCGTGATGAAACCGCAGTGGCGTGCCGTACTCGGCGATCAGTTCGCAGCATCCATCCGGGTAGATCACCTGGATCCCGGGCTCGGGCGCATCGTCACGTAGCTCCCAGATGCAGCGCACGTATCGCCGCAATCCGGGTGGCGCTGGATTCTCGAAATAGTCCATGAGGCCATCAAACCCCAGCCTTGCGCATTTTTACAAGCCAGGCCGTCGGAGGCGCGATAGCGTTGCGAATCGAACATCAATGGAGGGGTACAGATGCGCAATCGTCCTTGCGGATTCGTGATGGTGTGTGGTGCAACGCTGCTGGCGGGCACGCTGGGATGGCAGCCAGCGGTGGCGGCAGACAGCGACCTGGATTGGCTCGCTGGGCAGTGGTGCAGCCAGGGCGATGGCATGCAAATCGAGGAATCGTGGTTGCCCGCGGTCGGTGGCAGTCTGCATGGGCTGTCGCGCACCACCAAGGGTGGGCAGGTTCGCTCGTTCGAGTTCATGTGGATTGCACGCATCGACGGCGTTCCCACCTTCCATGCGTCGCCCAACGGCATGTCAGCAACAGCCTTCGCACGCAGCGATGGCGGTGCAGACTGGGTGCGATTCGAGAATGTTGCACATGATTTCCCGAACCGGATCGACTATCGCACCCGCGCTGGCCGCCTGCTGGCTGAAATCAGTGGTCCAGGACGAGACGGCAAGCCGATGACGATCGGTTTCGACTACGCGCGCTGCAATCCTGCTGCAGGATCCTGATGGTGACTGGATGTCGTTGCGTGCATGCCATGCGCGCAGTGGCATGCGCGCAGTGGTGATGTTGGCCGCCTAGCCCTGCGTGTCCTCGTGTTCCAGGGCAAAGCGTTCGGCGTGCAGCTCCAGCTCATCCAGACGATCAAGCAGGCGGAACAACAGATCGCGTTCATCGCCGGGCATGCCGTCCAGCACGTGCTTCTCGAAGGCCAGTGCCAATGGCGCGACCTCGTCGTACACCGTGTAACCGGCATCGGACAGGCGCAGCACCGAACGGCGGCGGTCGTTGTCGTCGAACTCGCGTAGCAGGCGGCCTGCTGCGATCAAGCTGGCGACAGCGCGACTGACCGCGACCTTGTCCATCGCGGTGCGTTGCGCGACCTGGTTGGCGGACAGGCCGCGGTAGCGACCGAGGACCGCCATCACCCGCCATTCGGTCACGCTCAGTCCGAAACGTTGCGAGTATTCGCGGGCGATCGCGCTGCTGATCCGGTTGGACAGAACGCTCAGGCGATATGGCAGGAAATTTTCAAGTTCCAGCTGCACGTGCTGCGTGATCGGCTCGGGAGTGTTCATCTGCTGCATCGCGGCTTGAATTGGTTGCATATGAAACTATAGACTCCCTGATTCACGTGCAAGTCCCCACACGCACATCAAGGAACCATCATGAGCGCCCAGCCCAATCTTGGCATGCAGGTCACCACGTTCGAGAACCCGATGGGAATCGACGGCTTCGAGTTCGTTGAGTTCGCCGCGCCGGCCGGACAGTCCGGATTGATGCACGACTATTTCCGCAAGATGGGGTTCACGGCGGCGTTGAAGCACAAATCGCGCGCGATCACTGTTTACCGCCAAGGCGGGGTCAATTTCCTGCTCAACGAGGATCCGGACTCGTTCGCGTCCGATTTCGCCGCGGCGCATGGTCCGAGCGCCTGCGGTTTCGCGATCCGTTTTCGCCAGCCGGCCGACGTGGTGTGCGCCAAGGTCATTGAAAATGGTGGCGAAGCGATTGAGCACAAGCCGGGCACCAAGGCGGTCGATGCGCCGGTGGTCAAGGGCATCGGCGATTGCATGCTGTACCTGGTCGACAAGTACGCGGGCAACGGCGACCTGTATGAGGACTACTTGCCGATCGAAGGCGCGGACCAGAATCCGGTGGGCTTCGGCCTGACCTTCATCGATCACCTGACTCACAACCTGTACTTCGGCAACATGCAGAAGTGGTCCGATTATTACGAGAAGCTGTTCAACTTTCGCGAGATCCGTTACTTCGACATCAAGGGTGCCAAGACCGGCCTGGTGTCCAAGGCGATGACCGCACCCGATGGCATCGTGCGCATCCCGTTGAATGAGTCCAATGATCCGAAGTCGCAGATCAACGAATACCTGGATGCCTACAAAGGCGAGGGCATCCAGCACATCGCCTGTTTCACCGATGACATCTATGCCTCGATCGAGGCGATGCGCGAACAGGGCATGCAGTTCCTGGACACGCCCGACACCTATTTCGACGTGATCGACCAGCGCGTGCCCAACCATGGCGAAGACGTTGCGCGGCTGCGCCGCAATTCGATCCTGATCGACGCCGACGTGGAAACCAAACAGCGCAAGTTGTTGCAGATCTTCACCAAGAACGCGTTCGGCCCGATCTTCTTCGAGATCATCCAGCGCAAGGGGAATGAAGGCTTCGGCGAAGGCAACTTCCAGGCGCTGTTTGAAAGCATCGAACGCGACCAGATGGATCGCGGCGTACTTTGATATGCGGCCGTTCGTCCTGAGCCAGTAGAAGGATGCACGGCCGTTCATGGTTCGACAGGCTCACCACGAACGGCCAACCAAATGACGATCTCAAGCAACGGTTACCAATCCGGCTTCGGCAATGAATTCGCCACTGAAGCGCTGCCCGGCACGCTGCCGGAAGGCCGCAACTCACCGCAGCGGGTCGCGCACGGCTTGTATGCGGAGCAGCTGTCCGGCACCGCGTTCACTGCGCCACGCCACCAGAACCGCCGCAGCTGGTTGTATCGCATCCGCCCGGCGGCAATGCATGGGCCGTTCACGACGTTCAACCAAGCCCAGAGCTCTGAGAGCAGGTTCCATAGCGATTTCGGCACCGGCCCGGTGACCCCGGACCAGTTGCGCTGGGATCCGCTGCCACTGCCGGACATGGCAGCAGCGGTCGATTTCATCGATGGCCTGGTGACCATGGCCGGCAATGGCTCGCCCGCCGCGCAGTCCGGTATCGGCGTGCACTTGTATGCAGCGAATGCGTCGATGCAGGGCCGGTACTTTTACGATGCCGACGGTGAGTTGCTGATCGTGCCGCAGCAGGGTCGACTGCATATCGAAACCGAACTCGGCGTGATCGATGTCGAGCCGCAGGAAATCGCGGTGATCCCGCGCGGCGTCCGCTTCCGCGTCGAGCTTCCGGACGGAGAGTCGCGCGGCTATGTCTGCGAGAACTTCGGTGCGTTCATGCGCTTGCCCGACCTGGGGCCGATCGGCAGCAATGGCCTGGCCAATCCGCGCGACTTCCTGACCCCGAATGCCGCGTTCGAGGACGTCGATGGAGACTTCGAGCTGATCGCAAAATTCCAGGGCCACCTGTGGCGCGCCGATATCGGCCATTCCCCACTCGACGTGGTGGGCTGGCATGGCAGCCACGTACCGTACAAATACGACCTGCGGCGGTTCAACACCATAGGTTCCATCAGCTTTGATCATCCCGATCCGTCGATCTTCCTGGTGCTCACCTCGCCAAGCGACACGCCCGGCGTGGGCAACCTGGACTTCGCGATTTTCCCGCCGCGCATTCTTGCCGCGCAGGACACGTTCCGGCCGCCATGGTTCCACCGGAATATCGCCAGTGAATTCATGGGCCTGATTCATGGCCACTATGACGCCAAGGCCGAGGGCTTCGCGCCCGGTGGGTGCTCGCTGCACAACTCCATGACCGGCCACGGTCCGGATGCGGCGACGTTCGACAGGGCCAGCAATTCAGACACGTCGAAGCCGGATTACGTGCGCGACACCATGGCCTTCATGTTCGAAACCCGCAATGTGATCCGGCCCACGCAGCAGGCGCTCGAGGCCGACCACCGGCAGCGCGGGTATCAGGCCTGCTGGGCCGGCCTGCAAAAGCATTTCGACGGCGGACGCTGAACACTCTGTCGGCGGGATTCGCACCACGCTAACGCGGCCGGCAACAGGGTGGAATGCATGTTCTTGAATGGAGTGCCTGCGATGCGCCAGACCTGGTTGGCAGTCGCCCTGTCCGCTGCGCTGTCGGTGATCGTGCTTGCTGCCTGCAGCCCTGATCGCGCTCCTGCGCCAGCTGAAACAGACGCCACCGCGCCAGCCACGGCGGACGCCGTCTATGGCGGGCCTGCCGACACCATGCCGCCGTCGCTGCCCGGGCCCGCCCAAGCCAGTGGCGGGAATGCAGCGGACGCGCCAACTCGCAGCGACGCGCAGGCGCGTTTCGATGGCTATGGCGATGTGAAGCTTGGCATCGCCGCCGGGGACATGCAGGCCGCGTGGGGTGGCGAACTCGGGGAGGTGGGGAAGGACTTCAATGCAGGGTGTTACTTCATGACCCCGGCCTGGGTGAAACAATCTGCGGACTTCGCCTTCATGGTCGAGGACGGCAAGTTCGTGCGTTACGGCACGCAACAGGTGAAATACATCGCGCCCGGGGGCGGCAGGATCGGGATGACCAAAGCGCAGATCAGCGCGCTGTATCCGGGCCGGATCGAGGAGCAGCCGCACAAGTACACCGACGGCAGGTACCTGCGGATCAAGGACGCCGGCACCGGCAATGCGCTGGTGTTCGAGACCGACGCCGCAGGCAAGGTCACCGAATGGCGGGTCGGCATGCCGCCGCAGGTGGACTATGTCGAGGGCTGTTCCTGATTCAGTGCGCCTGCCGCCTGGGTCGGGGGTGAACGCGCTGGTTATACTGGCGCGATGGCCAATGACGAACCCATCCTGGCGCGCGCCACTCACGCCCTGAGCGATTTCCTCCGGCTGGAAGCAGCTGGTGGCATCCTCTTGATCGCTGCGGCAGCTTTGGCATTGCTATGTGCCAACACGCCTCTGGAGGAGTTCTACGACGGCTTCCGTGACCTGCCGGTGGTGGTGCAGGTCGGCGATCTAAAGATTGCCAAGCCACTTTTACTCTGGATCAACGACGGCCTGATGGCGGTGTTCTTCCTGCTGGTCGCACTGGAGATCAAGCGCGAAGCGCTCAGCGGCCAACTGTCCAGCCGCGACCAGCTGATCCTGCCGTTGCTTTGCGCGGTGGCCGGGGTCGCGGTGCCGGCGGCGATCTTCTGGTGGATCAACCGCGGCGATGCCACCGCGATGCAGGGCTGGGCAGTGCCGGCTGCCACCGACATCGCGTTCGCGCTCGGCATCCTGTCGCTGCTGGGCTCGCGGGTACCGGTCGGGATGAAACTGCTGTTATCGACCATTGCGGTAGTCGATGACCTCGCCGCGATCATCGTCATCGCGCTGTTCTACACCAGCGACCTGTCGATGACCGCATTGGCCTGGGCGGGAGCGGCGATCGTCGGCATGTTTGTGCTCAACCGTCGCAAGGTCACCGCGTTGACGCCGTACCTGTTGCTTGGCGCGGTGGTCTGGGTGTGCGTGCTCAAGTCAGGCGTGCACGCGACGCTGGCCGGGGTGATCACCGGGCTGATGATTCCCCATTACGACCGCAGCGACGAGATCGACGACGCGATCCAGCATTCTCCGCTGGCGACACTGGAACACGCGTTGCATCCCTGGGTTGCCTACCTGATCCTGCCGGTCTTCGCATTCGCCAACGCAGGCCTCGCGCTGGGCGCTTTCGTGCCTAAGGACGTGTTGCAACCGGTGCCGCTGGGGATCCTGCTGGGCCTGCTCGTGGGCAAGCCACTCGGCGTTGTGGGGGTGGCGGTGCTGGCCAGGGCCACCGGCATCGCACGCTATCCCGAAGGCATGGATTTCCGTTCGATGCTGGGGGTGGGCCTGTTGTGCGGTATTGGCTTCACCATGAGCCTGTTCATAGCATCGCTGGCGTTTTCAGACGATGGCAACCTGTTCCAGTTCGCGGTGCTCGGCGTGCTGGTTGCATCGGTGGCGGCCGCGCTTGCGGGCTATGTGTGGCTCCGTCTGACCTTGCCAAAGGAGCCCGCGCGAGACGCGGGTTAAACTGGCGGCTTGTTCGAATGACGGGATCCGAAATGCCCCACAGCCTGCATAGGCCGCGCCTGCTGGCGTTACTGCTCTGCCTTTCCGTGTCATTGCCGGCAGCGGCTGCCGAAACCGCCGGGGTCGACCTGACCACGCATTGGGCGGGGTATTCGGCGATCGCGATCTTCGCGCTGGCCTATGTGTTCGTGATCGCCGAGGAGTTCACCCACTTGCGCAAGTCGCAACCAGTGATGCTGGCCGCGGGCGCGATCTGGGCGCTGCTGGCGGTTGCCGCGGCAGGCATGGGGCAATCGGACAGCATCCATCACGCGATCGGCGTCTACCTGCTCGAGTTTTCCGAACTGCTGCTGTTCCTGCTGGTGGCGATGACGTACGTCAATGCGATGAGCGAGCGCAACCTGTTCGAAGCCCTGCGCATGCGCCTGTTGCAGCGCGGGCTTGGATATCGCCAGTTGTTCTGGACGACAGGCGTGCTGGCGTTCTGCCTGTCGCCGATCATCGACAACCTGACCACGGCACTGGTGATGTGCGCGGTAGTGCTGGCGGTCGGGCGTGACAGCCCCAAGTTCGTCTCGCTGGCATGCATCAATATTGTCGTAGCGGCCAATGCCGGGGGCGCGTTCAGCCCGTTTGGCGACATCACCACGCTCATGGTCTGGCAGCGCGGAATCGTCGATTTCTGGACCTTCTTCCACTTGTTCCTGCCATCGCTGGTGAACTGGCTGATACCGGCGGCGATCATGCACTTCGCGGTCACCCCCGGCACCCCTCCGGTGCCCACGGGTGACGTGCGGATCAAGCAGGGCGGTTGGGTGATCGTGGGGCTGTTCATGCTGACCGTGGCACTGGCGGTGTGTTTCCACAACTTCCTTCACCTGCCCCCTTTCATGGGGATGATGTCCGGCCTGGCCGTGCTCAAGCTCTATGGCTGGCACCTGACGCGCAAGGCAAACACCATCCAGTCCCATGAATTTGACCGCGAGGGGAGCCCTGGCGACGTGGACGCCTTCGACAGTTACGAGCAAGTAGCGCGGGCCGAATGGGACACCCTGCTGTTCTTCTTCGGGGTGATCATGTGCGTCGGCGCGCTGGGATATTGCGGCTACCTGGCGCTCGCATCTGAATGGTTTTACGGCGACCTTGGGCCGACCACCGCCAACGTGTTGATTGGCGTGCTGTCTGCAATCCTCGACAATATCCCGATGATGGTCGCCGTGCTGCAGATGCAACCGCAGATGGACATGGGACAGTGGCTGCTGGTGACGTTGACTGCCGGCGTCGGCGGCAGCCTGCTGTCGATCGGATCCGCTGCCGGGGTGGCGTTGATGGGCCAGGCCAAGGGTAAATACACGTTCTTCGGCCATCTGCGCTGGACCTGGGCGATCGCACTGGGCTATGCCGCCAGCATCTGGGTGCATTTGCTGGTCAATGCGCGCTTCTTCACTGGAGCCGTGACCGCGGTGGGATGATTTGTAGATGAGGCTCCCGCAATGAAGACGGCACTGGTATTCGGTGCGAGCGGGCAGATCGGTGTCCCGCTGCTCCGGCGCCTTGATGATGCCGGCTGGCGTGTGTTCGCGGTATCGCGCCGGGCGCACGCCGATACGCCAGGCCTGCACTGGCTCCGCGGCGACCTGGCCGGCGTTGATGGCCTGCCGGTCGCGGTCGATGCGATCTTCAGCTGCGGCCCGCTCGATCACTTCGCGCGCTGGCATGCCGATGCCGCGCTGCGTGCGTTGCGAGTGGTGGCTTTCAGTTCGACCAGTTCCAGCAGCAAGCGAGGTTCTGGCAACGCCGGGGAGCGCGATGTCGCCCAACGCCTGCTGGATGCGGAAGCCTTGCTGTGGTCCGCTGCGGAAACTCGTGGCGTGGCGGTCACCGTCCTGCGTCCGACCCTGATCTATGGCACCGGGCGCGACCAGACCCTGACCAGCATCGCAAGACTCGCGCAGCGCTGGGGGCGCTTCGTACTGCCCCGTCGCGCCGATGGCCTGCGCCAACCGGTGCATGTCGAAGACCTGGCCGGTGCCGCGTGGGCGGCCTGCCAGTCCGGTGCCAGCGCCGGTCGCAGTTATGACTTGCCCGGGGGCGAAACGCTGGCTTGTCGCGCCATGGTGCAACGGGTGCTCGCCTGCCTGGAGCCAGTGCCACGACTGATCGAATTGCCGATGCCGTTGTTCCGCGGCATGCTGGCGGCTGCGCAGTTGCGCGGCATTGCAGTTGACTTCACGCCCGAAGCGCTCGCGCGGATGCGCCAGGACCTGGTATTCGACAGTGAACCGGCGCGACGCGACTTCGCGTATTCGCCGCGCAAGTTCAATCCGGATGCCAGCATGTTCCCGGTCAAGCGCGAGTAAACGGGGCGGTCAGGCGGGCTCGGGAAGGGTGCGCGACTTCAGTTTTGCTCGCAGTGCGATCACCAGCACGCCGCCCAGTACCATCACGCCGCCAAGCAACACCCGCGTCCCCGGTTGGTCCCCCCAGAACGCGATACCCAGGATGATTGCAAATACAGGCACCAGCAGCAGCCACGGCGTGATCTGCGCGACCGGGTGCCGCTGCACCAGCCGGTAGTAGAGGCCGTGCCCGAGCAAGGAAGATGCATAGGCGGCGAAGGCCGCGCCCAGCCACGCTACCCAGCTGGCATCGGGTAATCTGGCGAAGGCGCCCGGCTCCAGCCATGCACTGAGCAGCAACAGCGGTGGCAGGCTGAACACGGCCATCCAGCCCTGTTGGGAAAACACGCCAAGTCCGCGCAGGCCCTTCATCAGGATGGTACCGACCGCCAGCGCGAACGCGGAGGCCAGCATCGTGCCCAGCGCAACGGGATTACCCAACACATCCGGGTCCAATCCCAGTACCAGCACGCCAAGGAAGCTGAGCGCGATGGCGGCACTGGTGCGCCAGCCGACTTTTTCGCCCAGCAGCCACCAGGCGAGCACCGTGGTCATCGGCACATAGGACTGCAGCACGATGGCCGGCGAAGAGAGGTCGCCCGCCAATTTCAACGCGAGGAAGCTCAGCGAAAAATGCACCACGCCGATGCACAAACTGACGGCGATCAGTCGAGGCCATTGCCCGGCGGGTGGGGGTTTCATAAGAAACAACAGTGGCAGCAACAGCAGGCCGAAGCGCAGCGCCGTGAACAGCAGCGGCGGAATCTCGCGCAGGCCGAGTGCAGCAGTCAGGAAATTGACAGCCCACACCGCGACGATCACCAGCACCAGCGCCATGTCGCGCCCGCGCAGCGCAGGCGCGGCGCTCATTGAATCACCAGCTCACTCCAAGCCTGCGATACAGCTTGGACAACACCCACGCGGGGCCGATCAGCAGGTAACGCAGGTCGGTGAGGAAGCTTGGGCGCTTGTCTTCCAGCAGTTTGCTGTGGCCGATGAACTGCGCGATCCAGGCGACCACGAACACAGCCAGCGCCAGCTTGAACAACCCCGGCGTGCCGAGGCTGTCATGCAGCCAGCGGGTCAACCAGGCCATCGCCACAAACACCGCCAACATGCCGAAGCCGATCGAACGCGACGCCCGGTAATAGAACATCCATCCCAGGAACATCGCCAGCGCCGCCCACATCCCGGGGCGGAACCATGTGCCCGGCACCGGCACGCACCACAGCAGGGCGATCACGCTCCACAGGATCAGCGGCACCGCGACCACATGGATCGCCTGGTTGGCCTGGTTGCGGTGGTCTGCCGAATAGTTGGCGAACCATAGGTCGATCGGCCGTTGGATCGGATGTTCAGTAGTCAAAGTCGACATATGTGGCCCTCAGTCCGGTCATTCCAGGGTGTCAGTCCAACGAAATCCGGGCGATTTTCGCCAGCGCTTCGGCGTATTTCGCACGGGTGCGTTCGATCACGTCGGCGGGCAGGCGCGGGCCGGGCGCGGTCTTGTCCCAGTCGAGTGTCTCAAGATAATCGCGCACGAACTGTTTGTCGTAGCTCGGCGGGCTGCTGCCGACCTGGTACTGGTCCGCCGGCCACCAGCGCGAGGAATCAGGGGTCAGCATTTCGTCCATCACGTACAGGCGGCCATCGGCATCGGTCCCGAATTCGAACTTGGTGTCGGCCAGGATAATGTCGCGTTGTGCGGCGTAGTCGCGGGCAAACGTGTACAGCGCCAGCGTTGCATCGCGGACGGCTTCGGCCATCCGTCGCCCGACCAGGTCGACGGCGGTATCGAAATCAATGTTCTCGTCGTGGTCGCCGACCGCGGCCTTGGTCGATGGAGTGAAGATGGGCTCCGGCAACTGCTGCGCCTGTTGCAGGCCCGCTGGCAACGCGATGCCGCTGATCGCGCCGCTGCGCTGGTAGTCCTTCCAGCCACTGCCGATGATGTAACCGCGGGCGATGCATTCCACCGGCACCGGGGTGAGTTTCTTCGTCACCACTGCACGCCGTGCATACAGGCTGGCATCCACGCCGGCCGGCAACACGCTGGCCACATCAACCCCGGTGAGGTGGTTGGCGATGATGTGTGCGGTCTTGTCGAACCAGAAATTGCTGATCTGGCACAGCATCTCGCCCTTGCCCGGAATAGGGTCGGGCAGCACCACGTCGAACGCGGACAGGCGGTCGGTCGCCACCATGAGCAGGCAGCTTTGACCAGGAATGGCGTTGCCGAGGTCGAACACATCCCGGACCTTGCCGCGGTGGATCAGGTCCAGGCCAGGCAGGTCCGATTCAAGAAGGGCGCGGCGGAGCAGGGTGGGGGCCATGGCGCATCAAGGCAATGGGAATGCCGCCAGTTTACGGCGTGCCACGGCAGTCGGTCTGCAGGCGTTCGCTGGAAGGCCCAGCGAGTAGAATCGGCGCATGACACGTTGGTACGGAAAATTCTTCGGATTCATCGCGGGCATGCTGCTGATGCGTGGACACCCTGCGGGTGGCCTGCTTGGCCTGCTGATCGGCCACGCCTTCGACGCCGACTGGCTCAAGACCACCCGCGCGAATCCTTATCGCGTGTTCGGCCTGACTGCGGAGGCCACCGACGCTGAGATCGACCTCGCCTATCGGCGGTTGATTTCGCAATACCATCCGGACAGGCTGGCCGGCGCCGCGCCTGAGTTGCAGCGCCAGGCCGAGGTCAAGGCGCAGGACATCAACACCGCTTACGACCGTATCAAGGTGAAGCGGAAAAAAGCCTGACCCGCCGTTTCCGGCAGGCCATGCCCACGTCGCTGGCGGAAGCAACCGAGGCGCCCGCTCAGACGCGACATTTCAGAAGCGCCAGTTCACGGTGAGCTGCAGGGTGTCCAGGTCCAGACGATCGTCGCTGCGGCGGAAATCGGTGCCATTGGCATTGACCAGAAGAAACGGATTGGTGACCGGCGCGGTGCCCCGGCTGGTGCGCACGCGGGTGTCTTCGTCTTCGATCCGGGTGCGCAGGTACTCCAGGCCCAACGAGACGTTGCCGACGATCTTGCGCTCGATACCCAGGCCGAACTGAGCGCCGTTGCCGCCGTCACCCTCGGTCAGGCTGAACGCGTTGGCCATGTTGGTGGACTGGAAGCTGTCGGTGATCTTGGCGCGCACTGCGCCCGCGGTGCCATAGGCCAGCCAGTCGTTGTACTGGCCGAATGCCATGCCGCCGCGCACGCGCAACGCGACCGTGTTGTCCAGCTCGCGGACGATGGTGTAGGACGCCGGCGTGGTGCTGTAACCGGTCACGCCATCGCGAACGTCATACGTGCTGTATTCGGCCAGCGCGCCAAAGACCCAGTTGCCGACCTGCCAGTCGTAGCCGACACGCGCGCCAAGGGTGCTGCCGCCTTTGTCCTCGAAGCAGCCCTGTGAGGGCGTGCGGCCAGAGGCGATCCCCCCGCAGAAGCCCGGTGAGAATGCATCGGCCCCCGCCCCGCTGCGGACCGTGTCGCCAAAGCCGCCATCCAGGTTGGTGTCGAACAGGATCGTGCCGTCGTCCCCGCCGCGTGGATCGGCATTGCCGAGACTGGCGCCGAAGTACACGCCAGACCATTTGCGGTCGGCGTCATCGGACTGCGCGAGTGCAGGACTGGCCGCGGCGGCCAAAGCGAGAAACAGCAGGGATTGCTTGATCATGGGTTCGATCCTTCGAAGGCGTGACTGCACACGCGGTAGTCCACCTACGCAGTGAGGGGACGTACGGATGCAGCAGAGCACGAATGGTCGGGATCTGCGGCGCTAGAATCGCGTTTCCCGCCTCCACCGGATCCGCCCATGCAATCCACCGTCATCGCCCCGTCGATCCTGTCAGCAAACTTCGCGAAACTGGGCGAGGAGGTGGACAGCGTGATCAAAGCCGGAGCGGACTGGGTGCATTTCGACGTCATGGACAACCATTACGTGCCCAACCTGACGATTGGCCCGCTGGTTTGCGAAGCCCTGCGCAAGCATGGCGTGACCGCGCCGATCGACGTGCACCTGATGGTCGAACCCGTCGACCGGATCATTCCCGACTTCGCCAAGGCTGGTGCCACTCACATCAGTCTTCATCCGGAAGCAAGCCGCCACGTGCACCGCAGCGTGCAGCTGATCAAGTCGCTGGGCTGCCAGGCCGGGCTGGTCTTGAACCCGGGCACGCCGGTCGAGGTGCTCGACTACCTGCTGGACGAGATCGATTACGTACTGCTGATGTCGGTCAATCCCGGCTTCGGCGGGCAGGCCTTCATCGCCTCGACGCTGGACAAACTGCGCGTGGTGCGTGAGCGCATTGATGCCAGCAGCCGGCCGATCCGGCTTGAAGTCGATGGCGGCGTCAAGCCGGACAATATCGGTGCAATCGCCCGCGCGGGGGCGGATAGCTTTGTCGCTGGAAGCGCGATCTTCAGTCAACCCGATTACGCCGACGTGATCCGCCGGATGAAGGCCGAAGTAGACGCTGTCCGCTGATATCGCAGCACAAAAGGGGCCGCATAAGAAAAGCCGACGCCGCGGAGGGGGCGGCATCGGCCTAAAAAAGTGGGCTTCCTGCCCGTCCGTCGTCCCTGCGATGGACTCTGATCATCCGCGCGCGCCGTGACGCCCATGTGACATTCGGACCTGCATGTCACGTTCACCCCGGCGGGTTAGCCTGTAGCCATGGTTGCAACCCCGCATTGGCGCCTCATCATCAACGGCAAGTCGGCTGGCGACGACGGCTTGCGCGCGGCGGTGGGCGAGATGCGCGATTCCGGCGTGACGATTGACGTACGGGTCACCTGGGAAGCAGGCGATGCCGAGCGCTATGTGGCGGAAGCGCTCGGCGAAGGCATTCAAACGATCGTTGCCGCGGGCGGCGATGGCACGCTGAGCGAGATCACCACCGCGCTTGCGCGTCGGGAATTAGACGCCGGCGCGCTGCCGAGCCTTGGCCTGGTCCCGTTGGGCACCGCGAACGACTTCGCCGATGCAGCGCGGATCCCCACGGACCCGGGGGAGGCATTGCGTCTGGTCAACAGTTCGTTGCCGCAGCCCATCGACCTGTTGCGCGTACGCGCCCAAGCCGATGCTCGCGATCCCCATGCTCGCGATCATTGGGTCGCCAACCTCGCCAGTGGCGGTTTCGGGACCGAGGTGACGACCAATACCGACGAATCACTGAAGTCGATGCTCGGTGGATTGGCCTATGTGGTGTCCGGCCTGGGCCAGCTGGGCCGGATTGAGCCCCGGCATGCGCGGTTTTCAGGACCCGGTTTCGATTGGGAAGGTGAATTCATTGCCCTGGGCGTCGGCAATGGCCGCCAGGCCGGGGGCGGCCAGGTGCTGTGTCCAAAGGCCATGATCGACGATGGCCTGCTGAACCTCACAATCGTGCCGTCGCTGGATGGCGAGCTCGCGGCGACGCTGGGCACCGCGATGCTGGAAGGCCGGGCAGCAGCACTCGAGCGCGTGGCGATTCGCGTGCCCCTGCCATGGCTGGAGATCATCGCGACCTCTCCGCTTACCCTCAACCTTGACGGCGAACCACTGCAGGCACTCGCCTTCCGCATCGACTGCGTGCGCCAGCGGCTGCGCATGCACCTGCCGACTGATTGCCCGTTGCGCTGCAACCCGGCTAAAGTAGCCACATGAACCGGGCGATTGACTCCTGCAAGCATGGTTGGCGATGGTGGCGTGGCTCTGCCGCCCCGATCGCCCGAATGCCCATGAAGGATGCCTTGCTTGATTACGCACGCCCAGTTCGACGTACACACCTATAACCGGCACGCCGCTGACGGCCACACCCTGATCCCGGTCGTGCGCGAGGTCCTTTCCGACCTCGACACACCGCTGTCGGTGTACCTCAAACTCGCCGACGGCCCGCATACCTACCTGTTCGAATCGGTCGAGGGCGGTGAGCGCTTCGGGCGCTACTCGATCATTGGATTGCCGGCGCGGCGCGTGTACGAATTCCGTGGGCATACGCTGGCGGTGCGTGAGCATGGCGAGGTCGTCGAAACCCGCGAGGTCGACGACCCCATTGCCGAAGTCGAGGCGTTGCGGGCTGCAAACAAGGTGCCACACATCGAAGGCCTTCCCGGTTTCAGCGGCGGCCTGGTCGGCTGGTTCGGCTTCGAATGCATCGAGTACATCGAACCCAGATTGCGCGCGAATGCCAAGCCTGACGAACTCGGCACGCCCGACATCCTGCTGATGCTCAGCGATGAACTTGCCGTTTTCGACAACCTCAAGGGTCGGCTGTTCCTGATCGTGCATGCCGACCCAAGCCAGCCGCAGGCCTGGGTGCGCGCGAACCGCCGCCTGGATGCACTGACGCACCGCTTGCGCAATGGCAGCGCGCCGTACCCGGAAACCCTGGTGCCGGCAGCGATCGACGAATCCGATTTCCGCTCCAGTTTCACCCGTGAGCAATACCACGACGTGGTGCGCAAGGCGCAGGAGTACATCCGCGCCGGTGACATCTTCCAAGTGGTGCCCTCGCAGCGTCTGTCGGTGGCGTTCAATGCGCGCCCGGTCGATGTCTATCGCGCGCTGCGTGCACTGAACCCGTCGCCCTACATGTATTTCCTGGACACCGGCAGCACCCAGGTGGTGGGTTCATCGCCGGAAATCCTCGCAAGGTTGGAGCACGACGCCGCGGGCCGTGGCACCGTCACCGTGCGTCCGATTGCCGGCACCCGTCCGCGCGGCAAGACCGTCGAGGAAGACCAGGCGCTGGAAGCCGAATTGCTGGCCGACCCCAAGGAACGCGCCGAACACCTGATGCTGATCGACCTCGGCCGCAATGACGTGGGCCGCATCAGCGAACCGGGCAGCGTGCAGGTTGGCGAGCAGTTCGTGATCGAACGCTACAGCCACGTGATGCACATCGTCAGCGAAGTCACCGGCACGCTGAAGGCCGGCCTGAGTTATGCCGACGTACTGCGCGCGACGTTCCCCGCCGGCACCGTCAGCGGTGCGCCGAAGATCCGCGCGCTGGAAATCATCCGCGAACTGGAACCGGTCCAGCGCAACGTGTATTCCGGCGCGGTTGGCTACATCGGCTGGCATGGCGATGCCGATACCGCGATCGCGATCCGTACCGCAGTGATCCAGGACGGCCGCCTGCACGTGCAGGCCGGTGGCGGCGTGGTGTATGACTCCGACCCGGACGCCGAATGGCAGGAAACCATGAACAAGGGCCGCGCACTGTTCCGCGCGGTTGCCGAAGCGGCGAAGGGGTTGTGATGTACATCCACAGAGGGTTGGCAATGAAGATGCGAATTGCGTTGGCGGTGGTGTTGATGTCGATGGTGGGTGTTGCCAATGCGCAGTCAATCGGTGGCTCTCCCTTCATTGCTGTCCATGGCAAGGCCAAGACCGAGGTTGTTCCGGATATCTTCCCGCTGGATATCACGTTGAAGGACACCAGCATGGATGCTGCCAAGACGCAGGTATTAATCGAAGGTTATGCAAGTGAGGTCGTCGTTCTCACGAAGAAGATGGAGATGGAGGACCGGGATGTCACCATCTCGAACCTCAGCGTCGCACCCGAATATCGCTATGACGACAAAGATGACAAGCAGGTATTCCTCGGCAATACCTACGAGCGAAAGATCAAGCTGAAGTTCCATACCCTTGAAGCGTTGAAGCAGATGATCGAAGCGCTTCCCCAGGCCAAGCAGATACAACTGGATACGGGTACTTTCGTGTCATCGAAGGCCGAGGCGCTACGTCGTGAGTTACTGACTCAGGCCGTCGACGATGCGCGAACCACCGCAGAGATCATGGCCAAGGCAGTCGGCAAACGACTTGGTACGGTCCACAATATTTCCAATCAAGGGTTCAACGTTCGCTACGTCGAATCTGGTGATTCGTACTCGCTGGATAGCGTGACGGTCACAGGTTCAAGGCTCCGAAGTGCGCCAGCACCGGTGGTATTGAGCAAGGGCACGACTCAGCTGGACCAGAACGTGTACATCATCTACACCCTCGTGGATTGAGCGCACCCATGCTCCTGATGCTCGATAACTACGACAGCTTCACCTTCAACCTCGTGCAGTACCTGCAGGCGCTGGGCGCCGAGGTGCGGGTGGAGCGCAACGATGCGTTGACGGTGAATGACATCGAAGAGCTCGCGCCAGAGCGCATCGTCATATCGCCGGGACCGTGCACGCCGAACGAGGCGGGTATTTCGGTCGAGCTGATCAAGCGGCTGGGCGCACACATCCCGATCCTTGGCGTGTGCCTGGGTCACCAAGGCATCGGCCAGGCTTATGGCGGCGACGTTATCCGTGCCGGCAAGATCATGCATGGCAAGAC
>JBBQHK010000023.1:0-43137 GCA_038323895.1 Lysobacterales bacterium | reverse complement strand
GACCGGCGGCGCAGGGACCCGTCCTGCCCATACGACAGGATGGCAATGCCACCGCCGGGCGTGACGTGTTCCGCTTCGAGACCTTCGGCAACGAAGGTTTCTGGACCGATGCCGTGCAATTGCCGCAGGGCATGGTGGCCGCCGGAGTTACCCCGCTCAAGGCATTGCAACTGGGCGTGCAGGTCGACATGGACGCATTGGACGCGGCGACCCAGCGCACATTGATGGAGCAATTGCGCGTCGACCCGACCGGGCGCAGTTCTGCACTGCTCAATGATCCCAAGATGCTGGTGGCGCTGGTGAACGCCAATGCGGTGATCGGCATGCCGGTCAAGGACAGCAACCACGACGGCAAGATGGACGTCGCCCACGGCGACAAGGCCGGCGCAAGTTGTGCCCTGTGCCACACCATCACCGACGGCGTGGTGTTCAACATGCCCAATGGCGGATCGATCGGCCATCGCCAGGACGGCAGGACGAACCACAACCTCGACTTAGGCGCGATCTTCGCCAGCGCTGCCAATTCGCGCGCGTTGTATCCGGTGCTGCAGCTGAGCCTAGCGGCGAACGGTGGCAAGACCCTTGGCCGCGCGCCGACCGGATTGACCGTGCAATCCACCGAAGCCGATGTCGATGCCTATCTGTCGAACAAGGACTACTACCCGGTCGGCATGTTCGACGACACCTTCGACGGCAACGGCGATCCGATGCATACCACGCCGCTGTTTCGTCAGGATCTCGCAGCGCCATATGACAGTACCGGCGTGATCGCCAGCCTGGATAACTTCAGTAACCTGATCTACACCACGCTGTTCGACCAGACCCAGCTCACCACCAAGGGCGGTCGCGCATTCCTGCACACGCTGGGCGGCGCAGCCGGCGACGAGATCGCCGACAACTACGTCAGGATCCTTCACGAGACCGGGGTCAAGGGCTATCCCTATGTCAAGGCGTCAGCCCAGGGCAAGCCCGGCGAGGAAGCCAACCCGATTGGCTTGCGCGTGAACAACACGAAGCTGCTGGACATGAATGCCTATCTGGCAAGCTTGCCGGCGCCGCGTGGTGTGCAGGTCGATGCCGCGATGGCTTCACGCGGCCGAGAGGTATTCCGCACCGCTGGTTGCACTGGTTGCCACAACGTCGATCAGGGACGACCTGTGCCCGCGTTCATCTTGCCAATGAAGAAGGTCTTCCCGGGCGACAACCCGGTTACGCTCGCGCAACGCATGCCGCCGCTGAATCCGGTGATGAACACACCTGATTCGATCTTCGACGACAAGATGGCGGTGGTGAACGCGAGCCTGCGTGGTGAAGTCCGCGGCATCGCAATGCCTTTGTTGCTGGACCTCGCGCGAAAGCCGGTGTTCCTGCACGACAACTCGGTGGCGAGTCTGGATCAGTTGTTCGACATTTCACGCGGGCGAACCGCGCCACATCCGTTCTATCTGTCGCGGAGCCAGCGGGCGGACGTCATCGAATTCCTGCGCGGGCTGGATACCGATTCGACGATGGCTGCTGCTCACTGATCGCGCTGGCTCGGTGGACCGAGCCTCCGCTTGGCGACAGCTACGCGCGGGGTTGGGTGTTGCCGATCAATGCAGTCGGCACAGGGCTTGAACCGTCGTAGGAGGCGGCGCCTGCCGCCGGCTGCTTCCTCCGCGGCTAGAGATGCTGCGTACCGGCGCACCTGACGGCAGCGCCGTCCAGGCACGCCCCATCACTTCGCCGCTTCGCCACAACCTTTGTATTCGGACTCGCCGTAGCGGAAGTTGGACGTCAGTTCGTACTCGTTGTCGGACATGCCATCGCTGCAGATACCGGCGCTGACCCGCAGCGCGAACATCTTGCCTTCATGGCTGCCAGTGATTTCCACGCCATCGTCCAACGAACGCCGCTGGCCCTGCATCGCCACGCCGACCTGGTCCTCGGGCGTGGTGAAGGTGAGCTGGTCTCCTTCCACGTTGACGTTCCAGAACGGCTCGGTGCCGAACGCCCGGAAGATCACCATCGGCGGGCTTTCGTCACCGGGTGCGCGCTTGGCCATCGGCTGATGCGCAGATGCCGGCGCCGCGGCGGGCTCGGGTGCCGCTGGCGCTTCAGGCGCCGCGGGTGCCTGGGCTGCGGTGCACGCGGCCAACAACAGCGACATGTATGCGGTGGCGAGTGTCATGGCAGGCTTCATGGCAATACTCCGGGTGGGGGACGATGCCGAGTCTGCCGCAATCGACGGCAACCGGCGATGATCGTCAGTCGGCGGCGGCCAGCAGGCTTTCCAGTTCTTCGGCATCGAAGCCGGCCTGGCGCCTCGCTTCGAAGTTGAACGGCTTGCGCAGCACGCCGGTCGCGTATTCCTGCAACAACGCGCGGAACCGCGCGCGTGGCTCGATCCCGACACGCTCGCAATGCCAGCGATACCAGCGCGAGCCCGCCGCGACGTGGGCGATTTCCTCGCGCAGGATGATCTCGAGGATCTCGGCGGTGGCATGGTCGCCAAGCCCGCGCAGCTTCACGATCATGCCCGGGGTCACGTCCAGCCCGCGCGCCTCAAGCACCCGCGGCACCAGCGCCATCCGTGCCAGGCCATCGTGCGCGGTCTTCTCGGCCATTTCCCACAGGCCGTTGTGAGCATCGAAGTCACCGTAGTCATGGCCCAGCTCGCGCAGGCGCGCGCGCAGCATCGAAAAATGCCGCGCCTCGTCATTGGCCACCGACACCCAATCCGCGTAGTACGCCTCGGGCAGGCCGCGGAAGCGGTACGCCGCGTCCCAAGCCAGGTCGATCGCGTTGAACTCGATATGCGCCACCGCATGGATGAAGGCGGCGCGTCCTTCATTGCTGCCGAAACCACGCCGCGGCAGGTCGCGTGGATGCACCAGTCGCGGCGTGTCCGGACGACCCGGCATACGGATCGGTGCGGGTGGCGGCGAAGCCGCATTGATGGACAGTTCGCCGCGCGCGAATGCAGCAGCCGCGTCGAAGGTCGCGGTGACTTTCGCTTCGGGTGATGCGGAAGTCAGGCAGGTGTTGGCGGCCTCGAAAAGATCGCTCATCGACAATCGTTTTGAAACACGCTCAACTCGCCCGCCGCTGCTTCTTGGCATCGTCCGAACGCAATTGCTCAATGCGTTCGAAATAACCCGGCTCCACGCCAGTGACGTAATTGCCGTCGAAGCAGGAGGCGTCGAACTGCTCGATGCGATGCCTGGGTCCGGACACCGCGTCCTTGAGGTCTTCCAGGTCCTGGTAGATCAGCCAGTCGCAACCAAGGAAGGCCTGCACCTCCTCCTCGCTGCGGCCGTTCGCGACCAGTTCGTCGACCGAGGGCATGTCGATGCCATAGATGTTGGGATGCCGCACCGGCGGCGCTGCGGAAGCCAGGTAGACCTTGCGCGCGCCGGCCTCGCGGGCCATCTGCACGATCTGCTTGGCAGAGGAGCCGCGGACGATCGAATCGTCGACCAGCAACACCACGCGGTCGCGGAACTCCAGCGGGATCGGGTTGAGCTTGCGGCGCACCGACTTCGCGCGTTCGCCCTGCCCCGGCATGATGAAGGTGCGACCGACGTAGCGATTCTTGATGAAACCTTCGCGATATTTCACGTCGAGCAGGCTGGCAACTTCCAGTGCGGCGTCGCGCGAGGAATCCGGGATCGGCATCACCACGTCGATATCGTGGTCGGGGCGCAGGCGCCTGATCTTCTCGCCCAGGGTGACGCCCATGCGCATGCGCGCCTTGTGCACCTGCACGTCGTCCATCATCGAATCGGGTCGCGCGAAATACACGTACTCAAACAGGCAAGGCGTGTGCTGTTGCGGCTGCGCGCAGACCTGCGTGAACAATTCGCCACGGGCTGTCACCACCACCGCCTCGCCCGGTGCGACATCGCGCACGCGGGTGAAGCCGAGGATGTCCAAGGCGACCGACTCCGACGCCACCGCGTACTCGTCGCCATCCGGCGTCTGCTTCTTGCCCAGTACCAGCGGACGGATGCCGTGCGGATCGCGGAACGCGACCAGTCCCAGGCCCAGCACGACAGCAACTGCCGCATAACCGCCCTTGGCGCGGCGCATCACGCCTTCGACCGCGCTGAACGCGGATTCGGCAGTCAACGGCTTCTGGGTGTCCAGCTCATGCGCGAACACATTGAGCAGCACTTCGGAATCGGACTCGGTGTTGATGTTGCGGCGATCCTGCTCGAAGACCTCGCGGCGCAGTGCATCGGTGTTGATCAGGTTGCCGTTGTGCGCAAGCGCGATGCCATACGGGGAATTGACGTAGAACGGCTGGGCCTCGTCCATGCCCTCGCTGCCTGCTGTCGGATAGCGGCAATGGGCGATGCCGACCTTGCCCTGCAACGGGAGCATCGCCTTGGCATCGAACACGTCGCGCACCAGGCCATTGCCCTTGAACAGGCGCAGGTGCGTGCCGACCGCAGTCGCGATACCGGCGGCATCCTGCCCGCGGTGCTGAAGCACCATCAGGCCGTCGTACAGCTGCGCTGCGACTTCGTTCTGGCCGACGATCCCGACGATTCCGCACATGATGAAAACCTGAAAGTTGGTGCCGGTGAAGAAACATCGAACATCAGACGCAAGCCTTGTGGCGAGGCGGCTTGAGTCAAGGGATCACGGATGCGCACGCACCATGCCGGTGAGCCCGGTCTTCGCCTTGACCGAAGCGTTCAATGCATCGGCCTCGGCGCGGTTCATCGCAGGACCCACGCGTACGCGAGTCAGCACGCCCTTGTCGGTGGTCACGGTGTCGGTGAACGTATTGAAGCCGGCACCGCGCAGCTTGTCGCGCAAGGCGTTGGCGTCAGCGGCAGTCGAAAAAGCGCCAACCTGCACGGCAAACCCGGTCTTGCTGGTATCCGCGGCGGGTTTCGCAACTGCTGCGGGGGTGGCTACTGGCGCGGTTTCCTCGACCACCCGCCTGGTCATGGTGGCAACGGGTGGTGCCGCTGGCTTGACCACCGCCGGAAGCGGTTCTGGCTTGCTCGGTGCGGGCCCAGGCACGGCCGCAATCTTGGCGGGCACAGGTGCGGCGGTTCCGGCATCGAGCGCCACCACCTTGGAATCCACCTTGTCGCTCACCTGGCCAGCCCGCAGGCGTGCGGACTCCGCCACCGCGCGATCGGCGAATGGACCAATGCGTACGCGCTGCGCTTGGCGCCCATTGAAGCTGGTCAGCTCCCGATAAGCCGGAAGCTCGGCACCAGCCAGCGCAGCGATCACCCGATCCGCATCCGCGGGTGTGGCATAGCTGCCAAAGCTCACCACATAGTCACCCGCCGCGACCGCCGAAAACAGCGCATTGGCCGTCGGAGCCGCTTGGTCGTTGGCAGGCTGTGCTGCCGGCATGCCCACCACGCCATCCTGGGCGGCGCTTGCGGGAGACATCAGCGGCAAGTCAACGGTGTTGGCGTCCGAATCGCTAATAGGCTCGGCTGGAATAGCAAGCGACACGTCGGAAACCCCACTGTCCGGTGCCGGCCCCTTGACCAGCATCGGCAGGAAAATGACGGCCAGTGCGATCAGTACGGTCGCGCCAACCAGGCGCTGCTTCAGGGAAGAATCCATCAGATGCGAACCGCCAGCGGGGACCCGCGAATTATAGCGGCCCGCTGCCTTGGGGCGCGGCCTGTCAGGACTTCACGTTCAGCGCGCGCAGGGCTGTCGCCGCGGTGTGGAACGAGCCGAACACCAGCACGCGACCATCAGGCTGTGCGCGCTGGATCGCGGCCTCCAGTGCCATCTGGACATCGGGATGTTGCGTTGCCGCCGCCGCCGCACTGCCTTGCAGGCGGCGGGCGAATGCCTCCACGTCCTCGCCACGCGATCCGGCCTCGGCCAATCCGGCGATATGCCAGGCGTCAACCTGCCCGGCCAATGCTGCGACCACGCCAGCCGCATCCTTGTCCTTCAGCGCAGCATAGACTGCGCGTGTCGGTCGTCGCGGCTGGCTCTCCAGCCACGCAGCCAGCGCACGTGCCGCCTGCGGGTTGTGGCCGACATCGACCACGACGTCCACCCCTTTGCAGTTGAAGCGCTGCAGGCGCCCACCGACCTGCGCCTGCGCAACACCACGCGCGTAGGCGGCGTCGTCAATCGGGATATCGATCGATTGCAACGCGGCAATCGCGCAGGCCGCATTGCGCAGCTGGACCGGCGCGAGCAGGGTCGGCATCGGCAAATCCAGCGCATGGCCCACCTCGCGCCAGCGCCAATGCGTATCGTCGATTTGTTCGGCGAAGAAGTCGCAGCCGATCCGCCACGCCGATGCGCCAATCGCATACGCATGCCGCAACACGCTGGCAGGAGGATCGTCGTCGCCCAGGATCAGCGGCTTGAACGGGCGGGCGATGCCGGCCTTCTCGAACCCGATCGCCTCGATGTCATCACCCAGCCAGTCCTGATGATCAAGGTCAACGGTGGTGATGACCGCGGCATCGGCATCGATGATATTCACTGCGTCCAGGCGTCCGCCCAGCCCCACTTCCAGCACCACCAGGTCGAGCCCGGCGCGCTCGAACAGCCACAGCGCGCACAAAGTGCCATATTCGAAATAGGTCAACGACACATCCTGATCATCCTGGGCCTGTCGCTGTACGCGGGCGGCTTCGACCGCCTCGAAGCCTGCGATCAGGTCCGCATCGCTCGCGTCGAAGCCGTCGATGCGCACGCGTTCGTTGTAGCGCAGCAGGTGTGGCGAGGTGTACGTCCCCACCTTGTAGCCGCCTTCACGCGCAATCGCCTCGATGAAGGCCACCGCCGAGCCCTTGCCATTGGTGCCGCCGACGGTGATCACGTGTGTCGCGGGCTTGCCATCTTTGCCCGAGCCAAGCCCCATGCGAATCGCGACCTCGCGCACACGATCAAGCCCCATCGCGATGGATATCGGGTGTTGCTGCTCGATGTAAGCCAGCCAGTCGCTGAGGTTGCGTTGCATGTGCATAGTGTAGAAGCGGCGCGACGCCCGCAGACGGCGCCTACCGCCGGGCGTTCGCTCCGCGGCTCGAAATGCCGCTACGCGAGCCACCCGACGGTCTCGCCGCCTGCTCCACTCCGTCGTTACAACGCCCGATGCACCGCTTCGCCGAACAGCGCGGTGTGGTGGCTGCAATCGTTCAGACGCACCACTTCCAGATGATCGACATCCTTGCCTTCCAGCAGGTTGAGCGTGGTCGGTGCCTGGCGGAAGCCCCACAGGCGCGACAGCGGAATGCCGAGAATCCGGCACAGCAGCACGCGATTGACCGCGTCGTGGGCCACGATCAACAGCGTGTCGTCCGCACCCATCCCGTTGCAGGCCCGTGCAAACGCCGGCCATGCACGATCCAGCACCTGTTGCAGGGACTCGCCCCCACCAGGCATCTGCACGCTTTCCGGCGCCTCTCTCCAGGCACGCAGGCGCTCGGGGTCGCGCGCATGGATCTCGCTGGCCAGCAGGCCTTCCCAACTGCCATGGGCGATTTCCATCAGGCCGCCGTCCAACACCATCTTCGGCGCACGATCCTCTCCCAGCGCAATTTCGGCGGTGCGGCGCGCGCGCGACAACGGCGAAGCGATTGCGCGGTCGATGCGCAACTCGCGCAGGCGTTCACCCAGGGCGGTGGCCTGGGCGATCCCGACGTTGGACAAGGCAATGTCTTCCTGACCTTGGTAGCGGCCCTCGGCGTTCCACGGCGTTTCCCCGTGGCGGGCGAGCAGGATCTTCATGTAGTCGTGCCTGTTCCAGTCATGCTGCGATGCACCAGCGTAGCAGGCCATGCCCGGATCGGGCCGGCGCGCGTTAGGCTGCGTGCCTGACTTACAAAGGAGATCTGAATGCAAGCCAAGGGCGAATTCGACGTCAAGCGCACCCCGCAGGGCTCGTTGGACGTGGGCGACGGGGTCGAGATCGGCCACATGCGCTTCGACAAGCAGTTCCATGGGCCGCTTGAAGCGACCAGCGTGGTGCACATGCTGGCGGCGATGTCGCCGGTGGAAGGCTCAGGTGCGTATGTGGCGATCGAACGCGTCGTCGGCGCGCTGGACGGCCACGCCGGCAGCTTCCTCGCCCAGCACAACGGCGTTCTTGACCGAGGCAAGCCTTCACTGGACCTCACCGTGGTGCCGGATACCGGCACCGATGCGCTCACCGGGCTGCGCGGGCGGATCGCGATCGACATCGTTGATGGCAAACATTTCTACACATTCGATTATTCGCTCGATACGCCCTGAAACCACAGCGCCGGCCAATGGCCGGCGTTGTGTCGAGTCTCAACGGGCGATGTTCAACGCGCCGACGAAAGGCCCATTTCCTTCAGCAACTGCGGGGCCGGCATCACTTCCTGCATGATCCAGCGCATGTAGCGCTGGTCCACCGAGATCATGCGTGTCACGGTGGGATCGAACACCCAGTTGGAGGCCACCGATTCCCAGTTGCCATCGAACGCCAGGCCGACCAGCTTGCCGTGGGCGTCGAGCACCGGCGAACCGGAATTGCCGCCGGTAATATCGAGGTTGGACAGGAAGTTCACCGGCACCGTCTTCAGCTTGGCATCGGCCATGCCGGCGTAATTCTTCGCCTTGATCGCATCCAGCAGCGCCTGCGGCGCATCGAACGGATCCTTGCCAGTCGCCTTGGCCGCCACCTGTTCCAGCGTGGTGAACGCATCTTCCGGCTTGCTGTTTCCGGGCTTGGTGTAGCCCATCACGTTACCGAAGGTGATGCGCAGCGAGGAGTTCGCATCCGGATACACGGCGCGCCCTTGTGCCTTGTTGTAGTCGGCGACCGCCTGCAGGTAGGTTGCGCGCGGCATGATGGTTTCGCCTGCGCGCAGCTTGCGTTCTTCCTCCAGCTTCAGAGAGGTCGGCAGCATCGCCACCGCATACTGGATAGCGGGATCGGTGCTGGCCTCGAACGTCTTGCGATCGGCCGACAGCCACTTCATGCGCTCGTCCAGGCTGCCCAGTTTGCTGGCATTGATCCGGTCGAGCGCAGCGTCTACTGCCTTGGCATCGTTGCCACCGATCCATGCATCAATCGCGGCGATGCGTTGGTCGGCCGGAAGCGCGAGGTACTGCATCAGCCAGTAGCGCTGAAGCTGGCGATCCATCTCCGCCACGTAGCGGCGCTCCATCTGCTTCACGCCCCCTTCAATGCCGGGCAGGTCGCGCTGCTGGAACCCAGACTCGCGCTGCGCGTCAGGCTTCTCGCGTTCGACCGAAAGACGGTACAGCGTCAGTGCGCTGCCGCCGAGCGCACCGCCGACGTTGCCGATCACGGAATCACGCTCACGGGTCTGGCGCGCCTGCTCACCCAGCGCCACCAGCGCCCCGTGAGCAGCGAGCGCGTTGGCGCCGTCCGCTCCGCGCGACCTCAACCAGTCCAGCACGGCCTGTTCGCGCTCGAGCTTGATACCCGCGGCGCCCATGCGTGCGAACCCTTCCATTTGCCCGTCGTAGTTCTTGAGCGTGTTTTCCCAGCCCTGCATGGAAGCGGCGTACTTCACCGCGATATCGGGGTTCTTGGCACCGGCCGCGTTCACCATCGCCACCAGCTCTTTGTAGCGACGGCTGACGGTCGGATAGGTCCAGGTGCTGGTGGCGTCGAAATCGGCAGCCAGCGCATAGCGGGCGGTACTGCCCGGATAACCGGCGACCATCACGAAGTCGCCTTCGCGCAGGGGCTTGTCCGCCATCTTCAGCCAGCGCTTCGGCTGGAACGGAACATTGTCCTTGCTGTAGGCGGCGGGCTTGCCGTCCTTGCCCACGTAGGCGCGGTAGAACGAGAAGTCGCCGGTATGCCGCGGCCACATCCAGTTGTCGATTTCGCCGCCGTAGTTGCCCACGCTGCCGGGCGGGGCGTAGGCCAGGCGCACGTCCTTGATTTCGATGTTGCGGAACAGGCGATAGCTGTTACCGCCCATGAAACTGTACAGGCGACAGCGATAGCCGGCCTCGGCTTCGCACGAGGCCACCAGCTGCTTGTCGAGGTCCTCCACGGCGCGGGTGCGCGCCAGCGGGCCATCGGCGGCGGCCACCGCGGCCTTGACCTGGTCGGTCACGTCGGTGATCTGGTCAAGCACGTAGATGCGCGCGTTCGGACCCGCAGACAGTTCGTCTGCGGTGGTCGATGCGTTGAAGCCCTTCTCGAGCAAGTTGTTGGTCGCCGTCGAGTTGAGCTGGATCGCACCCGCGGCGCAGTGGTGGTTGGTCACCACCAGCCCCTGCGGCGACACGAAGCTGGCGGTGCAACCACCCAGCGAGACCACCGCGCCCATCGGGTCACCGGTCAGGTCGGCCAGTTGCTTGGGATCGAGCTTCAGGCCAGCCTTCTTCAATGGACCGGCGATCTCCGGCAGCTGTTGCGGTACCCACATGCCTTCATCGGCGTGGGCGCTCGGGGCCAGGCCTGCGGTTGCCGTGGCGAGGGCCATGGCCAGTAGTGTCTTCTGCATGTTCATCGTTTCCTTGGTGTTGTCCGGATCAGTGTGGTTGCGCTCGCGGCGGGCGGCACAGGTTCTTGCTTATTCGGCGGGAAGGCCCATTTCCTTCAACAGGTTCGGCGCCGGGTACACCTTGGCCAGCAACCAGCGCAGGTAGCGCATGTCGACGTGGATCGCGCGCTTGTAGCGTGGATCGAACATCCAGCTGGCACTGACTGCTTCCCAGTTGCTGTCGAAGTTCAGGCCGATCAGCTTGCCGTCGGCATCCAGTACCGGTGAGCCGGAGTTGCCGCCGGTGGTGTCCAGGTTGGTCATGAAATTGACGGTCTGGGTGCCCAGGGTTGGATCGGCGGTGGTGCCGAAGTCGCCCTTCGCAATCGCATCCAGCAAGGGCTGGGGCGCATCGAACGGATCCACGCCGGTGTTCTTCTCGACAATGCCGCCCACCGTGGTCAGCGGGCGGTAGTCGATGCCATCACGCGGCGACAGTGGGCTGACCTTGCCGAAGCTGACCCTCAGGCTGGAATTGGCATCGGGATACACCGCCCGGCCTTGAGACTTGCGGTAATCGATCAAGGCCTGCATGTAGGCCGGCCGCAGGCGCAGCAGCTCGCCACCGCGCTGTTTGGCCTCTTCTTCCATTCGCAACCACGCCGGTTGCAGGGTCAGTGCAGCTTGCAGCAGCGCGTCCTTGCTGGCGGCCAATGCCTCCGCATCCTGCTTGAACGCAGCAAGGCGCGCGGCTTCGCTATTCAATTCACTGGCGGCATAAAGTGCATCGAGGCGAGCTTCCAATCCGTCCGGTTTGCTGCCGAAGACCGCATCAACTTCGGCCACGTGCTGGTCCGCGGGCAATGCCATGTACTGGCGCAGCAGGTCGGCCAGCATTGCCTTCTCGACCTTGGGTGCGTAGCGGCGCTGCACCTGCTTCAGGTTGGCCTCGATGCGAGTCTCGTCGCGCTGCTGGTAACCGCTCTCGCGCTGCGCGTCGGGCTTGCCGCGTTCCGCTGCCAGCCGTTGTAGGGTGATCGCGGCGCGCAGCAGTTCAGTGCGTCCCCGAATAGTCGCCAGCAATTGATCGCGCTCGCGGGTGGCGCCTGCATTGTCCAGCACTACTTGCATCGCATCGATCCCGGCGCGCGTGGTCGCCGAATCCGGCTGCTTGCCCAGCCAGGCCATCATCGCCTGCTCATCATTGCGACGCACGCGCACCGCATCGCTGCGCTGCAAGCCTTCCAACTCGCCCTGCGCGCGCTTCAGGCCGTTCTTCAGGCTGGCCACGGTCGATGCGTACAACACTTCCGCTTCCGCATTGCCGGCGGTGGCTGTGGTAATGGTCTTCAGGATGCCGTCGAAGAGGGCAATTCGCGAAGGCAGCTGCCACTCGATCTGCTGCGCGAATTCTGACGCGCTGCGGTGCCGATACGTCGTGCCGGGATAGCCGGCCAGCATCGCGAAATCGCCCGCCTTGACCGGCGCGGTGGACACCGTCAGGTGCGACGGCGGCTCATAGGGCACATTGTCCTGGCTGTAGGGCGCCGGCTTGCCATTCTTGCCGACATACGCGCGGTAGAACGCGAAGTCACCGGTATGCCGTGGCCACATGAAGTTGTCGATCGCGTCGCCGTAGTTGCCGATCGCGCGCGGCGGCGCGTAGACCAGGCGGATGTCCTGCAACTCCAGTTGCTTGATCAGATGGAACTCGCGCCCGTAGTACATGTTGGCGACGCTGCAACGCGTGCCCGCATCCTGCTCGCATTCGGCCACCAGCTGTTTCTCCGCCATGTCCACCGCGTCGAAATAATCCCGCCCGGTCTTGCCCTTGGCCGCGGCGAGGATGCGGTCCGTCACAGGCGTCAAAGCCGTCGTGACCCAGATCCGGGTCCCGGGACCCGCGGGGCGCTCGGCGGACATGCTGGCGGCAATGAAGCCGTTCTTGATCAGGTTGTCCTGCGGCGTCGAATTGAGCTGGATCGCGCCCATCGCGCAGTGGTGGTTGGTGACCACCAGGCCCTGCGGTGACACGAAGCTCGCGGTGCAGCCGCCCAGCGACACCACCGCATTCATCGGATGTCTGGTGAGGTCGCCCAGCGCAGCCGGATCACCCTTGAAGCCCGCCGCCTTGAGCTGCTTGGCCAATGCCGGCAACTGCGATGGCATCCACATGCCTTCGTCGGCATGGGCTGCGCCACAGGCGATTGCAAGGGACAGTGCAAGCAGGGTCGGGCGTGGACGCATGGTGACTCCAGGATCTTGGGTTCATGTGGTATTACAACACTGACCCCCTGAACCAGCCTGTGGAGTTGGTCACGGCTGAGCATGTGCCGGCGTTAGAATGGTGCAATTAAACGACGCAACGGGAACGGGCATGTCGCAGACCACGATGAAAGCGCTTGTGAAGCGCGAAGCCGCCAAGGGCATCTGGATGGAACAGGTGCCGGTTCCGTCCCCCGGTCCGAACGAAGTGCTGATCAAGCTGGAGAAGACCGCAATCTGCGGCACCGACCTGCACATCTACCTGTGGGACGAATGGAGCCAGCGCACGATCACGCCGGGACTGGTGATCGGCCATGAATTTGTCGGTCGCATCGTCGAGATTGGCCCGGGCGTCGACGGTTACGCAGTGGGCCAGCGGGTGTCGGCCGAAGGCCACATCGTGTGCGGGCATTGTCGCAACTGCCGTGCCGGCCGCCAGCACCTGTGTCCGAATACGGTAGGCATCGGCGTGAACCGCGCCGGCGCGTTCGCCGAGTACATCGTGATGCCGGCTTCGAACCTGTGGCCGATCCCGGACCAGATCCCATCGGAACTGGCTGCCTTCTTCGATCCGTACGGAAACGCGACGCATTGCGCGCTCGAGTTCGACGTGGTCGGCGAGGACGTGCTGATCACAGGCGCCGGTCCGATTGGCGTGATCGCCGCCGGCATCTGCAAGCACATCGGTGCGCGCAATGTGGTCGTCACCGACGTCAACGATTACCGCCTCAAGCTCGCAGCCGACATGGGCGCGACGCGGGTGGTCAATGTGTCCAACACCTCGCTCAAGGACGTGATGGCCGACCTGCACATGGAGGGTTTCGACGTCGGACTGGAGATGAGCGGCAACCCGCGTGCCTTCAACGACATGCTCGACTGCATGTACCACGGCGGCAAGATCGCGATGCTCGGCATCATGCCCAAGGGCGCCGGCGCGGACTGGGACAAGATCATCTTCAAGGGCCTGACCGTGCAGGGTATCTACGGCCGGAAGATGTACGAGACCTGGTACAAGATGACCCAGCTGGTGTTGGGCGGTTTCCCGCTGGGCAAGGTGCTGACCCATCAACTTCCGATCGACGATTTCCAGAAAGGCTTCGACCTGATGGAATCCGGGCGCAGCGGCAAGATCGTGTTGAGTTGGAATTGATTCAACTGCCACCCGCACATCAGGCAGGCCTTGGCCCGCCCCAGCAGGAATCCATATGTCCCTGACCGCCCGCTACGCCGACACCCTCGACGAGATCCGCGCCGCCGGCCTGTACAAAACCGAACGCGTGATCGCCAGCCCGCAATCGGCCGAGATCACCATGGCCGACGGCCGCACGGTGCTGAACTTCTGTGCCAACAACTACCTGGGCCTGGCCGATCATCCGGACATCATCGCGGCTGCCAAGGACGCGCTGGATTCGCACGGCTTCGGCATGGCCAGCGTGCGCTTCATCTGCGGTACCCAGGACCTGCACAAGGAACTGGAACGCACGATCGCCGAGTTCTTCGGTACCGAGGACACGATCCTCTATGCCGCCTGCTTCGATGCCAATGGCGGCCTGTTCGAACCGCTGCTGGACGAAAACGACGCGATCATTTCCGATGCGCTCAACCATGCCTCGATCATCGACGGCGTGCGGCTGTGCAAGGCCAAGCGCTACCGGTACGCGAACTGCGACATGGCCGACCTGGAAGAGCAGCTCAAGCAGGCCAAGGCCGACGGCGCGCGCACCATCATGATCACCACCGACGGCGTGTTCTCGATGGACGGCTTCATCGCGCCGCTGGACGGGATCACTGCCCTTGCCCGTCAATATGGGGCGCTGGTGCATATCGACGAATGCCATGCCACCGGCTTCCTGGGTGCGACCGGCCGCGGCAGCGCCGAGGTCAAGGGCGTGATGGACAGGATCGACATCTTCACCGGCACCCTCGGCAAGGCCATGGGTGGCGCACTGGGCGGCTTCACTACCGCGAAAAAAGAAGTGGTTGAACTTCTGCGCCAGCGCTCGCGCCCGTATCTTTTTTCCAATTCGTTGCCCCCGCATGTGGCGGCTGCAGGCACCAAGGCTTTCCAGATGCTGGCTGCCGCCGGCGACCTGCGCGAAACTCTGCAGGCCAACACAGGTTATTTCCGCGAAAGGATGACCGCGGCCGGCTTCGATATCCGCCCCGGCACGCACCCCATTGCCCCGGTGATGCTCTACGAGGCTCCACTGGCGCAGCGATTCGCCGAGCGATTGCTCGAGGAAGGCATCTACGCCATCGGCTTCTTTTTCCCGGTCGTGGCCAAGGGGCAGGCACGGATCCGTACCCAGATCTCGGCTGCGCACACTCGCGAGCACCTGGACCGTGCGATCGACGCATTTACCCGCATCGGGCGCGAACTGGGCGTCCTGGAGGACTGACAAGCAACACTCGCAGGATGGGCCCAGTCCCGCCTATGCAAGTGATGCAACTTCAGCCGAAGTCAATGGGCGCCACTGGGCTTTCGCCAGTTCGCCAAGCTGAAGCGCCCCGATCGCCACCCGCACCAACCGCAACACGCCGATGTCGAAGCCGGCCAGCAAGCGCCGTATCTGCCGGTTGCGACCTTCCTCCAGCATGACCTCCAGCCATGCATTCCTGTCGCCTGCACGCAGCAAGCAGACCTCTGTGGCTGACAGGTGTTCGCCATCGATGCTGATGCCTTGCCCGATCCGCGCCAGCAGTGCTGCGTCCGGAATGCAGTCGACCTGCACGTGATAGCGCTTGCCAGGTCCGGTCGACGGATCGGTGATGCGCGCGGCCCACGCGGGATCGTTGGAGAACAGCAACAGGCCTTCGCTGGCCTTGTCCAGGCGGCCGACCGGCGCGATCCATCCTAGATTGGCGCCATCGAAACAACGATAGACGGTGTCGCGGCCCTGCTCATCGCGAAGGGTCGTGACCAGACCACGTGGCTTGTTCAGCATGAGGTAGCGCGGGACCGCCGCCTTCGTTTCGACACCATCCACAAGGATGATCGCAGTGGTCGCGTCCGTGGGGTGTTCGGGATCGCGAATCACCCGCCCGTCAAGTTGCACGCGTCCGTCACGGATACGCCGTTCGGACTCGCTGCGAGAAAACACACCGCGTTTGGACAGCACGCGCGCCAGGCCATGGCGTGGACCGGGGCTGCGGGTATGCCCCTTGCGCATGCCGCGTGCCTAGTTCTTTGTCTCGTCAGCGGCCGGCGTCGCCACGGCAGCCGCCGGAGCCGGCGCGGAGCCCTTCGCCACGCGCACGCCGCGGGATTTCATCCACGCATCGAATTCCTCGGCGGTCATGTTCTTGCCATTCTGGTTCATGTTGAACCGCCAGGGCGCATTGTCGAACTCGGTGCGCGGTTTGTAGGCCGCCGGATCATCCGGCTTCGCCACATTATTTGCAGGCGCTGCGTAGGCCGTGGCCTGGCAACCCTCCAGTTTGATCCGCAGCAACACACTATCGACTGACAGCGCTTCATCGAACGCCTGTCCCAGCACGCTCGCGGAATTGCCGAGCTGGGTGGAAGCAGGTGCCAGTTCGATCGCCAATGGCGCGATAACCGTTGGGCGAACCGGCATTGCCGGGAGAATCTCCGAACTGCATGCGCTGATCCCCGATTGCGCGTACGCGATCGCTGGCGCAGCAAACAACAGGATCACGGACAACGATCGACGCATGGCGGAAATTTCCCCTGAAGACTATGAGACCAGTGTAGGCAGCGTAAGAAACTACCGCAATCGCAACGACGCTGGATAGACAAAAAAACGAAACCCGGCACTGGGCCGGGTTCCGGTTGTTGCAACTGAAACGTCGATCAGTTCTGGACGTTCAGCTCGGTGCGGCGATTGGTTTCGCTCTTGCAGCCCGGCAGGGTCTGCGGGGTCGATTCAAGCGGACGGCTCTCGCCGTAACCGGTCGGACCCATCAGACGACCGGAGTCGATACCGTTGCTGGTCATGAAATCATACACAGCAGTGGCGCGACGCTCGGACAGGCTTTGGTTGTACATGTCGGTGCCGCACAGGTCGGTGTGTCCGGCAACTTCCACGCGCAGATCCGGGTAACGCTGCAGGATCCCGACGGCCTCGGTGAGGATCGCACGCGCATCCGGACGCAGGGTCGACTTGTCGAAGTCGAAGTTGACGCCCTTCAGGTCGATCGACACGGGCACCGGGCAGCCGTCCGGACCGATGGTCTGGCCAGCCTGCGAATCCGGGCACTTGTCGTTGCAGTTGTTGACGCCGTCGCCGTCGTCATCCATGTCGGCGCAGCCTGGAGCCGCAACCGGCGCCGGACCGACCGGAGCCATCGGCTCTGGCCCAAGGGCCACGGTCAGGCCGACCGAAGCAAGCAGGTCGGTGAACGAATTTTCCTGGGGACCCAAGCGAGCCTGGACATCGTCGAAATCAACGCGCGTACCAATTTCTGTACGCAGGTCAACGCGACCGAAATCGAACTGCAGGCCTGCACCGAGGTTCAGCGCAAGGTTGCCTTCTTCATGTTGACCCGGGGAAATCGGATTCGGAAAGGCGTCGAACTCTTCTTCATGGCGCTGGTAACCGATGCCGCCACGCAGGTAGGGCCACCACTTGGAATCCGCATTGCGGAAATGGTAACGCGCATCAAGCGAGATACCGTACTGGCTCCACCAGAGGTTCGGATTCGAGGTCTTGTCCGGGTTCTGGTAGTTCAGTTCCGTTTCGAGCGAGAAGTTCGGGTTGAGGAACTTGCCGAAGCCCAACGTACCGAACATGGAATCTTCGGTAAAACGGTCATTGTCCTGGAAATTGACGCCGGTGGACCCGGAGACATACCAGCGATCATCGAACTCCTGGGCGGACGCAGCCTGCGCCAAACCCAAACTACCCAATAGGGCAGCGCAGAGGAGTTTCTTATTCATGTTCAGCTCCTTGATCAGTAATAGAAACCTGTGACGCCTGAAGTATTTCATCTAGACGGCTGTGTCCGCACGCCATCCCGCGTATATTAAGAACGGGCATGTGAAAGCCGTGTTAACGCTACCATAACAGTTGCGGGGATGCAAAACCCTGTATCACACCCGCGATCACAAAGGCCACATGGGGTAGGCGCTTGGGCCATCCAAGCCTACCGAACTGGCTTGGGCACCGAATCTACCCGATACAAGACCCATACGCGCCGGTATGCTTCCGTGATGTCTGACACCGTGCCCTACCCTCACCTGTTCAGTCCGCTGGATCTTGGCTTCACATCCGTCCGCAACCGCATCCTGATGGGATCAATGCATACGGGGCTGGAAGATCGCGCGCGGGATTTCCCGAAATTGGCGGCTTATTTCGCCGAACGTGCTGCGGGTGGCGCCGGCATGATAGTCACGGGTGGCTTCGCACCCAACATGCTGGGCTGGCTCAAGCCCTTCGCGGGCCGCATGGCTTGGCCTTGGCATGTTCGCCGGCATCGACAGGTGACCTCGGCAGTACACGCGCATGATGCGAAGATCTGCATGCAGTTGCTGCACGCGGGTCGTTATGCCTACCACCCACTGTCGGTGGCGCCCTCAAGGCTGAAGGCACCGATCAATCCGTTCACGCCGCGCGCATTGTCGTCAGGTGGCGTCGAGCGTCAGATCGACGCGTTCGCGAATGCCGCCAGGCTTGCACGTGAATCCGGCTACGACGGCGTGGAGATCATGGGCTCTGAAGGCTACCTGCTCAATCAGTTCACGGTAGAACGGACCAACAAGCGCGGCGACCAATGGGGGGGCGACGCCGCCAACCGCATGCGCTTTGCGGTGGAGATCGTCCGCCGCGTGCGCGAGGCCTGCGGCCCCGACTTCATCCTCATCTATCGGCTGTCGATGCTGGATCTGGTCGAAGGCGGCAACGGCTGGGAGGATATCGTTGCCCAGGCCAAAGCCGTGGAAGCCGCAGGTGCCAGCATCATCAATACCGGGATCGGCTGGCATGAGGCACGCATCCCGACCATTGCCACCTCCGTTCCGCGCGCCGCATTCGTAGGCGTGACTGCGAAATTGCGACCGCATGTGCGACTGCCGCTGGTCGCCACCAATCGGATCAACATGCCCGATGTCGCCGAGGCGGTGCTTGCAAGCGGCAGTGCCGACATAGTGTCGATGGCGCGCCCCCTGCTGGCCGACCCGGAATGGGCGAACAAGGCGCGCGCCGGGCGCGCGGATCGCATCAACACCTGCATCGCCTGCAACCAGGCCTGCCTGGACCATGTGTTCGAGAACAAGCGGGCCAGCTGCCTGGTCAATCCGCGTGCGTGCGACGAGACCCAGCTGAATTACCTGCCAGCCAGCTCGCCAAAGTCGATCGCGGTTGTTGGTGCTGGTCCGGCCGGACTGGCCTGCGCGACTGTCGCCGCCGAGCGCGGGCACCGTGTCACCCTGTTCGATGCCGCCGATGAGATCGGTGGCCAATTCAACCTCGCCAAGAAGATCCCCGGCAAGGAAGAGTTCCACGAAACACTGCGTTATTTCCGCCAGCGCATCGTCGACACCGGCGCAACCCTGCGCCTGTCCGAACGTGTCGATGCTGACGCGCTGAAGGATTTCGATGAGGTCGTGGTAGCAACCGGCGTGACGCCGCGCATCGTGGTTTTCCCCGGTTCGGACCACCCAAAGGTCGTCAGCTATCTGGACGTCCTGCAGGGACGCATCGCGGTGGGCAAGAAGGTGGCGATCATCGGTGCCGGCGGAATCGGTTTCGATGTCGCCGAGTTTCTGGTCCAGGACGGCGAATCGCCCTCGCTCGATCCCAAGCGCTGGATGGCTGAATGGGGCGTCGATGCGAACTTCCATACCGCCGGCGGACTTGTACCGGCACGCCCTGAACCACCTGCCCGTCAGGTATGGCTGTTGCAACGCACGACCGGCAAGCCGGGTGCAAGGCTGGGCAAGACCACCGGCTGGATCCATCGCTCCACGCTGAAGGCCAAGGGCGTGAAGATGCTCGGAGGCGTGGAATACCTGGGCGTGGATGAAAGCGGCCTGCAATTGCGCGTCGATGGCAGTGAACAGACATTGGCGGTTGATCACGTCGTGGTCTGCGCGGGCCAGGAGTCCCGACGCAGCCTGTTCGACGCGTTACACGCAAGCGGCCACCCGGTGCACTTGATCGGCGGCGCCGATGTGGCCGCGGAACTCGATGCCAAGCGCGCGATTGCACAGGGCAGCCGCCTTGCCGCCAGTCTTTAGATTGGTTTTTGAAAGGCTTGATCCCGAGTAAAAACTCCAATCGAATCAGATCTTTCCGAACCCCTGTTCAGCTGCCGTTAGGGATTGGCCACCTAAGGTTCGCCAACTTTTCCCGCCCCTGACTTGGCGGGAACCGGCACGAGCACGCAATCCTGCGGCTTTCGCGCCCGGGCTCAAGGCCGCCTCAGAGCTGCCGCCCTCCCCACTACGCCATGACGTGTTGCCAACCGTGCGAATGCCGCGCGGAGACGCGCGCGCCGCAACGGAGCAAGGAGTTCGACATGAAACTGGCCTGGATCCTTTGGCTGTCAACAAATGTGTTGCCGCAGCCGGCTGCTGATTCGCTGTGCCTGTCCACTACCGTCTACCTGGAAGCGCGGGATCAGTCCGTGCGCGGCCAGCAGGCGGTGGCGGAAGTCGCCCTGCGTCGCCGCGATAGCGGGCTGTGGGGCCGCAACGTGTGCCAGGTGGTCACCGCCCGCAAGCAGTTCGCGCCAACCATTGTTTCGCCGCAAACCCGGCTTTCCAATACCGAGGCGTGGGCTGAAGCAGTGACCATTGCGCTGGAATCCGAACGCAACTGGGCATTGCCGCCTGCGCAACGCAAACTGGTCGTGCCCGGTGCCAGCCACTTCGCGGCAACCGCCATCGCCAGCCCGAGCTGGCGCACCGCCTATCAAGTCGCGACGATCGGCAGCCATACGTTCTACAGGGTGCAGAGCCTCAAGCCGCGTCACTCCTGAGCCCTGTCCCATGCAACGATCCTTTGCGCTGGCCCTGATCGAAGCTTCATCGCCCGCAGTGGATAGTGGTCGCCTGTTCCCCACAGGAAGACCACATGAAGCTCTATACAAAACCCGGTGCCTGCTCGACTGCGGACCACATCGCCTTGCAATGGACCGGCCAGCCGTTTGAAGTCCAGGTCATGGACGCCAAGTCCCTCAAGGAACCGGGCTACCTCGCAATCAATCCCTCGGGCGCGGTGCCAGCCATCACCGATGTTGCCGCCGACGGCGGGCAATTCGTGTTGACCCAGAATGCGGCGATCCTGGGTTACATCGCCGACACCCATCCAGACGCGAACCTGGCGGGCGACGGTAGTCCGCAGCAACGTGCGCTTGCGACAAAGTGGCTGGCATTCTGCAATTCCGACCTGCATCCGGCATTCAGCCCGCTGTTCGGGCCGGCCGCTTTCAGTGAGGACAGCGCGCATCACGATGCGATCAAGGCAGCGGCGCGCAAGCGCATCCGCAAGCACTTCGAGACCGCCAATACAGCCCTGGAAGGCAAGCAGTGGCTGGCCGGTTTCCGCAGCTTCGCCGACCCCTATTTCTACATTACGCTGCGCTGGGCCGAAGCGATGAATATCGACGTGTCGGATCTGGCCCATGTGGTTGCATTCAAGCTGCGGATGGAGGCCGATCCGGGCGTGCAGGCTGCGCTCAAGGCCGAAGGCCTCTCGTAGGCGCCGCGCCAGCAGCAACGAAAAAAGGCCGCGCATTGCGCGGCCTTATTGGTACGGGTGCCTGGTAAAGCGTCATTTGCTGCGCGACCACACCCGGGACATTTCCAGATACGTGAACGATGCCGACCAGGTGATCAACAGCAGCCCGGTCACCGCTTCAAGCCCGGCCAGCATCCGCAGCGCACCGACCGGCGACAGATCACCGAAGCCAACTGTGCTGTAGGTTGCCGCAGAAAAATAAACGGCATCGAAAATCCGGTCCATGCCGTGCTGGCCATGCAGGAAGCCGGTGTCCGGCATCCTCGCAAGCAACCAGTAGGCCAGGCCATAGCACCAGATCTCGACAATGTGCAAGCCCAGCAGGGCGAAGATGACCTTCAGCATTATCCGTCGGTCGCGCTGCGGCTCACCGCCGGCATATCGCTTGGCCAGCCAATGCACGCCCTCGTAGTGGATGACGATTACCAACGCGGTGATCGCAAACGCGACCACCGCGACCAGCAAGTGCTCGCCTATCTGCTCACTGGGGACCAGCCAGTCCAATGCACGGACCTCAGCGCTGTTCGATCGGCACGTAGGCCTGGTCTTCCGGACCGATGTAGTTCGCGCTGGGTCGGATGATCTTTCCGTCCTCCCGCTGTTCGATCACATGCGCGCTCCAGCCGGTGGTGCGCGCGATCACGAACAACGGGGTGAACATCGGAGTGGGGATGCCAAGCATGTGGTACGCGCTGGCGCTGTACCAGTCCAGGTTGGGGAACATCCTCTTGCTGTCCATCATCAGTTGCTCGATGCGTTCCGACACATCGAACAGCACCTGGTGGCCGCTTTGCTTGCACAACGTGCGGCTGATGTCCTTGATGATCGGATTGCGTGGATCGCCAATCGTATAAACCGGGTGGCCGAAGCCAATGATGATTTCCTTCTTCTCCATCCGCGCACGGATGTCGGCTTCCGCGTCATCCGCGCTGTCGTAGCGGCTGATGATGTCCATCGCCACTTCATTGGCACCGCCATGTTTCGGCCCGCGCAGCGCGCCGATCGCACCGGTGATGCAGCTATGCATGTCGCTGCCGGTGCCGGCGATCACGCGGGCGGCGAAGGTCGAAGCATTGAATTCGTGCTCGGCATAAAGAATGAGCGATTTGTCCAGTGCATCCGCATGCAGCGCACTTGGTGGCTCGCCATGCAGCAGGTGCAGGAAATGCGCGGCGACATTTTCGTCGTCGGTTTCAACATCGATGCGGCGGCCGTTGCGGGTGAAATGCCACCAGTACAGCAGCATCGAACCGAAGCTCGCGATCAGCTTGTCGGCGAGCTCGCGCGCTTCGCTGGCCGGATGGCCTTCGCGCTCCGGCAGCACCGTGCCAAGCACCGAACAGCCGGTGCGCAATACGTCCATCGGATGCGCGTTGGCAGGCACCAGCTCCAGGGCTTCGGTCACGATCGCGGGCAAGCCGCGCAGGCGCTTGAGCTTGGTCTTGTAGCCGTTGAGCTGCGACTGCGTGGGCAGCACGCCATGCACCAGCAGGTGCGCAACTTCCTCGAAGGTCGACTGCGTCGCCAGGTCGTGGATGTCATAGCCGCGGTAATGCAGGTCATTGCCGCTGCGGCCGACGGTGCACAACGCGGTGTTGCCGGCTGGCGTGCCGCTCAGCGCGACCGACTTCTTCGGCTTGGGCAGGCTGCTTGGAGTGTCACTCATGTTCAGCGTCCTTCTTGTCGTGTTTCCTGTCATCCGCAAACAGCGCGTCGAGCTTGTCCTCGTAGGCGTGGTAGCCCAGGAAGTCATAGAGCTCGGCACGCGTCTGCAAGCTGTCGATGATGTGCTTCTGGGTGCCGTCGCGGCGGACGGTTTCGTAGAAATGCAGCGCTGCCTTGTTCATCGCCCGGTACGCGCCGCAACAGTACAGGGCGATGTCGACGCCGGCATCGCGCAGTTCGACGGTCGTGTAGAACGGCGTGCTGCCGAACTCGGTCAGGTTGGCGAGGACCGGCACCTTTACTGCGGCCTTGACCTTGCGGTAGTCGTCCAGCGACGTCATCGCTTCAGGAAACACCATGTCGGCGCCGGCCTCGACGTAGGCGACCGCGCGCGCAATGGCGGCATCCATTCCCTCCACGGCCGCAGCATCGGTACGCGCCATGATCACGAAGCCGGGATCGGTACGCGCATCCACTGCCGCCTTGATGCGATCAACCATCTCGCCGATGGACACCACGTCCTTGCCGGGACGATGCCCGCAGCGTTTTTGCCCGACCTGGTCTTCCATGTGCACGGCGGCCACGCCGACGCGCTCGAAGTTGCGGATGGTGCGGCCGATGTTGAAGGCGCCGCCCCAACCCGTATCGATGTCGACCAGGAGCGGCATGCCGGTTGCATCGACAATCCGTCGCGCATCCGTCAGTACGTCTTCCATGGTGCTGATGCCGAGGTCGGGCACGCCCAGCGAGTTTGCGGCCACGCCGCCGCCGGACAGGTACAGCGCCCGGTAGCCGGTGCGCTGTGCCATCAGGCCCGCGTAGGCGGTGATTGCACCCATGACCTGCAGGGGCGTTTCGGCGCCGAGTGCGGCACGGAAGCGGGCCCCTGCGGACAGTGATTCGCGCATATTGCCTCCGGTCGGAAACAGGCATTTTAGCTGATTGCACTCCTTGCCCGGACTTGGCCATGTGGCCAAGGCATCCGCACGTGTCTGCTCACTTGCCGGCGGATTCACCCGGCCCTACATCAAAGACTAGTAAAAAAGCCTCTTAGCCATGGAGCCCCGCGATGACCAGGACGACCAGCAAGATCTATGACAAGACCCCCGAAGCCCTTGCCCGCCTGACCCCGGAACAGCACCGCGTGACCCAGGAGTCCGGTACCGAACGCCCGTTCGACAACGCATTCAATGACAACAAGGAACCCGGCCTGTACGTCGACATCGTCTCGGGAGAGCCTCTGTTCACATCGCTGGACAAATTCGACAGCGGTTGCGGCTGGCCCAGCTTCAGCAAGCCACTGGAAACCGCGCATGTGGTGGAACATCGCGACGACACCCACGGCATGATGCGCACCGAAGTCCGTTCGACCCATGGTGACAGCCACCTGGGCCATGTGTTCAACGACGGCCCTCGCGATGCCGGCGGCCTGCGTTACTGCATCAACTCCGCGTCACTGCGCTTCATCCCGGCCGAAGCACTGGATCAGGAAGGCTATGGCGAATATCGCCACCTTTTCGATGATTCGCGTCATGGAGACAAGGCATGAGCGACGGCACGGAAACGGCGCTCCTCGCCGGCGGTTGCTTCTGGGGCATGCAGGAATTGATCCGCAAGCAACCCGGCGTGCTTTCCACCCGCGTGGGCTATTCCGGCGGTGACGTGGACAACGCGACCTACCGCAACCATGGCACCCACGCGGAGGCGATCGAGATCGTGTTCGATCCCGCCCGGACCAGCTTTCGCAACATGCTCGAAGTCTTCTTCCAGATCCATGACCCCACCACGATCGATCGCCAGGGCAATGACCGCGGCGCCAGCTATCGATCGGCGATCTTCTACGCCTCCGACCAGCAACGCCGGGTTGCCGAAGACACCATCGCCGATATCGAGGCCTCGGGCTTGTGGCCGGGCAAGGTGGTCACGGAGCTCGCGCCGGCCGGGCCGTTCTGGCAGGCCGAACCCGAGCACCAGGATTACCTGCAGAACTATCCGACTGGCTACACCTGTCATTTCCTGCGGCCAGGATGGACATTGCCGCGCCGCGGCGATGCCTGACCGTGGGCCTGCATGATGTCGATATCGCCATCATCGGCGCCGGCACCGCGGGCATGGCGGCGTATCACGAGGTGCGCAAGCAGACTGACCGCTTCGCGCTGATCGAGGGCGGCCCGTTTGGCACCACATGCGCGCGCGTTGGCTGCATGCCCTCGAAATTGCTGGTCGCACCCGCCCACGCACGCCACCGCCTGTCCGTGCTTCCCGCATTCGGCATCCATAGCGACGCGGGCCAAGTCGATGGCCCTGCGGTGATGAAACGGGTACGTGAGGAACGCGACCGATTCGTCGGCTTCGTGAAGGATACCGTCGCGAGTTTCGACCAACGCCACGTCATGCGCGCACATGCCGTGTTCGAAGAACCGCACGTCTTGCGGCTGAGTCCCGCCAGCGACGGCACCAGTCCCGCGTTCCAGCGCATACGCGCGGACCGCATCATCATTGCGACCGGCTCCCGGCCCCGGATTCCGGATTCACTGCGTGCCGCCGGCGATCGCCTGATCTCCAATGATGATGTGTTCGAATGGCAAGACCTGCCTGGCTCCGTCGCCGTATTCGGTGCGGGCGCCATCGGTGTTGAACTGGGCCAGGCATTGCATCGGCTGGGCGTGCGCGTGCATCTGTTCGGCATTGGCGGCGGCATTGCCGGGATCAGCGACCCCAGTGTGCGCGATGTGGCCATTCGCATACTCGGCACCGAAATACCAAGCAGCCTGGATGCGCGCGACGCAAGGATTGAGCGCGACGGGGATGCGGTGATCGTGCATTTCACCGACGACCAGGGAAGCGCCTGCAGCGAGCACTTCGACTACCTGCTCGCGGCGACCGGCCGCATCGCGAATGTCGACAGCCTGGGTTTGGCAAGCAGCGGGCTGGCGCTGGATGCGCGCGGCATACCGCGTTTCGATCCGCAAACCCTGCAATGCGGTGGCAGCCACATCTTCATCGCAGGCGATGCCAATGCAGATCGCCCCGTCCTGCACGAAGGTGCGGACGAAGGTCACATGGCAGGCAAGAACGCCGCCAGCTTTCCAGAGGTTTACCGGCACACCCGACGTACGCCATTGGGTATCGTGTTCTGCGAACCGCAAACCGCGTTCGCCGGGCAGACCCATGCGCAACTCACTGCCGACGAAGTGGATTTCGCCATCGGCCAGGTGTCTTTTGAAAACCAGGGCCGCTCGCGGGTGATGCTGGTGAACGAGGGGCTGCTGCGCGTCTATGGTGAGCATCGCAGCGGACTCTTGCTGGGCGCTGAAATGATCGGCCCCGAAAACGAACACCTCGCCCATTTACTGGCGTGGGCGATCCAGATGCGGATGACCGTAGCCCAGGTGCTGGAAATGCCCTTCTACCACCCGGTGATCGAGGAAGGCCTGCGCACGGCGTTGCGCAAGTTGCTGAAGGAACTGGGCATGGGGCCGAAACCCCCTAAGGGTTGCATCGATTGCGGGCCAGGTGCCTGAGCCAATGGGTCAATGGGTCAATCGGTCAATGCCCCGCCGGTACAACATGGGTGACGGCGCGCTTGCATTGGGTGACGCATACGGGCCAGTTCACGTATTCAATTGACCGATTTCGTTGAGGGCCCGGCGTTCGAGCTCACGTGCCGACTGCACTTGGCGATGCATTCTGTTCTACTGAAATCATGGAGATCCAGGCGAAATTTGCATGAGTGACAGCGGCATCATTCTGTGCGTGGACGACGACTCGACCGTGCTCAGCGCACTGCGCACATTGATGGCGGCGAATTTCGGCCAGGACTTGCAGGTGGAGTTCGCCGAAAGCGGTGAGGAGGCACTGGAGATTGCCGCCGAATTGCGCGCGCAAGGGCGCGAGATCTGCCTGATCATCTCCGACTTCATGATGCCCGGCCTGCGCGGCGACGAGTTGCTGGTGCGCCTGCAAGAGCAATCACCCAACACGATCAAGATCCTGCTGACAGGCCAGAGCGATTTGAGCGGTGTGAAGCGCGCGATCAATGAAGCCAATCTTTACCGCTTCCTGGAAAAGCCCTTCCTCAATGAGGACATCGTGTTGACGGTGCGCGCGGCGATGCGTGCCTACCAGCAGGAACGCGACCTGATCGAACAAAACGAAAAATTGCGCCAGATGAACGCTGACCTGGAGTCGCTGGTGGCGGCGCGCACCCAGGAGCTGGTGGAAAAGAACCAGCAGTTGGAAATACTCTCGATCACCGACACGCTGACCGGATTGTTCAACCGCCGCAAGCTGGACGAAGAGATGGAAGCGGAATTGGCGGATTGCCGTCGCTATGCGGTACCCCTTGCCATCATCATGGTCGACATCGACCACTTCAAGCGGGTCAACGACACGTACGGCCACGGTGCCGGAGACGCGGTGCTGGTTGGCGTCGCCAATATCCTGCAAAACTGCACCCGCGCGTCCGACGCTGCGGGTCGCTTGGGTGGCGAGGAGTTCGTGGTGCTTTGCCGGCACAGTACCCGTGAGGGCGCGCTCGCCGCAGCCGAGAACCTGCGCGCCACCATCGCATCCCATCACTTCGCCGGGGTGGACCCGATTACTGCCAGTTTTGGAGTCGCTGCTTGCCGGGACGGCGATACCGTAGCCAGCCTGCTCGGCCGCGCCGATGCTGCCTTGTACCGCGCCAAGAACGACGGCCGCAACCGCGTGGAGGTGGAGATTGACTGAGTCCAATGCCAGCGCTCGGCCAATGACAACCGAATCGCAGCTGCTACAGCGGGTGGCTGAGCTGGAACGCGAAGTGGCGGAACGCCGCCAGGGCGAGTCCCTGCAGCGGGCGCTTTACGAAATTGCATCGCTGTCGACCGCAGACAGTCCGGAGCACGAACACTACGCGTGGCTGCACGAAATCGTCGGCCGGCTGATGTATGCCAAGAATTTCATCATCGCTACGTACGACGCCGAGCTGGGGCTGATTCGACAGGAATACCTGGTGGATGAGGATCCGAGTGAGGTCGCCGTGACCTTCCCCTACGGCGAGGGTATTTCCTCGCTGGTGATCCGCACGCGTCTCCCTTGGCTGATGGATAACGACTTGTTCCAGTCTCTGGTTGCCCAGGGCGAGATCCTGGCCGCACGCGGCGTCGTCGACTTCAACAGCTGGATGGGCGCACCCCTGATCGCTCAGGATCAGGTGTACGGACTGATCATCGTGCAAAGTTACAACGCCGACATCACTTACACGCAGGCCGACCTGGACCTGCTCAATTTCGTGGCCAGTCATGTGGCGGCAACGGCAGCGCGCTGGCAAGCCAACGCCGCGCTCAAGCGTGCGATGGACGATCTTGCGGTGTCGGCTGAAACGCTGCGGCTGGTGGGCAACATTGGCAAGGACCTGACCGGAAGCCTGAACACCGAGGCGATCTGCAGGACGCTGGAGAAGCGCTTCTCCAAGCTGCTGCCGGTGGACGTGTTCGGCGTCGCCATGCTATCGCCAGCGGGGGATGCGCTCGACTTCCTGTTTTATGTCGAGGACGGCTTGATTGATGAACCCAGCTCGTTTCCGATTGACCATCCGACCTCGCTGGCGGCACTGACGTTCCGCGAGGACCGCGAACTGACACTGTTCAATGAAACCCAGCTGGCCAACGCACCCAGCGCCAGCGGCTATACCGAGAGCACGCCGATCCTGTCGGCGGTGTTCCGTCCGTTGATTGCCAATGGCCGCCGCATTGGCGTGGTGACCGTGCAGAGCCACCAAGCCAACGCTTACCACGAACGCGAGCTGGAAGTGTTTCGTTCGGCCGCCTCATTCGCGGCGATTGCACTGGCCAACGCCGACGCCTTCGCTGGCGCCGAAAGCGCCCGCAAACAGGCGGCCAAGGCGCTGGAAGACCAACACCAGGCCGAAGCGCAGTTGGTGCATTCGGAAAAGATGGCCGCGCTGGGCCAATTGATCGCAGGCGTGGCACATGAGATCAACACCCCGATTGGCGCGATCAAGTCCAGTGGCAGCAATATTTCCGATGCGCTGGACAGCGCGCTGCTCGGCCTGCCCGCATTGATGGACGAACTGGACACAACGGACCGCGAACACTTCAGCGCCCTGGTGGCGCGCGCGATCAAGCCCAAGAACATGCTCAGCACACGTGAGGAGCGCGCGGTCGTGCGCGAGGTGACTGCGTCGCTGGAGGCTCTGGGCCTTGAGCAAGCGCGCCATCGTGCTGGCCTGCTGGTGCAGCTGCAGTCACACACCGACATCGAGCAGATGCTGCCCGTGCTGCGGCATCCTGCGGCAGATCGCATCCTGGATATCGCCTACGGGATCTCCACCATTTCCACCAACGCCGGAAACATCAATACGGCGGTGGACCGTGTGGCCAAGATCATTTTTGCGCTGAAGTCGTTCTCTCGCTTCGGCGGTGTGCAGGTCTGGACCGAATCAGACCTGGCCGAAAGCCTGGAGACAGTGCTGACCATCTACCAGAACCAGATCAAGCACGGCACTGAGCTCGTGCGTCACTTCCAGGCGATGCCGCAAGTGCGCTGCCTGCCCGACGAAATCAACCAGGTGTGGACCAACCTGATACACAACGCGCTACAGGCGATGGATCACAAGGGCACGCTGACGATCAGCCTGTCCCGCGAAGGCGAGGAAGCCCTTGTTTCGATCAGCGACACCGGCTGCGGCATGCCCCCAGAGCTGCAACAGCGGATCTTCGAACCCTTCTTCACCACCAAGCCTGCGGGCGAAGGCACAGGCCTTGGGCTCGACATCGTGCGCAAGATCGTGGAAAAACACCGGGGCAGGATCACGGTGGAAAGTGAAGTCGGGCTTGGCACCACCTTCAGCGTGCATTTGCCGATAGCCGGAGCCGGATAATGGAAAAGGGCATTTTGCTGTGCGTGGACGACGAGATCATCGTGCTGACGGCGTTGAAGGACCAGCTACGGCGCGCCTTCGGCAGCGATTTCGTGATTGATGTCGCCGAAAGCGCGGAAGAAGCATTGGAGCTGCTCGACGAACTGGCCGAGCAGGGACACGCGCTGCTGGTGATCGTATCCGACTGGCTGATGCCCGGCATGAAAGGCGATGAGTTCCTGATCGAGGCGCATAAACGGTTCCCTGCCGTGGTGAAGATCATGCTGTCCGGCCAGGCAGAGAGCGCCGCCGTCGATCGCGCACGTCGCGAAGCGGGCCTGCACGATTTCCTGTCCAAGCCCTGGAACGCGGAGACGCTTGTTGAAACGATCAAGCAGGGCCTGGGTGACAAGGTCTAGTTGCTGAAACAACAGCACCTCGGACTATCGGCAGACGCAGCAAGAGCAGCGGCAGCTAGCGGTGCCCTGAAGACTTGGGAGCTGGTTAGATTTCGGCCCCCTGTGAAGGCTGCATCAGGAATTTTGCTTCGAACTCATCCGCCGGAACCGCTTTGCTGAACAGGAACCCCTGCATTTCATTGCAGCCCAATAGGCGCAGCAGCCGTTTTTGCTCCTCGGTTTCGACACCCTCCGCCACCACCTTGAGCCTCATGGAATGCGCGAGGGTAATGATCGTGGAGACCAACGATAGACCCTCCGCCGAAACCGACATCTCGGACACAAAGCTGCGATCGATCTTGAGCGTGTCCAACGGCAATTTGGCCAGGTGGCTGAGCGACGAAAAGCCGGTGCCGAAGTCATCAAGGGCCACGGTGATGCCCATGGCGCGGATCTCCCGCAGGCTGCCGATGCTGTGCGCGACATCCTCCATGATCAGGCTTTCGGTGATCTCCACCTCCAGGCCGGCCGATGCCCCTGGTTCGATGCCGATCACCTGCGCGACCTCGGCGACGAACTCCTGGTTGCGCACCTGCAACGGCGACACGTTCACCGCGATACGCAGGGCCGGCAAGCCCGCACGGCGCCAGCGAAGGTAGTCTGCGATTGCCTGGCGCAGCGCCCAGCGGCCCACCTCATAGATCAGCCCGGTTTGCTCCAGCGTGTGAATGAACCTGCCCGGCGGTATGAGCCCGGTCTGGGGATGGTTCCAGCGAAGCAGCGCCTCGGCGCTGGTGACCATGCCAGTGGCAAGATCCACCTTGGGCTGGTAATGCAGCACGAATTCGTCGTTGTCGATGGCACGACGCAGCTCGTTTTCAAGCGCGAGTTTTTCCGCTACCGCATCGGTCATTTTCTGGGAATAGAATAAATACCGGTTGCCGCCGGCCTTGGCCGCCTTCAGCGCTGCTTCGGCATTCTGGAACAGGGTATCTACGTCGGTGCCATTGTCCGGGAATAACGCGATGCCGGCCTTGAAGCCAATGCGGTAAGCGGCTTCATTGAGACGGAATGAATGCCCCTGGAAAGAATCCAGCAGGTTTTCAATGAGTTTAGCCAGGTCGCCATCCGACTTCACCTCCGGCAGCAAGACGGCGAAGTGATCAGCATCGATACGCGCCAGCAGGGCGGCATCTCCCGCTCGTTGAGTCATCCACTCCGCCACCCGCTTCAGCAACACGTTGCCAACCGTCCTGCCGAGGCTGTCGTTGATGCTCTTGAACCGTTCAAGGTCGATCAGGCCGATGGCCAGCTTGTGACCGCGGCGTTCCGCGATGCGCATATGCCGGGTGACGCGTTCCAGAAAGAGGCTGCGGTTTGCAAGTCCCGTCAGCGCGTCGTAATAGGCGAGGTAGTTGAGCTTCTCCTGCTTTCCGATGTGATCCATCGCGAACACGACATCGTCGGTCAGCTGGGTCAGGAGCACCATTTCCTCGTCATGGAAGAACTCGACCTCGCTGGCATAAAGCGCGAGCGCGCCGATTGCTTCTCCCGAGACAAGCAGCGGCAGGACGGCGATCGAGCAAACCCCTGCCTCGGCGTATTTTTTGCCGAACAAGACCTGGGGATCGTCGGTCGAATTGTTGGAGACAATCGCCCGTTTCTCGTTGATGGCTCGCCCGACCATCGTGTTCGCGGCGAAGTCGCCGGATGCCAGGACTTTGTTGACGGCGGTCAGCAGTTCTTCGTCCTTGCCTGCGGTTGCGGCCGGAACGATCTTCTTCGTGCCACGATCGACGAAGCCGAGCATGGCCATTTTGAAGCCGCCCGTCTCAACGGAGATATTGCAAGCTTCCCTGAACAGTTCGTCCTGATTCTGTGCACGCACTATCAGGGCGTTGATGCCGTTCCGGACCGCAAGGACCCGGTTGAGGTACCTGATGCGTGCTTCGGCCGCGGCGCGCTCCGTGATATCGCGGAAATACCAGACGCGGCCATAGTATTTGCCATCGGGCCCGGTGACCGGCGCGGAGTAGCGGTCGATCAGCCGTCCATCTTTCAGACGGACCTCATCGCGACTCTTTAAGTCGCGGTGTTCATACAGATACAAGACCCTGGAAGTGAACGCATCAGGATCAACGATTTGAGCAACGACGGACTGCAGCAGCGGCTCATCTTCCCCGGTGCCCGCAATGTTCGAGGAGAGATTCCACATCGAAACGAAATTGCGGTTGAAGGAGATGATGCGTAACTTGTCATCCACGACCAAAATGGCGTCGAGCGAGGCTTCGATCTGCGTCTGCAGCATCGTGCTCTTGTAGGTCAGTTCCTCCTCGGCGGCCTTGCGCCGGGTGATGTCACGCACGGTGCCCTGCAAGACGCGCTTGCCATCCAACTCCATGGCGGTCAGCATGACATCGGTTATAAAGTCGATGCCATCCATTCGACGGAACATCCACTCGAACTGGAAACTCCCCTCGCTGAGCGCCTGGGCCCTATGTCTCTTGGCCAGCTCTACCGAATCCTCACCACCGGGCTGGACAGGGGGGGAAACCTCGGCGGGCTGTTTCCCCAGCAATTCGCCGATCGCCTCGCAACCGAACATCTGCAAAGCCGCATCATTGACCTCGAGGAAGCCGGTTTCATCCACGATCACGATGGCGTCGCTGGATGCCTTGAAAACCGTGCGGTACTTCCGGTGCATATCACGCAGTCGCATTTCTGCGTGACGTTTTTCCGTGACGTTGAGGTGCATGACCACTGCGCCGAGCGACATACCCTCGGCCAACGGTGTCACGGTCATCTGGAACCAGCGCTGCTCTGTGGGCGAGTGGCAGGGATATTCCAGCGAATAATGATTGCTATCCCCCGCCAGTACCGCGCGAAGGCCGGCAGCAGCCTCATTGGCTTCGGTTGCATTGTCGCCATGGGCGTTGTCGCAGATACCAAGGTAGTTCAGGCCGACGCCGAATTCCGGGCTTAGCAATTCATTCGCGCTGCCGAATTGCCGCCAGGTCTGGTTGACCGAGGCAATGCCGCCCTGGGGATCGAGCAACGCGATATGCGCGGGCAGCGCGTTCAGGATGGCGGCCTGCCTGACGACTTCGCTATGCCGCAAATGCTCCTGTGCACGCTGCAACATCAACGTCCGGCCGGCGCGATTCGACACCGTATCAACTTCGCCGATCGTCAATTCTTCCAGTCGCTGTTCGGTCTGGTGCAGCGTTTCGATCAGCGTGGCGATCGCCTCGCTGTTGTCGAGCATTGAGTGCGGCTTGACCAGCTTCATGTTGGCAGGGTCTCCATTCCCAGCGCCTGCAGCACGCTCTGTGTATCACTGAGCGATCCAACAATGGCCAGGACCGGCGCAGGCGACATTCTCACCAGCGTAGGCGTCATGAATATGCGGTCCGCCAAAGCCCGCTTTGGCTCCTTGTACACATCGACGATCTCGATCTGGTGCCGGTCGGGAAGACAGGTACGGCAAAGTGCCGCCAGGTTCGTGCGAGCCTGCGAGGAATTCGGCCCGTCGCCGGCGACATAGAGCCTGAATTTGTGGACAGCTAACAGGCTCATGGCTTCCTCGGCTTGCTGGTCGGCTTGCTCGTCGGCTTGCTATTCGGCTTCTTCGCTTCGGCGCCTCGCAACTCCTTGATCCGGTTGCGGTCGCGGGACAGATCTTCCCTGCGGTTTTGCGTTGTGCCGGCCAACAGCGCCTTCTCGACGCGCTTTGCCTCGAGCACTACCTGGATGGCCTTCAATCGCACTTCCAGCTCGGCTTCCTCGGCATCAAGGTTCACGTGTTTCAGCTTTGCCGCCACTTCGATGCGTTCCTGCTCGGCGCGCTCTGCATTTTCCTTCTCCCAGCGCATCGTGCCCATCAATACTTCACCCCCGGCGGTATAGGTGTCCGCCATTGACACGCCGTGTTCGCTCAGGATCAACTCGCGCATCTGGTTGGAATGCGCGGTGCCGCGCGACTTGACGATGGAGAAGCCGCGGTTGCGCTCGCCGGCCTGCATCAGATAGCTGAGCTGGATCCAGGTGTCCGCGAGCGTGGAGATCAGGTGCGACGATCCCGGCTCCACTTGCGATGTCATTTCGTCGATCAGACTGGTGCACACCAACGTGATGTTGTTGGCCTTGGCCCAATCGGTCAGTCGCTCGTTGACGCTATGGACATTGGAATCGTTGTCCGATTGCGACCACCTGGAGACCGGATCCACAACCAGGCAACGCGCGCCATGCTCGATGGCCAAGGATTTGATGCGGGCCAGATAGGACTCGGCACTGCCGGTGATGCTGCGGGCGGAGGCCATGCGCAGGCTTCCATTCTTGACGAACCTGTCGAGACGGATATTGACCGAGGCCAGGTCGCGGATGACTTCGTTCGGGTCCGAGTCGAAACTCACAAAGGCGGTGTGTTCGCCCCGCGCGCATGCAGCCTCGGCGAATGCCGCGGCGATGGTCGTCTTGGCTGTTCCCGGAGCACCGGTGATCAGGATGGTGGCGCCGCGGTAATAGCCGCCGCCCAGCATCGTGTCGAGCCGGGCAATGCCGCTTGACACCCGTTCGTTGGTCACCTGTCGCGCCTGACGACTCACGAAGCGCGATGGGTTTACCTCAAGGCCGCTCGCCCCGATCAGGAATGGAGCCTCGTTCTCGTCAAAACTCGATCCTCGGTATTTCTGCACGCGCAGGCTGCGCTGCGACACGCCGCGGACAACATCGTGGTTGAGGAGCACGGCGCAGTCCACCATGAACTGCATGAAGCCAAACTGGCGCTTTTCGATGGGGCCGGCTTCGTCCTGGTGCATCTTCGCGGTGATGATGCCCGTCAGTTCCCGTGCCAGCAGCCATTCATGCAGTTCGTACACTTGCTGTCTGCGCGTCGCGGGATCCGGCAATAGCGTCAACAGGACGTCCAGTGCGTCGAACACGATGCGCTTTGCGCCCAGCGCAGTGACCGCAGCGTCAAGTGCCGCGAGCAAGCCGCCGAGATCAAAATTGCCGCACCGGATCAGGTCCGGCCTGGGTTGCGCATCGATGAACAGCAGTTTGTTCTGCTTGAGCTTGGCCAGATTCCAACCGAAACTCTCGGCGTTGGCGACGATGCGCTCGGAGGTTTCCTCAAAGGCAACGAAGACGCCCGGCTCCTGGCACTCCACTGCGCCGTGCACGAGGAATTGCAGCGAAAAGATTGTCTTGCCAGACCCCGGCCCACCCAGCAGCAGGGTGGTGCGGTTGTGCGGCAAGCCACCACCCGTCATCTCGTCCAGACCGATGATGCCGGTCGGCGCTTTGGTGACGGAACTTGCCGGCGGCACGCGGCGTGCTTTTTTCATTGTCCCACCCATGAGTCAGCGACAGGCGGGATGAATCATCAATTCGGCTAGTGGACAACTACTTGCTGCATCCATTCACAAGTAAAGGTCCGGATCGCATCGCTTTGGGACTGACCGCCGTCTGCCTTCAGTGGGCAGTATCCGCCGGTTGGCACCGCTGCACGTGAAGACGATCATGGACGCGGATTGCCTCCCTGCTGGTTGGGCGGACCAATTGGAAATTGCCCCATCCCTTACCGCCGAGCGCCTGCAAATGCCCACGGGGCATCCCCTTGCCAACCTGTTTTCCCGCCGTCATGTCGATCACCTGCCAATGAAAACGCCACGGCGAAACCGGCCACCGCCCACTGCACCAGCTTGCGTTGCTTGAGGCATTGCCAAAGGTCAGTCATGGCGCCGCGACCTCCCCAGCCGTTTGCGGCAGCGTGACCTTGAACGGGATCTTGTCCAACTGCTCGGGTGCCCTGCCCAGCTTGCGCAGCAGTGGCAGCCAGCGCGGGTCCTGCTTGAGGTTCTGGAACAACGGCTCGATCGCAATATCGGTCAAACCCGGGTCCCCGTATTCCTGCGCCTTGTCCAGCCAGGTAAATGCGCGATCGACATCACCGCGGTAGGCCAGGACATAGGCGATGTTGTAGGGCGCTTCCTTCTCGTACTTGCCGATGAGTTCCGCCAGGGTGGTATCGGAATCCGCTTTCCGGTCAAGCGCGTGATACACGACCGGCAGCACGATCAATCGGAATACTTCTTCGTGTTCCCCGAGTACTGCGGCCATTGCTGCCTCAAGCTTGCCCTCCTGCAGCAAGGCGAGTCCAAGATTGGATTGGGCACCGATGAAATTTGGAGACAGGCGCAACACGGTTGCATAGGCGGCGACCGCATCTTCAGGTCGCATGTCGGTGTAGTAGGCCGCGGCGAGGTTGTAGTACCCGCCGGCATTGATCGGGTCGCGGGCCACTGCAGCTTCTCCCAGCACTATCGCCAAGTCGAGGCGACCGAGCCGCTGGGCAAGTGCCCCCGCGTTGACGAGGATGTCAGCATCGCCTGGAGCAAGCACAAGCGCCCGCTCATAGTTTTTTGCGGCGGCCGCGAGGTCGCCGGTCAGCGACATCTCGATCGAGCCCCGCTTGGCGTATACGGGGGCATACCCCGGATCGGCCGCTGCAGCGTGGTCGATGGCGTCCCGCGCCAGGCGCACGCCGTCTTTCAACGGGAGCAAGCCGTTGCTGGCCTGGTTCAGGTAAATCGAGGCAAGCAGGTCCCAGGCCGGGGCATAGCCGGGCGCTATTTCCAGCACCTTCATCACCAGTACAATCGCCTGCTCGTTACCCGCACGAGAGAACTGCCCTCCAAGCTGCCGGGCCTGCAAATAGAGCGCATACGCATCCGGGTCGATGGCCCGGGCCTTGCCGAGCAATTCAAGCTTGAGTTGCTTGACCACGGCGCCGGCAATTTCGTCCTGGATCGCGAACACATCGTCGAACAGGCGATCCCAGCGTTGCGACCAGACATTCACGTCGCGGCGCGCATCGACAAGTTGGGCGGAGATGCGCAGGGTGTTTCCAGCGCGCTGCACCGAGCCTTCCAGGATGTAGGCCACGCCCAGCGTGCTTGCGATCTCCTTCAGCGGCACATCCTTGCCCTTGAATGAAAACGACGACGAGCGCGAGATCACCTTCAACTCCGGTACCTTTGCCAACTGGTTGAGCATGTCCTCGGAAATGCCGTCGGAGAAATACTCCTGGCTTTTGTCTGCCGAGCGATTCACGAATGGCAAGACCGCGAGTGAACGATCGGACACTTCGGTCTGCGGCTTCGGCGCCATCGCCGTGGCGTCAGCTGGGGGCGGCGCGGGTGCGTACCGCCACAACAAACCGCCACCGAGTGCCAGCACGAGCGCAAGGCTGAGGATTTCAGTGTTGGATATCTTCTGCTGGCCACGTTCACCGTGGTACCAGGCCAGCAACATCGTAACGACAAGTCCCACGCAGGCTGCAATGATCAATCCGCGCGAGATTGCGTCCGGCCACGCAAAGCGATTGGCGACGATGTCAACGCCCCCCAGCAACGCGAACGCCGCAGCGATATAGGCCACCGACCACTGCACCAGCTTGCGTTGCTTGAGGCGTCCCCAAAAATTCGTCATCGATCAACTTTCACTTGTCCGCCATGTCGACGAAGCACGGTTGCTTGCGTCGTTGAACGAGAAAACACGTGGAGTCCAGCCACCCCGCCCTCACCCTACAACAGGTGAAGCCTGCTTACATGCGCCTGATTCGCGAGCAATGCAGTGTGCGTGCATGATGTCCGGCAGGCGAATCAGGGAGGGGGGTGCATGATCGATGCTGTCGATGACGACGTTCGCACCGATGTCCGCTTGCGGCTGGCCGTCGGTGTGATCGCACATCGCGACCTGGTGGCGGAGGAAGTGCCCGCCCTGCGCCAGTCGATACGCGATTTCCTGCAACAGCTGCAGGCCGAATTCCCGGATTTGCCGCTGCGGCTGATCTCCGCGCTGGCCGAGGGCGGCGACCAGCTGGCGGCCGAGGAAGCGCTGGCCCTGGGCATTGAGCTGGTGGTGCCCTTGCCGATGCAACAGGACGAGTACGAAAAGGATTTCGAAGATCCCGGGGACTTGGCTCGATTCCGCACGCTTGCGGCGCAGGCGCAGGTGCGGGTGCTGCCGATGGCGCCCGGCAACAGCCTGGAAACGATTGCCGAGCGCGGCGAGGCGCGCAACCTGCAATACGCGCAGATGGGCATGTTCGTCTCCTCCCATTGCCAGCTATTGATGGCGATCTGGGACGGCCACCCCAGCGTCGCCACCGGCGGCACCGCACAGGTGGTCGCCTTCCATATCCACAATGTCATGCCGGGCCTGAGCGTCGAACAGGTGGCGCCGAACCTGTTGGCCGATGACGAAAGCGATCTGGTCTATCACCTGCCCTGTTCCCGCCGACTCCTGGAAACCACGCCTGATCCTGCCCATTCACAGCCCCATTGGTTGACGCTTGCTGGCATCCAGCCGCATGCGCAGGGCATGCCCGCACATTACCGCCATGTCTTCGGGCAGATGCAGGCATTCAACCTGGACATGGCAAACCATGCGGATGCGATCAGCGCGTCGACCGGCTCGTTGTTCGACGACCGCGTGCCTTCGCCGCCGCCGGTAATCGCGTCACGTGTCGAACGTCTCTTCCACGCAGCGGACTGGCTGGCCCTGCATTTCCGGCACAGGGTGCAGACCAGCCTGCTATGCACGCATGCGATCGCCGCGCTGATGGGCTTGGCCTTCATCCTGTACTCGGACGTCAACGCCAACCTGATCTACGTCCAGGCCTTCCTGTTGCTGTTCGGCGTAGGCATGGTCTTGAACCTGCTGGGTCGACGCCGGCAATGGCAACGCAAGTACCTCGATTACCGGGGACTGGCCGAGGGCCTGCGTGTGCAGATTTATTGGCGCGTGGCCGGCGTTGAGCCGCCGGCCAATACCAGCCTGGGCTACGACAGCTTCCTGCAGAAGCAGGACGTCGACCTGAGCTGGATTCGCCATGCAATGCGTGGCAGCAGCCTGCTGCGCGACGAAACATTCCGCAGCAATCCGCGCTGGCTGGCCTGGGTGGTCGCACACTGGATCGGCGATGCCCACGGCGTAGGTGGACAGCTGGCGTACTACCAGCAAGGCACGGCCCGGCGCACACGCGCATATCACGGCACCGAGCGGCTGGGCATTATCGCGTTGGCTGCCGGCCTGCTGGGTGCCGTGCTGTTGCTGGTCGGCGGACCGGATCTTGCACCTGCCTGGCAACAGAAACTGGTGTTGGTGATGGGCCTGCTGCCGTTGCTGGCCGGTATCCGCGAAGCTTATTCCTACAAGAAGGCCGACAAGGAACTGATCAAGCAGTTCCGCTTCATGAGCCGCCTGTTCGACAGTTGCAGAACCCGTTTGCTGCGTACGCAAACCGATGCCGAGACCCGGCAGATCCTGCTCGCGCTCGGTCGCGCCTGCCTGGAAGAGCACGCCGAATGGATCCTGCTGCACCGCGAGCGACCGCTGGAGCATGCGCAACTGTCCGGCTAGTGCATGGCTTTGCGTTTTCCCGGTCACGAGAGCATGGACGCTTGACCGCTTCCGGGTGTCGCATGCACTACCGGGCTTTCATCAGCTATAGCCATGCCGATTCGCGCTGGGCGCGTTGGGTGCATCGCCGCGTGGAGAGTTATCGGCTGCCGTCGCGGTTGCGCGGGACCAATGGCGAATTCGGGCCACTGCCGGATCGGCTCGGGCCCATCTTCCGTGATCGCGAGGATCTTTCCAGTGCCGGTGAGCTGGGCCCCAAGATCCAGCTGGCACTGGCCGACAGCGAAGCGCTGATCGTGCTGTGCTCGCCGGAATCGGCGCGCTCGTCCTGGGTCGACAACGAAATCCTGCGATTCAAGCAGCTGGGCCGCGGGGATCGGATCTTCGCCCTGATCCTGTCCGGCGAACCGAACAGCGGTGATGAGCGCGAATGTTTTCCGCAAGCCCTGCGCTTCGAGCTTGATGCCGATGGGGCATTGAGTTCGAAGCCAGCCGAACCGGTCGCAGCCGACCTGCGCGCGAACAAGGACGGCAAGGCGCTCGCGCGGCTGAAATTGCTGTCGGGCATGCTCGGCCTGCCGCTGGACACGCTGCGCCAGCGCGAAGCGGCCCGCCAGCATCGGCGCCAGTTCGCGATCACCGCGCTGGCCCTGCTGGTGATGCTGGTGACCAGCTATCTGGCGGTGCAGGCGGTGCGCGCCCAACACGCTGCCGAGCGCCGGCAGAAGCAGGCGGAGGCGCTGGTGAATTTCATGCTCGGCGACCTCAGCGACCGCCTCAGTGAAGTGTCACGCCTGGACATCATGCAGTCCGTCAACGATCAGGCGATGGCGTACTTCCAAACCCTGCCGACTGCTGACGTGACCGACGATTCGCTGCAGCAACGGGCCAAAACACTCGTCAAAATCGGCAACGTGCGCCAGGCCCAAGGCCAGCTGCCGGAGGCGTTGCAATCGTTCCAGGCGGCGGCCGACATCGGCTCGAAGTTCGCCGAAGCCCACCCCGACGATGTCGACCGGCAACTGGCCTACTCGGAAATCCATGCTTCGCTTGGCATCGTGCATTGGTACCAGGGCGAATTGGACCAGGCCTACGCCAGCTTCGAGACCGCGCGCACGATCGTCGAGCACGCAAGCACGCTGGCACAGGACAACGCGGAGCTGCTGTTCCAGATCTCCTATCTCGAAAACAACATCGGCCACGTGCTCGAAGCGCGCGGCAAGCTGGACGAAGCGCTGGTGCACTACCGCAACATGCTCGCCACCAGCGAAAAACTGGTCGCGATGGATCCCGCCAACCAGGATGGACTCACCCAGTTGGGGTTGGCCCACAACAACCTGGCCAAGATGGCATTGCTTGGTGGTGACCTGCCAACGGCAGTGGCGCGCTATCGCGCCGACGTTGCGATCGAATCGGCATTGGCGCAGCGCGATGTACGCAACAACGATCAGGCGGAAAAACTGTTGATCTCACGCGCTGCGCTGGGACGCACGTTGGCGATGACCGGCGAAATCGATGCCGGCATCCGCGAACTTCGCCAGGCACTGACCGACACCACCCGCTTGCTGGCCATCGACTCCAACATCACGTCCTATCTGGAAGACGCCGGCTTGTACGGAACCCAGTTGGCCTATTGGCTGCGCGTGCGTGGCGATACGGCCGATGCAAGTGCCCAGTTGTCGCAAGCGATGACGGTGCTCTCGCAACTGTCCAAGCAGGATCCGAGCAACGTGGGCTGGCAGCGCGAGATGGCCGAAGCCAGGATCGAGCATGCCGAGCAGCTGCGCACGGACGGCCAGCTCGACCTTGCACGACAGCAAGCCACGCAGGCACTGGCCGTGCTGGAGCCGCAACTGGAGCAGCAACCGAACGACCGTTCCACCGTCTTGGCCAGCGTCGATGCGTGGTTGCTGGCTGCGGACATGGACCGCAATGCCGGGCGTGCGCGCAAGCTTCGCGAACAGGCACTGCACACGATCGCCGCGCAAACCACTGGCCAGCAGGACCCGCGCCTGCTCGCGCTTCGCATCGAAGCATTGCTTGGACTGGGCCAACAACCGCAGGCAATGGCCCTGTTGCCCGCCATCTGGAAGACCGGCTATCGCGACCCGGCCTTCGTTGCACTGCTCGCTCGCGAAAACATCGATCAGGCACAAAAGGCTGCGATCGCCACGACCGTTGATTGACCTGGCCCAAGGAGCTTGAAATGGAATCTGGAATGTTCAAGAAGAAGAAAACCGACAATGTGATAGAGGTCCTGCTGGGAAAAGAGCCAGGAACGCTGGAAATCAATAACCATGACGTGTTCCAGAATTCCCTCAAGCAAGTCATCACATGGAAGCTAGCCAAGCGGCTGGAGTCCGGTGACTTCATAAGCTTCGAGTGGGTGGATCCGACTGCCAGCACGGGCACCTTCGATGCCCCGGAAATTTCAGCCGATGGAAATTCGCTGACCATCGGCGACCACAATGGCCCCTCCGGAAAGAAAGGCGATCTTGCCTACATCATCAAGGTCGAGTTGGACGGCATTACCTACACATCGAGGATCAACCAGACGGAAGCTGTCGCGAAGGACCCGATCATCATCAATCGATAGTCAGTCCGGGCGGAGAACGTAAGCGAAAAAAAGGGGGCGGAGGGAATTAAGGCAGCCTTAATTGCCTCCGTCCCCTTTTTCTTCCCAATCAGAACGGCGGCCGCGGCAAATACCCGTGCCCTGCCCGTGCCGCGGGTGTCGAGCTTCATGCCCTCTGGCGTGGCATCGAAGACCCACGCCATCACCAGCGCCAGCGGGAACCCCAGCAAGCTGAGCAGGATGAAGACCCGCAAGGCCCACGGGGGCGCATCGAAAGCCGGGAACCCGATCGATGCCGCCTGCACCGCCAGCCACGCCACCACCAGATAGGCCGCGCCGACCTTGAAGACCTTGCGGCGCTTGAGTTCGCTAATGATGTTCGGGTTACTCACAGACGTAATCGCCCTTGGCGTTCTTGCGGCACTGGTCCGGCGGGCCGGCTTCATCCCAATAGTCCGCAAGGCCGACCCTGCGCACGAATTCAGGGAACTCCGGCGTGCGTCTGGCTGCAGCCTGCGCCGGGCCGAACAGGACGCCCATCACCAGACTGTCGTTGTTGCTGGGCTTCTCCTGCAACAGTGCGAATGCGCGAGCGGGTTCGCCGGAATAAAGCAGGACATACGACACAACCCCGGCGATATGCGATGGCTTGCTGGCCAGATAGGCGTCGATTCGACTCAGTGCGCTGGCCTTTGCCTGCGGATCGCCGAAGCACGCGCGGGCGAATAGCTCCGCCGTCCCCGCGGGGAAGGTCTTGGTGAAATAGCCAAGGCCCCCTGTCATCTGGGCAATAGCGGCGTCGCCGTTGCCGCGCGCC
>JBBQHK010000022.1:0-43526 GCA_038323895.1 Lysobacterales bacterium | reverse complement strand
TGCTGGTCGATGGCGGTGTTCATGAACATCGCCAGGATCATCGGCGCCGGGCCGTTGATGGTCATCGACACGCTGGTGGTGGGCGCGCACAGGTCGAAGCCGGAGTACAGCTTCTTCATGTCGTCCAGGGTGGGGATGTTGACGCCGGAGTTGCCGATCTTGCCGTAGATGTCCGGCCGCGGCGCGGGGTCTTCGCCGTACAGGGTGACGCTGTCGAAGGCGGTGGACAGTCGCGCGGCGGGCTGGCCGACGCTGAGGTAATGGAAGCGGCGGTTGATGCGCTCCGGCGTGCCCTCGCCGGCGAACATGCGGATCGGGTCTTCGCCGGTGCGGCGGTACGGGTACACGCCGCCGGTGTACGGGTAGCTGCCCGGCAGGTTTTCCTTGCCGAGGAAGGTCAGCAACTCGCCCCAGCCCTTGTAGGTGGGCGCGGCGATCTTGGGGATTTTCTGATGCGACAAGGAGGTGGTGTAATTCTCCACGCGGATGGTCTTGTCGCGGACCTTGTATTCGGTGACCTCGTCGGTGATCGAGGTCAGCCGCGCCGGCCATGCGCGCAGCAGCTTGATGTTTTCTGCAGTGAGCGACTGGATGGCGTCGTTGTAGCGCTGGCGCAGTGTGAGAAGGGTCAAATCCGTTCGTGGTGGGCTTGTCGAACCCGTTCGTGGTGAGCTTGTCAAATCCGTTCGTGGTGAGCTTGTCAAATCCGTTCGTGGTGAGCTTGTCGAACCATGATCGGATTGGTCGCGGCCGGTACGTGGTTCGACAGGCTCACCACGAACGGTGCTGGATGCAACGGCAACAGCAGCCTGCGGGGCCGGCACCGGCACGGCCGGCGATGGGCTGGCGACTTCGACCATGCCCGCTGGCAGGGCGCCACCCTCACCCGCGCCTTCGGCGCGACCTCTCCCGCCAGCGGGAGAGATAAGCAAGGCATCGGCGCCATAGATGTCGAGCGCGTTCGGCAGGTCGGCGTCGTCCAGTTCCTGCAGCGCTTGCCACAGACTTTGCGCGCGGTCGGCGGTTTCGGCCTGGGTTTCGATCTGGCGGTTGATGCGGCGGCCCTGCTCGGCGATCTCGGCCAGATAGCGCGTGCGGGCACCCGGAATGAGCACGGTGGCGCGCGGTTCCTTGAGGGTGGTGTCGAGGTTGGGCGTCCATGTGGTGCCGACCTTCTCGCGCAGCAGGCGGCACAGGTTGCTGAACATCCAGCTGATGCCGGGGTCGTTGAACTGGCTGGCAATGGTCGGATACACCGGGACGTCCGCATCCGCCGTCTGGAACGCGACGCGGTTGCGCTTCCACTGTTTGCGGATGTCGCGCAGGGCGTCTTCGGCGCCGCGCTTGTCGTACTTGTTGAGCACGATCAGCTCGGCGAAGTCGATCATGTCGATCTTCTCCAACTGCGACGCCGCGCCATAGTCGCTGGTCATCACGTACATCGGGAAGTCGACCAGGTCGACGATCTCCGAATCCGACTGGCCGATGCCGGCGGTCTCGACAATGACCAGGTCGTAGCCGAGGCCTTTGAGGAAGCCGATGCAATCCTTCAGCACAGCATTGGTAGCGACGTTCTGCCGGCGCGTGGCCATCGAACGCATATAGACGCGATGGCTACGCAGCGAGTTCATGCGGATGCGGTCACCCAGTAACGCGCCACCGCTGCGGCGGCGGGTCGGGTCAACAGAGATCACGGCAATGCGCATCTTCGGGAAGCTGGACAGGAAGCGGTTCAGCAGCTCGTCGGTGACGCTGGACTTGCCGGCGCCGCCGGTGCCGGTGATGCCGATGACCGGCGTCTTGCCGCCGGCGATTTGCCATTGCTTGCGCAGCTTGGACAACTCAGCTTCGGTCAGGGTGTCGTCTTCGATTGCAGACAGCGCGCGGCCGATGGCGATTTCGTTTTCGATGGAGAGCGACGAAAAGGTGTCAGGGACAATTTTCGTCCCAACATCTTCAGTTTTTGATGCATCGCTAGTCGAAAATTGTCCCTGACACCTTTTCTCCGAAAATTGTCCCTGACACCTTTTCTCCCCCGCCCGCTTGACCACGTCTTCGATCATTTCCACCAGGCCCATTTTCATGCCGTCATTGGGGTGGTAGATGCGCTCGACGCCGTAGGCTTCGAGCTCGCGGATTTCCTCGGGGGTAATCGTGCCGCCACCGCCTGCGAAAATCTTGATGTGCGCGGCGCCGCGCTCTTTCAGCATGTCGACCATGTACTTGAGGTACTCGACATGGCCGCCTTGGTAAGACGACAACGCAATCGCGTCGGCGTCTTCCTGCAGCGCGGCGCGGACCACGTCCTCGACGCTGCGGTTGTGGCCGAGGTGGATCACTTCGGCGCCCTGCGCCTGGATCAGCCGGCGCATGATGTTGATGGCGGCGTCGTGGCCATCGAACAGGCTGGCGGCGGTGACGAAGCGCAGCGGCGAGCGGCTCTCATCAAGCGCGGGGGGCTGGCTGGCGGAGACGGATTCGGCGGGCATGCTCATACGCGGGTATCAGTGATCGCGGGGACTCCCGATTGTAGCGCGGGGCCCTGGCCGGCCCCGTCCAGCTTTTTTTTCGAAACAAGTGCATCCACCGGCCATGCGCGCCCGTAAGGATTGTTGGAAGCGCGCCTTGGCTCCCCCTTGGCGCCACCAGCCGCCGGCCTCGCCACCACTCCTCGGGCGGCGGGGTCGGCGGTTTCTTTGCGCGTGCCACCTAGAGACGCGTAGCGCCCACGCTGGCGCGGCGGTAGGGTCGCCCTGCTTGCCAGTATCCTGTCAACGTGCACTCACGCATGCAGTCAACCGGGGGACGCCCATGACACTCACGCGCCGCTTGACCACCCTCCTGTTGCTGCCCCTGCTCGCCGCCTGCGCGCACCAGGACCCGGCCTCATCCGCCCAGGTGCTGCTGCTCGGCGAAACCCACGACAACGGCGAAGGCCACCGCCTGCGTGCTGAGGAGCTGCGCGAGCGCATCGAAGCGGGCTGGCGGCCGGCCATCGCCATGGAGCAGTTGGATCGCGAGCAGCAACCCGCACTGGACGCCGCGCTGCGCGAGTGCCGCGATGCCGACTGCGTGGTAACGCGGCTGGTGCCCGGCAAGCCCGGTTGGAACTGGACGTTCTACAAGCCGGTGATCACGTTGGCCCTTGATTACGGCCTGCCGCTACTCGCCACCAACCTGTCGCGCGCGGATGCGGGCAAGGTCATCAAGGACGGGTTCGGCTCGGTGCTGGATGCGGGCACGGTCAGCCGTTACGGCCTGGACAAGCCACTGCCGGTGACCGTGTTGTCTGCGCAGGTCGAGGAAGTGCGCATTGGCCATTGCGGGATGTTGCCGGCCGGCATGCTGGAACCGATGGCGACTGCGCAGATCGCCCGCGACGTGGTGATGGCCGAGACCATGCGTCCGTTCGCTTCGCGCGGCGTGGTGCTGATTGCCGGCAATGGCCACGTACGCCGCGACATCGCCGTGCCGTACTGGCTACATACGCAAGACGTGACGACATGGAGTATTGGTTTTGTCGAACAACCCGGTGCGCCACGTGAGTACGACGCGCAGCGCGGCATCCCCCTGCTGGAACGCCCGGATCCGTGCGTGGAACTCGGCAAGAAAATCGGCAAGCAGCCGGGCAACTGAGAACAGCCCTCCTGGGCACTGGAGGCCCATCCAGGACGGACGTTCCACACCCCTGCGTACGGAGTCAGCGCGATCCGCGTGAACTGCGCGGCGCGCTTTTGCTGGCCGGGCAGCGTAAAATGCGCGCCGCGATCATTACCTCGCGCCGATCCGTCGCTACATCGGTTATCCAACCGTTCCAGCGACTCAACACACACTGGCAGACGCCGCCGCGCGGACCTCGTCCAGACTGGGAGCACCCGATGATTTTCGAAACCCTCGACACTACCGGCCACGAGCAGGTCGTGTTCTGCCACAACAAGGATGCGGGCCTCAAGGCCATCATCGCGATCCACAACACCGTGCTTGGCCCCGCACTGGGCGGCACCCGCATGTGGCCGTACCAGACCGAGGCGGAAGCATTGAACGACGTGCTGCGCCTGAGCCGCGGCATGACCTACAAGAACGCGGTGGCCGGCCTGAACCTGGGCGGCGGCAAGGCGGTGATCATCGGTGACCCGGCGACCGACAAGTCCGAGGCGCTGTTCCGTTCCTTCGGCCAGTTCGTGGAATCGCTCGGTGGCCGCTACATCACCGCCGAGGACGTTGGCATCGACGTCAGCGACATGGAATTCGTCTATCGCGAAACCGAGTACGTGACCGGCGTGCACCAGGTCCACGGCGGCTCGGGCGATCCGTCGCCGTTCACCGCCTACGGCACCCTGCAGGGCCTGATGGCGACCTTGAACAGGAAATACGGCGACGAGGATGTCGGCAAGTATTCCTATGCCGTGCAGGGCCTGGGCCATGTGGGCATGGAGTTCGTGAAGCTGCTGAAGGAACGCGGCGCCAAGATCTTCGTCACCGACATCAACAGGGGCCTGGTCGAGAGGGCCGTCAGCGAATTCGGCGCCGAAGCGGTGGGCCTGGACGAAATCTACGACGTGCCGGCCGATGTGTATTCCCCGTGCGCGCTGGGCGGCACGGTCAACGAAACCACCTTGCCGCGCCTCAAGTCCAAGGTCATCTGCGGCGCGGCCAACAACCAGTTGGCCAACAATGCGATCGGCGACGAAGTGGCCAAGCGCGGCATCCTGTATGCGCCGGACTATGCGGTGAACGCGGGCGGCGTGATGAACGTGTCGCTTGAAATCGACGGCTACAACCGTGAGCGCGCGATGCGGATGATGCGCACCATCTACCACAACCTGGCGCGCATCTACGAGATCGCTGAACGCGATGGCATTGCGACCTACACGGCAGCCGATCGCCTGGCCGAAGAGCGCATCGAGAAGATCGGCAAATTGAAGCTGCCGCTGGGACGTGCGCAACCGCGTTTCCAGGGGCGTATTCGCGGGCATTGACGTATTGATCTGAACTGCGCTCAGATCAATCCCAAAGTTTGCAGGCAAACTTTGGGCCCCACTGATCGCTTCCAAATCCCCCGCCGCTGTCGCGGCGCCCCCCTTTACTAAAGGGGGGCTCTGCAAAATCACTTTCATCGCAAATCAGGAAGACCATGCGCCCATTTCCCCTCGGTGAAGAGATCGATGCCCTGCGCGATGCCGTGCGACGCTTTGCGGAGGCCGAGATCGCACCGCGCGCGGCGCAGATCGACGAGGACAACGCGTTCCCGCAGGACCTGTGGGCCAAGCTCGGCGAGATGGGTCTGCTCGGCATCACCGTGCCGGGCGAGTTCGGCGGCTCGGAAATGGGCTACCTGGCGCACATGGTGGCGATGGAGGAGATCAGCCGCGCGTCGGGGTCGGTCGGGCTGAGCTATGGCGCGCACAGCAACCTGTGCGTGAACAACCTGTACGCCAATGGCGATGATTCGCAGCGTGCGAAATACCTGCCGAAGTTGTGCAGTGGCGAATGGAAGGGCGCGCTTGCAATGAGCGAACCCGGCGCAGGTTCGGACGTGGTCGGTTCGATGAGTTGCCGCGCGGAACTCAAGGACGGCACCTGGATCGCCAACGGCAACAAGATGTGGATCACCAACGGCCCCGAGGCCGACGTGTTGATTGTGTACATGCGTACGGCTGGCAAGGATGCAGGCAGCCGCAGCATGACCGCTTTCATCGTCGAGAAAGGCATGCCGGGTTTTACCACCGCGCAGAAGCTCGACAAGCTCGGCATGCGCGGCTCCAACACCTGCGAACTGGTGTTCGAGGACTGCGCGATCCCCGACGCAAACGTGTTGGGCGAAGTCAACCAAGGCGTCAAAGTCCTGATGAGCGGGTTGAACACGGAACGCCTGGTGCTGTCCGGCGGACCGATCGGGCTGATGCAGGCCGCGCTCGACATCACCCTGCCCTACGTGCGCGAGCGCCGGCAGTTCGATGAAGCGATCGGCACGTTCCAGCTGATGCAGGGCAAGATCGCCGACATGTACACGTCGCTGCAGTCCTCGCGCGCCTTCGCCTACCAGGTGGCCCGCGACTACGACGCTGGCCACAAGAGTCGTGTCGATGCCGCATCGTGCCTGCTGCATGCCTCCGACGCCGCGGTGCAGGTCACGCTGGAAGCGATCCAGTCGCTGGGCGGCAACGGCTACATCAACGAATATCCGGCCGGTCGCCTGCTGCGTGATGCCAAGCTCTATGCCATCGGCGCCGGCACCAACGAGATCCGGCGCATGTTGATCGGCCGCGAGTTGTTCCACGGCAATAGTTGAGCCCTGCGCCGCGTCGCGCCTGTTGGCGCACACCCTGCTCACGCGCGGCCTGATACACCACGGGCTCCAGGATTTCCGGGGGCTGCATTCATGGCTGCATCGCGATCACTGGCAATGTCCATTGCCACCGCCTTGGCCGCGACGGTGACGCTGGCGGGGTGCAGCACCTCATCGACGCTCCCTGTCGCGGCCAGCACCGGTCCGGACCCCACCCTGCCCGCGCCAAACCAGTCCCTGATCCCCACGGTGGACATCGCGCCGGCTGAAGGCTGGGCGGCCGGCACTGCGCCGACACCCGCGCCGGGCCTTGCCGTCAACAGGTTTGCGGATGGCCTGGACCATCCGCGCTGGATGCTGGTCCTGCCCAATGGCGACGTGCTGGTGGCGGAGACGAATGGCCCGCCGGGCAAAAGCGGCATCACGGGCATCAAGGCGAAGGTGATGGGCGTGGTGATGAAGAAGGCCGGCGCCGGTGTACCAAGCGCTGACCGCATCACCCTGTTGCGTGACGGCGATGGCGATGGCGTCGCCGAACTCAAGCAGCCGTTCCTGACCGGTCTGCATTCGCCCTTCGGGATGGCGCTGGTGGGCGACACGCTGTACATCGCCAATGCGGCGTCGCTGGTGTCGGTGCCCTACGCCAGCGGCCAGACGCACGTGACCGCCCAGCCCAACAAGCTCATCGACCTGCCCGGCACCGGCAAGTTCAATCACCACTGGACCAAGAGCCTGCTGGCCAGCCCGGACGGGGCGCACCTGTACATCGGCGTTGGCTCCAACAGCAATGTGGGCGAGAACGGCATGGCTGCGGAGGAGAACCGCGCCAACATCCTCCAATACACCATCGCGACCAACACGCTCGGCGTGTTCGCCTCGGGCCTGCGCAATCCGGTGGGGCTGGCATGGGAACCGAAAACCGGCGCGTTGTGGGCCGTCGTCAACGAACGCGATGAACTCGGCAACGACCTGGTGCCGGATTACCTGACGTCAGTGCAGCGCGGCGCCTTCTATGGCTGGCCATACAGTTACTGGGGCCAGCACCTAGATCCCCGCGTCGAACCGCAGGCACCGGCGTTGGTCGCGCGCGCGGTCAAACCCGACTATGCACTGGGCAACCATGTCGCGCCGCTGGGGCTTGCCTTCCATCAGGGCGGCGTGTGGAGCGGTGGCCAGCCCGGCGCGGTCGTGGGCCTGCACGGCTCCTGGAACCGCAAGCCTCCCGTGGGTTACAAGGTCAGCTTCGTGCCGTTCGGGCAAGGCCGGCCAACGGGCGCGATGCACGACCTGCTGACCGGATTCCTGGATGCAGACGGCAACGCGCGCGGTCGCCCGGTCGGGATTGTGGTCGGCAAGGATGGCGCAATGCTGGTGGCCGATGACGTCGGCAATGTGGTCTGGCGACTGGCTCCGAGGCGCTGATACGAAAACGCCGCGAACGGGTCGCGGCGTTTTCATTGAAGCCTCAGGTCACAACACCCGGGTCACCTCAGAAGCGATAAAGCGCCTGCAGCGATGCCATCGTGCTTGCGCCCACGCCGCCCGAGCGACGACTGAGGTCGAAACGGAACGACGTGTTGCCGCCGGCATTGGCCGACACGCCCAGTCCAAGCAAGCTGCTGCGATTGCCCAATGCGATGCCCTGCAAAGGTGCCCACTGGGTCAGGCCGGTGAAACTTGCATCGAACAGCTCACCGCGCGAGGCCAGCGTCTGCTGCCACTCGGCGCGAGCGTCGGCGCGCAGGTCGATGCCGCCCACGCGCCAACCGCGATCAGCGCGCAACCCGGCAAAGCCCTGCCAGCGGCTGCTGTCCCAGGCATTCGCGCGCAGCCCGAAGCCGGTCGCGCTGGCCTCGGAAAATCCGTCATTGCCGATGCGCACGAACTGGCTGCCCAGGTACGGCGTCAGCGCAATGCCACTGGCGTTTTCGAAACGGCGGCCGATTTCACCGGAGGCGCTCGTATAGCTTCCGGATAACTGCGTCGCCACCGCGTCCTGCCTGGAGCCCAACAACAAGTTGCGCTGCAGCTGGCGCTCGAATGACCCCAGCGCCAGTTGCGCCTGGCCATACCAGTCGCCACGCCAGCTGGCGGCATACAGCTGCATCTCGCGCTGGTGGCCGCGGCTGCGGTCGCCGAACGCCCCCAGCCAGCTGGATTGCTGGATCCGGTTCATGCCGATGCCGATCACCGTGTTGTGGCCGGCCAGCCAGTCGTTGCCGATCATCTCGCCGGAGGCGTCCACGCCGATGCTGTCGTAACCGGACTGCGCCAGCGTGCCGCTGCTGGACAGGTCGCGATACCAGCCCCCTGTACCGCCCACTGCATTGCGCGAACGGGCGAGGCGCTCAAGACGTCCATCCAGCGCACGCCGACCGGCATCGATGCCGTCAAAGGTCATCGCCGCAGACGCTGCATGCAGTTCGCCCGAGAGGCTGCGCAACGACAGGTCGGCATTGGCAATGCTGCTGGATTGTTGCAGTGCGCCCGCTGCGTCGATGAAGGCACTGCTGATGCCGGCTGGTACGGCGCCCGCAAGTTGCCCATCGATCGCGCTCATCGCCGATTCAACGCGCACTGCCGACGTCTGCGTGATCGTTGACAGACTCATGCCCGCGACGGCATTGGCGACATTGATGCGGTTGATGTCCAGGAAGACGTTGTTCGGGTTGTAGCTCAGCGACGCATCCAGGAACACATTCGGTGCCGCCTTCAGGCTGCTGAAAGTGCCGCTGACGCCACCCACCGCGTTGAGCAGGGTCTCCTTGGCGGTGGTGGTATAGCCGGTCTTGACGCCGAGGATCGACATGGTTCCGTCGAGCGTAGCGGAGCCGGTCACGTTCAACGTGCTGCCAAGCCAGACCCCAAGGTTGCCGGTGGAGGACTGGATGAAATTGCCGGCCACAGTCGCCGGCGTGCTGGCACCGTTGAGGAAGCGACCGCTGTTGCTGACGTTGCCGCCGAAGCTGCCGCTACCCCAGACGGTGGCGCCACTGGCAATCGACAGGTTGGAGCGCAGGCCCTTGCGGATATCCAGCCCACCGGCCTGGACCTGGGTCGCGCCGGTGAAGTTGGCGGCCTCGGCCAGGGTCAGGATGCCGCTGCCAGCCTTGCTCAGGCCGCCACTGCCGATGATAGGGTTGCGCCACACGGACGTACCGGAGAACGACACGCTGACATCGCCCCAGGCGAAGTTGCTGGGGCCGTAAGCCGCCTTGGAAACATCCAGCAGGCCCCAGCCGAACACGGGATCGACACCAGGCGCACCCAGGTCCTTCGCGGCTCCGAGCAGCGTTTGCCTGACAAGGTCGTTATTGAAGTAGGGAAACGCAGACCACACCACCGCCGCGGCACCGGACACCAGCGGTGCTGCATACGAAGAACCGCCACCCTGAAAAAGACCACTGGTGACCTGTGAGGTAGCCTTGGAATCAATGAACACCACATTGCCCGGCGCGACCAGGCAGTAATTCATCGCGATGCCGCAACGCTGCGAATAGTCGGTCAGGCTGGTCGGATTGTCCGGATCCAGTGCACCAACCGTCAGCCAACCTTTCTCCAGCGCCGCGTCGTTGGCCAAGGTGGGCAGTGCGGCATTGTCGGATGGATTGTCGACGAAGCGCGGATCCCTGCCGCTGTTGCCATTGGCGAATACGACAATTCCGCCACGATTGACCACGAAGTCTTTCCAGGCATTGGCCAGTTCCACGGTCAATGCCGGATCGTTCCAGTACAGGCCGCCCCAGGAATTGTTGATGATCCTGGCACCCGCGTTCGCGAGTTGGTTATTGAGCTGCTGGAAATAACCGCCGTAGCCTTCACCGGCAAAGATTTCATTGCCTCCGCCAGTACCATCGTCTACCGGGCGCGTATCGCTGATGAAACGGGATGAGGCGATGTTGGCCTCCTGCGCGACGCCACCACCCCATACACCCGTATTTCCGGTATTTGTTCCATCCGGGTTCAAGTAGTTGCCCACGGCGGAGCGGCCCGCCGCGAGCGAAGCCACTGTGGTGCCATGCCCAACGACGTCGTCAATGCTCAGGTTGTTGGGTGGCGAGTTGACGTTGATGAAGCTGCTGGTGACGCGGCCGCTCAGCGCCGGATGGCTGCGATTCACGCCGGTATCCAGAATGCCGATCGTGACGCCCTGCCCCTTGAAGCCAGCGCCAAGGGCACCTTGCGCGTTGATCAAGCTCAAATGACGGTTGAGACTTGGGTTCACAAAAGTGATGGGCGCAGCCAGGTTAGGGATGGCCGGTGGATTGACCACCAGGCTCGTGTCATTGACGACGTTCGGCGTAAAACCAAGCCCGCCACTGGGAGGCGGCGTGGCTGGAACTGGAGGTGGGGGCGTCGCACGCACCCCGCCACCGCCACCACCACAGGCGGCCAGCGCCAGCGCAATCGCGCATGGAAGCACCGCGGATGCCAGTTGGAACCCACGCACGGAATGGTTGTTGTTTTTCAGATTCATGTCCCACCTCGGATTTCGCGCCGGCACTGCGATGGCCGGATCGTCTTGCTGCTACGCATGTTGTAGGCCAGTAGAGGCAGCATCTCAACATTTTCATCCTGAACAACCCGTTCTTGCCGCAGCGCAGCATCGATCAGCGTTTCGCGCCATAATCGGTCGTCTGACCTTCGATACCAGGCCCAGCCGGCCCCACGACCCGGGAGTTCCCCTATGAGCGACATCGTCATCGTTGGTGCCAAGCGCACCGCCATCGGTTCCTTCCTTGGTCAGTTCACCGGCGTACCCACCCCAACCCTGGGCGCGACCGCGATCAGTGCGGCCCTCGCCCAATCCGGCGTGGATGCCGCCAGCATTGACGAAGTGATCATGGGCTGCGTGCTGCCGGCCGGCCTCGGCCAGGCGCCCGCGCGGCAGGCTTCGCGCGCCGCTGGCATCCCTGATGCCGCCGGCTGCACGACCATCAACAAGGTCTGCGGCTCCGGCATGAAGGCAGTGATGCTGGCCCATGACCTGATCAAGGCCGGCAGCGCAAGCGCTGTGGTTGCAGGCGGTATGGAATCGATGACCAATGCGCCGCACCTGCTGAATGGCTCGCGCACCGGGATCCGCTTCGGTAGCGCCGAATTCCTCGATCACATGGCGTACGACGGCCTGGTCAACCCCGATGACGGCAAGGCGATGGGCGTCTTCGGCGACAACACCTGCACCAAATACGACTTCGACCGCGCCAAGCTTGACGCCTATTCCTCGGAAAGCGTCAGCCGCGCCAAGGCTGCGCAGGCCTCCGGTGCGTTCGCAGCGGAAATCGCCGCGGTGACGGTCAAGACCCGCAAGGGTGAGGTGGTCGTCGACCAGGACGAGGAACCCGGCAAGATCGACACCAGCAAGATCGCAGGCCTGCGCGCGGCATTCGGCAAGGACGGCGTGCTGACCGCAGCGTCGTCCTCCAAGATTTCCGACGGCGCAGCCGCCCTGGTGGTGATGTCGGCCGAGGCCGCCAAGGCCGCCGGCGCCACGCCCCTGGCGCGCATCGTCGCGCATTCCACCCACGCACAGGCCCCGGAGTGGTTCACCACTGCCCCAGTGGCCGCGCTCAAGGATGTGCTGGCGAAGGCAGGTTGGAGCGTCGCCGACGTGGACCTGTTCGAGATCAACGAAGCCTTTGCCTGCGTGGCCATGGCGCCGATGACCGACCTGGGCATTCCACACGACAAATTGAACGTCAATGGCGGCGCATTGGCGCTGGGACACCCGATTGGGGCATCTGGCGCGCGCTTGCTGGTCACCCTTTTGAACGCGCTTCAGGCACGCGGCGGGCGTCGCGGCGTGGCGTCCCTGTGCATTGGCGGCGGTGAAGCGACGGCCATGGCGATCGAGCTGCTGTGAGGAAATTGAACGGCGAAACAAAAAAAATACGGCCAACCGCTTGACACGGGACAATGGCTTGTCATCATGGTAAGGGCGCGCAGCTTGCGCGTTGCCAAATAACTTACGACGAGGAAACCGTATCATGTCGATCAACAAGATCCTGCTGGCAATGGCGCTGGGCCTGGCCCTGACCGCCTGCACCAACAAGGAGCAGGCTGCTGACGCGTCTGCTGAAGCTGCTGCTGCTGCAAACGAGGCCCAGGCCGCCGCTGATTCCGCTGCTGCCACCGGCGACATGGCTGCTGCTGACGCTGCCCAGGCCGCTGCCGACACCGCTGCCATGGCTTCCGACGCTGCCGATTCGGCCGCGACGGCTGAAATGGCTGCCGGTGGTGATATGACCAAGGCCGACGACGCTGCCGACGCTGCTGAAAATGCCGCCGACGCCGCCGATCAGGCCAAGGATGCTGCTGAAGAAGCCGCTGCTGCTTCCAAGCAGTAATATTGTTCTGGCAGCGACTGCCAGCTCGATATAGGCGTTAAACGAACAAGCCGTCGGTTCGCTGACGGCTTTTTCGTGGACGGGGTCAGCGACATCACGCAGGTCGCGATCGTCACCACGCTCCGTTAATGATTGATCCGTACCATGCCCCTTGCACGCCTGATCCCTATTCAGGTGATGCCTCACCCTCAGGAGAGACCCTCATGAATTCCAAGCTCTACGTGCTCCTCGCTGCTGGCGTCCTCGCCCTGTCGGCCTGCAACTCCCCGACCGCTGACCAGAAGGCTGACGAAGCCGCTGCCGCCGCCGACGAAGCCGGTGACCAGGCGGCCATGGCCGCCAGTGCTGCTGGCGATGCTGCCGTTGCCGCTGGTGACGCTGCCGTTGCCAGCACGGCTGCTGCTGTCGGTTCCGCTGCCGCTGCCGTCGACGCTGCCGCCGACCCGGTGCAGGCAGCCTATGAAGAAGGCAAGGCGAACGCCGCCGGCACCATCGCTGCTGGCGCGCAGAACGTAGCCGACAACATGAAGCAGGAACAAGCTGAAGCCAAGGCTACCGCCGACGCTGAAGTCAAGGACTGATCTTCTTTTCCGGTTTCGTTGAAAAGGCCCGCTCCGGCGGGCCTTTTCTTTGGTCGCGCATCGTTGGGTGCGCGTGCCCTGCCTGGTGGCCGTACAGCAGGTATCCTCTCAGGCTGCCCGCCTCCCTCATCGACCGATGCCCGCGCTGACCTCCCAGATCGATCCCCGCTCACAGGATTTCCAGGACAACGTCGCCTGGCATCGCGAACTGGTCGCCGAGCTCGACCGCAGGCTGGCCCGCGCCGCCGTCGGTGGAGGCGAGAAAGCGCGCGACAAGCACACTGAACGCGGCAAGCTGCTGCCGCGTGATCGCATCAGCGCCCTGCTCGATGCCGGCTCCCCATTCCTGGAAATCGCCCCGCTCGCCGCCGAGGGCATGTACGACGACGTCGCGCCCGCAGCCGGCATGGTTTGCGGCATCGGCCGGGTGATGGGCCAGGAAGTCGTCGTCGTGGCCAATGACGCGACGGTCAAGGGCGGCACCTACTTTCCGATAACGGTGAAGAAGCATCTGCGCGCGCAGGAGATCGCGCGCGAGAACCACCTGCCTTGCATCTATCTGGTCGACTCCGGCGGCGCGTTCCTGCCGCTGCAGGACGAGGTGTTCCCGGACAAGGAGCACTTCGGCCGGATCTTCTACAACCAGGCGCGGATGAGCGCCGAGAACATCCCGCAGATCGCGGTGGTGATGGGCAGTTGTACCGCAGGCGGTGCCTACGTGCCGGCGATGAGCGACGAGTCGATCATCGTCAAGGAACAGGGCACGATCTTCCTCGGCGGCCCGCCACTGGTGAAAGCCGCCACCGGCGAAGTGGTGGATGCCGAAACCCTGGGCGGCGCGGACGTGCATACCAGCATCTCGGGCGTCGCTGATCATTTCGCCGAGGACGACCGCCATGCGCTTGAGATCGCACGCGGGATCGTTGGCACGCTGAACCGACGCAAGCAATTGCCGGTGGCGGTGCAGCCGTCCCGCGAGCCGCTGTTTGCCGCTGACGAGTTGTACGGCATCGTGCCCAAGGACGCGCGTCGACCTTTCGACATCCGCGAGGTCATTGCGCGCATCACCGACGGCAGCGAGCTGCAGGAGTTCAAGGCGCGCTACGGCAAGACGCTGGTCACCGGTTTCGCGCACCTGCATGGCTATCCGATCGGGATCATCGCCAACAACGGCATCCTGTTCGCCGAGAGCGCGCTCAAGGGCGCGCACTTCATCGAGCTGTGCAACCAGCGCGGAATCCCGCTGGTGTTCCTGCAGAACATCACCGGCTTCATGGTCGGCAGGAAGTACGAGCAGGCCGGGATTGCAAAAGACGGCGCGAAGATGGTGACGGCGGTGGCGTGCTCGCACGTGCCCAAGTTCACCGTCGTGATCGGCGGCAGTTTCGGTGCCGGAAATTACGCGATGTGCGGCCGCGCCTACGGTGCGCGCTTCCTGTGGATGTGGCCAAACGCACGCATCAGCGTGATGGGCGGCGAACAGGCCGCCAGCGTGCTGGCCACGGTCAAGCGCGATGGCATCGAAGGCAAGGGCGGCGTGTGGACGCAGGAACAAGAGGAAAGCTTCAAGGCCCCCCTGCGTGACCAGTACGAATATCAAGGCAATCCGTATTACGCCACTGCGAGGCTGTGGGACGACGGCATCATCGATCCTGCCGATACCCGCCGCGTGCTGGGCCTCGGGCTTTCAGCATCGTTGAATGCACCGATCGCCGAACGCACGCACTTTGGCGTGTTCCGGATGTAGCGCACGTTTCCTGCATGGGCAGCGACTTGCGGCAACCAGTTGACGCATTCATGCAGGAAATCGCCGCAAAGTAGTGATAGCCTCGACGCCCACCCCCGTGGAGCCTTACCGATGGCCATCTGGAAAGATCCGACCCCTGCTGCCAAGCCTGAACCGCATCGCTTCGATGCGCCTCCTGCGCCCAAGCCCGAACCCGCCACATCCAACACGCCGGCCCCGACACCGATCCGAGCTGCGGACAGCGCGGCGCGGGAATCGATCATCGCGGCCGACCTCACAATCGAAGGCAAGATCGAAGGTGCCGGCCACGTCCGCATCGCCGGCAAGTTCAAGGGCGACGTCAGCGTGCAGGGCAACCTGACCATCGAGCAGGGCGCAAAGGTGAGTGGCGGCGTCACCGCCAACAAGGTCACCCTGGCCGGAGAGCTCAACGGCAACGTCGAGTCCGCCCAACAGATCGAACTGCAGCAGACCGGCGTCGTCAACGGCGACCTCAAGACCGGCTCGCTGACTGTCGCCGCAGGCTCGCGCATCCGCGGCCATGTTGAATGCGGCTGGAGCGAGAAGGACAGCAAGGCGTCCTCCACGTCGGCATCGTCGTCGAGTGTGTCATCGACCTCCGCCGGCAAGATGGAGAGCGGCAGCGTCGCATGAACGCAGCGCGCCCGGGAACGACAGGTGCGACCCGCACCTGTCCGCACTGCAAGGCCGTGATCCTGGAAAGTTCACCGGTGTGTCCAGCCTGCCGCGGCCACCTGCGTTTCGATGCACCGGCGGTTGACCCTTCGGAGTCTTTCGTGCCGTTGCAGGTGGAGGGCACCATCAATGCGCCTGCCGACAGCGCGTTTGAATATACGATGGTCGTGGTGATCCGCGACGAGAACGGCAAGGAGATCAGTCGCCATGTAGCCGGCGTCGGCGCCATCTTCCCCGGCGAATCGCGCAGCTTCAACGTCAGCGTGGAAGCCGTTCCCGCTTCTGCCAGCAAGCGGCGCCGGCACTAGTCCGCCGGCTCCAGCCAGGCACTAGTCGCAGTTGTTGCAGCCGCGACAGTCCTTGCCGCCTGCGGCAGGCTCGGGTGCGATCCAGCGACCAGTTTTCTTCAGCAGGTCTGGCGACCCCTCGCGCAGCAACGGCAATGCAATCGCGATCCGCAGCCGTCGGGTTGCGTCAGGGAACTGCTTGCGCATGACCACGACCAGGCTGGCGAGGACCGCCAGCGCAATCACCACGTACTGCACTAGCAGGCTTGCGCTCACCCTGCCCCCATCGCCACTGACACCTGGTAAGTCAGCAGCGAGGCCAGGTAAGCCAGCGCAAACAGGTACACGGTGGCGAACGCCGTCTGTTTCCAGGAATGGGTTTCGCGACGGATCGTTGCGAGCGTGGACAGGCACTGCGGTGCATAGATGAACCACACCAGCAGCGACAGGCCTGTCGCCAGCGACCAGTCCTGCGCCACCATCCCGCGCAAGACCTCGCCCGCCGCTTCGTCACTGGCGGCGGCCACGGCATATACGGTCGCGAGCGAGGACACCATGACCTCCCGCGCGGCCATCGTCGGCACAAGCGCGATGCTGATTCGCCAATCGAAGCCGATCGGCTGGAACACCACCTCCAACGCGCGGCCCAGGCGGCCAGCCAGGCTGTTTTCGATGCCGACACCGGCCGGGATGTTGAGCAGGAACCAGAGCAGGATGGTCAACGCCAAAATAATCCCGCCGACCCGCTTGAGGAAGATCATCGCGCGTTCCCACAGGCCGATCGCCAGGTCGCGCAGGTGTGGCATGCGATACGACGGCAGCTCCAGCAGCAATGGATGTTCGCTCTTGTCGCGTCGCCACTTCTTCATCATCCAGGCCACTGCGAGCGCACTGAAGATGCCCGCCACATAGAGCCCGAACAGCACAAGCCCCTGCAGGTTGAACCAACCGACATCGCGCGCCGGAATGAACGCGCCGATCAGCAGCGCATACACCGGTAGCCGCGCCGAACACGTCATCAGTGGCGCGACCAGAATCGTGGCGAGGCGATCGCGGGGATCCTGGATCGAGCGCGTGGACATGATCCCCGGCACCGCGCAGGCGAAGCTGGACAGCAACGGGATGAAGCTGCGCCCCGATAGGCCAGCGGCTGCCATCATCCGGTCCAGCAGGAAGGCAGCGCGCGGCAGGTAGCCGCTTTCTTCCAGCGCCAGGATGAAGAAGAACAGCACCAGGATCTGCGGCAGGAATACGATCACGCCGCCCATGCCGGCAATCACGCCATTCACCAGCAGGCTGTTGAGCGGGCCTTCCGGCAACGCAGCGCCAACACTTGCGCCCAGCCAGGTGGTCGCAGCGTCGATGGCATCCATCATCGGCGTCGCCCAGGAAAACACAGCCTGGAAGATCAGGAACATCACGGCGGTGAGCGCGAGCAGGCCGAACACCGGATGCAGCAGCCAACGATCCAGTGCATCGTCGATGGCCGCGGTCCGCCGCGGCATGGTGACCGCGAGTGCCAGCAGTCGCCGGGTTTCTGCATGCAGATCGGCAGGCAGGTCGGCGCTTTCCGCCATTTGCACCCGTGGCGGGTGGATGTCGGCACCGAACGATTCGAGGTGGTCGATCAATTCATGCGCGCCATCGCGATGCACCGCCACGGTTTCCACCACCGGCACGCCCAGTTCACGCTGCAACGCTTCCACGTCGATGCCGATGCCGCGATGGCGTGCCGCGTCGGCCATGTTGAGCGCTACCATCATCGGCCGCCCCAACTGGCGCAGTTCCAGCGCGAAGCGCAGGTGCAAGCGAAGGTTGGTGGCATCGACCACGCAAACCAGCAGGTCCGGGGCAGCCTCGCCTGGATAGAAGCCCCGGATCAGGTCGCGGGTGACCGCTTCATCCAGGCTCGCGGCATTGAGGCTGTACGCACCGGGCAGGTCCAATACCGCGTACTGGCCGCCAGCGGGCGTATGCAGCCGCCCTTCCTTGCGTTCCACGGTCACGCCCGCATAGTTCGCGACCTTCTGACGGCTGCCGGTCAGCAGGTTGAACAATGCAGTCTTGCCGCAATTCGGGCTGCCTACCAGGGCGATGCGCGGGATCGTGGCAACCATGTCTCCGTCAGGGCTCATGCGCTGCTTCCGTTGCTGCGCAGGCGGATGCGGGCAGCCTCGACCTGGCGCAGCGCGAAACGGGTATAGCCGACCTGGACCAACAAGGGCTCGGCGCCGAATGGTCCGGTGGCGACGACCTGTACTTTTTCGCCCGTGACGAACCCGAGCTCGCGCAAACGGCGTGCCACCGCGTCATTTGGCGCTTGGTCTTCGACGTCTTCGACGATGGCCGGCGTGCGCCGGGCGAGCTGGTTCAATCTCACGGCGTAAGCCAAATGGGAATTGTTCGCATTCTACCATTCACGCGCACTGCGAGATGCCGCGCACGGCCCGGTCCGCCATGCCAGCTATCATGCGCGTTCGACTTCCGTGGGAACTGCCTTGCCTGGAGATGAGATGAGCGATCGCCTGCAATTGCATCGCGATGGTCCGGTGGCGCGCCTTCGCATGTGCCGGCCGCAGGTCCACAACGCCTTCGATGCCGAACTTGTAGCCGGACTCACCGCGGCGCTGGAACAGATCGCGGCCGATGCCGGTGTGCGGGTGCTGGTGCTGGAAGCCGAAGGCGTTTCATTCTCGGCCGGCGCCGACCTCAACTGGATGCGCGGCATGGCCGCCGCCAGCGAGGATGCCAATCGCGTCGATTCGCTTGCCCTCGCCCACCTGATGCGCACGCTGGACGACCTGCCGACAGCAACCATCGCCCGCGTACAGGGCGCGGCGTTCGGTGGCGGCGTTGGACTGGTGGCCTGTTGCGACATCGCCATTGCCGCAGAAAGCGCGAAGTTCGGACTGACCGAGTCGAAGTTGGGCCTGTTGCCGGCGGTGATTTCGCCCTATGTCATTGCCGCGATCGGTCCGCGCCAGGCACGCCGATACTTCGCAACCGCTGAGATCTTCGGTGCTGCCGAGGCAATGCGCATCGGCCTGTTGCACCAGGTGGTCGACGACGATGCACTGGACGCTGCGGTGCAGGCGCAAGTGTCGCTATTGCTCAAGGCTGGCCCGATTGCGGCGGCATCGGCCAAGCAGCTGGTGCGCGCCGTGTGCGCGCATGCCGACGGCAACCGCCATGATGCGGACAACGCCGCGCTGATCGCGCGCCTGCGCGTGTCACCGGAAGGCCAGGAAGGCCTGTCGGCGTTCCTCGACAAGCGCAAGCCAGCATGGACCGCCCAATGAGGATTGCCGTTTTGAGAGCAGACGCCTGATGTTCGACACCATCCTCATCGCCAATCGTGGCGAGATCGCCTGCCGGGTCATCCGCACTGCACGCCGGCTCGGCATCCGCACCATCGCCGTGTATTCCGATGCCGATGCCGATGCGCAGCACACGCGTCTGGCTGACGAGGCCCACCACATCGGGGGCCCGCGCCCGCAGGACAGCTACCTGCGTGGCGGCGCGATCATCGAGGTCGCAAAGCGCACGGGCGCGCAGGCGATCCATCCCGGTTACGGCTTCCTGTCGGAAAACGCGGACTTCGCCGATGCGGTGGAAGCCGCGGGCATCGCCTTCATCGGCCCGAAGGCCGCGTCGATGCGCAAGATGGGCAGCAAGGCCGGCGCCAAGGAGTTGATGGCCGCGGCCGGCGTCCCGGTGGTCCCCGGCTACACCGGCGAGGACCAGTCGCTCGACGTGCTGCAGCGCGAGGCCGACCAGATCGGCTACCCGCTGATGATCAAGGCCGCGCATGGCGGCGGCGGCAAGGGCATGCGCATCGTGCGCGAGGCCGGCGAATTCGCGGCGAAACTCGAAAGCTGCCAGCGCGAGGCTGCCAACGCGTTCGGCCGCGATCGCGTGTTACTGGAGCGCTACATCGAACAGCCACGCCACATCGAGTTCCAGATATTCGGCGACAGCCAGGGTGGCGCTATCCACCTTGGCGAGCGCGAGTGCTCGGCGCAGCGCCGCTACCAGAAGGTGCTGGAGGAAGCGCCCTCGCCATTCCTGACACCCGAGCTGCGCGCAAAGATGGGCGCCGCGGCGGTGCAGGCCGCGCATGCGATCGACTATTCCAATGCCGGCACAGTGGAGTTCATCGTCGATGCACGTGGAGGTGCACGTGGCGCGGGCGGAAGGATGCCGGGAGCGACCGGGCCGGACGGCGACTTTTACTTCATGGAGATCAACACGCGCCTGCAGGTCGAGCATCCGGTGACCGAAGAAGACACCGGCCTGGACCTGGTCGAATGGCAGCTGCGGATCGCCGCTGGCGAGCCGCTGCCTCTGGCTCAAGAGCAAGTCACCCGGACCGGCCATGCGATCGAAGTACGCTTGTATGCGGAGGATCCGGATGCCGGCTTCCTGCCTGGTTCTGGCACCCTGCAGACGCTTCGCCTGCCCGCGCCGACGCGACATGTGCGGATCGATTCCGGGGTGATCGAAGGCGACACGGTCAGCATTTTCTACGATCCGATGATCGCCAAGCTGATTGTCTGGGACGAAGATCGCCCGCGCGCTTTGGCGCGGCTGCGCGACGCGTTGGCGGCCTGCGAGATCGCCGGGCCGAAATCCAACATCGGATTCCTGGAGCGTTTGGTCCGCCATCCCGCTGTCACCGAAGGCCGCATCGATACCGGCTACCTCGACCGGCACCTGGAAGAATTCCTGTCGCCGTCCGAACTTGATGAAGAGCTGCTGCTGGCTGCCGCCGCCACGCGCTTGCTGGTGCAGGAAGCCGAGGCCCGCGAGCGCGCCGCAGCCAGCAGTGATCCAGGCTCACCATGGGGCATCGCTGATGGCTGGCGGCTCAGCCACGGCGGTGCGCGCCGGCTCGCGTTTGCGCATGGCGAAGCACGCATCGACCTGGTCGCGCACGGACACGCCGGCGACTATCGGATCGAGCGTGATGACGCCTCGCACGCGATCAATGGCGCACGCCTGCACGACGGCGTTCTCAGCCTGCGCCTGGATGGCGCCATGCGGCGCTTTCACGCCAGCGCCGATGCGGCGCGCGTGCTGGTCCACGATGGCCGGCAGCGCCTACGACTGAATTCGGTGGAGGTGTATCGTCGGCGGGACTCCGGCGCCGATGCCGCCGAGCATCGGATCCGAGCGCCAATGCCAGGGCGCGTGGTACTGGTGCAGGCCAAGCCGGGCGATTCGGTGAGTGCCGGAGACGTGGTACTGGTGATCGAGGCGATGAAAATGGAGCTGGCCTTGAAGGCACCACGCGACGGGGTGGTCGACGAGATCCGGGCGACGGCCGGCGAATTCGTCGAGGCCGATGCCGTGTTGGCGACGTTGGCGCAATAGCCGTGGCCCAGCCCGCCGAAGTACGCATCGTCGAAGTGGGGCCGCGCGATGGCCTGCAGAACGAGAAAGCGGAGATCAGTACCGCCGACAAGATTTCACTGATCGACCAACTGTCGGCGACCGGCTTGCGCAGCATCGAGGCCACCGCCTTCGTCAGTCCGAAGTGGGTGCCACAGATGGCCGATGCCAGCCAGGTGCTGGCGGGCATCACCCGCCGCGAAGGCATCAGTTATCCGGTGCTGGTGCCCAACGAGCAAGGCTATGAACGCGCACGGGCGGCCGGTGCCGGGGAAGTCGCCGTATTCACCGCCGCCTCGGAAGCCTTCAACCTGAAAAACACCAATGCCGGCATCGACGAATCCTTGCGCCGGTTCGAGCCGGTGCTGGCACGTGCGCAAGCCGATGGTGTGCGCGTTCGCGGCTATGTCTCCACGGTGCTCGGTTGCCCCTACCAGGGCGTGGTGCCGGTTGCGGACGTGGTGCGGGTCGCGCGCACCCTGCACGACATGGGCTGCTATGAAATCTCGCTGGGCGACACCATTGGCATTGGCACGCCAGCCAATGCTCGCGCGATGTTGAAGGCGGTCGCAGCAGAAGTACCGATGTCGGCGCTGGCGATCCATTTCCATGACACCTACGGGCAGGCCCTGGCGAACGTCCTGGCGTGCCTGGAAGAGGGCGTGGCGGTGATCGACAGCGCGGTCTCGGGCGCGGGTGGCTGCCCGTATGCGCAAGGCGCCAGCGGCAATGTCGCCAGCGAGGACGTGGCCTACATGCTGCACGGACTCGGAATCAACACCGGCGTTGACCTTGATGCACTGGCCGGGGTGGGCCGCTGGCTTGCTGCATTGCTCGGGCGCGAGAACGGCAGCAAGGTCGGCAGGGCACTGGGGGCAAGATGAACGCCCCACCGGCAGCCAGCCAGGCGGATCCCGGAACCACGCCGGACAACCCAGCGTCGGATGCGCTGTTGCAGTCGTTGCAGCAAGCTGCGCGGGACACCGCCCTGCCCGCTGCCACCCAGGCGCTGATGCTGGAATGCGCGCGTGAACTGCGCGCTGCGCGGGATGCCATCGAAGCCGAACGCACGCGCTACCGCGCCTTGTTCGACGCCGTGCCGGACCCGGTCAGCGTGCTTGCGCGCGATGGCACCGTGCTCGACCTCAACCGCGCCGGCATTGCCGCCTACCAGCTCCCGCGCGAGGACATCATCGGCAAGCCGATCGACATCCTCAACCCGCAGCTCCCGCACGATCACATGGCGCCCGTCCTGGTTGCGCTGGATCGTGGTGAAACCTACGTGGTGGAAGTCACCAACATGCGGGCGGATGGCTCGCGATTCCCTGTCGAAGTCCACTCGGCCTCCCTGCTCTACGAGGGTGAGCCTGCGATCGTCGCGGTTGCGCGCGATCTAACCGCCAGGAACGATGCGGAAGCCCGTTACGTGAGTCTCGTGGAGGGAATCGACAAGGCAATCACGATCCAGGATCGCAACGGCCATGTGCACTACATCAACGCTGCCGGCCTGCGCATCTACGGGCTTGGCAACGAAGACACCACTGATCGCGTACCCGACTGGAGCGACTGGATGGTGGTCGATGAACACGGCCGCCCGCTCCCCCAGCAGCAGTTCCCTGCCACGCGTGCGCTGGATAGCGGAAGCGCGGTCAGCAGCGTGGTGATCGGTCTGTTCCGGCGCAGCACGCGGCGACTGGTCTGGCTTTCGGTGACCGCCGTCCCGCAGTTCGCGCCCGGCGCGAGAACGGCTGAACTGGTGCTCACCCTGAGCTCGGACATCACCGCACTCAAGCGCGACACCGCGCTGTTCGAGCGGGTCCAGGAGCTGGCGCGGATCGGTGGCTGGCAATGGGACCGGATGACGGATGCGCTGTACCTGACGGACGAGGCGATCCGGATCGTGGGCGCCCGCACCGCACCCGGAACCATGGCCGCGTTCCTTGCCTGCCTGCGAGAACGCGACGGTCGCCGCATGCAGGACATGGTGTCCAAGATCGACGAAGGAACCGGCTTCGACCTGGAGCTGCAGGGCTACCAAGGCGACGGCACACCATTTTGGATCAGCATGATTGGCGAGTCGGAGTCAGACGGTCCCGGCGCCGACCGGCTCACTGGCACCGTGCAGGACATCACCGATCGCAAACACGCCGAGGACAGCCTGCGCGTGCAGGCACAGACCGATGCCTTGACCGGGCTGATGAACCGCGATGCAATCCTTGCCAAGTTGGACACGCGCCTGTCCGATCGCACCAGCAATCACGTTGCACTGCTTTACATCGACCTGGACCGTTTCAAGATTGTCAACGACGTGCTCGGCCATGGTGCCGGCGACGATGTATTGGTGGGGGCTGCACGGCGAATGCGCGAGGCCATTGGCAGCGAAGGCCTGATCGCCCGCTTCGGCGGCGACGAATTCGTGGTGATCTGCGAGATCCGTGACGATGCCGGCCGTCCGGAACAGCTGGCGCGCCGTATCCAGCAGGCTTTCACCGAGCCGTTCCACCTGCAGGGAGAGGAATTCAACGTCACCGCCAGTATTGGCATTGCCCGCGCGCCAACCGATGGCGAAACCTCCCAGCAGCTCACCCAGAGCGCCGATGTGGCGATGTACGACAGCAAGCGCCGCCATCGCAATGGTTGGCAATCGTTCTCACCGGAACTGGCAGGGCGCCAGCATGAGCGGCTGCAAACCGAAAAACAGCTGCGCCGCGCACTCGACAATGGCGAGTTCCATCTTGTCTACCAGCCGCAGGTGGACCTGCGCACCGGGCGCATTGTCTATGCCGAAGCGCTGGTGCGCTGGCGCAACCCGCAATTGGGCGAAATGCGACCGGATCGTTTCATCGAACTGGCCGAAGGCACTGGCGACATCGTCCGCATTGGCAACTGGGTCCTGCGCGAAGCCTGCACGCAGATGCGACGCTGGCGCGAACAGGGCCTGCCGATCCAGCGGGTGGCGGTGAATGTGTCCTATCGACAATTCACCGGCGACAACCTGGCCGAGAGCGTGCGTCTGGCGTTGCAGGACGCTGACCTGCCCGGATCGGCGCTGGAGCTCGAACTGACCGAACGCGTGCTGGTCGATGACACCCCCGACACCCTGGCGGTGTTCGACAAGTTGCGCGCGCTTGGCGTGCAGTTGTCGATCGATGATTTCGGCGAGGGTTACAGCGCGCTGAATTACCTGCGCCGGTTGCCGATCAATGCGCTCAAGCTCAGCCACTCGTTCATCAAGGGCGTGCCCGGCAAACCATCGGATAACGCGATCTGCCAGGCCGTAGCCGGGATCGCCCAGAGCCTCGGGCTGGGCCTGGTCGCCGAAGGCATAGAGAACGAAGCGCAACGGGACTTCCTGCTGCGGCTTGGAGTCACCACCGGACAGGGTTTCCTGTTCGCGCCTGGATTGCTGCCCGGCGAATTCGCCAAACGTGTCGCTGCACAACAGGACACTGCATGACCCAGGCACCGCTGTTCCAACTCCGCCCGATACGCGGTGAGGATGACGCGGCGATGGCTGCGGTCATACGCACCGTAATGCCGGAATTTGGCGCGGTCGGAAGTGGTTTTGCAATCTCCGATCCTGAAGTGGACTGGATGAGCCGCGCCTATGCCGAACCTCGCCATGCCTATTTCGTGGTCGAAGCCGACGGTCGTGTACTCGGCGGCGCCGGCATGGCCCCGCTGGCCGGGGGTGAGGCTGACACCTGCGAACTGCGAAAAATGTACTTCCTGCCCCAGGCGCGTGGCCTCGGCGCAGGCACCGCAATGATGCAGCGGTGCCTGGATGCGGCCCGTGCCGCGGGCTTCAAGCGTTGTTACCTGGAAACACTGGGCGGCATGGATGCAGCCATGCGCCTGTACGAACGCAGCGGCTTCCAGCGCATCGATCAACCGATGGGCGCGACCGGCCATGGCGGCTGCGATGCATTCTACCTGCTTGAGTTTTAGCCCCTCTCCCGCATGCGGGAGAGGGGTTGGGGTGAGGGCAATCGCCCGCTGACCACCCTCACCCGAAGCGGCTCCGCCGCTTCGACCTCTCCCGCTGGCGGGAGAGGTGAAAAGACCGGCTTCCGGTAAAATGCCGGATTCCCGTTTCCCCCTGAAGGTTTGCCCATGAAACTCGCCAATGTCCGCGCCGTCATCACCGGCGGCGTTTCCGGCCTGGGATTGGCCGTCGCCGAACACCTGGTCGGCCGCGGCGGCAAGGTCGCCCTGTTCGATGTCAATGACGACAAGGGCGCAACGGCCGTGGTCGCGCTTGGCGAGTCCAACGCCCGCTACTTCAGGACCGACGTCACCGACGAAGCCGGCGTTTCCGCCAATGTCGATGCCGCACGCGAGTTCCTGGGCGGACTCAATGCCGCGATCAACTGCGCCGGAATCCTCGGTGCCGGACGCATGCTGGGCCGCGAAGCGCCGATGCCGCTGGCCAATTTCCAGACGACTGTCCTGGTCAACCTGGTCGGCAGTTTCAACGTCGCCAAGGCCGCGGCCAACCTCATGCAACTCAATGAGGCCGGCACCGACGGCGAGCGCGGCGTTATCGTCAACACAGCTTCGGTCGCCGCCTACGAAGGCCAGATCGGCCAGGCGGCTTACTCCGCATCCAAGGGCGGCGTGGTCGCCATGACCCTGCCGATGGCGCGCGAACTCGCACGCTTCGGCATCCGCGTGATGACGATTGCTCCCGGCGTGTTCTGGACACCGATGGTCGACGGCATGCCCGACTCGGTGCAGGCGTCGCTGGCGGCATCAATCCCGTTCCCGTCGCGGCTCGGCCAGCCACCGGAGTTCGCCGACCTGGTCGCGTACATCCTCGGCAACAGCTATCTCAACGGTGAAACCATCCGCCTGGATGGCGCCACGCGTCTGGCGCCGAAGTGACCGACGAGCAGACCGATTTCGGCACACCGACGCATGGCTGGCTCACCAGGCGCTGGCCTGCGATTCGTGCAAAGGGCATGGCGCATTTCGTGCTGGTACGTGGCGTGCTGTTTTGGGGTGGGCTGATGTTCGCCTTTTCAATCGCGCTGACCTGGGTGAAGTTCGGGCCACACCATCCGCGCTTCAGCCTGTTGCTGGGTGTCGCCGCTGGCCTGTGCGCGGTCGGCGGCCTGGCCTGGGGCTTGCTCACCTGGAACATCAACGAGCGCATCTTCCGCAACCTCAATACGCATCGGAACTCTGCATGAAGGCTTACGACATCAAGAAAGGCAACGTGGTCGAACACAACGGCACCGTCTACCAGGTCAGAGATATCGAGCGCAGCTCGCCGCAGGGTCGCGGTGGCAACGTCAAGTTCCGCTTCACCATGTACAGCGTGCCAGGCGGCGTGAAATATGACCTGAGCCTTGGTGGCGACGACGAACTGAAAGAGGTCGAGCTGTCGCGCCGGCAGGTCAGCTATTCCTATCGCGATGGCGATGCCTTCGTCTTCCTCGACGACGAGGACTACTCCCCTTACATGCTCGACGCGGACGTCATCGGCGATGCCGCCGGTTATATCGTGGACGACCTCACGGGGTGCTTCGTGCAGATCATCGACGACCTGCCGGTGGCGCTGCAGCTGCCCGCAAGTGTAGTGATGATCGTGGTCGACACGCCCCCGGAGCTCAAGGGCGGCACTGCGACCAAAAGGCCGAAGCCGGCCAAGCTCTCCACCGGGATCGAGATCCAGGTACCCGAATACATCACCAATGGCGAGAAGGTCTGGGTCAGCACCTCGACCGGCGAGTTCGCGGGCCGCGCGGACTGATTCATGCTCTACACCCGGGCGAACGCCTGGACCCAGCGCTTGTTTGAATCAAGCACCACTCAGTCGAACAGCTTGCCGGGATTCATGATCCCGTTTGGATCCAGCGCCGACTTGATCCCGCGCATCACCGCGATTTCCGCTTCGCTGCGCGTGCTCCACAGATAGGGTTTCTTGACCAGGCCGATGCCGTGTTCCGCCGAAATGCTGCCGCCATGTGCCTTCAGCACCTGGGCGAGCAACTTGGTGACCCGCTCGCAATCCGCCACGAAGGCGTCCTGCGCCATGTCGTCAGGCTTCAGGATGTTGATGTGCAGGTTGCCGTCGCCAATGTGGCCGAACCAGACCACCTCGAACTGCGGGTATTCGCTGGCCAGCAAGGCCTGGGTGTCGGCCATGAAGGCAGGCATCGCCGAGATCCGCACCGAGACGTCGTTCTTGTAGGGCTGGTAACCGGCCAGGCTTTCGGTAATCCCCTCTCGCAATTGCCAAAGCTGCGCCGCCTGTGCGTCGCTGTGGCTGATCACGCCGTCGGCGACCAGCCCCTGATCCATGCACGCCTCGAATGCCGCAAGCGCTTCGACTTCACTGGCCTCGTCGCTGGCGAATTCGGTGACCACGTAAAGCGGGTAAATCTCCGCGAAGGGCGGCTGGCCTCCATGCGCCAGCACGTGGTGCATGGCTCGATCAGTGAGGAATTCGAAGGCCTGCAGTTGCAACCTCGAACGAAATGCCGCGAAGACCTGCATGAGGGCATCAAATGACGGCAGCGCCAGCAGCATGACGTTGGTCTGTGGCGGCGGGTCGGTGAGCTTGAGGGTGGCTTCCACGACAATTCCCAGCGTGCCTTCCGATGCAATCGCCAGGTGCCGCAGGTCGTAGCCGCTGGAGTTTTTCACCAGGCTGCGCCCGAGCTCCAGCAGTTCGCCGCTTCCAGTGACCAGCTTAAGGCCGGCGATCCAGTCGCGGGTGTTGCCGTAACGGACCACCCGGATGCCACCGGCATTGGTCGCGATATTGCCGCCGATGCTGCACGAGCCGCGCGCGGCGAAATCGACCGGATACTGCAGCCCGTGTTCGCGCGCTGCCTCCTGCGCGCGCTGCAACGGAGTGCCGGCCTGCACCGTGAGCGTGCGATCGACGGCATCGAAGTCCAGTATCCGGTTCATTCGTTCCAGGCTCACCACCAGCTCGCCGTTGGCCGCGACTGCACCGCCGGACAGGCCGGTGCGTCCGCCGGAGGGAACGATGGCGACACGGTTCGCATTGGCCCAGTGCACGATGGCCTGGACCTCTCCGATGGTGGCTGGGAACGCAATCGCCAGCGGATCCGGCGTCCAGCGTCGGGTCCAGTCGCGGCCGTAGTGTTCCAGTTCGGCCGGGTCGGTCTTCAACCGCAGCGTGGGCAGTGCAGTGGCGAGGGATTCCAGACGCGGATCGGCCATGGCGTGCTCGGTATTCCCAAGGATGAATTTGGTGGGCAACAGGTTCGACGCCAGCCTGCCAGTCACGACGCCACGCGTCCAGTGCGGCAGCGCAGCAAAAGCCCCCCGGAAACTGGCACACTCGCCAGGCCCCTTTGCCGGTTCACCCCATGAAGAAGACGTCGTATCCCAAGCAGGACATCAAGGTCCTTCTGCTCGAAGGCATCAGTGCAAATGCAGTCGAAACGTTCCGGGCCGCCGGCTACAGCAACGTTGTCAGCCATGCCAAGTCGCTGCCGGAGGACGAACTGCGCATTGCCGTCGCCGATGCGCATTTCATCGGCATCCGCTCGCGCACCCAGCTGACCGCCCCCGTGCTGGCCGAAGCCAAGCGCCTTCTCGCGATCGGCTGTTTCTGCATCGGCACCAACCAGGTTGACCTGGAAGCAGCCGAACTGGCTGGTATCCCGGTCTTCAACGCCCCCTACTCCAATACCCGCAGCGTGGCGGAACTCGTCCTGGCCGAAACCATCATGTTGTTGCGCGGCATCCCGCAGAAATCCGCCCAATGCCATCGTGGCGGCTGGAGCAAGTCGGCCGCCGGCAGCCATGAGGCGCGCGGCAAGACACTGGGCATCGTTGGCTATGGCCACATCGGCACCCAGGCCGGCGTGCTCGCCGAGTCGCTGGGCATGCACGTGCTCTTCCACGACATCGAGACCAAGCTGTCGCTGGGCAATGCGCGCGCGGCGCGCGATCTGGACGCATTGCTCGAGGCGTCCGACGTGGTGACCCTACACGTGCCGGAAACCGCGGCCACGAAATGGATGATCGGTGCCGCGCAGATCGCGCGAATGAAGCCTGGGGCGCACCTGATCAATGCCTCGCGCGGGACGGTAGTGGACATCGATGCACTCGCCGAGGCGCTCGCAACGGGGCATCTTGGCGGCGCGGCGGTCGATGTATTCCCTGAGGAACCCAAGGGCAACGACGATCCACTGCTGTCGCCGCTGTGCGGCCTGGACAACGTGATCCTGACCCCGCACGTGGGTGGCAGCACGCTGGAGGCGCAGGACAACATCGGCATCGAAGTCGCAGCCAAGCTCGTCCGCTACAGCGACAACGGCAGCACACTGTCGGCGGTCAACTTCCCCGAGGTCACCCTGCCCGAACACGACGGCAGCCATCGCCTGCTGCACATCCACCGCAACGTGCCGGGCGTGCTGTCGCGGGTCAACGAAATCTTCGGCCAGCGCGGTATCAACATCGATGGCCAGTTCCTGCGCACCGACGCCAACGTCGGCTATGTGGTCATCGACATCAGCACCGGCGATGCGCAGGCTGCCGACCTGCGTGCAGACCTGGCCGCGATCCCGGGCACCCTGCGGACCCGGGTCCTCTACTGAAAGGACTGTCGTCCGGTTTCAGGTATTGGCTTGGCGCGCCATCCACTTGCCCGCCATCCGCCGCACCGAAGCATCGGCATTTGCGCAAGCCGCAAGCTCGGCAATACTGCGCCAGGCCAGGTCATGCGATTCGTCGCTGACGATGTAGGCCTCGTTTGCACCCGCCCGAACGACATAGCGCACGTCGTAATGCCAATGCTCGGGCACACCCTTGTGTTCGGGGATGCGATGGCGATCCAGGTCGAAGACTCCCGGCTCGATGCGCAAGTCCGTCAGCCCGGATTCCTCTTCCGCTTCCTTGAGCGCGGCGACCTGCAGGTCGCGCTCGCCGTCCGCATGGCCGCCAAGTTGCAACCACATGCCAAGCTTGCGGTGATGGGTCAGCAGGACGCGGCAACTATCGCTACTGACCAGCCAGACGGACGCGGTGAAGTGTCCGGCCAGCCGTTCGCGGCGGAAGGGATCTCCGGCGTCATCCAGCAGCTGCTCAAACAGCCCGACCGTGACGCGTTCAAGCGGCCACCGGTGCGCATACGCTGCCAGATTTTCGGCGAGTGAATGTTCAGTCTCGGGCATGCTGCATCGCATCATCTTCATGAGCATCGATTATCGCTGCTGAATCGTCTTTTGGCGCTTGTGCATGACCCCGCCCGCCCGTTAATGTCGGCGCCTTGGTTCATCCGCACGATCATCGTGCTCCGTTGCATTGCCTGGGGAAACACAATGCTTTTTTGGCGCGTCAAGCCGCTCGACAAGATTCTTGAAACTGCCGGAAGGAAGGCGCTTAAACGCCAACTTGGCGCGTTCCAGCTGACCATGCTGGGCATCGGTGCCGTGATCGGCACCGGTATTTTCGTATTGACCGCCGAGGCCGGCCAGAAGGCTGGCCCGGCGATGATGGTCGCCTTCGTCATTGCGGCGGTCGTGTGCGCACTGGCAGCGCTGGCTTACGCCGAGCTTGCCGCCATGATTCCGGTGTCGGGCTCCGCCTACACCTACACCTACGGCGTGCTGGGCGAGGCGCTGGCCTGGATCGTGGGTTGGGCACTGGTGCTTGAATATGCAGTCGCGGCAGGCGCCGTGTCGGTCGGCTGGTCCGGCTACATGAACGGACTGCTGACGCATACCAATCTATTCGGGCTGGTGGAACCCGGTGCGCTGTCACTGCCGCGCTGGTTGCAGACCGGTCCGTATGATGGCGGTACCTTCAATATCCTGGCGTTCTCGATTGCACTGCTGGTGACCTGGCTGCTGGTGATCGGTACTTCCAAGTCAGCCAAGGTCAACGCCGTGCTTGTGTTGATCAAGATTGCCGCACTGATCGCCTTCATCGTCATCGCCGTGCCCGCGGTGAAGAGCGAGAATTTCGAACCCTTCTTCCCGACCGGCTGGGGCAGCCCGATGGGCGGCGTCGGCGTGCTGGGCGCGGCAGCATCGATCTTCTTCGCCTATGTCGGCTTTGATGCGGTGTCCACCGCGTCGGAAGAAACCAAGAACCCGAACCGCAACATCCCGATCGGCCTGATCGGCTCGTTGTTGATCTGCACCATCTTCTACCTGCTGGTGGGCTATGGCGCGGTGGGTGCGGCAGGCTCGGCACCGATGGTCGGCGCTGATGGCAACGTGCTTTCGCCGGGCACACCGGAGATGGCCGCCGTTTGCGCGATGGCCGCCAATGCCGATGCACTGGTGTGCAGCAAAGAGCCGCTGGCGCACGTCATGCGCATGATCGGCTTTGGCGGCGTCGGCAACATGATCGGCCTGGCTGCGGCTCTCGCCCTGCCGTCGGTGGTGTTGATGATGATCTACGGCCAGACCCGTATCTTCTTCACCATGTCGCGTGATGGCCTGTTGCCCGAGGTCCTCTCGAAGGTCCATCCCAAGTACCACACCCCGTACGTGATCACGATGATCACCGGCGTGTTCGTCGCACTGTTTGGCGCGATGTTCCCGGTCGGCATCCTCGCGGATATTTCCAACTCGGGCACGCTGTTCGCCTTCATCATGGTGTCGATCGGCGTGATGATCCTGCGCAAGCAGCAACCCAACCGGCATCGCCCGTTCCGCACCCCGCTGGTGTGGGTCGTCTGCCCGCTCGCGGTCGCCGGCTGCCTGCTGCTGTTCGTGAACCTGTCGGGGTACACGATCAGCCTGTTCTTCGCCTGGGCCGCCATCGGCTTGGTGGTCTACCGCCTGTATGGCTACAAGCGCAGTGACATGGCACGCGGAAACACCGGTCCGGAAGGCGGCCCCACCATGGATCCGGAACCGCCGTTCCATGAGGGCCCGCAGGCCTGATTGACGGCGTGAGGCAGCATCAGAAAACCCGGCTCCGGCCGGGTTTTTTGATGCCGGCCATTGCAGAAGCCAAACTCCCGATTCGCCACACCCGGCACATGGAAATGGCCCACCACGGGTAGCGCCTTCTCCACCTGGATCCGGATGGCTGGCTGGGCCAAGCTTGGATTCGCCACCCAGTTCGTCTACGGTGACCGGCACAGCAAGCTGCGGGGCCCACAGCCATGACCAGGATGTGGGAACCAGGATGAGTGCCGCGACGACACCGTCCCTGCCAGTGCAAGGACGCGTTTTGCCCGGTGAGCCGAGCCCATTTTCAAGCAGATTCCGCCAAACATAGAGAGTGCCGATGATTCAAGGCCAGCCAGTTCCAGCCTCCCACACCGGTGGTGCGCACTTCCCAGCGCGCGTGCGACCTTCCGGCACGACGACCTCCCTCGCCGCCCTGGTGGCGTGCCTGTCCAGCTTCCCGGCGCTTGCCGGCACGCCCGACGACCGCATCAACGCCTGGTTCGCTCCCATCGCCACGGCAATCTCCAATGTCGTCTTCTACCCGATCCCCGTCGGCAACGGCGCCAGCATGCCGGCAATGGTGCTGTGGCTGATCGTGGCGGCGACGTTCTTCACGATCTACTTCCGCTTCATCAACGTCCGCGGCTTCAAGCAGGGCCTGCGTTTGATCCGCGGCGACTACTCGCACCAACACGACTCGGGTGAGGTCACTCACTTCCAGGCACTGACAACCGCGCTGTCGGGCACGGTCGGCCTCGGTAACATCGCGGGTGTCGCCATCGCGATCAGCATCGGCGGTCCCGGCGCGACGTTCTGGATGATCGTCGCCGGATTCCTCGGCATGAGTTCGAAGTTCGTCGAGTGCACTTTGGGCGTCAAGTACCGTCGCCACAATGCCGACGGCAGCGTCTCAGGCGGGCCGATGCATTACCTGAGCCGCGGCATCGCCGAGCATCACCCCAGGCTCGCGCCGTTTGGCAAGATGCTGGCGATCGTGTTCGCGATCTGCTGCATCGGCGGCTCGCTGGGCGGCGGCAACATGTTCCAGGTCAACCAGAGCTTCCAGCAGTTCGTCGCGATCAGTGGGGGCGAGAGCAGCTTCCTGGCCGACAAGGGCTGGCTGTTCGGGTTGCTGATGGCGGTCATGGTCGCCTTCGTGATCATCGGCGGGATCAAGTCGATCGCACGGGTCACCGAGAAACTGGTGCCGTTCATGGCGATACTGTATCTCGCCTGCGGCATGTGGATCATCTTGGCCGACATCGCTTTCGTCGGGCAGGCCTTCCAGGCCATCTTCACCGGCGCGTTCACCCCCGAAGCCGGCTACGGCGGCATCATCGGCGTGCTGATCCAGGGCTTCCGCCGCGCGGCGTTCTCCAACGAGGCCGGCATCGGCTCGGCTGCGATCGCACATTCAGCGGTGCGCACAAAGGAGCCGATTACCGAGGGCCTGGTCGCACTGTGGGAACCGTTCATCGACACCGTCGTGATCTGCACCATGACCGCGCTGGTCATCGTGATCACCGGCATGTACCAGCAGGAAGGCATAGGTGACGGCGTCGCGCTGACCTCGATGGCCTTTGCATCGGTCATTTCGTGGTTTCCGTACCTGCTGACAATCGCGGTGTTCCTGTTCGCGTTCTCGACGATGCTGGCCTGGTCGTATTACGGCGAAAAGTCCGCGACCTACCTGTTCGGCGAATCCAAGGCCGTGGCGATTGGCTACAAGCTCCTGTTCTGCATATTCATCGTGATTGGCGCGGCCAGCAACCTGGCAGCAGTGGTCGACTTTTCCGACGCAATGATCTTCGTGATGGCACTGCCCAACATCATCGGCCTGTACCTGCTGGCGCCAGTGGTCAAGCGTGAGCTGGACAGCTACATGGCACGGGTAAACAGCGGCGAGATCCGCAACTACCGCAAACAGCCATTGACCGAGCCTGCAGGCTGAGGCCTGACGGACATCGTCTCAAGTCAGTCCAGAAAACCCGGCTCCGGCCGGGTTTTTTGTTACCTGAGAATGCAAAAGGAGAACACCGGATTCGCTACACTCGGCACATGAAAGATGCCTACGACGTGCAACACCTGCGCCATCTTGCTGGCGAGATCATCACCAATGTCCGCGAGCTGTCGCGCGCCGGCCTGACCCCTGCAACCAGCAGCAATTTTTCATTGCGGCTGGACGAGCGACATGCGGCGATCACCGTATCCGGTCGCGACAAGGGCAAGCTGACCGAAGCCGACATCATGGTGGTGGATTTCCATGGCAACCCGGTCGGCAGCGAGCACTGCCCGTCCGCGGAAACCCTGCTGCATACCCAGCTCTATCACCGCTTTCCTGAAGTCGGCTGCGTGCTGCACACGCATTCGCGGGCGCAGACCGTTGCTTCGCGCCTATATGCCGCCGATGGTCATGTCCGCCTTGAGGGCTATGAACTGCTCAAGGCGTTCGCCGGCAATACCACCCATGAAGCCGCGATCGACGTGCCCGTATTCGCCAACACCCAGGATATGCCAGCACTCGCGGCGCAGGTCGATGCCGCGCTCGACCGCCAGCAGATGTGGGGCTACTTGATCGATGGTCACGGCCTGTACGCCTGGGGCCGCGACATGGCGGAAACGCGGCGGCACCTCGAAGCGTTCGAGTTCCTGCTGTCCTGCGAACTGGAACACCGGAGGCTGCAGCGATGAGCCGGCTCAGGGTCTTTGTGGACCACGCACCGGACGTGCCGCGACTGGCCACGTCCAACGTCACTGAAATAGCGGCGGAACTGGCCGCCATTGGGGTGGGCTTCGAGCAATGGGAAGCATCGCAGGCAGTGCAACCGGGCGATGCGCCGGACACCATCATGGCTGCGTATCGCGCCGACATCGACCGTCTGGTCGAAGCAAGGGGCTTTCGCAGTATCGACGTGGTCAGCATCGCGCCGGACAACGAGAACCGTGAAGCGATGCGCGCCAAGTTCCTGGATGAGCATTTCCACAAGGAAGATGAAGTGCGGTTCTTCGTCGCTGGCTCCGGGCTGTTCACCCTGCACGTGGACGACAGGGTTTTCGAAATCCTGTGCGAGGCCGGCGACCTGATCTCCGTGCCTGACAGTATGACCCACTGGTTCGACATGGGACCGGAGCCCAGCTTCGTGGCGATCCGTTTCTTCATGGAACCGGACGGCTGGGTCGGCCATTTCACCGGCACCGACATCGCCACGCGCTTTCCACGCTACGAAGTGGGCAAGGCGCGCGAATGAAAACCACCATTCTTACGGATATCGAAGGGACAACGTCGTCGATTTCTTTCGTCAAGGATGTGCTGTTCCCGTACGCGCGCCGTGAGCTGCCGAGTTTCATCCGGGAACACGGCCACGAACCCGAGGTGCGGCACTGGTTGGATGTCGTCGCCACCGAGCACGGGGCGATCTGCGACGACGCTGTCATCGCCGAGACCCTGCAGGGCTGGATCGACCAGGACCGCAAGCACACCGCGCTCAAGGCGCTGCAGGGCATGATCTGGAAGGCCGGCTACCGCAGCCGGGACTTCACTGCGCACATGTACCCGGACGTGGCGCCGCAACTGCAGGCATGGCACGAGGCGGGGCATCGACTCGCGGTGTATTCCTCCGGTTCGGTGCCCGCGCAGAAACTGCTGTTTGGCAATTCCGATGCCGGCGACCTGTCCGATATTCTCAGTGCCTACTTCGACACCGAGGTCGGGCCCAAGCGCAATGCCGACAGCTATCGGCTGATTGCCGACTCACTGCATCGCAGCCCAGGCGACATCCTGTTCCTGTCCGACGTGGTCGCCGAGCTCGACGCCGCGCGTGATGCCGGCATGGGCACGGTCCTGCTGGACAGGCGCGATGACTATCCGGAGCCACGCTCTGGTGACCAGACGCATGGGCATGTGCGGGTGGAGTCGTTCGCGGAGATCAGTCCCTAGCCGGCATTGCCTCAAGGGACGGCATCCTCAAGGCGATACGTCGTGCTGGCGCGAAACTCGCCGCGCCAGCGATCGAAGCTGCGCACCTCTACCCGATGCTCCCCAACCGCCAGCGTGGTGGGCAAGGCGGCGCGCCACAGGTGCCGCGAGGGTTCGGCTTCGGGCGAGCGGTCGTAGCCACGCAAGGTATCCGCTGCGTCATCGCGCATGTTTTCCGCGAGCAATGCCGGGTCCGGCTGCAGCACCTTGCGCATCGGTGCCCAGTCGCCGCCATCGACGCGATACTCGACTCGGCTGTCGTCCATTCCCATGTAGACGTTCGCATACACGCCCCAGGCCGGGTACGCGCCACGCCGCAACACCTTGGGTGCATGCAGGCCGATCTGGGTGTCAGTAGCATCCCGAGCGTTGTGCCAGGCCAACCCGTATTTCCCACCCGCTTGCACGGTCAACACTGCGTAGCCATTCGGGGTGCCGTCAGCCATCGCTGCATCGGGGATGCCATCGGCGTCCTTGATGCCGGACCAGTACGCACCACTCGCGGCGCCAACGTTGTATTCGTGCAGCGGCTGCGCGCCGTTCCAGCCGTTGTCGGCATCATGAAAGACATGTTGCTGCGTATGACTGTGCGCGCTGAGCACCAGCAGGTGCGGGAAGTCGCGCAGCAGTTCGAACAGGCGCGCGCGATCAGCGTCGCGGAAACTGTCCTTCCCGTCTTTTTCAAACAAGGGAATATGCATCGCCAACACCAGCAGCCGTTCCTTGCGCAAGGTCGGCAGGTAGCTTTCCAGGAAGGCGAACTGTTCCTCGCGGAAGCCGCCGATGTAAGCGGGATTCTGGCCAGGTGTCGCGATCACGTCGTCGAGTGCGATGAAAGTGGCCAGCGCGTTTTCGCGGGCATGGGTGTCGGCGCCGAATACGCGATGGAAGGCGCGCAGTGAATCCTCATCACCGGTCGCTTCCAGGTCGATGTCGTGATTGCCGGGCAGATGCATCCAGGGCACGCCAAGTTCGGCCGTGGCGGCTTTCACCAAGGGATACACAGCGGGTGCATCATCGACGATATCGCCCAGTGACAACCCGAGCCCGGCCCGGGTGCGCCCGCGCAATGGCGCGATGATGTCGCGCTGGAAATAGTCGGCATCCACGGCCGACTTGGGCTGCGGATCGCCGAACACCAGCACCTCAAGCGGAGCGCCGGATGCGTCGCCAGCGGGCTGCGGGATGTAGCGGAGGCAGGCAACCGCGGTCCGCACCACGGTGGTTCGCGATTGCGGAGTGCCGGACTCGACCACGACCGGCGTGCAGTCGGCTGCCCGTGCTGGCAGGCTGCCCGCCACCATCCAGAAGCCAAGAGTCAACGCGAACAACGTGCGCATGGGCACCTCCGGCGAAGATTATGCCCCGCAATGAACGAAACGGAATTGCACTAGAATTGGCTAGGCCCGGGGGGCCGTGAAGCAGCGGGCCGGTTGCGGGACATGATGCATGGGATCCATCGATGGTGGCTCGGGATGGCGATGCTCTGGCTCGCCGTCAGCGGCATCGCGAATGCCGGACAACCACTGACACTTGATGCCGGCATGATGGCGGTGCCCCTGAGCCCGCGCATCAGCTACCGGCACGACGCACTTGCCAGCGACGGTGCCAGCGAGGCTTTCAGGCGCGTAAGCGAAGGCCAGTACGCGCCATTGCCGGAAGGCAACCCCAGCCTGGGATTCCAGGAGGGAGCCTACTGGTTCCACTTGACCGTAGTGAACCGCAACCGCGATGAACCACGCTGGTTGCTGGTGCAGGAGTATCCGCTGAGCGACTCCCTGGACCTGTATCTGCGGTACGCGGATGGGCGCGTGGTCCACGCGAGCGGCGGGGATCACGTGCCGTTCGAGGCACGTCACATCCTCTACCGGAACCCGAATTTCCGTGTTGACCTGCCACTTGGCGAGCCGGTGGACCTGCTGTTGAGGGTGCAGAGCCAGAGCTCCATGCAGGTGCCGCTGGTGCTCTACACGCCGCGCGCGTTCGCCGCAGTCCTGCGCGATACGCAGTTCTCCACCGGCCTTTATTACGGCATCGTGCTCGCCTTGCTGATCTACAACCTGGTGTTGTGGTTGATGCTGCGTGATTCCAGCTACTTCTGGTACCTGTGGCACATTTCCGCGTTCGCGCTGGTGCTGTTCACGCTCAACGGCTACGGGTTCGAATACCTCTGGCCGAATTGGCCATGGATGGCCGACGCGGCGGTACCGCTTTCGATCTGCCTTGCACTGATCGGCATGCAATTGTTCGCGCGCAGTTTCCTGGAGCTGCGGGAGCGCTGGCCTGCCGGTAACGCAGTCAGCCTCGGCATCAGTGCCTTTTTCGTCGGGCTTGGCATCGTTGCGACCCAGGCTGAGTACCACGTGGTCACCCCGCTCGCCTCCAAGGCGGTTTTGCTCGGGGTGTTGTGGATCATCGTTGCGACCATCGTCATGTTGCGGCGTGACTACAAGCCGGCGCGGCTGTTCCTGCTGGCATGGGCTTTGTTCCTCGCCGGCACAGCAGCGTTCACGCTGCTTGCCTTCGGCCTGGTGCCCCGAAACTTCTGGACGCTCAACGGCGTGCAGATTGGCTCCGCGATGGAAATGCTGCTGCTGTCGCTGGCGCTGGGATCGCGCTACGCCGGCCTGCGCGTGGAGAATATCCGGATCGTGGAGGAGGCCAACGAACGCCTGGAACGCAGCGTGATCGACCGGACCAAGCAATTGCGCACCACGATGGCGCAACTGGGCGAGGCCAACGTGCAGCTGCGCGAATACAGCCAGCGCGACCCGTTGACCGGCGTCTACAACCGCCGTCATTTCCGCGAGGCATTCGAGCAGGCTCTGATTGCGCGCCGGGACAATGGCAAGCCGATCGCATTGCTGCTGCTGGACCTGGATCACTTCAAGCAGATCAACGATACCTACGGCCACCTGGCCGGCGACGACTGCCTGCGCCATGCCGCGCGCTGCGTGGAGGACGTGGCCGCCTCGCGTGGGGGCCTGGTGGCACGCTTTGGCGGCGAGGAATTCGTGGCGGTATTTCCTGGCACCAATGCGCAGGAGGCCTTGCAGGTGGCCGAGGCGATTCGCCTGCGCATCCACCAGTCGCCGGTTGCCACGCGCAACCACAGCATCCGCATGAGTACCAGCATTGGCGTGCATACGGTCGATGCCAGCCGCGAAACCGTTCCGGAAGAGGTGATCCGCATTGCTGACGAAGCCCTGTACCGGGCCAAGGACGATGGCCGCAACTGCGTGCGACATTCGGTCACGATTGCCTGAAATCAAAGCTCAGCCGACGACTTCAGCTTGCGACAGCTGCGTCAACCTTCGCGAGATTTCAGTACCGCTTTTGCATCCGCCAGCGACAGCCCGCGCGCGTGGAGCAGCACCAGCAGGTGATACAGGAGATCCGCGGTCTCGCCAAGCAATGCGGCATCGTCCTGGACCACGGCAGCAAGCGCAGTCTCCACGCCCTCCTCGCCGACTTTCTGTGCAATCCTGCGTACACCGGCCTCGAACAAGGTGGTGGTGTAGCTGGCCGCAGGTCGCTCACGCTCGCGTTCGGCGATGCGCGCATCCAGCGCCGACAGCACATCATGTGGTGCGTTCGGGAAACAACTTGTGCTGCCCAGATGACAGGTTGGCCCAGCCGGCTCGGCCATGACCAGCAGCGTGTCCTGGTCGCAATCAATGTCGATTGAAACCAGCCGCAACACGTTGCCGCTCTGCTCGCCCTTGCGCCACAACTGCTGCCGGCTGCGGCTGAAGAAGGTGACTTCGCCACCTTCAATGGTCGCCAGCAGTGCCGCGCGGTCCATGTAGCCCAGCATCAACACGCCCAGCGTGCTGGCATCCTGGATGATCGCGGGCAGCAATCCGCCCTGCTTGTCCCACGCCAGTGCATCAATCCATGCGTTGCTCACAGGCGCACCTCGATGCCTGCACTGCGCAGGCCATGCTTTAGATCGGAAATGACAAGCGCACCGGAATGGAACACGCTGGCCGCAAGTGCCGCATCGACATCGGCATCGCGGAACACGTCGATGAAATGCTGCGCTGTTCCGGCACCACCGGACGCTACCAACGGCACCTGGCAGATGCCGCGCACGTCGCGCAGCTGGTCGATGTCGTACCCGTTGCGCACGCCGTCGCTGTCCATGCAGTTGAGCACGATCTCGCCGGCACCGCGCGATTGCGCTTCGCTGATCCAGTCCAGCGTGCGCTTGCCAGGCGTGCGCATGCGCTCGGGATCTCCAGTGTGGCTGCGCACGCGCCACTGTCCATCTGCTTCACGTTGCGAATCGACGCCAACGACCACGCACTGCACGCCGAACGCCGCGGCAAGCTCTTCGATCAAGGCCGGCCGCTCCAGCGCAGGCGAGTTGATCGAGATCTTGTCCGCGCCTGCATGCAGCACGGCGCGCGCATCTTCAACGCTGCGAATCCCGCCCGCCACACAGAACGGAATATCCAGCGCCCGCGCGACCTGCTCCACCCAGTCGCGGTCAACGCTGCGGCCTTGCGGACTTGCGGTGATGTCGTAGAAGACCAGTTCGTCGGCGCCGGCATCACGATAGCGATGCGCAAGTGACACGATGTCGCCCATGTCGACATGGTCGCGGAAACGCACGCCCTTGACCACGCGCCCGTCGCGCACATCCAGGCATGGAATGATGCGGCGGCTCAACACGGCGCGATTCCGCCCAGCGCTTCGGTCACCGTGAATCGACCATCCAGCAAGGCCTTGCCCAGCACCACGCCTGCGCAGCCCAGCGTGGCCGCATCGCAAATGTCGTCAACGCTGCGAATGCCGCCAGACGCCTGAAAATGCACCTGTGGTGCGCGTGCCAACAGTTGCCCATAGAGTTCCAGCGCCGGTCCCGCCAGCATGCCGTCGCGGGCGATGTCGGTGCACAGGACATGGCGCGCACCGGCATCGACATACTCGTCCAGTAGCGCGAACAGACTTGCGCCACTGGCGCGCGTCCAGCCATGAGAGGGCAATAGCCACTCGCCATCCGTGCTTCGACTTGCATCCAGCGCCAGTGTGATCCGCTCGCTGCCATAGTGCTTGATCCAGCCTTTCACGCGATCAGGTTCGCGGATCGCCAACGAACCAACCACCACTCGATCCACCCCGGCGGCGAACAACGCATCAACGCCGGCCTCGTCGCGAATGCCGCCGCCAGTCTGCACGTTGAGCGAGGTCGCGGCCTTGATCCGCGCAAGCAGGTCGAGCTGCGCATAACCACCGTCGCGCGCCGCATCCAGGTCAACCAGGTGCAACCAGGTCGCGCCCTGGGCGGCATAGCGGGACGCAAGTTCGAACGGATCGTCGGCATAACGCGTCTCGCGTGCGTAATCGCCCTGCTGCAGGCGCACCACGCGCCCGTCGCGCACATCGATCGCTGGATACAGCAGCGCACTTATCGGTAGCGGACTCATGCGAGGATTCTCATACAGGGTCCCAGCGCAGGAAATTGGCGAGCAATTTCGAACCGACATCGGCCGAGCGCTCGGGGTGGAATTGCATGCCGGCAATGCGGCCGCGTTCGACGCAGGCGGCGAACGGTTCGCCATGCGTGCAGCTCGCGATGCAGTCGTCGGTGACAGGCGCGGCGTAGCCATGCACGAAGTAGGCCTGCGCGGGCATCGCGATGCCGTCCAGCAAGGCAGATTCACGAACAGGTTCGAGAGTATTCCAGCCCATGTGCGGAACCCGCAGGCCGGCGCTGCCATGCATCCGACGCACCGTGCCCGGCAGCAATCCGAGGCAGGCCACATCGCCCTCCTCGCTCGCGTCGAACAGTAGTTGCATGCCAAGGCAAATACCCAGCAATGGCACATCAAGTGCATGCAAGGCGACGTCCAGTCCACGCTCACGCAGGAGATCCATCGCTGGCCTGGCAGCACCGACGCCGGGCAGGATCACCCGCTGCGCGCTGCGCAAGCCATCGGCATCGCGCACAATGCGTGCGTCCACGCCCAATCGCTCCAGCGCGTATCGCACCGAACCCAGGTTTGCACCACCGGCATCGATCAGCGCGACGTCATTGCCGACAGCAGTGCTCACAGAATGCCCTTGGTGCTCGGCAACTCGCTGCCCTCGCGCCGCAAAGCCTGCCTCAACGCACGCGCCACGACCTTGAAGCAGGCTTCGACCTTGTGGTGATCGTTGTCGCCGTTGACCGTCAGGTGCAGGTTCAGGCGTGCACCATCGCAAAGCGAGCGGAAGAAGTGCGGGACCAGCTCGGTGGGCATGTCACCAACGCGTTCACGGGTGAACGCGCCGCTGAACTCGAACCAGGCACGCCCGGAACAGTCGAGCGCCGCGCTGGCCAGTGCTTCGTCCATCGGCAACACGAATCCATAGCGGCCAATGCCGCGCTTGTCGCCGAGCGCCTCGGCAATTGCCTGGCCAAGCGCGATCGCGGTGTCTTCGATGGTGTGGTGTTCGTCGATGTGCAAGTCGCCTTCACAACGCACCCGCAGGGCGAAGCCACCATGCTTGCCGAGCTGTTCCAGCATGTGGTCGAAGAAGCCCAGCCCGGTCCTGATGTCGGGCTCTGCAGTGCGGTCAAGATCGAGTTCGACCTCGATCCTGGTTTCCCTGGTATCGCGTTTCACCACCGCAGTGCGCGGCGCATCGGCCAGCGCATGGGCGATCCCGGCCCAGTCCCACTCACCACCGAACTGCGGCGTGCGCAACTGGAATCCGCGAATCCCCAGATTGTCGGCAAAGGTGATGTCGGTCGTGCGGTCACCGACCATCGCACTACGCTCCCAATCGATGCCACGATCCTTCAGGTAGTGCTGGACCAGCCCCAAGGCCGGCTTGCGCGTTGGCACGTTGTCCGCTGGAAAACTGCAGTCGACCAGGACTTCGCGGAACGTAATGCCTTGGCTTTCGAAGACCTGCATCATCAACGCCTGCGGGCCGTCGAACGATGCCTGCGGATAGGCAGCCTGACCTAACCCATCCTGGTTGCTGACGATCACGAACTGATAGCCGGCATCACGCAGGCGCAGCATCGCCGGAATGACATTGGCAACGAAACGCAGCTTGTCGAGGCGGTCGATCTGGAAGTCTTCGGGTTCTTCGATCAGGGTACCGTCGCGATCAACGAACAGGATGGGTGTGCCCTTGCTCATGCTGCTGCCACCTTGGCTGGCGCAAGCGCTTCAAGCACCTGCAAATTTTGTTCAGGACTGCCAATCGTGATGCGCAAGGCATCGTCAAGTTGCGGCTGGCTGCGCATGTCGCGCACCACCACCCCCGCTTGCAGCAGTCGCAGGAATGCAGCGTCCGCATCATCGAATCGCACCAGCAGGA
>JBBQHK010000021.1:0-44674 GCA_038323895.1 Lysobacterales bacterium | reverse complement strand
GCCCAGGTCGGCGCGATCTCCGCCAACTCCGACGCCAACATCGGCGACCTGATCGCCCAGGCGATGGACAAGGTCGGCAAGGAAGGCGTGATCACCGTTGAAGAAGGTTCCGGCCTGGACAACGAACTCGACGTGGTCGAGGGCATGCAGTTCGACCGCGGTTACCTGAGCCCGTACTTCGTCAACAACCAGCAGTCGATGTCGGCCGAGATGGATGACCCGTACATCCTGCTGTACGACAAGAAGATCTCCAACGTGCGCGACCTGCTGCCCGTGCTGGAAGGCGTGGCCAAATCCGGCAAGCCGCTGCTGATCGTCGCCGAGGAAGTGGAAGGCGAAGCGCTGGCGACCCTGGTGGTCAACACCATCCGCGGCATCGTCAAGGTGGTTGCGGTCAAGGCCCCGGGCTTCGGTGATCGTCGCAAGGCGATGCTGGAAGACATGGCCACCCTGACCGGCGGCACCGTGATCTCCGAGGAAGTGGGCCTGTCGCTGGAGAAGGCCACGATCAACGATCTGGGCCGTGCCAAGAAGATCCAGGTCTCCAAGGAAAACACCACGATCATCGATGGTGCCGGTGACGCCGAGGGCATCCAGGCGCGGATCAAGCAGATCAAGGCGCAGATCGAGGAAACCAGCTCCGACTACGACCGCGAGAAGCTGCAGGAGCGCGTGGCCAAGCTGGCCGGCGGTGTTGCGGTAATCAAGGTCGGTGCGTCGACCGAGATTGAAATGAAGGAAAAGAAGGCTCGCGTTGAAGACGCCCTGCACGCAACGCGTGCGGCGGTGGAAGAAGGCGTGGTCCCGGGCGGCGGCGTTGCACTGGTCCGCGCACTGCAGGCACTGGGTGAGCTGAAGGGCGACAACGTCGACCAGACCCATGGCATCAATATCGCCAAGCTTGCGATGGAAGCGCCGTTGCGCGAGATCGTTGCCAACGCCGGCGAAGAGCCGTCTGTCGTGCTGAACGCGGTCAAGGAAGGCACGGGCAACTTCGGCTACAACGCCCAGACCGGTGAATACGGCGACATGATCGAGTTCGGCATCCTGGACCCGACCAAGGTCACCCGCACCGCGTTGCAGAACGCCGCGTCGATCGCGGGCCTGATGATCACCACCGAAGCAATGGTGGCCGAGGCTCCGAAGAAGGACGATGGCGGCGCTGGCGGCATGGGCGGCGGCGGTGGAATGGGCGGCATGGGCGGCATGGATTTCTGATCCAGTCCCCACTGCACTGAACGCTACACCCGAAAACCCCCGCAGTGATGCGGGGGTTTTTGTTTGCGGCGGTTTCGCCGGCATCGCCGTCCGGATGCACGTCCGATCGAGTTCGACCGGGTGTATCCCCCGACCGCTGGGAAAGAGATCCGGACCACGGTTGACGCAATCCCGAATGACCGTCTCGCGCGGCCCTACGCGTGCCACCGGTGGTCAATGGCTGGAGCCGCGACACTGCTTCAACGCAGCTGCATGGTACGGTTTGGACTGTCCAATTACGGGCTGCTGGCCACCCTCGAAACCAATACGGAGGACCTGATGGCACTTGGCGAAACCGGTTTCCGCATGATGTTCGAGCGTACGGCCGACGCACTGGTCGTGCTGGACGTGCGGACGGGCCAGTTCACCGATTGCAACCAGGCAGCGGTGGACATGCTGGGTTGCGCGGACAAAGGTGAATTGCTGTCGCAACATCCGGCACGTTTTTCCCCGCAGTTCCAGCCCGATGGCCGACGCTCGTCGGAGAAGGCCGACGAGATGATTGCCACTGCCATGCGCGATGGTGGCCACCGCTTCGAATGGGTCTATTGCAGCGAGCACCGGGCGGAGTTTCCGGTCGAGGTCCTGCTCACCCCGATCGTGATGGGCGAGCAACAACAGATCATCGGCACGTTGCGCGACATCACCCGGCAAAAGCAGGACCAGAAGACACAAGTCGCATTGCACCAGATTTCAGAGGCCGCCCATGCCACCGGCACGCAGCAGGAAATGTTCGGCCGCATCCACCAGATCATCGGCGAGTTGTTGCCAGCCCGGAATTTCTTCGTTGCCCTGTACGACCAGGCCCGGGATGAACTGAGCTTCCCTTATTACGTGGATGAACACGACGAGGCCCCGGAACCACGCAAGCTCGAGGATGGCACTCTTTCAGGGCGGGTGGTCATGAGGGGGGAGGCGCTGCTGTTCACCCCGCAAACGGTGCGTGAAGGCGTCCACGCGCAATTCACGCTAGTCGGCACCGACTCGATGGATTGGCTGGGGGTGCCGTTGAAGTCGCAATCACACACCATCGGTGCGCTGGTCGTGCAGAGCTATACCGGCGATGTGCGTTACGTGGAAAAAGACAAGGCCCTGCTCGAATTCGTGTCCAGCCAGGTGGCTGCGGCGATCGAACGCAAGCAGGCGGCAGACGCCCTGCTCGCTTCCGACAAGCGTTTCCGGCTGTTGTTCGACCAGAATCTGGTTGGCGTGTTCCGCAGCCTGCCCGATGGCCGGCTGCTGGAGTGCAACGACGCCTTCGCGCGGATGCTCGGCTACGAATCCAGGGACGAGATCATCGGCGTCAACAGCAAGTCCAACTATTTCGAAGATGGGGACCGCGAACGCTATCTGGCATACCTGCGTGAGTACGGCTCGCTCGACAATTCAATGGTTCGCCTGCGCCGCGCGGATGGTGCGGAAGTCTGGGGTATGGCGACGGTCAACTTGATCCTGGATGACCCGGGTCAGCCCGAGGTGATACAGGGAGCCCTGATCGATTTCACCGAACGCAGGCACGCGGAGCAGGCACTCCTTCTGAGCGAATCGCGGTTGGAGGAGGCCCAGCGCCGCGCTCACTTGGGTAGCTGGACCTGGGATCTGGCCACGGGGATATTGAACTGGTCTGACGAGTTGTGCCGCATTTGTGGCGTGTCGCCGGCACATCACCAGCCAACCTACGAGGACTTCCTGAGTCGACTCGTCCCCGAAGACCGCCCTGCAGTGGAAGCGGCAATGGCGCAGGCCCTGCTGGACCGCAAGCCATTCAGCCACGAAACCCGGTTCGTCCGGGAAGATGGCGAGGTCCGCACCATTTTCGACCAGATCGAAGTGCTGGTTGACGACCAGGGCCGGGTGACCGGCTTGGCGGGCGCCAGCCTGGATATCAGCGCCCGCAAGCGGGAGGAACAGCTGGAGCGGGATCGCAGCCTGATCCTGGAGCAGGTGGTGCAGAATCGGCCCTTATCGGAAATCCTGTCGCGCATCTCGAACATGCTGGAGATACAGATTCCAGGATCGCGCAGTTCAATCCTTCTACTCAACGACGGCCGGCTGTGGAACGGAGCCGCGCCCCGCTTGCCGCAGGCCTATTCCGACTCGCTGGACGGCCTGCCGATCGGACCGGCGGTGGGATCCTGCGGCACCGCGATGTTCAGGGACGATACGGTCATCGCCGAGGACATCGCCACCGATCCCCTATGGGCCGGATATCGTGAACTGGCGTTGCCGCACGGACTGCGCGCTTGCTGGTCGATGCCGATCCCACCATCCAACCGCGGCGCTGTGCTGGGCTCGATCGCGATCTACCGCGACCAGCCATCCCGGCCCAGCACGCGCGATCTGGAATTCATGGGCATGGCGACGCGGCTGGCCGCCGTGGCCATCGAGCACAGGACGCTGACTGACCAGCTGTCGCATCAGGCCCAGCACGATGCTTTGACCGGATTACCGAACCGGTTGTTGTTCCAGGATCGACTTAACCAGGCACTGGCACAGGCCGAGCGCAAGAAGCTGCAAGTGGCCGTGCTTTACATGGACCTGGACCGGTTCAAGAACATCAACGACATGCTGGGCCATGCCTCGGGCGATGCGCTGCTTCGCCAGGCCGCCAGCCGCCTGCAAGCCTGCATTCGCAAGACCGACACCCTGGCGCGGCTGGGGGGCGATGAGTTCACGGTGGTGCTGAACGAACTGAACGACCCGCAGGACGCCATGCGCGTGGCGACCAAGCTCATCGAGGCGATGCGCGCGCCCTTCCAGATGGATCGGCATGAGCTGTTCGTCACCCTCTCCCTGGGCATCAGCATCTATCCCGATGATGGACTCGAAAGTGACACCCTGATGGCCAACGCCGATGCGGCGATGTATCGCGCCAAGGAAACGGGGCGGGACAATTTCCAGTGGTTCGCTGCGGAGCTGAACGCCGTGGCGAAAGAACGCATGAACATGGACGGCCAGCTCCGCAATGCCTTGCGATTGGGACAACTGAGCCTGCATTACCAACCGCAATGTGGCGCGGACGGTGAGATCCAGTGTCTGGAGGCGCTGATGCGCTGGCAGCATCCGACGCTGGGCGCGGTGTCGCCAGGCAGGTTCATCCCCTTGGCCGAGGCCAGTGGCCTGATCGTCCAGCTGGGCGAATGGGCTCTGCGTACGGCCTGCGCCCAGATGGTCGCCTGGCGCCAGGCGGGTCATCCCAGCCTGCGCGTTGCGGTCAACGTCTCGGCAGTCCAGTTCAAGCGTGCCGATTGGGTGGATACCGTGCGGCGCGCCTTGCACGACACACAGCTGGCACCCGAAGCGCTGGAGCTGGAGATCACCGAAAGCTTGCTGCTCCACAGCGTCAGCGAAACCTCCGCCAACCTGTTGGAGCTGAGTGATCTGGGCGTGGGCATCGCGATCGATGATTTCGGCACCGGCTACTCCAGCTTGAGTTACTTGCACAAGCTTCCGGTCACCACCTTGAAGATCGATCAGGCCTTCGTTCGGGAGATCGGGCTGCAATCCCTTCCGGGGCAGGAGGACGCGCCGATCATCCGCACCATCATCGCGCTGGCCCGCAACCTCGGCCTGGGCGTGGTGGCCGAGGGCGTGGAGACGAATGCCCAGCGGGACCTGCTGCTGTCGCTGGGCTGCGACAGCCTGCAGGGCTTCCTGCTGCACCGCCCGATGCCGGTGGAGCAGGTCGATCTTCTGCTCAATCCGACCGGGACGGGTGACAAATAATGTGTCCGCAAGCGCAAGCGCACGCCCACCGTGCACAGGCGCACCTGCCCCGGGGCCAACGCCCGACAGGCAAAGGCGACGACAGCGCGTCGCGTCAAGACTGCCTGGGCGAACCTGGCGACTGAACGGGCGTCCTGCGACCGTTCGCAGGGACGCCCGTGCCGGCCCATGGGACCGGCGGCAATCTTTAGGACCCGGCAATGGGTGGTTTGGCGGCGCTCGGGCGGATATGGTGGATGCTGGCCAGGACTCCGGAGAGCAGCAATGGTCGGTAGCAGGGGGCGAAACGCAAGGGTCACAGGTGTACCGACGCGCCAGTCGGGGATGCTCGCGTCATGAGCGACTTCATCGAGGAGGCCAAGCGTCGCAGCGTCATACGGGTCGCGGGTCTTTACCTGACGGGGATCTGGTTGTTGTTACAGATTGCCGACACCGTGCTGCCGATGCTCGATGCACCTGGTTGGATCGCGCGCACGCTGTTGATTGTGCTCTTGATCGGGTTCGTGCCGGCGCTGGTGATGGCCTGGGTCTTCGAATGGACGCCTGGCGGGTTGGTTCGCGATGGCGCGGCAACGCTTGACCTCGAAGCAAGCGTACGCGCCGGCAAGCGCCTGGATCGCTGGATCATGGTGCTGCTGGCGCTCGCGCTGGGCTACTTCGCGGTGGACAAGTTCCTGCTTTCGCCCGAGCGCCAGCAAACGCAGATCCAGATCGCGCGCAAGGAGGGCCGTACCGAAGCCATCGTCGGGGCTTACGGCGACAAGTCGATCGCCGTGCTGCCGTTCCGCGACCTGAGCGAGAAGCAGGATCAGCAATACCTGTCGGACGGCCTGGCCGAGCAGGTGCTGTCGATGTTGTCGAAGGTCCAGAACCTGCGGGTGATCTCGCGCTCGTCGTCGTTCGAATTCCGGGACCAGAACGTCTCGATGGCGACGATCGCAAAGAAGCTCGACGTCGGCTACGTGCTGGAGGGATCCGTCCGCCAGGCCGGCGACCGCATGCGGGTCACGGTGCGGCTGGTCGAGGCGCGCTCGGACACCGATCTCTGGACGGATACGTACGACCGCCCGATGGATGACATCTTCGCGATCCAGGACGAAGTCGCTGCGGGTGTCGTGGAACAGCTCAAGGTCAAGTTGATGGGGAGCCTGATGCCGACGACCCGCAAGACCGATCCCAAGGCGTTCCAGCTATTCCTCCAGGCCGGGGCAGTGCACCTGCAAGACGCAGCTTCATACGATCGGCAAATCGGCCTCCTCAAACAGGTGCTGGCCATTGATCCCACCTACCTTCCGGCGCTGAACACGCTCGCGGTCACCTATGGCATGCAGGCTTCGTTCGCGCTGGTGCCGGGCGAAGAGGGCTACAAGAGGTCGCGCGAGGCGGCCCACAGGGCGCTGGCCATCGATAGCGAAAACAGCCAGGCCCTGACCCAGCTCGCGCACATCGCCCTGCGCCACGAGGGCAACCTATCGCTGGCGGCGCGCTACATGCAGCGGGCGCTGGCGACAGGCGTGGAGGACCTCAATAACCTCAGCATGGCGGAAGATATCGCCAAGAGCCTCGGCCGACTGGACGATGCGGTCGCCGTCAACGAGCACATCATCGCGCGCGACCCGCTGCAGTCGATCGCATACTCCCAGGCCGGCATCGCCTACCAGCAGGCGGGCATGCTGGACAAGAGCATCTCGGCCAACCGCACCGCCCTGGAGCTGGAGCCGGGGCAACCCGTCACCCATTTCACGAGTGGCGTTTCCCTGCTCCTGCAGGGACGCGCGCAAGTTGCGCTGGCGGAGATGAAACTCGAACCGTTCGAGCCGTTCCGTCTGTTCGGCCTGGCCGTGGCGCACCATAGTCTCGGGGAAAAAGCGGCATCGGAGGCGGCACTGGCCGAGACTGTCGCCAAGTACGGCAAGGACGCGGCGTACAACATTGCCTACATCCACGCATGGCGAGGCGAGCCCGACGATGCGTTCGAGTGGCTCGACAAGGCGATCGAGTACAAGGACTCGGGCCTGCCCATGCTCGCGATTGAACCGCTGTTCGCCAGCCTGCACGACGATCCACGCTGGCTGCCACTGCTGCGCAGACTTGGCAGGGCGCCTGAGCAACTGGGCGCAATCCGCTTCGACGTGCCGATGTCGTTGGCTGGTGCAAGGCAGACGCAGGACCCCGCCGGGCGTTAGTGGCGGCCGCTCGGCCAAGCCAGCGCCGGGCGCAGGCGCGCATACACCTTGGAATGAATTGGGTAACCTTCCGGCACCCAACGGGAGATGTCGTGAGTCGCCTGCCCTTTGACGTACGTATTTCCAGGTCCCCGGAGCTGGCTGCGCGCGGGATCGAACTTGCGAGCCATGCCTTGTCCTCAGGCGATCGCATGGCGGCGGAACGCGAGTACTTGATGGCGGTGCGAACCGGCCTGCTGCATCCGGCCAGTTGGTCAAATCTTGCCGCTCTGGGGGTCGCCCTGGGCGATCCGGAAGGTGCCCGGCAGCATGCGCGGCGCGCGTTGCAACTGGATGCCGGCCATAGCGATGCCTTGGTCAATTTTGGCGTGGCCAGTTGGCAACTGGGTCAGCGTCGCGATGCCGCGCGCGCGATGCAACAGGCCCTGCTGGTGGCGCCCGGGATGGACGCGGCGGCACTCAATCTCGCAATGATGTTACGCACAGTGCAGAAGCACGAGCAGGCTCGGGCAATTCTCGCCAAGGTGCTGGTGCACAATCCGAGATCCGTGCGCTTGCAGCAGGCGATGGCCGGACTGTGCCGCCTGCTGGGTGATACCGACGCCACGCGGTTTCATGTCCTTGCCGCAATGTCGGCAATCCTGCCTACGCTCGAGCCATCAACCGGGCCGGACGACGGCGCCGAGCCCGAGGACGAAGAAGCACAGCGCAGGCTGCTGCTGGCGATGTTCGAAACGGTTGAGCGGCTGGAAGCGGCGGCTATCGACTACCACCTGGTCGGGGGGGTGGTGCTCGGCATCGTCCGTCAGGGACGGCCCTTTGCCGGCGACAAGGACGTCGACCTGGGCTTGCCCTTCGATGTCGATCGCGAGCAGGTGGCGGCGCTGTTCACGAACGGCTATTCGCGGATGAATGTGCCTGATCAGGATGGCGTAGGGCGCTGGTGCCTCGGCTTCCAGCACGACGCCACCGGGGTGGGTATCGATCTGTTCTTCAAACAGCCGGTCGACGGCATGCTGCGCATCTGCCTGGGCTGGCCGGATGACCTGTATTTCGACCTGCCGCAGTACGCGGTCGGCAGTCTTCACTGGCAGGGGCGTGACTGGCAGGTGCCGGTACCGCTGGAGGACTACCTGGCGGCCGACTATGGCGCGGATTGGCGCAGCTCAACCCGCGAATTCCAGGGCCACGTCTACGACAAGCGCTGGACTGATTCGCAGATCTCCAGTCCGTCACTCGCAGCCGAGTCGATCCCGCGCGCGCTCAACCTGGGCTTGCTGCGCCTGCTGGGCGCGCTTGGCGAGCAGCGCTGGCCGAAGGCGCTGGCCTTGTGCGACCAGTTGCTGGCAAGAGGGCGGCTGATGGAAGTCGAGCACGTGCGCAATCGCCTGCTGAAGGCGGGAATTGGGTAACCTCTCGACTTCAGAGGGGGATGTTGTGAGTCTGCAGTTTGAGGTTCGGGTCTCCGAGTCCAAGGAGTTGAGCGCGCAGGGAATCGAGCATGCTACCCATGCGCTTTCCGCCGGGGATATTGCGGGTGCCGAACAAGCGTACCGGGCAGCAACGCGCGCAGGCCTGCTGGATCCGGCCAGCTGGTCGAACCTGGCCGCGCTCGGCGTGGCACTGGGCGATGCCGAAGGTGCATGCCGACACGCGCAGCGTGCCTTGCAGCTTGATGCGCGCAGCAGCGATGCCTGGGTGAATCTGGGTGTGGCCAGCTGGCACGCCGGGCGCCGGCGCGATGCGGCGCAGGCGATGGATCATGCGCTGAAGCTCAGCCCCGGCCTTGGAGCGGCGGCCCTCAATTACAGCCGCATGCTCCGCGCCGTGTCCGAGGACGCGCGCGCGGCGCGCGTATTGGCCGACGCGCTGCGTCACAATCCAGGCGCCTGGCGCTTGCACCTGGCCGACGCCGAGGTTGCACGAGTGCTCATGCAGCATTCCCGCGTCCGCAATTCGGTTTTGCAGGCGTTGCGCCTGAAACTTGAGGAGCCGGACCTCGCCCAGCATCTCGCCCAGCCGGGCGCCAGTGGCTTGCGCCCGTCTTCGGGCAAAGACGTATTCAGCGCATTGCAGGCGGCCTGCGATCGCCTTGAGGCGTTGGGCGTGACTTACCACCTGATGGCGGGAACCTTGCTTGCCATCGTCAAGGATGGCGAACTGTTCCCGCACGACAAGGACGTGGACCTTGCGCTGCCCGACATGGATGAGCAAACGCGCCTGCGGGTGCGTGCCTTTTTCGAAGCCGATGCACAATTCCGTATGTTCCCTGCGCCGCCTGTCGGCAGCGGGCCGATCCGGGTCATCGGGGTGATCCACGAGGCCAGCGGTGTCGGCATCGATCTCATCCTGACGAAACGCGGCGCGGACGGAAGCGTGCAGATCGGCATGGGCTGGCCGGACCATGTGGAGGCGGTATTACGGCCCTATACGGTGGGTAACCTGGAGTGGAAGGGGCGCACCTGGCCGGTGCCGGTACCCACCGAACAGTACCTGGAAGACATTTACGACACCGACTGGCGCGAACAGCTACGTGTCGATGCTGGCGTCCGCTACGACCGCTGCTACAGCGACACCATGGTGACCAACCCGAGCCGGACCGTCGAGTCACTGCCACGCGCCATCAACCTGGGCCTGCTCCGGCTCATGCAGGCGCTGGATGCCCGGGAGTGGTCGAAGTCGGTGGCGTACTGCGCGCAAATCCTTCATCGCGAATCGTTGCCTGAAGTGCAGGCGGTCCTGAAGCGACTGCAGGCCGCCGGCCATGAGGGGTTGCGCTTCGATGGGTGAGATATCGGTGTCATGCCTCATCCCCGGCGCAGGCAGTGGTGAACGGCTGGGTCTCGGGCCGAAGGCGTTCCTGGAATTTCGGGGTCGTCCGCTGTTGTGCTGGATCACGGACCGCGCGCTGCAGGTCGCCGATGAGGTGCTGGTGGCAGTGCCGACGGATCTTGTCGAGACGGCTGCATCGATGCTGCCCAGGTGCCGGGTCATCGCAGGAGGTGCGACGCGGCAGGACAGCATCGCCTTGCTGGCGGGGCAGGCTCATGGTGACTGGTTGATCGTGCACGATGCCGCCCGTCCGTTCGCGAGCCTGGCATTGCTGCAGGCGGTGCTGGACACCGCCCTGCGCACGGGCTGCGCCGGCGCGTTCCTTGACCCGGAAGTACCGGTGGCGCGCCTGCGCGACGGCCGCGTGGTGGAGGCCTATGCGCGTGATGAGGTCGGCGTGTTCCAGTCGCCGCAGGCGTTCTCGCGCGAGAACATGCGGGCGTTGCTCGCCTGCCAGACGGACGCGCCCGGCTGGCACGGACAATCCACCATCCAGTTGGCATTATTGGCTGGCGTGCCAGTGCATGCCGTGCCGGGCGAAAAAACCAATATCAAGATCACCACCTCGGAAGACTGGCAGCGCGCCTGCCAGCAGGGAGATTTGCTGAGATGAGCTCCGGAAACATGCCCCGCGCCCAGCACCCGGCGCTGTTCCGCTGGAATGCCGGGTTGGACGAACAGGATTACGTCCGTGCACGATATCTGGTGACCTCGATCCATGAGGGCGAAGCCACCGCGCTGGCGATGGCGATGGAACAAAGCTGCGCCACCACCGCGATTGCCGGCCACGTCGTGCCGGAGATGCTGGTCGACTCGACCATCCGCGTGCTGGATGTGCAGGCTGCAGTCACGTTGCCGGACTCCGAACTTCGCCCCTACCAGCTCGAGACCGAGGTCTATGCGGAGCAAGGTGGCGGCGAGCGCAATTGGGTGGTCGAGCTTGCGATCCCGCGCCGGCTGCTTGCAGGCAAACCGGCGCAACTGTTGAACGTGGTGGTGGGTGAATTGCCGCGGCTTGGGTTCCTGACCCGCTTCCAGTTGCAGGGAATGGATTCGCCCGTTGATTTCGGACCAGGGCCCGGCTTCGGCATTGCCGGCATCCGCAGCCATTTCCAGCGCGAGCAGGGCCCATTGCTGTGCCGCTCGATGCGCCCGGCGGTCGGCCTGGACATCCCGACCATGGCCGGTTTGCACCGCGACGTGCTGGTCGGCGGGTTCCATCTGGTCAAGGACGACGAATTGCAGGGCTTCGCCGACAACGAGGTATTCCGCGAACACGTGCAGGCGATGGTGGCCGCGCGCGACGAAGCACGCGAGCGTACCGGTGAGTTCAAGGGCTACCTGGCCAACCTGATCTGCGAGCCATGGGAACTGGCCGAACGCTGGGACATCCTCGATGAGTTTGGCGTGGACGCGGCGCTGGTGGCGCCTGCCATCCAGGGTTTGGGCATCCTGCCGATGCTGGCCCGGCATGGTCGGCGCCCGATCCTGGCCCACAACACCTTCAGCGACCTGCTGACCCGTCATCCACGCTGGGGCATTGCCCACTCTGTGCTGGAAGACTGGACGGCCTGCCTGGGCGCGGACTGGTACGTCACCACCGGCGACCGTGGCCAGGCCGGAAGCAACGATTCGCCTGAACAGGCGCCACGCCCGACCCGCGCGATGCCGATCCTGCAGGGTGGCAAGCATCCGCAAGGATTGCCGGACTACCACGCCTCGGTTGGGAGCGACGATTACATGCTGATCGTGGCGTCGTGGGTGGATGCCTATCCGAAGGGACTTGAAGCCGGCGCACGCATGTTCCGCGAAGCCGTGGACGCGCAGGCAGGCTGATCCCGGAGCGTTCATCCGATCTTTGCCAAGCTGGCGAATCGGTTGCGATCCGGCGCACCAAGACTTCGACTTGGCTAACATGTTGTCGGGATCAGCTTGCGGGAAGCGCCATTGTCATTCGAGGTTCGGGTATCCAGATCGCCGGAATTGCGCGCACGGGACATTGAACTCGCAACGCACGCATTGAGTTCGGGTGATCGGGCTGCTGCAGAGCGTGCCTATGGTGACGCAAAACGCGCAGGGCTGACGCACCCCGCGAGTTGGTCGAATCTGGCCGCGCTGGGGATAGGACTGGGTGATGCACTGGGTGCTCGCGAGCATGCAGAGCGCGCCTTGGGACTCGACCAAGCCCAGGCTGATGCATGGAACAACTTCGGCGTGGCTTGCTGGCGTCTCGGCCAACGGCGCGATGCCGCCAAGGCCCTGCACCGTGCGCTCGTGCTCGCCCCGGGACTTGAAGCTGCCTCGCTCAACTACAGCGTGATGCTGCGCAGCGTGAATCTGCTGGCAAAGGCAAGGGCCACGCTTGAAAGTGCTGCAAGGCATGCGCCACGCAGCTGGCGCCTGCAGCAGGCGCTGGCGGAAATCACGCGTCTGCTAGGAGACGCCAAGGCGATGCGCAGGCACGTGCTGGCTGCGATCGCGGGGTTCCCGCTTGCACGTGCCAGCGGATTTTCGGCGGCTCCGGAGACATCCCCGGAAGCGTCGCGGGGCAACGAGATCGAGGCCGCACTCCTGGCAACCGCGGATGTGCTGGATTCGGCTGCGGTGCCATTCCATCTTGTCGGCGGAACCTTGCTGGCGATCTACCGGGACGGCCAACCCTTCCCGCATGACAAGGACATCGACCTCGGTGTTGCGTTCGAATGCGATCGTGGCTTGATCATCGCGGCGCTCGCGGACGGCTTTGCACCGATGCTGCCACTGGACAGTGAGCCTTCATTGGCTTCGCGGCCATGGGTGATGGGCTTCGTGCATGCTGCGACCGGCATCGGCGTTGACCTGTTCTTCATCCAGCGGCGCGAGGACTGCATGCACAACAAGGTCGGGTGGCCGGACCACCTGGCTTCGGAAGTGCCGATCTACGGCTTGCAGGCGCTGCGTTGGCGGGACCGCGATTGGCACATCCCGTCGCCGCCCGAGGTCTATCTGGAGGGCATGTATGGCCCGTCCTGGCGCACCCCATGCCGTTACTTCGATACCCAGCTTTCCAGCCCCTCGTGTAGTGCCGAGGCCCTGCCGCGTGCGATCAACCTGGCGTTGTTACGGCTGCTGCAAGCGCTGCAGCTGGATCGATGGGAGCAGGCATCGGCGCTTTGCGAGCAACTGCAGGCACGCGAACGGTTGGCCGAGGTCGAGGAAGTCGCAGCCACGCTGGGCAAGGCAGGTTTGGCGTGAGCCGCTCGGTCGTGGGTATTTCCTGCCTGATTGCGGCTGCTGGTTCCGGAGAAAGACTGGGGCTTGGGCCAAAAGGCTTGCTTGATTTGCGTGGCCGCCCGCTGCTGTGCTGGGTGGCGGACAAGGCAAGGCTGGTGGCCGATGAAGTGCTGGTGGCGGTGCCTGAGGATCGAGTGGAGGCCATCGCGCGCCATTTGCCGCAATGCCATGTGTACGCGGGTGGCAAGACCCGCCAGGCCAGCTTGGACCTGTTGGCCAACAAGGCTCGTGGGCAATGGCTGATCGAGCATGACGGCGCACGTCCCTTCGCCAGCGTCGGTTTGTTCAAGTCAGTGCTGGACGCCGCCCGGGAAGCCGGGTGCGCCGCAGCTGTACTGGACCCTGAAGTGCTGGTGGCAGTCCTGGCCGAGGGGATGCTGAGCGGCATCCACGCGCGTGAAACGATGGGGCTGACCCAGACCCCGCAGGCGTACTCACGCGACGTGATGCATCGCTTGGGGAAGACCCCCGCCTCCGCGGGGCTCGAAGCCGGGATGACCGTGGTCCAGCGTGCCGTGCTTGCGGGCATTCCCGTGCGCGGGGTGCCGGGCGAGCGAACCAACATCAAGCTCACCACGCACCAGGACTGGGCGGCACTGGAATACCTCCAACACCTGCTGTGACCCGTTCCGCGTGCGCCTGGCCCCATCGCGCATCCACCGCTGAATGGTGATGCCGATGAAGTCATTCTGTCGCCCCGTCGGATGATCGAACACAGGGGTGAGCACATCGGATTGTCCCGGTTTCCTCAACGAACCCGAACCGGACGCCTGACCCGCGGCTTCCGTTTTGCCGGCAAGGCAGGGATCATCGGGGTTTGCCTTCGCGACCGCGAACATGGCCCAGCACGACGACGTCCTGATCATTGGTGGCGGCCACAACGGCCTGGTCTGCGCGGCCTACCTGGCCGGCGCAGGCTTGAACGTGCGGGTGCTGGAACGCCGCCACATCGTCGGTGGCGCCGCGGTGACCGAGGAGTTCCATCCTGGTTTCCGGAACTCATTGGCCAGCTACACGGTCAGCCTGCTGAATCCGAAAGTGATCGCCGACCTGCGTCTGGCCCAGCACGGCCTGCGCGTGGTCGAACGACCGTATGCGAATTTCCTGCCGCTGCCGGACGGGCGCAGTTTTCGTCTGGGCGGCGAACACACGCATTCGGAAGTGTCGAAATGGTCGACGCGCGATGCGCAAAGGCTGCCGGACTACTACGCGATGCTCGACCGCATCGTGGTGGTGCTGCGCGAACTCATCCAGCGCACGCCGCCCAATGTCAGCGACCGTTTCGTGCTGGCCGACTGGATCGCGTCGGTGTCCGCCGCGAAGCAGGTGAGGTCGCTGGACATGCGCGGGCGTCGCGACCTGCTCGACCTGTTCACCAAGTCCGCAGGCGAGCTGCTCGACAGCTGGTTCGAAGGCGAGCCGTTGAAGGCCGCGCTGGGCTGGGATTCGGTGGTCGGCAATTTCGCCAGTCCCTACACGCCAGGCAGCGCATACGTGCTGCTGCACCACGTGTTCGGCGAGGTGAATGGCAAGGCCGGTGCCTGGGGCCACGCGATCGGCGGCATGGGCGCGATTACCCAGGCTATGCGCAAGGAATGCGACGCGCGCGGCGTGGCGATCGACACCGATGCCGAGGTCGTCAGGCTCATCGTCGAAGGCGACAAGGCCGTTGGCGTGGTGCTGGCCGATGGCCGCGAACTGCACGCGAAGACTATAGCCAGCAACCTCAATCCGAAGCTGCTGTACACCAGGCTGGTCGAGCGTTCGCAATTGGACGAAGACACCGCGCAGCGGATCGATCACTATCGCTGCGGCTCCGGCACATTCCGCATGAACGTTGCGTTGAGCGAGCTGCCGGATTTCACCGCGATGCCCGGCACTCAACTACAGCCGCACCACCAGAGCGGCATATTGATCGGCCCGTCACTGCAGTATTTCGAGCAGGCCTATTTCGATGCGAAATCGAAGGCGCATAACCCCGGCTGGGCGCGCCATCCCATCGTTGAAGTGGTGATTTCCTCGACGCTCGACGACACTCTCGCGCCGCCTGGCCAGCATGTCGCCAGCATGTTCTGCCAGCAGGTGAATCCCGAGCTCTCCGACAGCTGTGAAGTCGACGGCGGCTGGGACGCACACCGCGACACCGTGGCCAAACTCATGATCGATACGGTCGATGCGTACGCGCCCAACTTCGCGCGCAGCGTGCTCGGCTACGAAGCGCTGAGTCCGCTTGATCTGGAGCGTCGCCTCGGCCTGGTCGGCGGCGACATCTTCCACGGGGCGCTAGGCCTCGACCAGATGTTCAGTGCCCGACCCTTGCTGGGCCAAGGCAATTATCGCGGCGCATTCAAGCAGCTCTACCTGTGCGGCTCCGGCACGCATCCGGGTGGTGGCGTGACCGGCCTGCCGGGTCGCAATGCCGCGCGCGAAATCCTCAAGGACCTGCGCAAGGGGCCGCGTCCGGATTGAGCAACGCGTCACTCCAGCCATGGATTTCGCATCGGCGCCACCGCGTCGTCATCCGCTGCCGCTTCTATTCGCGCGATCTGCGCCTTCAATTGCGCGGTGATGCCGGGTTCCACCGGGACCTTGTCCTGGGTGAGCAGGCGGCGATATGCGACGATTGCATCGCCATGCCGGCCTTGACGCAAGTAGGCATTGCCGAGCTCGACACCGGCATCGACTTTCTGCGGCAACTGCGCGACCACTTCCTCCAGTCGATCTGACACCAGATTCCAGTCCGTGCCATTTTCCTTGTAGATGTAGTCGTCCACACGCGAGTAAAGCGCACTCGCGCGGGTCTGCGGGCGCGTCATCTCGCCATGCCACACGCCGACATAGCCGAAACGCGCGACCAGGCGCATGTCCTTGAAAACCACTTTCGGATCCCAATCCCACTGCGGCCACGGCAGCGTCTCGGTCATCGGGTACACGAACCAGCCGCGGTACTGGCCGGCGACGTTGGTGTCGTCCAGCGATTCCACGCGTCTGCGGAAGTTCAACTTCGCCGCGCGTACCTGCTCTTCTCCCATCCAGTAGTCGTTGTACATCGGCTCGCCGGAGGGTGCGATCACGCGGTCGTGGAATGCGTGGATCTCGTGGAAGCGCTGACCAAGGTCGAGGCCCTCGTTGCCGAAATAGCGGTACGCGTTCGCGCTGCCGCCGGCTAGTTCGTTGTGGTATTCCCAAAGACGGGGTTCGCGCAGGGTCATTGCCGCCGTTAGCACGTACAGGGTAGCTACGCCCGCGAGCAATGGACGCGACCGCCTTTGCCAGGCGATGCCCAGCGCGCCACCGGCAATCACCGCCAGCCCGACCAGCAGAGGCAGCGCGTGCCGCACGCCGCCCCAGATGCCTTCCGAGCCCATCAACGCGACCAGATGAAAACCACTTGCCACCATGATCGCTGCCAGGCTCCAGCGCGCGCTGGCGGGTAATCCCGAGCGCACCAGCAATGGCAGCGCCGCCAGCAGCATGGCAATCAGGGCCAGTGGCAACTTCGAGGCAATGATTGCCGGCCAGCTGAACCAGGGCGGATTGCCATAGTAGGTCTTGCCCCAGACCCGATGCATGCCGATGCCGCGTCCTTCCACGCCCGTTCGGACCGTGTCCGCCAAGCCCCACAGGTAAGCACGCGGCAGCAGTTTGTACTCGTCGGCGAAGGCGATACCTGCGCGCCAGTGCGGGAGCGTGAGTTCGCTGATCTTGGCGTCGATTGGGCGGTTGAAGGCATCGCTGCCATCGGCCCCCGCATGGAAATGCAGGCCATAGGTGGCCCACAAGACACACACGGCGAGAAGCCCCGCCGCTGCGAGTTTGGCGCCGCGCCGCAGCACTTCGCCGGCACCGCGCCGCCAGCCGCACAATGCGGCGATCGACAAGCCGATCCCGAGCCCGCCCAACCCGGCCAGCGCCGAGTGTTTGGCCGTCAGTGCCAGGCCGATGGCCAGTCCACAAGCGAACGCCCACCGCCAATGCCAGCTTGACGCCAGCAAACCGGCGCAGAGCGCGGCGATGGCTAGTGTCAACGCAAGCGGCAGGTCCGTCATCACCACCGGCAGGTGCGCCCCCACCGTGGGTTCCAGCGCCAGGAAGGCCAGTGTCCCGGCCGCCCAGGCCAAGCCGAACCCGCGCCACAGCAGCAGGCCCAGCACGAAGAGCAGCAAGCCCTGCAACGTCCACAGCGCAAGTCGTGCGCGGCTTTGTGCCGTGCCCGCGTTGTTGTCGAAGAACATGGTCTTCTCGACCCATTCGCGCTCCTGCGACTTTTCCTGCAGGGCTGTCGCAGGACGCAGGCGGAACTCGGCCGGCATCCACGCGCCGACCCACAGCTTCACCAGGGGCGGGTGCTCGGGATTGAGGTGGAAGCCCCCACCTCGCACATAGCTGGTACCGGCGACCACATGCCATGGCTCATCGACTGTGAAGCTGTCCAGCCGCGTGCCGGCTGCCGAGCGCATCACCGCCAGCAGGGACAACGCCAGCAGCAAAGCCAAGCCCAGCCAGCGCGATCCACAACGATATGAAGCAGGTTCCATGGCCAGTGCAAACGTGGTCTCCCCGGCATGCAGGACACCCGAAGTGGTGTCCCGTTGTGCAGCCACGCTACGTTGGATGCGGTAACACCAACGGGGACCACTCATGGGCCGCACGCCACTGTTCCGACTATTGCAACGCGCCGCCGCCATCGCGCGCGCCTCGCGCCACGTGGCGATGCCACTGGATGAATTCCACGACGTGGTGCGCAGCGGTCGCATCGACATGCGCCGTCGGCGCCTGCTGCAGGGTGCAGGCGCGAGTGCGCTGCTCGCGGGTTGCCAGTCGCTACCCACGCCGATGCGCGCTGGCAATGACGATGAAGTGGTCATCGTCGGCGCCGGCATCGCTGGACTGACTGCGGCCTGGCGATTGCGCCAGCAGGGTGTTGCGGTGCGGGTGTTCGAGGCGCAGGACCGGGTCGGCGGGCGCATGCTCAGCCTGCGCAACTATTTTCCGGATAGGCAGGTGATCGAACTCGGCGGCGAGCTGATCGATACCGATCACGTCCGCATCCGCGCGCTGGCAGCGGAACTCGAGTTGCCACTGGACGACCTGCTGGACGGCGACAGCGATCTCGATACCTGGTATTTCGATGGTCGCGCGATCAGTGAACACGAGATTGTCCGGGCCTTCGTGCCGGTGGCGGCGGCGATCGAACGTGATCTCGCGTCCGCCGGTGATGGTGACTACGACTACAAAGACCGGAACCCCGAATTCCGCGCACTCGACGCGCTCACCATCAGCCAGTGGCTGGACCGCAACGGCGTTGCCGGTTGGCTGCGCAAGTTGCTCGACGTGGCGTATACCACCGAGATGGGACTGGAAATCGATCAGCAGTCCGCACTCAACCTGCTGACGTTCATCGGTACCGAAGACAAGGACGCCTTCCGCATCTTCGGCGCCAGCGATGAGCGCTTCCATGTGCGTGGCGGCAATGACCTGATCCCGCACGCGTTGGCCACGAGGATGTCCAACCGGGTGGAAACAGGGCATGTGCTGGAAGCACTGAATGGCGATGCCGATGGCTACACCATGGATTTCCGCCAAGGTACGGCATCACGGCAGGTGCGAGCCAGGCAGGTAATCCTGGCGATGCCCTTCACGTTGCTGCGGCAGATCCGCATCGGCGTCGAGCTGCCGGCCGCCAAGCGCAATGCGATCGACAACCTGGGCTACGGTACCAATGCCAAGTTGATGATCGGCTACGACCGCCGCGTCTGGCGCGAGCACCAGGCCAATGGCGCGTCGATGAGTGACCTGTCCTACCAGACCAGCTGGGACACCACCCGCAAGCAGCCCGGCAGCGGCGGCGTGCTGACCAATTTCACCGGCGGCAGGCATGGCGTGGAATTGGGGCAGGGCAGCCCGAAACAGCAAGCAGACACTGCCACGCGCGATCTCGATCGCGTGTTCCCGGGCCTCGCTGCGGCGCGGGCTGGTGCACGTGAAGCGCGCTTCCATTGGCCCTCGCATCGATGGACGCTGGGCAGCTATGCCTGCTTGCGTGCGGGTGACTGGTCCAGCATTCGCGGGGTGATGGGCGAGTCGGTCGGCGGACTGCATTTCGCCGGCGAACACTGCGCGCTGGAGACCCAGGGCTTCATGGAAGGCGGTTGCGAATCCGGCGAACTGGCAGCGCAGGCGGTGCTCGCGCAGCGGGGCATCGAAGCTTCGTTTGGCTAGATCCCAAAGGGATGGATCCGGTTCCACCGGACGTTGTTTCGTTGAATCCGGATTAGTGGACTGCGGGGTGCATTTTTGCAGTGCAGCGTGCAATCACCATAACGATTCCTTCACAGTCGTAGCGCGTCCCGACGTGGGGGAGGGAGCAGGCCCGCTACCGGTGAAAACCGGTGCGGGCTTTTTCATGCGTGCGATTTTCCTGCGCGGCTGTTTCGTCCTCGCAACGCCTGTACCTAGGGGACCTCGGAACAAGTCGCCGAGTGCTGATTCAGATCATGGTTCGACAGGCTCACCACGAACGGAATCTGAGGGTTACTCGTTCGCCCCGAGCCTGTCGAAGGGTGAACGATTGCTTGTTCAGAGGTTCCCTAGCCGGCTGGCACCGTACGCGACTGTGCCCATGCCCGCAGCGCCTGCACCTGTTCGGCCATCAGCACCGACAGCGGGCGAGTGTCGCGTATGGCCTGGATCAGGGCGTGGGTGTCGACGCCGGTGCGTGCGGCATGGGTGGCATACAGCGCGCTGACGATGACCTGTTCGATCTCCGCACCGGAGAACCCGTCCGCGGCCGCAGCCAATGCCGACAGGTCAATGTCCTCGCGGGGCAGTTTCCTGCGATCCAGGTGCAGGGCGAAGATCTCCGCACGCGTGGCCGGATCGGGCAGGTCGACGAAGAATATTTCGTCGAAGCGGCCTTTACGCAGGAGTTCCGGTGGCAGGTCGTGCACCTGGTTGGCGGTGGCAACCAGGAACACGTGCGACTTGCGCTCCGCCATCCATGTCAGCAGGTAGCCCAGCACCCGCCGAGACAGGCCGCCATCGCCCTCGCCGCTGCTGGGGGCCAGCCCTTTCTCGATCTCGTCGATCCACAACACGCACGGCGCCAACTGCTCGGTTGAGGCCAGCGCATCGCGCAGATTGCGTTCGGTTTCGCCGTGGTATTTGTCGTACAGCGTGCCGAAATCCAGCCGTACCAGCGGCACGCCAAAGCCGCCCGCCACCGCCTTGGCCAGCATCGACTTGCCGCAGCCCTGCACGCCCAGCAGCAACACGCCCTTCGGCGGATCGAGCTGACCAAAGCCCGGCCCGCCAGGCGGCGGATCCTGCACGAAGGCCTCGCGCCGCTGCTCGATCCAGCGCTTGAGCCGACCAGCGCCACCCACGTCGGAAAACCGCGCGGTGTCGTATTCGTAATGCAGGTGCCCGCTGCGGTTGAGCATCTCGAATTTCAGTCGCGCCAGCTCCGGCAGGTCGTCGGCGCCCAGCACGCCATCGCGATAGATCAAGTGGCGGGCGATGCGGCGCGCATCGGTCAGGCTCATGCCCTGCAGGTTGCGCACGATCTGCTTGACCGCAGCGGCATCGGCCTCGACCCGGCGGCCGCCGTGCTCGGTGGTATAGGCGCGGGCTTCGTCCTGGACCAGCTTGAGCAGGGCATTGGCATCCGGCAGGCGCAGGCTGAAGCGCACCGCGAAGGGTTCCAGTGCCTCCGGCACGACCACCCTGGTGCCGATCAGCACCAGCACATGTGGCTGGCTGCCACGGCGCTGGATGATGTCGCGCAGCAGGCGTTGCGAGCTGGCGTAACCCAGGTAGGGATGCGCATCCAGCAACAGGTAGGTCCCGCGCTGGCCGGCCTGGCGGATTTCCTCCAGCGTGGCGCTCAGGTCGGGCGCGACCTCGCTTTCATCCTCGCGGTCGAAGTCCATCCGTCGAAGGCCCTCGGTGATCGACCACCGGTAGAGCGCCCGCCAGGCGTGCATCAGGGTTTGCCGGAACAGCTCGATCACCCGCGCTTCGTCGGGCGTCTCGATGACCAGCAATGGGGTATCAGCGCGGATCAGCGCCACCAGGTCATGCAATTCGCTCATGTCGTGCACGATAGCGAGCGCGTCGCGCCGCCACAACGAAAGGCCACTGCGTAATGCAACAATTGGCTGCATGGATGCGCTTGAATCGCTTGTCGAACGCAGGCTGGCCGCGCTGCCAGCGGATGCCGCGTGGCGGGCGGAGGCCGGTTTCATGCACAAACTGCGCGAGCTGGCGCGTGCCAGCGACTTTGCGCTGGCGACGCTTGCCAGCCAGCCCTTGTTGATCGAACGACTGCACGCCGATGATGGCGCGGCTCCGATCGAACCACCCCAGCTCACGCCCGAAGAACGCGCCGAGTGGCCGAGGTTGCTGCGCCGTTACCGACATGCCGAATCCACCCGGCTGGTCTGGCGCGATGTCATTGCAGGTGATCCGGTCGGGTCGATCCTGGCGGGCAGCACTGAACTTGCCGAAACCTGCCTTCGAATCGGCCTCGACGCGCTGGAAACCGAGTTTGCGCAGCGCTCCGGGGTGGTGCGAGCGGCCGACGGATCCGTGCAGCGTCTGATCGTATTCGGCCTCGGCAAACTGGGCGGTGGCGAGTTGAACTTCAGTTCGGATGTCGATCTGGTCTATGCCTACGAGCATGACGGCGAATCCGACGGCGTGCGAGCGCTGGCCGCGTCGGACTATTTCGCGCGAATCGGCCAGCAACTGGCAAAGCTGCTCGATGAAGTCACCGCCGACGGGTTTTGCCATCGCGTGGACCTGCGCCTGCGGCCCTTCGGGAATGCCGGGCGCGTGGCGCTGTCGTTTGCGGCGATGGAACTGTATTTCCAGCGCGAAGGCCGCGACTGGGAACGCTACGCCTGGCAGAAGGCCCGGCCGGTGGCCGGCGACATCGAGGCCGGCGAACGTTTGCTGCGCAGCCTGCGTCCATTCGTGTATCGGCGTTACCTGGATTTCGGGGCGCTGGATGGCCTGCGCACGATGAAGGCGGCGATTGCCGCCGAGGTCGCGCGCAAGGAGCTGGCCGACGACATCAAGCGCGGGCCGGGTGGCATCCGTGAGATCGAATTCCTGGCCCAGGCGCTGCAGCTGATCCATGGTGGCCGCGAGGCGGAACTGCGTCAGCGCAGCCTGCTGCCGGTGCTTGAAGCGCTGGTCGAGCTGGGCCACATGGACGCCGCTACCAGCCAGGAACTTACCCAGGGCTATCGTTTCCTGCGCACGCTGGAGAACCGCTTGCAGATGCTCGCCGATGCGCAGACGCATGCATTTCCGCAGGACGCGCTGCAACGCGAGCGCATCGCTCGCGGTCTCGGGTACGACAACTGGACGGCATTGCTGGTGGATGTCGCGGCGTGGCGAGCGCGGGTATCGAATGAATTCGGTGCCTTGCTCGCGGCGCGAGAAATCGCCCCGGGCGATAGCGACCTGTCCCTGTACTGGCGCGCCCTGCCCGACGATGCACACGCCGATGCGCTGCAGATGGCAGGCTATGAAGCCTTCGAAGCACTGCATCGCAACCTGGTGGATTTCGCCAGGTCGCCGGGTGTACGCGAGCTTTCGGACGGGGCGCGCGTGCGACTTGACCGGGTGTTGCCAGCGCTGCTGCAACTGGCGTCGACCTCGGCCCAGCCCGATGCGGTGCTGCGGCGCCTGTTGCCGCTGCTAAATACCATCCTGCGCCGTGCCAGCTACCTTGCGTTGCTGGATGAAGAGGCGCCCGCGTTGCAGCGCCTGGTCGATGCGTTGGCACGCAGCGCGTTGCTGGCCGAGCGGCTGGCCGCGCATCCACTGCTGCTGGATGAGTTGCTGGATCGGCGCATGTCCGGGGACTTGCCCGATCGCGAGACCATGCAGGCCGAATGCGGCGCAGCCTTGCGCGCTGGCGATGTCGAGGCCTCGCTGCATGCCTTGAACGAGGTGCGCCATGCGCTGAGCTTCCGGCTTGCACTGGCGCTGCTCGACGAGCGTTGCACTGCGCAGGAGTGTGCTTCACGGTTGGCGTGGCTGGCCGATGCGGTAGTGGCTGCGGTGCTGCGCGTCGTGTTGGCGGAAATGCGCGCGGCGCATGGCGAGGTCGTCGATTCCCGCTTCGCGGTGCTTGGCTATGGCAGCCTGGGTGGTGAAGAACTCGGCTTCGGCTCCGATCTGGATCTCGTGTTCCTGTACGACGCAGCTGCTGGCGCGCAGTCCGATGGCGCCCGCCCGCTGGACGCATCGCGCTGGTTCGCGCGCCTGGGCCAGAAGCTGGTCGCGCTGCTTGGCACCGGAACCGGTGCAGGCCGCCTGTTCGAAGTCGACATGCGCCTGCGACCGGATGGCAACACCGGCCTGTTGGTGTCGACGCTCGCGAGTTTTTCCGAATACCAGCGCGCGCGCGCGTGGACCTGGGAACACCAGGCGCTGGTGCGTGTGCGTGGCGTTGCCGGTGATCCCGATTTGCTTGCTGCAGCCGATGCGGTACGTGCCGAGGTGTTGGGCCGCCCGCGCGCTACCGGGCAGCTGGCCCAGGACGTGTCCGCGATGCGCCGCAAGATGCACGCCGAGCTGGACCGTAGCGATGCCGCGATCTTCGACCTCAAGCAGGGCGAGGGCGGCCTGGTCGACCTCGAATTCCTGCTGCAGTTCCTGGTGCTGCGGGATGCCACCTCGCATCCCGGACTGCTTGAGTCCCGCGCGACGCCGGAACTGCTGGATGCAGCGGTCGCTGCGGGCAGCATTGCGGACGCCGTGCACGCACAGTTGCAGGCAGCGCACGCAACGCTGCTGGACGCGGGGCTGCGCTGCACGCTGGACCGGCGCCCGCGGCGGCTGCCGAGGCAGGCGGCCATCGATGAGGCGCGGCAGATAGTGACGCATGCGGTGCGCGCGCAAGGCCTGAACTTCGACAGTTAGCGCGGCAGATCAGCCAGGCAGATCCAGATGGCGGCGAACCGCAGCGGCGACGCGCGCGGTTTCCCGCAACGGCTCGACGTAGAAGGTGTCCATCGCACTTTCCCCATCCAGCGCCTGGATGCGGCCAGGTTCAAGCATGCTGTCCAGGAAGTGGCGTGGTCGACCTGTGACCGTGTGTGGCAGCCATGCGAACACCGGTGCAAGCGTCGCCGCCGCTTCGCTGAGCATGTTGACTGAATCCGGGGTGCAGACGATGCGGTCGGCATGGCCCAGCAATCCCGCATACGGATTGCCGCCATCGCGTTCGTCACGCCAGCGCAAACCCGGTATCCCGGCAGGGATGCTCGCCATCGCCTCGCGCCATGCTGACGGCGTGCGACGCGAGGCGACCACGCTGAAACTCCCGGCTTCTGCTTGCACGCAAGTGGACAACCTCTGCAACAGCGACTGGAACCCGGCATTGCCAAGCGCGGCGTGCCGGCTTGGCCCACCTACCAGCAAGACCGTATGCGGCGAAGGCAGGTCGGCCAGCGCCAGGAATTCCCGGCGCGCCTGCGCAAGCCACAGGTCATCGACCGGATGCAGGCTGCCAAGCATCGCGACCACGTTAGCGCCACGCAGCTTGTCATGTTCCGGCGCGACCACAACATCCCAATGGCAGGGATCAATGCGCGGATCGAGGACCTGCACGACCTTGCTGCCGCGCGCGCGCAGCTGGCGCGTTGCCAATGCCGCCTGACGGCCGCAGCCAATGGCGAGCACAGGCCCGGTGCCTGCGAGTTTCGCAAAGGCCTCTCCGAATGCATGACTGCTCGCAGGCAACCGATGCGGGGCCAACCAGCGCCAGGGCGCGCGCGGGCTCAATACATGTTCAACGGCATCGGCATCCAACGCCCGCGCCAGTGCCAACGCCTGCCGCGCATTACCGGCCCGGCCGTCGTGCAGGGCGTAGGTCACCGCCATGGACGGCGCCCGCTCACGACTCGTCGTTGCACGAATGAAGCCGATCCGTTCCGGTGCAGTGACTTCGGTTTCATCGGCGGAACTCTACACTGTGGGCTGCTTACAGGATTCGAGGTTGTGATGTCCAAGGTTTTATCCGATCCCGCGCTCGACCAGCTGTTCCGTACCGCACGCACCTACAACGCGTTCAGTGGCGAGGTCAGCGATGACACCCTGCACAAGCTCTACGACCTGCTGAAGTTCGGCCCGACTTCCGCCAACTCCAGCCCTGCGCGTTTCGTATTGATAAGGTCCGCCGAGGCCAAGTCCAGGCTGGCACCTGCCCTGGACGAAGGCAACGCCAAAAAGACCATCGCGGCGCCGGTGACGGTCATCGTCGCCCACGACGAGGACTTCCACGAGAAACTGCCCGTGCTGTTCCCGCACGTGGATGCCAAGGCGTGGTTCGACGGGCCGCGCGAAAACAGGGAAGTGCCGGCGTTTCGCAATGGCAGCCTGCAGGGCGCCTATCTGATCCTGGCCGCGCGCGCGGTGGGCTTGGACTGCGGACCGATGTCCGGGTTTGACAATGCGAAGGTGGATGACGAGTTTTTCGCCGGCACCGCCATCAAGTCCAACTTCCTGGTCAACCTTGGCATCGGCGATCCCGCCAGCATCTTCCCGCGTTCACCGCGGCTGGGCTTCGACGAAGCCTGCCAGATCCTCTGACGCCATGATCATCGAACGCCCCTCCGGCGCGCGCGGCGAGGCCGACTTCGGTTGGCTGCGCAGCAAGCACACATTTTCTTTCGGCAACTATCATGACCCCGCGTGGATGGGCTTTGGTCCGTTGCGGGTGATCAACGACGACCGCGTGGCCGGTGGTGGCGGATTCGCGCCGCATCGGCACGCCAACATGGAAATCATCAGCGTGGTGTTGGACGGCGCCCTCGCGCACAGCGACAGCAGCGGGAACGCTGGCGTGATCCGCGCCGGCGACGTGCAGTGGATGAGCGCCGGCCACGGCATCGAGCACAGCGAGTACAACGATTCGAAGACGCAGCCGGTGCATTTCCTGCAGCTGTGGATCCAGCCGGACCGGCTCAATGCCGAGCCCGCCTATGGGCAGCGCCATTTCGATCCGGACGCGCGTCGCGCACGCTGGGTGGTACTGGCGTCGCCCGATGGCGAAGAGGGGTCATTGGCAATCCGCCAGCAGGCCTGGCTGCGCGCCAGCCGACTGCAGGCGGGTGACCAGGTGGAGATAGTGCTGGATTCGTCGCGTCGTTATTGGCTGCATGTCGCCACCGGCAAGGTTGGCCTTGGCGACCGGGTGTTGCAGGCCGGTGACGCACTGGGATTCATCGATGAAACCAGCCCCGGCGTGTTGCATGGCAAGGCCGATGAAAGCGAGGTGCTGCTGTTCGATCTTCCTGGGTGAGACACCAGGATCGGATTGCCAGCCCTGACTGATAAACTGCCGGCTTCCCGCAGATGCCCATCCGCCATGGCCCAGCCTCTTGTCACTGCATCGTCGCCCGCCAATGCCCAGCAGCGTTACGAGGTGCACCGCGTCGATCTGCCCCTGAGTTGCCCATTGCCCTCAATGGCGTTGTGGAATTCGCATCCGCGCGTGTACCTGCCGATAGAGTCAGAGGGCGGGCAGAGCCTGTGCCCCTATTGCAGCGCGACGTTCGTCCTGGTGGACTGACCGCGCCGCGCCGCCATGCGCCGCCTGACCGTCGTGCAGTTGTTGCCGGCATTGGATGCCGGCGGCGTCGAGCGATCGACCCTTGAAGTCGCCGAGGCCCTGATCGGCGATGGCCATCGCGCCATCGTCGTGTCGCAGGGCGGACGCATGCAGCAGCGGCTGCAGGCCATCGGCGCGGAACATATCGCACTTGATATCGGCCGTAAATCACCGTGGACGTTCCGTCATGTGCCGACCTTGCGAAGCCTGTTCTCCGACGTCGCAGCCGACATCGTGCATGCGCGTTCACGACTGCCGGCATGGCTCGGCTGGCGTGCGCTGCAGGGCATGCGTGGCACCCGCCCGCACTTCGTCACCACGGCGCACGGGTTGAACTCGCCATCGCGCTATAGCGCGATCATGGCCCGAGGTGATCGCGTGATCTGCGTGTCTAACGTGGTGCACGACCATCTGCGGCGGCATTACCCGCGCACCGATCCGCATTGCCTGCGGGTGATTCCACGCGGTATTGATCGCGCCCGCTTTCCGCGTGTGGCGATGCCAGATCGTGCCATGCGCACGCATTTCAGCATCGACCATCCGCAACTGGGCGGTGTTGGCCCGTTGTTGTTGCTGCCCGGGCGGGGTACGCGCTTGAAAGGGCACGCCGATGCATTGGATCTGTTGGGCGCGCTGCGTGCCGACGGCATGGATGCACGGCTGTGGATGCCGGGTGCGCTGGATCCCGCGCGCGCGGCCTACACCGACGAACTGCAGGCGCGCGCGCGCGCGGCCGGGGTCGCGGATGCGCTGGCGATCACCGCGACCACCGATGCAATGGCCGATGCTTATGCGGCGTGCGACCTGGTACTGCAGCTGTCGCGCAAGCCGGAGTCATTCGGGCGCACGGTGATCGAGGCGCTCGCGGTGGGCCGGCCGGTGGTGGGTTGGGCGCATGGCGGGGTGGGCGAGTTGCTTGCGCAGCTGCAACCCGAGGGGGCGGTCATGCCCTTCGACATGGATACACTCCACCGGCGCGTGCGCGGGTTGCTTGCGCATCCGCCTGTGCCTGCCTCTACTATTCCCTACACCCTGCAGGCCATGCAGCAAGCCACGCTGGGTGTTTACCGGGAGTTGATGGAACGATGAGCGCGGTAGAGCACGGGTCCCCTGCACCTGGCTGGCGTTGGGCGCCTGCCTGGGTGCTCGCATTCGTGGCGCTGTGGCCGGCGCACGGATATGCGGAAGCGGTGCTGGTACTGGGCGCCCTGGCCGGCATCGTGCGCCTGTTGCAGGCGCGTTTCCGCGGCGGCACCGCATTGCTGAGCCAGCAGGCATGGGCATTGACCACGGTGCTGTTCATCGCCTACTGGCTGCCGGAGACGATTTCCGCCGCTGACGCGGTGGACCGCGGGCGTGCGTTGCGCGAGGCCGCGGCCGACTTGCGCTACCTGCCGTTCCTGTGGATCGTGGCGTCCGCAGTGGCCAGCGAGACCGGGCGTCGCCAAACGTTTGGCGGGTTGGCCATCATCGTTTCGGTGTGGACGATCGATGGCCTGTTGGAAGCAGCCACCAACACCAGTCCACTGTTCTGGGGCATTGACCAGATCAAGCAGCTGATCAGTGGCCATGGCATGTGCACGGCCGCCGACGTGGCGGCATTGGACCGGCTCAGCGGCGTGCTGGGTCCCTGCAACCTCAAACTAGGCATCGTGCTGGCAAGCCTGTCGCCGTTCGCGCTGGATGCTGCAGGTCGTCGTTTCGGACGGATCGGTTGGCTCTCTGCGGCATCGATGATTGGCCTTGTGATCCTGTTGGCGGGTGCACGCGCGGCCTGGCTGACCTATGGCCTGGTGCTGCTGTGGTCCGGCTGGCGGCTCCTCGGCTGGAAGCGCCTGCTTGGGGTGTTTGCCCTCGGCGCGGTCCTGCTGGTCGGGGCGGCAATGCTCTCTCCGCCGGTCGCGGAACGGCTGGATCGCAGCACGGCGGCGCTCACCGGCGACGCGGAAGGGGTTGATCACGCGCTCTCCGGGCGCAGCAGGATCTGGTCTGCTGCGTTGTGCATGGCACGCACCCACCCGATCAATGGCGTCGGTGCACGCGGTTTCCGTGAGGCGTTCCCCGCTTGCGACCAGGAAGCGGGAGAGCTCGCGGCGTGGGGCACGGGACCCGCGTTGCATGCACACCAGATAGTGCTGGAAGTGCTCAGCGAAACCGGCGTGCTGGGCCTGCTGCTGTGGCTGGCCGGCGCGGCAATGGCCTGGCGTGCGTGGCGATTTGCCGATGTCGAATCACGCGCGAATGCCCGCCCCGCCATGCTGGCGCTGGCGGTGACGGTGTTCCCGCTCAATACCCACCTTGCCTCGTATTCCACGTTCTGGGGGGGCGTATTGCTGCTGCTGTCGGCGTTGTACGCCGGCAGCCTGTTGAGCCGCGAGGCACCGTGAAGCCGCACGTCTCGGCGGTGATCACCACGCTGAACAACGCGGCGACGCTGGAGGCCTGCCTGGCCAGCCTGGCGTTCTGCGATGAAATGGTGGTGCTCGATTCGGGATCCAACGATGCCACCATCGATATCGCCCGCCGGCACGGCGCGCGCATCGACAGCCAGCCGTTCGCCGGTTATGGACTGCAGAAGCAGGCCGCGATCGACCTCGCGCAGGGCGAGTGGATCCTGCTGCTGGACGCAGATGAACACCTCACCGATGCGGGCCGGAGCGCCATCGAACGTGAACTGGCCGCGCCGCATGCGGACGGCTACCGCCTGCCACGCCAGGAATGGCTGTTCTGGCGCTGGTCGCATCCGCGCGCGCGCGGCAACTGGCAACTGCGTCTGTTCCGCAAGGCCCGCGGGCGGATGAACCTGGTACCGGTGCACGCCGCGCCGGAGGTCGATGGAAAGGTCATCGACCTGCAGGCGCCGTTCCGCCATTACGGCGAGCCGCTGTTGGCCGACCGCGTCGACAAGGTCAATCGCTATTCCAGTGGACTGGTCGAGCACAAGCGGTCGAAACAGCCACGCTTCATCGGCCTGCGCCTGCTGTGCTATCCCAGCGTCGCCTTCCTCAAGCTGTACCTGGGCAAGCGTTATTTCCTCAACGGCTGGGCCGGTTATCTGGCGGCCAGGACGCAGGCGTTCTACGCGTTCCTGAAGTACGCCAAGGTGCTGGAGGCGGAGCGCCGGGTCGCGGCATCGCTGGATCAGGCAGGGTAGCGCGAGACTCCGTCGGGCTGCCGCTTGAAGCGCCGGTGCAGCCACAGGTACTGGCTGGGGGCTTCACGCACCATCGCCTCGATCGATGCATTGACCAGGGCCGTGTCGGCAACCACGTCGTCAGTCGGGAACGGTGCCAATGGCTGGCCAATGCGCAATATATAATCAGCGCCTTCGCGACGGTGGAAGAACGGCACTACCGCGCAACCTGTCAGGCGGGCGAACTGCTGGGTAGCGGTGATCGTCGCCGCCGGGATGCCAAAAAACGGCGCGAACACGGTGTCCTTTCCTCGCATGTCCTGGTCGGGCGCGTACCAGAGGAAACCGCCGCGCTTTAGATGGCGAATCGCCGCGCGGGTATCCCCGTTGCCGAACATCGCGCTGGCATAGCGCAAGCGCCCGCGCATGACCGCCCATTCCATCACCGGGCTGCGATGGCGGCGATACATGCCGGCCAGTGGCACGTGGTCGCACAACAGGCGTCCGCACAGTTCCAGGGTCATGAAATGGCCTGACACCAGAAGCACGCCCCGTCCTTCAGCTTGCAGGCCGTGCAGGATGTCGAGGCCCTCGATCCGCGCGGTGCGCCGCATCGGGCTGGCGCTGCCCCACCAGGCGCGCGCGAACTCGAACAGACCGATGCCGAGATCGCGGAAATTGTCGCGCAGCAACGCCTCACGCTGCCCATCGTCAAGCTCCGGTAGGCACAGTGACAGGTTGGTGCGTGCGGCCTCGCGCCGGCTGCGTGACAGGCGCAGCGCCAGCCAGCCAAGCATCCCGCCGAGCCCGCGTTGCAGCCGCCATGGCAGCCGCGCCAGCGACATGCACAGACCCACTCCCAGCCAGACCGGCCAATGGCGTGGGCCACGCGGTGGCAGCGGCAGGGTTGATGAAGTGAACTCGGCCATGTCCTCGATTCTAGCCGGGCATGCCAGCCAGGCAAGCCAGCCGATCAGGCTGGTTGGCCATCCAATCGGTGGACCGGCTTGGTTATGCTGTCGCGATGCGGGCCGACCTCACCGAACGTGTCCTACGCGGCCTGTATTCGGCCGCGCTGTACGTGCTCGCCCCGATCACGGTCTATCACCTGATCTGGCGCGGGTTCCGTCAACACGCTTACTTCGAGCGTTGGAGCGAACGTTACGCCAGCTATCCTGCGCTCACCGCAAGCGCGCCGCTGTGGCTGCATGCGGTGTCGGTGGGCGAGGTCAATGCGGCAGCCCCCTTGGTGAACCGGTTGCTGCACGAGCGTCCCGACCTGCGGCTGGTGGTCACCACGATTACCCCGACCGGCTCCGAGCGCGTGAAGGCGCTGTGGGGCGATGCGGTGGTGCATGTCTACCTGCCGTATGACCTGCCGGGTGCGGTCAGCCGTTTCCTCGATCATTTCCGCCCGGCACTGGCGCTGATCGTGGAAACCGAGCTGTGGCCGAACCTGCTGTTCGGGTGCCGCGACCGCGGCATTCCCACCCATATCCTCAATGCTCGCCTGTCGGCGCGCTCACTGCGCGGCTATCGCGTGTTGGCACCGTTGATCCGGCGCGCCTTGCAGAGCGTGCGCCTGGTCGCCGCGCAATCCAGCGAGGATGGCAAGCGCTTCGTGCGTCTGGGTGCGCCGGCCACGACTGTGGTGGTCACCGGCAACCTTAAATTCGACATGGCGCCGATGGATTTTGACGGTTTCGCCAGCGCGTTCTCGAGCGCGCGCGGTTGCGATGGCCCGGTCTGGATCGCTGCCAGCACGCACGAGGATGAGGAGGCGGCGGTGCTGGAAGCCCACCAGGCCCTGCTCGAGCAATATCCGGATGCCTTGATGCTGTGGGCGCCGCGCCATCCCGAGCGTTTCCGCGCAGTGGCACAGCGTGCGGGCGAGGCTGGCCTACAGGTTGCAACCCGCAGCGAACAGCACTGGCCGAGGGCAGGCAGCCAGGTCTTCGTGATCGATACCCTGGGCGAACTCAGCAGCTTCTATGCTTGCGCGCAGGTCGCCTTCGTCGGCGGCAGCCTGCAGCCGATTGGCGGCCACAACCTGCTTGAACCAGCCGCGACGGGCACTGCGATCCTCACCGGCAGGCATTTGCACAATTTCGTCGACATCGCCAAGCGCCTGCGAGAGGCCGAGGCGATGCGGGTGGTGGAAGATGCCAGCCAGCTGTCGTCAGACCTGCTTGACCTGTTTGCCGATGAAGCGGCCCGGAGCCGGATGAGCACGAACGCGCGCCGTCTGCTGGACCAGGGGCGTGGCGCGCTGGAACGCACTATCGCCTTGATCGAACCTGGGTTGCCGAAAGCCTGAGACGGCTCTGTTGACGCCTGGTCAGGGCGTGCCAATCGCCTTGACCACCGACTCGACCGTGGTCAACAGGCGGTTGACGTCCGCGACGTCTGAGACTTCGAGCGTACCGGCAGCCTGTTCCAGCAGCAGGCGATTCTGCAGGAAGTTGTACTTGGTCTGAGCATAGGCCTGCTGCGCCGAAAACAGGGTGCGCTGGTTGTTGAGCACATCGAGCACCGTCCGCGTGCCGACTTCCAGGCCGACCTGCGAAGCCTCGTAGGCGCTCTGCGCGGAGACCAGTGCGAGCCGGCGCGCCTCAACCTCACTGATGCCGGCGACCAGGGCCTGGTAGGCATTGCGGGTACTGCGTTCCAGCGCGCGGCGCTGCTGTTCCAGTTCATCCTGGGCAACATCGCGCTGTGCCAAGGCCTGGCGGACCCGCGACTGGGTCGCGCCGCCGCTGAAGATGGGCACCGACAAGGTCACGCCAAGCGACGGACCGCGGCTTTCGCTGTTGATCGGGCTGGTGTCGTTGAACCCGCCAGCGCTGAACGTGCGATCGCCCCAGGTGGTGCCCTTGCTGTAGCCGCCGGACAGGTACAGCGTTGGCCAATGGCCCGCGCGCGCGGTTTCGACGTTCGCCTCGCTGGACTGTACCTGCGCCTGCTTGGCCGCCAGTGCCGGGTTCTGCGCGATCGCGGTCTGTACCCAGCCATCGGCATCGCGCGATTCCGGCAAGGCCGGCTGGAAGTCGTCCGGCAGGCCCTGCAGGGTGGCCACCGGGGTGCCGGTGATTTCCACCAGCGCCTGATAGGCATCCTGCACCGCATTGCGTGCCAGGATCGTATTGGCGCGGGCGCCATCGTACTGGGCGCGTGCCTCGTGCATGTCGGTGATAGGCGCGAGGCCAACCTCCAGGCGCTTGGATGCGAAATCGAACTGTTGCTTGAGTGCGGTTTCCGCGGCTTTGGCGGCCGCAAGCGTTTCCAGCTGGACCAGCACGTTGAAATACGCTGACGATGTGCGCGTGATCAGCGACAGGCCGTCGGATTCAAGCTGGAATTCGCTCGCACGGCTCAGCGCCTTCTGGCTCTTCAGCGTGGTGAAGCGCGACCGGTCGTACAGCATCTGGCTGCCGTTGAGCCCGACGTTGCGCGAGCTGGTGGTGCTGGAGATGTTGCCCCTCACGGTCGGCTGGGTCGGGTCCGCCTGGAACGTCGCGGGGCCTTCACTCTGGGTCCGGCGCAAGGTGGCGCTGGCATCGATCTGCGGCAACAGCGCGGCGCGCGCCTGCACCGCGCCTTCGCTCGTGACCAGCTGGCGCGACTCTGCGGCAGCAAACTGCGGATCGCTGTTGCGGGCATGGTTATAGCTCTGCAACAGGTCGTCGGCCTGCGCGGCGGCGGGCAGCAGGACCAGGGCGAGGGCGAAAGCAAGCGGGTGGCGCAGCATGGGCGGATCCTTGGGGCAAATTGCTGGAAGGTGCAAGGCTTTGGAAGGGAATGGCTAAAGGATGAATTCCGGCCGTGGCGCGGCGCCGGCGAGATAGCGGAGGTCGGTTTCGAACAACGATTCAATGGCGAAGCCGTGGACGCCGCGACGCATCAGCACGGCCTCCATCGCTGGCGAGCGCCCTTGCACGACGAACAGGCGGCCGCCGGGCCTGAGCCATTCCAGCCAGCGCGCGGGTACCGCGTCCACCGCGCCGGTCACGCAGATCGCATCGAACTGGCGCGTGGTCTGCCATGCAAACGCATCCGCGTGCTCAATGCCGACGCTGGATGCCATGCCCTGCGCAAGCAGGCGCGCGCGCGCAGCATCGGCCAGGTCGGCATGGCGCTCCAGGCTGACCACTTCACGCGACAGGCGGGCCAGACACGCGGTCAGGTATCCACTGCCGGTGCCGATCTCCAACACGCACTCACCCGCTGCCGGCAGCAAGGACTGCAGCGTGCGGCCTTCCAGCACAGGCTTCATCATCGTTTCGCCGTGACCGATCGGCAGCGCTGTGTCGGCATAGGCCAGCGCGCGCAGCGCTTCCGGCACGAAGGCTTCGCGCGGAATCGACGCGAGCACATCAAGCACGCGGACATCCAGCACATCCCAGGGACGGACCTGCTGCTCGACCATGGTTTCGCGGGCCTTGGCGTAATCGATGCTCATCGTGGTGGAATCCTTTGCTTCAGGCAGGTGGCGTCAAACCGATAATTCTAGTGGTGTCGCGCCGTGAGTGCCGTGCTGGTGGCGCCCAGTTTGACTGTGGTAGCACAGCGACACGCAGTGCCGGAAGTCATCGCCCGTCCTACCGTTCAGCGGACGGCATAGGCGCGCAGGAACATCTCTACCACCGCGGCGATATGTTCATCCGGACTATCGGCCCGGCCACTGCAGCAGTAGCCAAACACCGCCTGCGCGTGCGGCTCGCCCTTGAGCAGGGTGAAAAAGAAGGACGATGCGCGACGTGGGTCGTCGATCTCGAGCTCGCCTGCCTTGATCCGGCGTTCGAGCAAGGCGGCGAATGCCTGCTGCACGCGCTGCGGGCCGGCTTTCCAGAACACCGCGGGTAATGCCGATGCGGTGACCTGGGGCGAACACAGGATGCGGTGGCCGGCGACGGCCTCGGGCGCCATCACCATGGCAAAGAAGGCGTGGCCAATCACCTCGAGCCTTTGCTGGAGCGGTGCGCGCGCATCCTCGTCGAACAGGCTGGTCGGCATGCCTTTTTCGCAATGCGCGCGCACCGCCTCTCCAAACAGGCTGTCCTTGTCGCCGAAGTGGCTGTACACGGTCAGTTTGGAGACCCCGGCTTCGGACGCGATCTGGTCCATGCTCACCCGCTCATAGCCTTGGCCGATGAACAGACGCCTGGCGGCCTCCAGGATCGCGGCGCGCTTTTCCGGATCCTTCGGGCGGCCCGGAGCCGCGGGCTTGGCCGGGGAAGCAGGTGTGCTGGCGGGATTGCTGGACATGCCCACAATACTATACCAATCGGTTCTGTATTTATAGCCAAGACGCCGCTTCAATCGCGCAATTCGGCCACCTGGCAATGACTGTCCAGGCGTTGCAGCACGGCGCGGGTCATTGCCGCCGTGCCCGCCGGTTTGGCAGCGCCCAGGTCGGCGCCGAACACGCCGTCGTCCAGGGTCGTCGACACCGCCTGTTCCACGCAGGTCGCCTCGGCGTCCAGGCCCAGCGAATGCCGAAGCAACAAGGCGACGCTGAGGATCGCACCGACAGGATTGGCGATGCCGCGACCGGCGATGTCCGGGGCGGATCCATGGATCGGCTCGTACAGGCCTACGCTGCCGTCGCCCAGCGAGGCCGAAGGCAGCAGGCCCATCGAGCCGGCCAGCATCGAGGCCTCGTCGGTGAGGATGTCGCCGAACATATTCTCGGTGACCACCACGTCGAACGCGCGCGGCTTCGACAGCAGGTGCATGGCCATTGAATCGACCAGCTGGTGTTCCAGGGTGATGTCGGGAAATTCGTCGCGGGCAACGCGGGTGGCGACCTCCCGCCACAGCCGCGAGGTTTCCAGCACGTTGGCCTTGTCGACCGAAGTGACATGGCCACGTCGCTGGCGGGCCAGCGTGCAGGCCCGGCGCACCACGCGCTCGATTTCCGCGACGCTGTACTCGCACACGTCGCGAGCGCTGTCGCCGTCGCGGGACTTCTTGCCGAAGTAGATGCCGCCGGTGAGCTCGCGCACCACCAGCAGGTCGACGCCGGCCAACAGGTGCGGCTTGATCGGCGAGGCACCCAGCGTGGCCGGATGCGGCTGCACCGGCCGCAGGTTGGCATACAGGCCGAGCGCCTTGCGCAACGCCAGCAGCCCTTGCTCGGGACGCACCCGGGCATCGGGCGCCGACCATGTCGGCCCGCCGACTGCGCCGAGCAGGACGGCATCCGCATCCCGGCAGGCAACCAGGGTCGCCGCAGGCAACGGGTCGCCGCAGGCATCGATCGCGGCGCCGCCAATGGCGTATTCGCGCAGCATGAAGTGGTGGCCGTGGCGACGGCCGACCGCCTCCAGCACCGCGACTGCGGCAGCAGTCACTTCCGGGCCGATCCCGTCGCCGGGGAGGACTGCGATATCAGCGTGCATGGGTGGAATCCTGGTTTGATGTGGAGTTATGTCGGCTGGGTTGGCCGCAGTGTTCGAACGCACTGATCGCAGCGTCGTGCTTGAGCAGGTAACCGAGTTGGTCGACGCCTTCCAGCAAGCAGGTCTGTGCGAATGCATCGAGGTCGAAGGACACGCTTCGGCCATCAGGCAGTGCCACGCTGCGCGTGGCCACGTCGATGCGCAGTTCAATGCCGGGTCGGGCCAGCAGCTCCGCGACGATGTCGCGCTCCAGCACGATGGGCAGCAGGCCGTTCTTCAGCGCATTGCTGCGGAAGATGTCGGCGATCTGGCTGCTGATCACGGCGCGCAGGCCGAGGTCGAGCAGCGCCCACGGCGCATGTTCGCGCGAAGAGCCGCAACCGAAGTTGTGGCCGGCAATGAGTATCTGCGCGCCTGAATTCTCCGCGTGGTTGAAGGCGAACGCCGGGTTGTCGCTGCCATCAGCGAGGTAACGCCAGTCGTTGAAGGCATGGCGGCCCAAACCGTCGCGGCTGGTGGTGGTGAGAAACCTGGCCGGGATGATCTGGTCGGTGTCGATATTGCATTCGGGAACCACCAGCGTGCGCGCGACCAATGCGTCGAAGACAGGCATCAGGCCACCTCCAGCGAAAATGCCTGCGAAGCCGGCGTCACCGGCGACAGATACGCGCGCGGGTCGGTGACCACGCCCGCCACCGCGCACGCGGCGGCTGTCAGTGGCGATGCCAGCAAGGTTCGCGCGCCCTTGCCCTGGCGGCCTTCGAAATTGCGGTTGCTGGTCGATACGGCAAGCTGCCCCGGACCGACCATGTCGCCGTTCATGGCGATGCACATCGAGCATCCCGGCTCGCGCCACTCACCGCCGGCTTTGCGCACGACGCTGTCGATCCCCTCGGCTTCGGCGTCGCGCTTGACCTGCTCGGATCCGGGCACCACCAGCATGCGCACGCGCGGGTGCACGCGGCGCCCGCGCAACACACTGGCGACCTGTCGCAGGTCGGACAGGCGTCCATTGGTGCAACTGCCGACGAATACGACGTCGACCTCGCGACCCGCCAGCGCGGCACCGGGCTCAAAACCCATATAGGCCAGCGCCTTGTCGATGTCGGGATCATGGCTTGCAGTCGGCACGCACGCATCGACCGCCACGACCTGGCCCGGATGCGTGCCCCAGCTCAAGGTGGGTTGGATGTCGCGTGCATCGATCACCACCTCCCGATCAAAACGTGCACCTTCGTCACTGCATAACGCCTTCCAGCGCGCGATGGCGTGATCGAACGCTTCGCCTTGCGGTGCGCGCGACGTGGCGGCGAGATAGTCGAAGGTCACCTGGTCGGGCGCGATCAGCCCGGCGCGCGCGCCGGCCTCGATCGACATGTTGCAGACCGTCATGCGTTCGTCCATCGACAGCGCGCGAATGGTCGAGCCGCGATATTCGATGACATGGCCAGTGCCACCGTTGACCCCGATCACGCCAATCACATGCAGGATCAGGTCCTTGGCGCTGACACCGCGCACGAGTTCACCATCAATCGTGATCGCCAGTGTTTTCGGCTTGCGCTGCAGCAGGCACTGGCTGGCCATCACATGGCCGACTTCGCTGGTGCCGATACCGAATGCCAGTGCACCGAATGCACCGTGGGTGGCGGTGTGGCTGTCACCACAGACAATCGTCATGCCGGGTTGGGTCAGCCCAAGTTCCGGGCCGATCACATGCACGATGCCGCGATGCGCGCTGTCGAAGTCGAACAGCTCCACGCTATGGCGGGTGCAGTTGCGACGCAGGGTATCCACCTGTTCCTGCGCCTGCGCATTGATAAATACCCGCTGGCCGTCGGCATCGGCTGGTGTGGTCGGCGTGGAATGGTCGAGCGTGGCCTTGGTCAGCTCCGGCCGGCGCAACGACAACCCGCGCGCGTCGAGTTCAGCGAATGCCTGCGGCGACGTCACCTCATGGATGAGGTGCAGGTCGACATACAGGATCGCCGGGGTCGCCTCGGTTTCTGGCGTGACCACGTGCGCGTCCCAGAGTTTGTCGAACAGTGTTCCTGGCGTCTGTGTGGGCATCAGGCGGCCGCCACGCGTGGTTGCGCTTGCCGCGACTGCAGGACACGGTTGGCTACATCGAGCCAGGCGCTGGCACTTGCCTCGAGCACGTCGCGGCTGGTGCCTTGGCCGGTCAGGGTTTCGCCATCGATGCGGCCGCTGAGGTTGGCCTCACCACGCGCATCGCTGCCAATCCCCATGCTGTGCACCTCGTAGCTTTCCAGCTCGAATTCGACGCCGGTCGCCTGCGCCAGCGCGGCGAATATCGCCGCCACTGGCCCTTCGCCCTCAGCGCTTTGCAGCACGTGGCGGCCAGCGGGATCGGACAGGTCCACGTGCGCGCGCGTGCGCTGGCCGTAATCGGTCAGGCTCAACGCTGATATGCGCCAGCCGGGCCCATGTCGCTCGCCATCCACCAGTCGTTGCAGGTCGCGGTCGGTGATCACGTGCTGGGTGCGGGTCAGCGCCTTGGCATCGGCGATAACCTGATCGAGTTGTTCGTCCATCAGCACGTAGCCCAGTTGGCGCAGGCGGTCGGCGACCGCGGCGCGACCGCTGTGGCGGCCCAGTACCAGCTGAGAATCCGGCCAGCCGACATCCTGCGGTCGCATGATTTCGTAGGTGCCGGGGTGCTTGAGCATGCCGTGCTGGTGGATGCCGGATTCGTGCGCGAATGCATTGAGCCCGACAACGGCCTTGTTGCGCTGCACCTGGATGCCGGTGATGCGTGACAGCAGGCGCGAGGTCTCCAGCAACTTGCGCGTGTCGATGCGCGTATCCGCGGCATACCAGCCGCTGCGAACCTTCAACGCCATCACCAGTTCTTCCAGCGCGGCATTGCCGGCGCGCTCGCCAATGCCATTGATCGTGCATTCGACCTGGCGCGCGCCGCCTTCGATCGCGGCCAACGAATTGGCTACTGCCAGGCCGAGGTCGTTGTGGCAGTGCGCGCTGAACACCACGTCCTGCGCACCCTTCACGTTCGCGCGCAGGTACTCGAACAGCGCACGGATTTCACTCGGCGTGGCGTAGCCCACGGTGTCCGGCACATTGAGCGTGCGTGCACCTGCGGCGACCGCCGCATCGAACACCTCGACCAGGAAGTCGGGTTCGGTGCGGAACGCGTCCTCGGCGGAAAACTCGACATCGTCCACGTGCTTGCGCGCGAGTTCCACGCCCATGATCGCGTGTTCAATGACCTGCTCGCGGCTCATGCCGAGCTTGTGCTGGCGATGCAGCGGACTGGTCGAGATGAAGGCATGGATGCGCGGCGTGGCAGCGCCATCGAGCGCGCGCGCGCAGGCTTCGATGTCCCCGGGATGGCAACGGGCGAGGGCGGCGATCGAGGCGCCGCGCACTTCGCGCGCAATGGTGTTGACGGCACCGAAATCGGCGGACGAACTGTTCGGGAAGCCGGCTTCGATCACATCCACGCCGAGATTGGCCAGCGCATGCGCAAAGGTGATCTTCTGCGGTGCGCTCATGGTGAAGCCGGGCGATTGTTCGCCGTCGCGCAGGGTGGTGTCGAAGATCTTGATTTGATGCGGGCGGATGCGGTCGTTGCTGGTGGCGGGGTTCATGCGTGGATTTCCTCGACGGCCGCGCGCTTGGCGGTCGGTGTGTGCGATGACGGACCAGGGCTCGATAGGCGTGGTGGCTGCAACAGGGACGGCAGCAGTGCTGCCGGTAGCGCAAGCGGGCCGTCCGCCTGTTGTGCATCGCGCGCGGGCGCCTCCCGGGTGCGCCGACGCGGGCGCCGCGGCGGGCGTGGGCGCACGTCGGACAGCAGTCGTGCCAGTACTGCGGCATCGAGGTTTCCGCCGGAGACCACCGCGCATTTGCGCTTGCCGGGGACGCGCCGGCCAGCCGCCAAGGCAAGTGCGCCGGCACCTTCGGCAATCACGTGCTCTTCCAGGGCCAGGCGCACCAGGGTTTCGCGCAGTTCGGCTTCGCGCACGATGATCACGTCATCCAGCAGCTCGGCGAGGATGCGTTCGGTCAACGCACCCGGCTGCCTGACGCGCACCCCATCCGCCAGCGTCATCGCCGGCTCGCGCAGGGTGTGGTCGCCCTGCAGCGCGCGCGCCATTGCGTCGACGCCTTCGACCTGCGCGCCGATGATGCGCACGCCCTGTGATTTCAATGCGATTGCAACACCCGCCGCCAGTCCACCACCGCCGATCGGCACCAGCACCACGTCCGGCGACATCGCGGCGATCTCAAGCCCGACCGTGCCTTGCCCTGCGATCACGTCGCGATCATCGAACGCCGACAGCAGGCGGTAGTCGTGCTGCGCGGCCAGTTCGATCGCGAAGGCCTTGGCTTCATCGTAGCTGTCGCCGTGCAGGCGCACGGTGGCGCCCCAATGGGCGACGCCCGCGATCTTGGTTTCAGGCGCGCAGCGCGGCATCACCGTGATGGCCGGTACGCCCAATCGATATGCCGCCCATGCCAGTCCTTGCGCGTGGTTGCCAGCCGACGCCGCGATCACCGTGCGCTCATCGCCACGTTCGCGCGCCACCAGCAATGCGTTCAATGCGCCGCGCACCTTGTAGGATCCGGTGCGCTGCAGGTTCTCGAGCTTCAGCCAGCAGCCGAAGCGCTCGGCGTAGTGGGTCGGGGTCACCTCCAGGTAGCGGCGCAGGCGTGCCTGCGCGGCCAGCACGTCGGACGCACTGACTGGCAAGGCTGCCAGATGATCGCGGACTACGTGGCGCTCCATCAGTTCAGACCGTCGTCAACCACGACGCATGCGAGGCATCCTCGCCGCGCACGACGCGCTGGTACTGCGCGGCAAGCGCGCGGCTGACCGGGTTTGCACCGTATTCGCGCTGCTCGATCTGCGCGATCGGTGCCACTTCCGCCGCGGTGCCGCAGGCGAACACTTCGTCGGCGTCCAGCAGCTCGGCCAGGCTGACCATGCGCGAGCTTGCCCCGCTCAATGCCAGCAAGGTGTCTCGGGTAATGCCCGGCAACGCATCCGGGTGTTCGACGGCGGTGATCGCGCCATCCTTGACCATGAACACGTTGGCTCCGGTGCATTCCACGACGTTGCCGGCGCGGTCGGTGAACAACGCTTCGTCGAAGCCGCGCTGTTTCGCCTCGCGCTTGGCCAGGATCGAATTGATGTAGCCGCCGCACAGTTTCAGCGGCGGCAGTGAATCGGCCGGATTGCGGCGCCACGTCGACACGCCGATGCGCGCACGACTGCCATCGAGGTGCACCCGGGTGGCGGTGGTGGCGACCATCAGGTGTGGCGCGTGGCCTTCCACGTCCAGCCCGAACCCGCCTTCGCCGAACCACGCCAGCGGGCGTACGTAGGCATCGCGGTGGCCGTTTGCGCGCAGCGTCGCCAGCACCGCTTCAGTGGCCTGTGCAGGATCGAAGGCCAGCCCCAGCAGTGCGGCACCCTTGCGCATGCGCTCGAGGTGCTCAGGCAGGCGAAACACCGCCCCGCCGCCGTTGAACGTCGCATACGCGCGGATACCTTCGAACACGCCGCTGCCGTAATGCATGGCATGCGTGGTCAGGCCAGCCTGCGGCGTATCGCCGTCGATGAGTGCACCGTCGAACCACACCCTCGGTTTCGGTGTTTGCGCGACATCTGCGATCGCACTCACGGTCGCAGCGGCACTCACGGACATGGCTGCACCTGCACGTCCAGGCAGTCGTACAGTTTGGCCAGTTGATGCTGCAGCGACTCCGGCTCGCGTTCGCCCTCCACGGTCATGCGCAGGTGCCAGCGGTCGCCGTCGGGGCGCCCGCTCCTGGATTGAATGCCGCCATCCACGCTGACCGGCTGGAAGCCGCGGCGTTCGGTGGTGCCCAGCACGCGGGCCAACGCGCCTTCGGCGCGGCGCAAAGTGAGATCAAGCTGGTAGCGCATGGGGTATCTCCGGTGGCGACGTGGTGGAGGGAGTCGTCGCCGTGGCATCCGCCGCAGTCGAGGCATCACGCGACGCATTGAGCGGCGCATCGAGCATCTCGGCGTTGTTGCGGTTCGGCGGCACCAGAGGCCAGACGTTGGCAGCGGTGTCGATGGCGACGTGCAAGAAGGCAGGACCATCGACAGCCAGCAGCGCCTGCAACGCGGCCTCCACACCATCGGCGCGATCGACGTGCATGGACTGGATGCCGAACGCGGCGGCGACCGCGGCGAAGTCCGGGTTGTCGGACAGGTCGACTTCGGAATAGCGCCTTTCGAAGAACAATTCCTGCCACTGCCGGACCATCCCCAGCGCCTGGTTGTCGAGCAGCACGATTTTCACTGGTAGCCGATATCGCCTGAGCGTGGCCAGCTCCTGGATATTCATCATGATCGAGCCGTCGCCGCTGACGCAGATGACCTGCGCGTCGCGCTTCTGCATTTCAGCAGAAGCGATCTGCTTCTCATCAAGAGCGACCTGCGCGCCCATCGCCGCCGGCAGGCCGAACCCCATCGCGCCCAATGCGCCGCTGGTCAGGTGCCTGCGCGGATGGTCCATTTGCCAGTGCTGCGCCACCCACATCTGGTGCTGGCCAACATCGCAGGCAACGACCGCGTCCGGTGCCAGTTCCGACAATCGCTTCAGCAATGCCGGCGCGAACACGCTGTTGCCGGGGGCGTCGTAGCGCGCCGCGTGCTGGCGTGCGGTTTCCTTGCATTGCGCACGCCAGGCTTTTCGCGCTTGGCCATTGCGCCCGTGCAGTTGGGCAGCGCAGGGCAGTGTCAGTTTGGTCAGGGTGATGCCGATGTCGCCGCGCACGCCCGCATCGGCCCGACGCAGCTTGCCGATTTCGCAGGCATCGATGTCCATGTGGACCACGCGCGCGCGCGGCGCGAACTCGGCGAGCTTGCCGGTGGCACGGTCGTCGAAACGCGCGCCGACCACGATCAGCAGGTCGGCGTCCTGCACCGCCAGGTTGGCGGCGCGGCTGCCGTGCATGCCGAGCATGCCGAGGTTGAGCGGATGCACGGTCGGTAACGCGCCCAACGCCTTCAGGGTCAGCACGGTCGGGATCTGGGTGGCATCGACGAAGGTGCGGAATGCCTGCACCGCATCGCCAAGTGCGATCCCGCCGCCGCCATACACGACGGGCCGCTGCGCCTGCGATATCAGCGCCAACGCTTCGTGCAGCGACGCATCCAGCGGTGCCTCGACGGCGTCCATGCCGAACGAGGCGTGAAGCGGGAGATGCGATGCATCGGCGTTCTGCACGTCCTTCGGCAGGTCGATCAGCACCGGACCGGGCCGGCCGGAACGCGCGATCCGGAATGCTTCGCCAACCAACATCGGCAGGTCGTCCACGCGCCGGGCGATGAAGCTGTGCTTGACGATTGCCGCCGTCATGCCGAACACGTCGAGTTCCTGGAACGCGTCGGTGCCCATCAAGGTGGTCGGCACCTGCCCGGTGATGACCACCATCGGTACTGAGTCCAGCATCGCGTCGGCAATCCCGGTGACCAGGTTGGACGCACCCGGCCCCGAGGTGGCCACGCAAACCCCGACGCGCCCGCTGGCACGCGCATACCCGTTGGCGGCGAACGCCGCACCCTGTTCGTGGCGTACCAGGACATGCTTGAGTCCCGGCGCACCGTGCAGGGCATCGTAGAAGGGCATGATGGTGCCGCCGGGATACCCGAACAGCGTCTCCACGCCTTCCGCGAGCAGGGCGTGCGCGAGCCAGCAGGCACCGTTCATTACGCAGCCTCGCTCTGCGGTTGGACATCGATCGATGCCGCGGGCTTGGCGGGCGGCGTCGCATGCGAACTCGCCAGCCACTTCATGTTGGCGCGGAGCTTCTTGCCCACCGCCTCGATCGGATGCTCCAGGTCGGCCTGTTTCAGCGCCTTGTAGTTGGCATTGCCGGCCGCGTATTCGGCGATCCACTGGCGGGCAAACGTGCCGTCCTGGATTTCGCTGAGCACCTTCTTCATCTGCGCGCGGGTGTTGGCGTCGACGATGTAATTACCGCGGGTGAGTGCGCCGTACTGCGCGGTTTCGCTGATGAATTCGTGCATGCGGGTGATGCCGCCTTCGTAGAACAGGTCGACGATCAGCTTCAGTTCGTGCAGGCATTCGTAATACGCGACCTCGGGCTGGTAGCCGGCTTCGACCAGCGTTTCCCAGCCGGCCTGCACCAGTTTGGTCGCGCCACCGCACAACACCGCCTGTTCGCCGAACAGGTCGGTCTCGGTTTCTTCCTTGAA
>JBBQHK010000020.1:0-45129 GCA_038323895.1 Lysobacterales bacterium | reverse complement strand
GATGTTGCCGGTCAGCTTGCGCAGGGCCTGGCTCATCAGGCGTGCCTGAAGACCCGGGAGCTGGTCGCCCATCTCACCCTCGATCTCGGCGCGCGGCGTGAGTGCAGCCACCGAGTCGATCACCACCATGTCCACGGCGTTGGAGCGCACCAGCATGTCAGCGATCTCCAGTGCCTGCTCGCCGGTATCCGGCTGCGACAGGTAGAGCTCGTCCAGGTTGACGCCCAGCTTTTGCGCATAGGCCGGGTCCAGCGCGTGCTCGGCGTCGATGAAGGCGCAAGTACCGCCGGCTTTCTGGCACTCGGCGATGGTCTGCAGGGTCAGCGTGGTCTTGCCGGAGGACTCCGGACCGTAGATCTCGACGACGCGGCCCTTTGGCAGCCCACCAATGCCGAGTGCAATGTCCAGCATCAGCGAACCGGTACCGATGGTTTCCACCGCCTCGACGGCGCGATCGCCCATGCGCATCACCGAGCCCTTGCCGAACTGCTTCTCGATCTGGCCCAGGGCCGCCGCAAGCGCGCGCTTCTTGTTCTCATCCATGTTCTTGGTCCTCAAGGTGAATTATTTTTCGAGTGAATGACTTGGGTAGGTTGTCTGGTCTGGACGCAGGTTAGGCGGGAGGGGTCGCACAGGCTGCGACTCCTCGGGCCGTGCATGAACGATGCCAGTTGCCGGCGGCCGGAGGCATCGGCGAATCCCCCGTGCGCGGCTGAGGTGATGCAGGCAATTGGCCTGAGCAAACCCTGCTCACGCGTTCGGCCGCACCAGGCCGCAATACAGGCCCTCGATGGCGAAGTCCTGGCCGGGCTGCACTTCTATGGGGCTGTAGTCAGGGTTGCGCGGTAACAGGCGGATCGTTCTGTTTCCAAGCGGGCCCTGCCCGATCTTCAGCAGCTTGACCGTGATCTCGTCGTCGATCCGGGCGATGACGATTTGTCCGTTGCGCGCGTCGGTAGTGCGATGCACGCCGATCAGGTCGCCATCGAAAATTCCTTCATCGCGCATGGAATCGCCCTTGACCCGCAGCAGGTAATCCGGCGCGGGTGAAAAGAAGGTGCGATCCATCAGCACGACCTGCTCGGAACCGATGTCGGCGCCGATCGGCATGCCGGCCGCAACCTGCCCCAACACCGGCAGGCGCAGGGCATCGTCATTGGCTGGAAGCAGCAGCTGCCTCGGCGAATCAGGGAACTGCAGCAGGCGCAGGCCGCGGGCACGACCGGGCGTGCGCTCGACCACGCCCGCGGCTTCCAGTGCTTCGAGGTGGTATTGCGCCGCGCGCACCCCGCTGAAACCGAAGGCACGGGCAATTTCCGTCTGCGAGGGAGGTACACCCTCTGCTTCGATGCGCTCGGCGATGAAGGCGTGGATGCCACGCTGGGTATCGGTCAGATTCATGGTTAGTAGTATTACTACTAACGTTTTTCGTTGTCAACGCATGAGTTGGGGCGCAGGCGGATCACCCGTCCAGCTGGTGCTCCAGTCCGCGCAACGCCGCAGCGACGGTCTGGCGGCGCACCGCGTCACGGTCACCCTCGAACAGAAACGACGCTGCCCGTGGATAACCACCACGTCGCTTCCAGGCGATCCAGATCGTGCCGACCGGCTTGTCCTCGATGCCACCGCCTGGGCCGGCGATTCCCGTCACTGCGACCGCGATCGTGGCACCTGAATGCACCAGCGCGCCAGACACCATTTCCACCACGGTTTCCCTGCTGACTGCGCCATGGGTCTCCAGGGTCTGGGGCTGCACTCCAAGCAGCCCTTGCTTGGCTTCGTAGCTGTAAGCGACGAGGCCACAGTCGAACCAAGACGAGGAGCCGGCGACGTCGGTCACCGCCTTGGCAATCCAGCCGCCGGTGCAGCTTTCAGCAGTGACCAGCATTTGTCGCTCGGCCAGCAGGCGGGCGCCGGTGGCCTGTGCGAGGGCATCAAGCTCGATATCGGTGGGCGTGATCATTGGCCGTCCGCATGTCAAATTCTGCAGGCGTTGTAGCGCATGCAGCCCTGAAACAAAACCGGCCCGCAATGCGGGCCGGAAGGATCAAACCTGAGGGATCAGAACCGCTTGCGGAAAGTGATCCCATAGGTGGCCGGGGCACCCGGGAACGCATTGTAAGAACTCAACGGATTGCCGGGCAGTGGCGACAGGTTCTGCAGTGGCGCGTCGAACCCTACCTGGTTGTAATACTTGTTGAAGATGTTCAGGCCCCACAGCTCCAGCGACCAGCTGCGATTGCTGGCGCCGACACCAATGCGCGCGTTCACGACGGTGTAGGAGTCCTGCTGCTTCTCGGGATCGAGATCAGACCCGGTGTTGAAATCGGACATGTACTTGGCGCCGATGTTGAAGCGTGCCATCACATCCTGGTCCAGCTCCCACTCGTAGGTCACCGCGGCCGAGGCCGAGACCTCGGGAGCGAAGCTGATCTGGCTGCCCGGCAGCTTGTAAAGCGCACCAACCGTAGGACATTGAACCGTAGCCGCTGGACCGACAAAGTCGCATCCCGGAATAGTGTCGCCGTACTCGGTATTCGCATAGGTGACGCCACCTTGCAGCATCAATCCCTGCACTCCCGCCGACTGCCACTGGACTTCGGTATCGACGCCGCGCGAGGTGACCTCTGGAATGGAGCGCACCACGAAGCTGGTACCCAGGAAGCTGTTGAGCTGGAAGTCGCTGAAGGTCTGGTGGAACAGCGTCGCGTTCAGGAGCAGGTTGCCGCCAGCCCAGGTGGTCTTGGCACCCAGCTCGTAACTGTCGACGAACTCACCGGGGAACGAGGTGTCCCGCACTGGCACGATCCCCGCCCCGCCACTGCTCAACCCATTGGAGGACTGCACCCGGTCGAAGTTGAAGCCACCCGCCTTGTAGCCACGCGCGCCGGAGAGGTAGGTCATCACGTTGTCGTTGAGCCGCCACACCAACTTCAGGGTGCCGGACCACTCCTTCTCGCTGCGTTCCTGGCGGCTGTCGCGGCTGGCGGCATTGTGCAACGGGTTGACCCACGGCAGGCAGGTGAAGCCCACCACGTTACTGATGATGGTGCCCTGGGTTGCGGGTGGCAAGGCCGCAAACGGTACTCCACGCGCCGTCAGCGAGGCCCCGATGCGGCCAGCCAGCATCTGTTGGCCAGCAGGAGTCTGCGACAGCCCCAGCAAGGTTCCGCAGGCAGCTCCCCCCGACGGGTTGCTGTACTGGGAGTCGAGTTCCTTGTCTTCCTTGGTGTAGCGCAAGCCCAGCACGATGTCGAACGCATCGGTGACGTGGAAGCTGTTGTTGGTGAACAGCGCGAGACTCTCGGCGTTCTGATCGTAGCGATCAAGCGCCGACAGGTCACCGAAACCGACGCTGTACGGCAATCGGGTGACTTCCTGCAGGAAGGTGTTGGAGGATGGCGCATTGCGGAACGCCGGATTGATACTGGTGAGAATGGCCGATGACAGGTACGCGCCGTAATCACGGCCGATCCGGTATGACTCGTTGCGCTCGATGTCTTCGTTCGAGTAGAACAGGCCAACCATCCAGTCCACGCGTTCGGTCGCCCCGGTAAAGCGGAATTCCTGGCTGAACTGCTTGAAGCCGGAGAACGACTCGTCGCCAATCGCAGGGCGATACAGGATGTCGGCGGTGGAATAATCAAAATCCAACCCGTTCACGGTCTTCCAGTCGCGCGCCGCGGTGATGGAGGTCAGGGTGGCCCCCCCAAACCAGGGCGACGTCCAGTTGACTTCAGCGCTCAGGCCCTTGTCCCGGATCCTCTGCTCGGTACCACGATTGCTGTAGGCCCGGCGTGCTTCCGGATCGGCCACCAACGCCACGCCTTCATCTATCGAGAGCCGGTTGATGATGTCGGCCGTCAGGCCGCGCACCGTGGTCACCGCGGTGCAGCAGTTCTCATCGCGCTTGGTGGCATCGGCGATGAAGTTGATGTCGAGGGTATCGCTGAATTCCATCCGCCACTGGGCACGTACAGAGTTGTATTCCTGGTCGTAGTCCTCACGCCTGGTGCGCGGGCCAGCGCCGGTCTGTACGTCCATGAAGCCGTCGCGTGACCGCTGGGTGGCGAAGATGCGGAATGCGTTCCTCTCGCCGATTGGCGTGTTGAACGACGCGGACCACCCCAGCGCACCGGGCGTACCGGCCGTGACCTCGATATCTCCGCTGCGGACGAAGTCCGGGCGCTTGGTGACCACATTGATCACGCCGGCCGAAGTGTTCTTGCCGAACAGCGTGCCCTGGGGTCCTTTCAGTACTTCGATGCGTTCCAGCTCGCCGAGGTCGCCAAAGCCCACGCTGTTGCGCGGGCGATAGACTCCGTCAATCACCACGCCGACCGAGGACTCCAGGCCGATGTTGTCGCCCACCGTGCCAACGCCGCGGATGCGCGCGGTCGTGCTGGCTTCGCTCTGGGTGCTGGTCACGGTCAATCCGGGTACCAGCATCTGCAGGTCCTTGACGTCGCGCACGCCGGCGTCCTGCAGCGCTTCCTGCGACAGCGCCGTCACCACGATCGGCACGTCCTGCAACAGCTCTTCGCGCTTCTGCGCGGTGACCACGATGGTGTCGAGCGTCTTGGCTTCGTCTTTCGTGTCTTGCCCGCCGCCATCCTGGGCAAGTACCGGTATGGCACTCATCGACATGATCGCGGCCACCAGGGCGACAGCGAGCGGCTTGGGTTGCAGTTGCTTGCGTTGCATGTTTTTCCCCTCGAAAGGAACGCCAGAATGATGAGGGCCACCGCCTGCGCGGGACCCTTGTTTGCATGGGCGCGAGCCACGTGGGGTTGGCCTCGCGAGCGCGGCTTGTTCGACCGCGTTAACTAAACGCTAACACACAACCGCACGCCTGCGTATGCTCTTGCGCGGACAGGCTCCCGTGGCAGGATCGGGCACACTAGACGACCCTGCAATGTCCCGGTCCGGATGTCCAACGAGCAGCACACGCCGCTGATGCGCCAGTTCTTCACCGCCAAGGCGGAACACCCGGACGTGCTGCTGTTCTTCCGCATGGGCGACTTCTACGAGTTGTTCCATGACGATGCGCGCAAGGCCGCGCGCCTGCTGGACATCACCCTGACCCAACGCGGCAGTTCGGCTGGCCAGCCGATCCCGATGGCGGGTGTGCCGCACCATGCCGCCGAAGGGTATCTGGCCCGACTCGTCGCGCTGGGCGAATCAGTCGCAATCTGCGAACAGATCGGCGACTCGGCCACCAGCAAGGGACTGGTCGAACGCAAGGTGGTGCGCATCGTCACCCCCGGCACGGTGACCGACGAAGCGTTGCTGGACGAGCGCCGCGACACCTTGCTGCTGGCGATCAGTCGGACCAGGAATGGCTATGGCCTGGCGTGGGCCGACCTTGCCAGTGGGCGCCTGCGAGCCAACGAGGTCGATGGGGACGATGCATTGGATGCCGAACTCGCACGCCTGCAACCGGCCGAGGTGCTCATTGCCGATGAGGATGGGTGGTCGCCTTCCGTGTTGGAAGCGCGCGGCCTGCGCCGGCGCGCACCTTGGCTGTTCGATGCCGATAGCGGCCGCCGCCAGTTGCTGCAATTCTTCGCGGTGCATGACCTGACTGCATTCGGCATCGACGACAGGCCACGGGCCATCGCCGCCGCCTCCGCACTGCTTGGCTACATCGAGGAAACTCAAAAGCAGCGCCTGCCGCACCTGCGAGCGATCGCGCTGGAACAGTCCGACGAAGCCATCGCGATGAACGCGGCCACTCGCCGCCACCTCGAACTCGATACCCGTGTCGATGGCGACATGAAGGCGACCCTGCTGGGCGTGCTCGACTCCACCGTCACCCCGATGGGCGGACGGCTGTTGCGGCGCTGGCTGCACCGGCCATTGCGTGATCGCCGCATCCTCGGCGAACGCCACCATGCGGTCAGTACGCTGATCGATGCACGCGCCGACGATGCGTTACGTGGCGAATTCCGCGCCCTCGGCGACCTGGAGCGCATCCTGTCGCGGATCGCATTGCACAGCGCACGCCCGCGCGACCTGTCGACGCTGCGCGATGGGCTGGCCATGCTGCCTGCCCTGCGCGGGATTTTGGCCCCGCTGGATTCCCCTCGCCTGCAGGCGCTTGCCGACGAACTCGGCGAACACGCCGCCGACGCGCATCTGCTGCGCACCGCTGTCGTTGAACAGCCGCCGGCCATGGCCCGCGACGGCGGCATCTTCGCCGAAGGTTACGACGCCGAGCTCGACGAACTTCGCAACCTGTCGAGCAATGCCGATCAGTTCCTGATCGACCTGGAAGCACGCGAACGCGCGGCCACCGGCATCGCCACGCTCAAGGTCGGCTACAACCGGGTGCACGGCTACTTCCTGGAGATCAGCAAGGGGCAATCCGTGCGTGCTCCCGTGCACTACACGCGGCGGCAGACCCTGACCGGCGCCGAGCGTTACATCACCGAGGAACTGAAGGGCTTCGAGGACAAGGTGCTGTCGGCGCGCGAGCGCGCACTGACGCGCGAGAAGCTGCTGTACGAAGGCCTGCTGGATGCGCTGAACGAATCGCTGGAACCCCTGCGACGCTGCGCATCGGCACTGAGCGAACTCGATGTGCTGGCCGGCTTCGGCGAACGCGCGCAGGCGCTGGACTGGACCGCACCCAGGCTCGTGGATGAACCCGGCATCCTTATCGAACGCGGGCGCCACCCGGTCGTCGAAGCGCTGCGCGATGCGCCGTTCGAGCCGAACGACCTGCTGTTCGATGCCAGCACGCGCATGTACGTGGTGACCGGCCCCAACATGGGCGGCAAGAGCACCTACATGCGCCAGAACGCGCTGATCGTGCTGCTGGCGCATATCGGCAGCTTCGTGCCGGCCGCACGCGCAGTGATCGGCCCGATCGACCGCATTCTCACGCGGATCGGTGCCGGCGACGACCTGGCCCGCGGGCAATCGACCTTCATGGTCGAGATGAGCGAGACCAGCTACATCCTGCATCACGCCACCGAGCAGTCGCTGGTGCTGATGGACGAGATCGGCCGCGGCACGTCGACATATGACGGCCTTGCCTTGGCCGACGCTTGCGCGCGCCACCTGGCTGCGGTCAATCGCAGCCATACCTTGTTCGCCACTCACTACTTCGAACTCACCGCGCTCGCCGAGCCGCACAGCGGGATCGCCAACGTGCACCTGGATGCGGTCGAGCACCGCGATGGTGCGGGCAATGAAACGCTGGTATTCATGCACGCGGTCAAGGACGGCCCCGCCGACCGCAGCTTTGGCCTGCAAGTTGCCGCGCTCGCTGGCTTGCCGCAGGTTGTCGTAACGCAAGCGCGAGCCCGCCTGGCCCAACTGGAGCGTCATGACCGCGATGCCCCTTCCACACCGATGACCGCGCAGGCGATGGATTCACCGCAGCAGATCGGCTTGTTCTCGCTTAGCTCCGCTGCGCTCAATGCCCTCGCCGCACTCGATCCGGATGAGCTGACACCGAAGCAGGCGCTGGAAGCGCTGTACCGGCTCAAGGCGCTGCAATGAGCGGGCCGGGCAAGGGCTGGTTCGGGCTTGCGCTTGGCGTGCCACTGGCCGCAATCGCACAGACTGCACCACCGCCAGTGGCGCCCCGCGTCGCAGTGCTCGACCCTGTGGTCGTCACGGCGACGCGATCCGCGGATGACCCGCTGCTGGTCCCGACTGGCATCGATGCCATTGACGCCGACGCGATCCGCCGCGCGCAGCCCCGGCTGAATGTTGGCGAAGCACTGCAACGGGTGCCTGGAGTGATGGCGCGCGATCGCCAGAACCAGGCGCAGGACCTGCAACTGTCGATCCGTGGATTCGGCGCGCGCGCGGCCTTCGGCGTGCGCGGCGTGCGCCTGTACACCGACGGTATCCCGGCAACCATGCCCGACGGCCAAGGCCAGCTCTCGCATTTTCCGCTTGAATCGGCCGGAAGCATTGAAGTGCTGCGTGGTCCGTTCTCGGTCCTGTATGGCAATGCCGCCGGCGGCGTGGTGTCGCTGACCACCGGCACGGCGCGGGAGGTTCCCACCGCAAGTGTGGGATTGCTCCTGGGCGAGGACGCGCTTCAACGCACGTCGGTATCGCTGCAAGCACCGTGGCGGGATGATGGCGATGCACTCGTCGATCTTGTGCAGATAGATGACGACGGCTATCGCGCTCACGCTGCATCGCAGCGGCGCAGTGGGCAAGCCCTGCTGCGCGGCAAGCTGGGCGGCGCTACCCGATTCACCGCGCTGTTGAACCACTTCGACCTGACCGCCGATGATCCGCAGGGACTCACCACCGCGCAGCTCGCTACAGATCGACGCGCCGCAAGCAGGGGAGCATTGGCGTTCGATACGCGCAAGACCGTCCGCCAGGACCAGGTTGGGCTGCTCCTGGAGCACGCGCTTGGCGAGCAGCACGCGCTGGTCATGACCGCCTGGAACGGTCGACGCGAGACCTCCCAGATGTTGTCGGTACCGGTGGCGGTACAACGCGCGTCGCCCCGTCACAGCGGCGGCGCGATCGAGCTGGTTCGCGCGTATGGCGGGCTGGATGCGCGCGTACGCTGGACGGGCCACCTTGGCAATAAGCCGATGAACGTGACGGCAGGGGTGGACTGGGAAGTGGCCAACGAGCGGCGGCGCGGCTTCGAAAACTTCGTCGGCAATCGCCTCGGCGTGTTCGGCACACTTCGTCGTGACGAAGACAACCGCGTGTATTCCCGCGATGCATACCTGCAGTCGGAATGGACGCCATCGCCACGCTGGCGTATCCACGCTGGCGTCCGCCACGGCCAGGTTGAATTCGCCTCTCGCGACCGCTTCGTCACACCAGGCAATCCGGACGACAGCGGCACGCTGGCGTACGCCAGCACCTCCCCCGTGATCGGCGTCCTGTATCGCGCCACGCCGTGGTTGAGCGTTTATGCCAACGGCGGGTCCGGCTTCGAGACGCCGACTTTTGCCGAACTGGCGTATCGCGCCGATGGCAACGGCGGCCTGAACGATCGCCTGCAGCCGGCACGCAGCCGCCATCGGGAAGTCGGCTTGCGCCTGCGGCGTGCCGGCATTGAAGCCGCGGCCGCCGCATTCCACGTCCGCACCCGCGACGAACTGGGCGTGGCCAGCAATGAGGACGGGCGCAGTGTGTACGCCAATATCGGTAGCACGGTCCGCCGCGGCGTGGAGCTGTCCGCATCGGTACCGCTGGCGTCGCAATGGCGGTTGAATGCGCACTACACGTTGCTGGATGGCCGCATCGACCGCAGCTCCGCCTGCGAATCGTCCGGTTGCACGTCGGACATCGGCATCGCGACGGGCAGGCGCATCGCCGGAATCGCCCGGCGCAACGCATGGGCGGAACTTCGCTGGATCGCGTCGCCGGGTACCGATGTCCTGCTGCAGGGGCGCTTCGTCGACCGCGTGTTTGCCGATGACGCCAATAGCGCGTCCGCACCCGCCTACGCCAGCTTCGACCTGGCGGCGGAGCACCGCGCCACCTTTGCTGGCGTGGAATGGCGTGCGTTCGCCCGCCTCGACAACCTGGCCGACCGCGATGTAGTCGGCTCGGTCATCGTGAATGCGGCTGGAGGCCGTTATTTCGAACCCGCACCGGGTCGCCACTGGGTGGCTGGCGTGACTGTGACAAGGGCGTTCAAGTGACCGGCGTAGGATCCGATCAGAACGCCCCCGATTTCAAGGACAGCCACCCATGAATACCAGCATCACCGACGACATCTTCAGCCAGCTTTCGGGCCCGGCTTTGCAACAGATCAGCCGCCAGTTGGGAACCGGCCAGGCACAGACCGCCGGCGCAGTCGCCGCGGCACTACCGATGATCCTGGGAGCAATGGGGCGCAACACCAGCCAGCCGCAAGGTGCTGACGCGCTGTTCGGCGCGCTGGGACGCGACCATGCACCCGGTGGCGGCATCGCCGATATCCTGGGCGCCGTCCTCGGTGGCGGGCAAACGCGCCAGACCGATGGCCTGGGCCAGCTCGGCCACATCTTTGGCGGCCGCCAGCAGGCCGCCCAGACCGGCTTGGGCCAGGCCACCGGCCTGGGAGGAGACAAGGCGCAGATGCTGATGAAGATCCTGGCGCCGATCGTGATGTCTTACCTGGCCAAGCGCATGTTCGGAAGTGGACCGCAACAAGGCTCAGCGCAGGCGTTGGGCGACATCCTCGGCCAGGAACGTCGGCAGGTGCAGCAGCAGGGCGGCCTGGGCGGCGGCTTGCTGGGTGCGGTGCTGGACCAGGATGGCGATGGCCAGTTGGGCCTGGGCGACCTGCTGAAAGTCGGTGCCGGCATGATGGACGGCCGTCGCTGAGCGACCGACTTGGGATCTCGATTTTTGGTCCAGTCGTTCCACCCGCACGTTCCGGAGTCAAATGGCATCGAAGTCGCCCAGTGCGCGGATCAAACGCCTTGCCCGTTTGTCGGGCTTCGTTTCTGGTGCCTGGAAGCCGGCGCGCTCCGCCGCTCGCAAGGCGCGCGAATGTTCACGCGCGAGTCGCGATGCATCGGACTCGCGAAAAAGCCCTTGCGCGATGCTGGCCGGTCCACGCGTATCGCTTAGCGCAATCACTTCGACTTCGAAGCGTTCCTGGCCGCGCGCAATGACCAAGGCATCGCCAATACGAACGCCCCTCGAGGGCTTCGCGCGTTGCCCGCCGACATCGACCTTGCCGGTTTCAATGGCGTTCTTGGCGAGCGCACGCGTCTTGAAGAACCGTGCCGCCCACAGCCAAAGATCAAGGCGCACGCCTGGTACCGAACTATCTGCTTGCATGGTTGGATCCTGCCAGGAACGCAAACGGCCACCCGAAGGTGGCCGCTGTGCGTGGAGCCTGCGTTGCGCTTACTCGGCAGCAGCAGCTGCTGCTTCGGCGGCTGCAGCTGCAATGGCGGCGGCCTTGGCCTTGGCATTACCGGCCAGGTCTTCCTTGATGCGCGCCTTCTTGCCTTCCAGGCCACGCAGGTAATAAAGCTTGGCGGCGCGGACGTCACCGCGGCGCTTGACCGTGACCGAATCGATCACGGCGCTGTGAGTCTGGAACACGCGCTCCACGCCGAAACCATGCGAAATCTTGCGCACGGTGAACGCGGAGTTCAAGCCTGCGTTCTTCTTGCCGATCACGACGCCTTCATAGGCCTGGAGGCGTTCGCGATTGCCTTCCTTGACCTTGACGTTGACGACGACAGTGTCACCCGGGCCAAAGACGGGCATCTCACGCGTTACCTGCGCGGTCTCGAATTCCTGGACCAGGGTGTGGATCGATGGCTTGTTCATGGAGCACCTTTCTTGCGTGCTGTTGCACGCGCCTGTTGGAGTAGTTGTATGCGCGAGTGCACGTGGACCCGCGTCATGGCATGGATGAAGCGTCGAGCGGATAGATCAAGATGCAGCTAAGCCGGGCATTATAGCGGGAATTAACCCTGAGTGGCGAGGCAACTGCACAGGGAATGAGGCTCAGGCGTCTTCGCCGGCGTCTTCCAGTGCCACCACGAAATGGTTTCGGAACTCGGCCAGCAAGGTGAGATCCGACTTCGACAGCCTGGCCTCGTCCAACAGGTCCGGGCGCCGCAACCACGTGCGGGCAAGCGACTGCTTCCGCCGCCAGCGAGCGATCTCTGCGTGATTGCCCGACAGCAGCACGTCAGGGACCGTGCCCAACGCGTGCTCGACCGGCCGGGTGTAATGCGGGCAATCCAGCAGGCCATCACCTTCAAAACTGTCCTGCAGCGCGGATTCCGCATCGTTCAGGGCGCCGTCCTGCAGCCGGGCGACCGCATCGATCAACACCGCCGCCGCCAGTTCGCCGCCAGACAACACGTAATCGCCGATCGACAATTCCTCGTTGACCTCGGCCTGGATCAATCGCTCGTCCACGCCTTCATATCGACCGCACACCAGCACCAGGCGCGGCATGGCAGCAAGCTCGCGAACCTTCGCCTGGGTCAAGCGCGCGCCTTGCGGGCTAAGGTAAATGACATGTGCGGGGGCGGGATCAGCATCGCTTGCGGCCTGGATCGCCGCCCGCAACGGATCGACCAGCATCACCATGCCAGGACCGCCACCAAATGGACGGTCATCCACACGCCGATAGCGCCCTTCGGCGTGGTCGCGCGGGTTCCAGCCATGGAGTGACAGCAGGCCACGCTCACCGGCACGCCCAACCACGCCATGCGCGGCGACCTGGGCGACGAATTCGGGAAACAGGCTGATGATGTCGAAACGCATCGATGGCTTCCGGGCTGGGTCAGGCAAGTTGAACTAGAAATCCGCATCCCAGTCGACCGTGACCAGGCCGGCATCGAAATCCACCGATGTCACGTAATCCGGGGTCAGGAACGGGATCATCCTGTCACGCTCGCCCTGCACTACCAGTACGTCGTTCGCGCCGGTGGAGAACAGGTGCGAGACGGTGCCGAAGGCGACGCCTTCGACATTCACCACGCGCAGGCCTTCGAGGTCGACCCAATAGTATTCACCAGGCGCTGGTGGCGGCAATGTCGATCGCGGCACCAGTACGTCAGTGCCATGCAAGGCATCGGCAGCGTCGCGTTCCTCGATGCCGGCAATGGTTGCGATCAGGCCCTTGCCGCCAACGCGCACTTGCACGCCCTCGCACGCACGCGTGGTGCCGCGCGCATCGCGCAACATCCACGGCTGGTAACGGCCGATGGCGTGGGCCGGGTCGGTGAAGCTTTCCAGCTTCAAGTCGCCGCGCACGCCGAATGCACCGTGCAGCCGGCCCACGGTGATCATCCGTTGGTCGCTGTCCGGTACATCAGTCATCACATATTCCTGTCTGGCGGCGTTGTCGCCAGCATGTAACCGTCGCGGGCGCTGCCGCTACGGCGTCGCCCGCGATGGATCAGGCGGCGGCCTTGACGGCCTGCTTGTAAAGATCAGCGACCTTGTCGGTCAGCTGCGCGCCGTTGTCCATCCAGTGCTGGATGCGCTCGACATTGAGCTCGACGCGCTTCTCTGCGCCAGCTGCGACCGGGTTGTAGAAACCCACGCGCTCGATGTTGCGGCCATCACGGGCGCTGCGGCTGTCGGTGACGATGACGTGGTAGAAGGGGCGCTTCTTGGCGCCGCCACGGGTAAGGCGAATCTTGACCATTGCGTTTTCTCGGTGTTGCCCAGCGGCCGGAGTGGCCGGGTAAGCCGACAAGTATAGCGGGATTCATCGCCCCGGCAAACTACCGGGAATGCCCTGCCTGGGCTTAAACCGTCAAGAGCGATGGCGCTGTGGGTGCGCGCGGAGCGCAGCACCCGGAGTTGGCTCAAGTGCCAATGAGGGCCGCGAGTGGCGCCCGCGCCAAGGCGCGGGCCGGAGAGCACCGCATGCGCCCGCAACGGCGAGCGCAGCAGGTTTCAGCGCATCGGCGGCATGCCGCCACGCCCGCCCATCATGCCGCTCAACCCGCGCATCATGCCCTTCATGCCGCCGCGGCCCAGCTTGCCCATCATCTTTTCCATTTGCTGGTACTGCTTGAGCACCTTGTTGACGTCGGCAGGGGTCAGCCCACTGCCGCGCGCGACGCGTGCGCGCCGGGAGCCCTTGAGCAGTTCCGGATTGCGACGTTCCTTCTTGGTCATCGAATTGATGATCGCGATCATCCGCGGCACTTCCTTGCCGGTAACCTGCTGCTTGACGTGCTCGGGCAAGGCGCCCACGCCGGGCAGCTTGTCCATCAGCCCGGACAGGCCGCCCATGTTCTGCATCTGCTCGAGCTGGTCGCGCATGTCGTTGAGGTCGAACTTCTTGCCCTTGGCGACCTTCTCGGCAAGCTTCCTGGCCTTGTCCTGGTCGACGCCCTGCTCAACCTGCTCGACCAGCGACAGCACATCACCCATGTCGAGGATGCGGCTGGCGACGCGATCCGGGTGGAATATGTCCAGGCCGTCGGGCTTTTCGCTGGTGCCGATGAACTTGATCGGTTTACCGGTGATGTAGCGCACGCTCAGTGCCGCGCCGCCACGGGCATCGCCGTCGGTCTTGGTCAACACCACGCCGGTCAGCGGCAGTGCCTCACCGAAGTGCTTGGCGGTGACCGCGGCGTCCTGACCGGTCATCGAATCAACCACGAACAGAGTTTCGACCGGATTGACCGCAGCATGCAGGGCCTTGATCTCGGCCATCATCGCGTCGTCAATACTGGTGCGGCCGGCGGTATCGACGATCAGCACGTCGACGAACGACTTGCGGGCGGCATCGATCGCCGCCCTGACGATCGCTTCGGGCTTTTGCGAGTTGTCAGTCGGGAAGAATATCGCATCGACCTGGCCGGCCAACGCCTGCAGCTGCTCGATCGCAGCCGGACGATAAACGTCGGCACTGACCACCATCACCTTCTTCTTGCGCTTGTCCTTCAGGTGCTTGGCCAGTTTGGCGACCGTCGTCGTCTTGCCCGCACCCTGCAGGCCGGCCATCAGGATGACCGCAGGGGCCGGCACGTTGAGAGTCAACTCGGATGCTTGCGAGCCCATCACCGCAGTCAGCTCGTCGCGCACGATCCGCACCAGCACCTGTCCAGGCGTCAGCGAGCGCATGACTTCCTGGCCGACCGCACGCACCTTGATGCGCTGGATCAGTGCCTGCACCACCGGCAATGCCACGTCCGCTTCCAGCAGGGCGATGCGAACCTCGCGTACCGCCTCGCTGATGTTGGAGTCGGTCAGGCGGCCGCGGCCACGCAGGCGCTCAACGGTGCCGGACAGTCGTTGGGTCAGGGATTCGAACATGATGCGGACGGCCTGCGCTGCGTGCGTTTCGGGTCGCGAAGTATAGCCTGCGCCCCTTCCACGCTCGCGCGCAGGCTTTATGCGACACTGCCGCGATGACAATCGTTCTCATCGCCGTCGTGTCGTACCTGTTCGCCACCGGCTGGCTGATGATCGCTGCCCAGCGCGATGGGACGACCAGCCCACGCGGCTGGCTGGTGCCGGCCAACCTGGCACTGCTGCTGCACGGACTTACCCATTACCTGGCGTGGCAGGCCAGTGGTGTTACCGACCTGCATTTCTTCGCCGCACTGTCACTGGTCGGACTCGGCATGAGCACGGTGACCGCCATCGTCGGTGCTTCGGGCCGCATGCCTGCTCTGGGCGTGGTGGTTTTCCCGCTGTCCGGCCTCGCCCTCCTGGTTTACGCACGCTATGGCCATGCCACCCAACCCGAGCCGCTGGACTGGCGCTTGCTGCTGCACGCCTGGCTCGCGCTGCTGGCCTACGCAACACTGGCCGTGGCTGCGGTGTTGGCCGTTTTCCTGTGGCTCCAGGAACGGGCCCTGCGCCGTCGCGAGTTCCACCGCTGGCTTCGCGCGCTGCCGCCGCTGACCGAGCTTGAGATGCTGCTGTTCCGCACGATCGCGGTCGGATTCGTCCTGCTTGGCGGCGCCCTGCTGACCGGCGTGTTGTTCGTCGACAACCTGCTGGCCCAGCACCTGGTCCACAAGACCGTGCTCAGCGTGATGTCGTGGCTGGCGTTCGGGGCCTTGCTGCTGGGCCGCTGGCGGCTCGGCTGGCGCGGTGCCGTTGCAGTGCGCTGGACGCTGGCGGCGATGGCGTTACTGATCCTGGCGTTCTTCGGCAGCAAGTTCGTTCTGGAGCTGGTCTTGCATCGCGTGGACTGATTGTTCCAGGCCCGTGAACAGGCGTGGCCAACGTGCTTGTCCAATCATGCCTGTTCCAGCGCTTCCGACAAGCGTTCCACCGCGATCACCTCGATGCCCTTCGGCGGCACCTTCGGCGCATTCGCCTTCGACACGATCGCCCGCTTGAACCCATGCGTTGCCGCTTCGCGCAGGCGGTCCTCGCCGTTGGGAACCGGACGGATTTCGCCGGACAGGCCCACTTCGCCAAAGGCAATCGTTTTTTCCGCAAGCGGCCTGTCGCGCAGCGATGACAACACCGCCAACAACACCGGCAGGTCGGCAGCGGTTTCCTGCACGCGAATGCCGCCAACCACGTTAACGAACACATCCTGGTCACCGACCATGATCCCGCCATGGCGATGCAGCACCGCCAGCAGCATCGCCAACCGGTTGCCTTCCAGGCCTACCGCGACCCGGCGCGGATTCGACAGCGGCGAGGCATCCACCAGCGCCTGCACTTCCACCAGCAGCGGGCGCGTGCCTTCACGAGTCACCATCACGCAACTGCCAGGCTGGCCCGAGCTGGCACCGGACAGGAAAATTGCGGAGGGGTTAGGCACCTCGCGCAGGCCCTTGTCGCCCATCGCGAACACGCCCAGCTCGTTGACTGCGCCAAAGCGGTTCTTGAACGCGCGCAACACGCGGAAGCGAGAGCCGGAATCGCCTTCGAAATAGAGCACCGCATCGACCATGTGCTCGAGCACACGGGGGCCGGCAATGCCGCCTTCCTTGGTGACATGGCCAACCAGGAAAACTGCGGTCCCGGTTTCCTTGGCGTAGCGCACCAGCCGAGCCGCGGATTCGCGGACCTGGCTGACCGAACCCGGCGCCGCGGTCAACGATTCAGTCCAGAGCGTCTGGATCGAGTCGGCAATAATCAGTTTCGGCCGCGCGGCGACGGCGTGTTCAAGGATACGTTCGACGCAGGTCTCAGCCAGCCCCTGCAGGCCATCCAGTGGCAAGCCCAAACGTACGGCGCGCCCCGCGACCTGCGCCAGTGATTCCTCACCGGTGACGTACAGGCCAGGCATGGTTGGCGCCATCAGTGCCAGCGCCTGCAGCAGCAAGGTCGACTTGCCGATGCCGGGGTCGCCACCAACCAGTACCACCGCGCCCTCGGCCAGGCCGCCACCGAGCACACGGTCGAACTCGCCGATGCCGGTACTCACCCGTGCCTGCTCGCCATGGCGGACATCGGCCAGCGCGGTGACAGTTGGCGCATCGATCTTGCCGGCCCAGCCGCTGCGCCGTGATGCCGGCGACTTGGACTGCACGGCACTTTCCAGGGCGAACTCGGCCAGTGAATTCCACGCCCCGCAGGCCTCGCACTGGCCCTGCCACTTGGCGTGGTCAGCACCGCATTCGCTGCAGACGTACGCGGTGCGGCGCTTGGAAGCTGCCGAATTGGAGGTGAGCTTGGCCATGCTGGAACCGGATGGGCGAGACAGTCACTGTAACGGGCCAATGTCGCAACGGGCGAGACCGGAAGCGCCTGAACCACAGGCCGCAATCCCCCGTGAGACCATGGGGGAATGCCTTTTCGATGGCCGTAGCGTCGGTTCTCTGCGAAAATCGTCGCGCTTTCAACCTGTTTTCAGGCCCCGTAGCTCAGCTGGATAGAGCGGTCCCCTCCTAAGGGACAGGTCGTGCGTTCGAATCGCGCCGGGGTCACCAAAATCATCACCAAGCTCAATCGTTCCCCTGTCTTTCGTATTCTGGAGTTCCCCCATGTCCCACCCCGTCCTCACCGCGCTTGGCCTCAAGGCCGAGGAATCCGGCACCTATCTCGGCAATGGCGAATGGTCCAAGACCACCGATGCCGGCGTGATCGAGCCGGTCAATCCGACCACTGGCGAGGTGCTGGGCCGCGTGCATGCCTCGTCGCAGGCGGATTACGACATCATCGTCCAGCGTGCGCAGGCCGTGGCCAAGGTCTGGCGCACCACGCCCGCGCCACGCCGCGGCGAGGCGATCCGGCTGTGCGCGGACGCGCTGCGCACGCACAAGGACGCGCTGGGTTCGCTGGTCGCGCTGGAGATGGGCAAGTCCAAGCCGGAAGGCGACGGTGAAGTACAGGAAATGATCGACATCGGCGAGTTTTCGGTGGGCCTGTCGCGCCAGCTGTACGGCCTGACCATGCACAGCGAACGGCCGGGCCACCGCATGTACGAGCAGTGGCACCCGATCGGCCTGGTCGGCATCATCAGCGCGTTCAACTTCCCGGTGGCTGTCTGGGCCTGGAACAGTTTCGTCGCGGCGGTCTGCGGCAATATCTGCATCTGGAAGCCGTCGCCGAAGACGCCGTTGTCCGCGATTGCCTCGATGAAGATCTGCAACGACGCGCTGCGCAAGGGCGGCTTTCCTGACCTGTTCTATCTGTTCAACGATGCCGGCACTGACCTGGCCTCGGGCTTCGTCGACGACAAGCGCATCGCGTTGATCAGCTTCACCGGCAGCACCAAGGTCGGCCGAATGGTCGGCGAGCGCTGCGCGCGCCGCATGGGCCGCAGCCTGCTGGAACTGGGCGGCAACAACGCGATCATTGTCGATGAAACCGCGGACATGAAGCTGGCCATCCCGGCGATTGTCTTCGGCGCGGTCGGAACCGCCGGCCAGCGCTGCACCACCACGCGCCGTTTGATCGTGCACGAATCGGTGTACGACGACGTGCTTGCGAAACTGGTCACCGCCTACAAGCAGGTCGAAAAGAAGATCGGCGACCCGACCGATCCGACCAACCTGATGGGCCCGCTCAACAGCCGTGACGGCGTCGATGCCTACCTTGATTCGATTGCCAAGGCCAAAGCCGCCGGCGGCACCGTGGAAACCGGCGGCGAAGCCATTGAAGGCAAAGGCAACTTCGTGTTGCCCGCGATTGTCACCGGCTTGACCAACGATGCGGCCATCGTCCAGCACGAGACCTTCGCGCCGATCCTGTACCTCATGAAATATCGCGACCTGGACGATGCCATCGCCATGCAGAACGCGGTGCCGCAGGGACTGTCCTCGTCGATCTTCACCACCAACCTCAAGCGTGCCGAAGCATTCCTTGCAGCGTCGGGTTCCGACTGCGGGATTGCCAATGTCAACATCGGCACCAGCGGCGCGGAGATCGGCGGCGCGTTCGGTGGCGAAAAAGAAACCGGCGGCGGCCGCGAATCGGGTTCGGATGCCTGGAAGGCCTACATGCGCAGGCAGACCAACACCATCAACTACTCCGACTCCATGCCGCTGGCGCAGGGCATCAAGTTCGACCTCTGAGGACAACTCCCATGAATGCAATGACACGCACGACCAGCGCGTTGGCCATCATCAGCCTGGTGTCCGGGATCCTCGGCTGGACCCTGCTGCCGTTCCTGGGCAGCATTGTCGCCGTGGTCACTGGGCACTTGGCGCGCGGCGAGATACGGCGCGCTCCGGATCGTCTGGAAGGTGATGGCATGGCTGTTGCAGGGCTGGTGCTCGGCTATGCGGCCATTGTCATGGCGGTCCTTGTGGTCATCGCCATCTTCATGTTCTTCGGCGGGCTGGCATGGCTGACCGCCATGTCGGGGAACTGATCCGTTGTATTCGCTGGCACGCCCGTTCCTGTTCGCACTCGATGCCGAGCGCGCGCACGCATTCGGCCTTGCGTCGATGGAAGCGGCTTATCGAAGTGGTGTGAACCCGCTGCTGGCCACCTCCCCGAAGCCGTTGCCGACCAAAGCGTTTGGCCTTACCTTCGCCAATCCGGTTGGATTGGCGGCCGGCATGGACAAGAACGGCGCGCACATCGATGCGCTGATGGCGCTGGGGTTCGGCTTCATTGAGATCGGCACCACCACCCCGCGACCGCAGCCAGGCAACCCGAAGCCGCGCATGTTCCGCCTGCCGCAACAGCAGGCGGTCATCAATCGACTGGGCTTCAACAACCTGGGCGTGGACGCGCTGGCGCGCAATGTCGAACGTGCCAAGCGCACGCGTGCGCTGCTGGGCATCAACATCGGCAAGAACAAGGACACCGCCAACGAGGATGCCGCCAGCGATTACCTGCATTGCCTGGAACGTGTGTATCCGCTGGCCGACTACATCACCATCAACATCTCCTCGCCCAACACGGCGGGCCTGCGCGAGTTGCAGGAAGAGCAGGCGTTGCGCCGGCTGGTCGGCACCCTGCGCGACGCGCAGGAGCGGCTGGGCTCGCAACATGGCAAGCGCGTGCCGATGCTGGTCAAGATCGCGCCCGACCTGACTGACAACGACATCGAGGCGGCCGGCCGCGTGCTCGGCGACCTCGGTGTGGATGGGGTGATTGCCGGCAATACCACCATTTCGCGTGACGGCGTGGAAGGCGCGCGACATGCCGATGAAGTCGGCGGGCTGTCCGGCGCACCGCTGATGGCCCGGTCCACCGCGGTGCTCCGCATGTTGCGCACACGCTTGCCGGAACACATTCCGCTGATCGGCGTGGGCGGCATCCTGCATGGCGCCGATGCCGCAACCAAGCAGGCCGCCGGCGCGACCCTGGTGCAGACCTACACCGGACTGGTCTACCGCGGCCCGGCGCTGATCGGCGAATGCGTGGATGCGTTGCGCCGGCGCAAGGAAGCCCCAAGCCGAGGCAACTTGCCACCGGAATGACAGGCACGTCGAAAAGCGCGTCGACCGCGGCCTATCGCATCCATGAGGATGCGCGGCTGGATGCGCGCAACACCTTCGGCATCGCGGCCACGGCGCCCATGCTGGTCGAAGTCACCGACAGCGCCGCCCTGCCCGAATTGTTCGGTTACGCGATGCTGCGGGACGGGCCCGTGCTGGTGCTGGGCGGAGGCAGCAACCTGTTGTTCGCTGGAGATCCGCCAGGCGCCGTTCTGGCATTGACCGCGCAACGAATTGAAATCCTCCAGGACGATGGCGAATCCGCGATCGTGCGCGCCGATGCCGGGGTGGGCTGGCACGATCTGGTGCTGTGGACGCTGGGCCGCGGCCTGTGCGGCCTGGAAAACCTGGCGCTGATTCCCGGCACCGTCGGCGCGGCACCGATCCAGAATATCGGCGCGTATGGCGTGGAAGTACGCGACTGCATCCATGCGGTGGACGCGTTCGACCGGCACGCAGGCACGATGGCTCGGCTTGGCAACGATGCCTGTGCATTCGCCTATCGCGACAGCCTGTTCAAGCGCGATCCAGGGCATTACGTAGTGACCTCGGTGGAATTCGCGTTGTCGCGGACGCCTGCCTTGAACCTGGACTACGCCGGCATTGGCGCCGAACTGCAGGCCATGGGCATCGGCACGCCTCGCGCCTCGCAGGTGGCCGAAGCGGTAATCCGCATTCGCCAGCGCAAACTGCCGGATCCGGATGTGCTGGGCAATGCCGGCAGCTTTTTCAAGAATCCCATTGTGACTGCCGATGCCGCCGAGGCATTGCTGGCCGAGCACGCTTCGATGCCGGTGTTCCGTGGCGCAGATTCCGACATGCGCAAGCTCTCCGCGGCCTGGCTGATCGACCAGTGCGGCTGGAAGGGGTTTCGCGAAGGCGATGCCGGTGTTGCAGAAGCGCATGCGCTGGTGCTGGTCAATCATGGCAATGCCAGCGGCGCGCAGCTGCTCGACCTGGCTCATCGCATCAAGGCGTCCGTGCTGGCGCGCTTTAGCGTGGCGATTGAACCTGAGCCGCGCATCATCGGTGCCTCGTGGTGATGGAACGCGCCTCGTGTGCCCTTCTCTGCTTCGCCAACAGCGGAATGGGGGAGGTGTGACCAGCCAACTCCGTGCCGCCCTGCTGATGCTGGCCAGCACCATTGGATTTGGCCTCATGGCAGTGTGCATCCGCCTGTCCAGTGCGACCGAGCCGGTTTTCGAAATCGCCTTTTTCCGCAACCTGTTCGGCTTGCTCGCGTTGCTGCCGGTGCTGCTGTGGCCTGCGCTCCGCAGTGGACAGCCCATGGCCGCCCTCCGCCGGACCCTGCATACCAGACAGCTGTCGCACTACCTGGTGCGCTGCCTGATTGGCGTGGTCAGCATGTACCTGGGATTCTGGTCGATTGCCAACCTTCCGCTGTCACAGGCGATTGCGCTGGCGTACTCCTCGCCGATCTTCGTCACCATCGCCGCCGTCTGGATGCTGGGCGAAAAAGTCCGCCTGCGCCGTTGGATGGCAGTACTGGCGGGCTTCATCGGGGTCGTGGTGATCGTGCGTCCATGGTCGCATGCGTTCAGCATGGGCAGCCTGGTGGCGGTGTCGGCGGCGGTGATCACCGCAGTCGTCGCGATCCAGATCAAGCAACTCTCACGCGAGGACGGCGCCGATACGATTGTCCTGTGGACCTATCTGTTCTGGGTGCCGATGTCGCTGTTGCCCGCGCTCTGGGTCTGGCATCCGCCGCAAGGCGTCGCGTGGTTGTGGCTGGCGCTGTCCGGCGTGCTGGGCACAGCGGGGCAGTTGCTGTGGACGCGTGCGCTGAAAATCGGCGAAGTCTCGGCTTTGACGCCGATAAGTTTTGTGCAATTGGTGATCGTGACGATTGCGGGCTGGTTGTGGTTCGGCGAAGTGCTTGACCGCTGGACCGCGATCGGTGCCGCGATCATCTTCAGCGCCACGGCCTACATCGCCCATCGCGAGGCAGTGCTGGCTCGCAGGGCTGCATCGTTGGCGCCCAGCGAAGCCGCGATACCCGGCGAGTAGGGGCTCACGTCACTGCGTTGCGTGCCGCCAGCAGGGGCGCGCCTCGACTTGGCCGCGGAAGACCGCAACCGGGTCTGCATCAAAACGTAAAAAACCCGAGCCTGAAACTCAGATCAGCTTCCAAGGCCTGCGCCCGTGCGGGAACACCAACAGGTAGACGGAGGCCGTCCAGGTCATGGCAGCCGCCCAGCCGGCCAGGATGTCGGACGGATAATGTACGCCCAGGTAGATACGCGAGAGACCTACCAGCAGGACGAAGATTGACGTGACCACCAGCACCGGCCAACGCCAGCGCGTGTGCCAGGCCAGCAATCCCAGCACGCAGGCCAGCGTCATAGAGCCCATTGCATGGCCGCTGGGAAAGCTGAAAGTTGATTCGGGCGCAATCGATTCCCAAAGCGAAGGTCGTTCGCGCGCGAACAACTGCTTCACGCCAAGGTTCAAGAGCGCGGAGCCGATGATAGCGAAACCCGCGAAAAGGCCCTCGCGTAGTTTTCGACGCAAGGCCAGCACCACCAGGACGACCACATCGACAGGCATCACGCCATACAGGTACCCCAGCGCCGAGATACCCACGAAGAACGTGTCCCAGCCAGCGCGCGCGAGCGCATGCGCGAACTGCAGCAACGGCGCATCGAAATAGAACACCTCGCCTTCGTGGAGGTCCTCGGCCAACTCACCGAAGCCCCACAGTGGCAGCAGCAAGCCCACAAAAACCAGCAGCAGGCGGCGCCAGCGCAGGCGCAGGAAGTCGACGCCAAAGCGGACGTTTTCACGCGCAACACGCAACAGCGCCTGCATTCCATGCCGGGGCGCCCGCCTGGGATTCGTCACGAAGCAGCGGTCCAATCGAACATTGTCGAGATACCGATCGCGGGCAGCAGCACCGGCAAGCGCAGCGGATCTGGTCGCGTCCAGCCGCTACAGATAGTCGTCGATGCTGACATCGTCGACCTGCTCTGCAGGCATGAAACGTCCTGCATATTCGCGGTACACGCCGCTGCGCAGGAACAGCTCGAACAGTTCGTGGTCGATGTGCTGGTCCTGGCACATCCTGGCCATGATCGACAACGCTTGCGACAGTGTCTTGCCCGGCTTGTAGGGCCGGTCGGCCGCGGTCAGCGCCTCGAAGATGTCGGCGATCGCCATCATCCGTGCCAGCGGACTGAGCTGCTCGCGATGCAACTGCCTGGGATACCCCGTGCCATCCATTTTTTCGTGGTGACCGCCCGCGATCTCCGGCACCGCGCGCAGGTGGCGCGGGAACGGCAACTCGTTGAGCATCACGATGGTCTGCACCATGTGCTCGTTGATCTTGTATCGCTCCTCGGCGGTGAGGGTGCCGCGGCTGATCGACAGGTTGTGCAGCTCGCCACGGTTGTAGAGCAACTCCGGCACCTCCATCCGGAAGCCCCAGCGATTGTCCGGCGGGATTGTTTCCGCCGCCGGCCGTTCAAAGCGATGCTCGGGCTTGTCGGCCAGCAAGGTTTCCTCTACGGGCAGCGCGCCGCTCTCGAGTGACTTGCGCTCGAGCTCGTCTCGGGAGACGCCCAGTCGATCATCCAGGGTCCGCAGCCAGCGCCGCGTGCCGATTTCGCGCAGGCGGGCCTGCTTGTCCGGCGACAGGAACTCGCCGCCGACGTTGCAGGTGGCGACGAACGCGAATTCCTCGTCCAGCGTCGCCTGCAAGGCATCACGCTGTTGTCGCAGCAGGTGCTCATCGCCGCCCCCGGCCAGGCCACGCCAGTAAGCGATATCGGCATCGCGCTTGAGCACTTCGAAGCGCGTGCGGACTTCATGGATTCGGTCGTTCAGCGTCTCGAGCTTTGTCGCCTTGTCCACCACGTATTCCGGCGTGGTGACCTTTCCGCAGTCGTGCAGCCAGGCCGCGATGTGAAGCGCCTCCCACTGCTCGTGGTCCAGGTCATATTCCGAATACGGCCCTTCCTGCGCCGCGCAGGCCGCGCGCGCGAGCATGAATGTGAGTTCCGGCACCCGCTCGCAATGGCCGCCGGTGTAAGGACTCTGCGCATCGATTGCACCGGCGACCATGCGGATGGTTGCCTCCATCAACGCCTTCTCGCTGCGCAGCAGCTCCTGGGTTTCCAATGTGGTGGCGGCGCTGGCGGCCAGGGCCGCGATGAACCGGGTGCTCGCCTGGTCGATCTCGCCTTCCTTGAACAGCAGCAACATGCCGAGCAATTGTTCGCGCCGGTCGCGCAACGGCAGCGCCAGCGTGGCGAAGGTCGCCAGCGCAGTATCCAATCCGATCGCCTGCAACTCTTCCGCCGCCAATCGGCCGCTGGCCGGCAGCATGGTCGCGCGTGCCTGCGCCATCACCTCTGGCAACGCCTCCAGCACCAACGTCGGCAGCTCCTGCACGGCCTCGGCCATGCCGCCACTGGTGTCCACTGCAGTCGCGCGCAACCCGTCGCCGGTAGCGTCGATCAGATACAACACCCCGCCGCGCGCCACCGCGATGTCCACCAGCTTGTCGAGCAGCCAAGGCTGCAGGGCTTCCAGGTCGGTTTCGGTCGCAAGCCGCTGGTTGATCCGCAGAAAGCGACGCACCGCATCGCGCATCAGGTCGAAGGCACCGCCCAGCTGGTCGATCTCGCTCACCCGGGAGCGGACCACTGGATAGTCACTGAAATCGAATCGGCGCACGGCTTCGGCCTCGCTGGCCAGGCGCCCGAGCGAAGCCGACAGCCGGCGCGATGCCAGCAGCGCAATCACGGCCACTGCGGCGGACAGCAGCGCGAATTCCCAGAGGCCCGGGATCGCGTCACCCAACCACCGCAACACCAGGCCAGTGGCGACCACCAGCCCGACCGACAGCACCGTGATGTGCAGGTAAAGCGGGAAGCTAGTGCGCTTTCCGTCCATGACGCCCCCTGACGCGGTCAACGGGACGAGTCTAGCGCGCCAAGCGGGGCTCCAGTCGCATCGCGAGGCTCAATCCTGCGAGGCAACGGCGCGGTAGCGGCGCTCCACGTAATCGTCGATCAGCGCGACGAACTCGTGTGCGATGTTCTCGCCGCGCAGGGTGACGGTTTTTTCGCCGTCCTCAAAGACAGGCGCCGAGGGCGTTTCACCGGTGCCAGGCAACGAGATGCCGATATTGGCGTGGCGCGACTCACCGGGCCCATTGACGATGCAACCCATCACTGCCAGCGTCATGTTCTCCGCACCCGGGTGGCTGATCTTCCATTCCGGCATGCGTGCGCGGACGTGTTCCTGCACGACCTGCGCCAGCTCCTGGAAAAACTCCGAGGTGGTGCGTCCGCAACCAGGGCATGCCGTGACCATCGGCGTGAACGCACGCAAGCCCATCGTCTGCAGGAGCTCCTGGGCGACGACCACTTCCTGCGTGCGTGCCCCGCCCGGGTCTGGCGTCAGAGAAATGCGGATGGTGTCGCCAATGCCTTCCTGCAGCAGCACGCCGAGCGCAGCGCTGGACGCCACGATCCCCTTGCTGCCGATGCCGGCCTCGGTCAATCCCAGGTGCAGGGCGTAGTCACTGCGCATGGCAAGGTCACGGTACACCGCGATCAATTCCTGCACGCCGCTGACCTTGGCGCTGAGCACGATGCGCTCGGCGGGCAGGCCAATTTCCACCGCGCGCGCCGCCGAATCCAGCGCCGAGCGGATCAGCGCTTCGCGCAGCACCCGTCCAGCATCCCATGGTTCGGCGCGCTGGGCGTTTTCGTCCATCAACAGGGTGGCGAGCGATTGGTCCAGCGACCCCCAGTTGACCCCGATCCGCACCGGTTTGTCGTACTCGATGGCGAATTCGATCATCTGCGCGAACTGGGTATCGCGCTTCTTGCCGAAGCCGACGTTGCCCGGGTTGATGCGGTACTTCGCCAGCGCCTGCGCACAGGCGGGCTCGTTGGCCAGCAGGGTGTGACCGTTGTAGTGGAAGTCGCCGATGATCGGCACGCGAATGCCCATTATGTCGAGCTTGTCGACGATGCGCGGCAGCGCCGCGGCAGATTCGGCGTTGTTGACGGTGACCCGGACCAGCTCGGAGCCGGCGCGCCAAAGTTCGGCAACCTGCTTGGTGGTGGAGGCAACGTCGGCGGTATCGGTATTGGTCATCGACTGCACCACCACCGGTGCATCGCCACCGACCCTCACCCCGCCGATCACGACCTGGCGGGTCACGCGACGCGGTGCAGGACCGAACTGATCAGTACAGCAAGGAGGGGTTTCAATCGGCGAGGGAGTCATGGCGTCATTTTAGCGGGCTCCGACGGCACCTAGCGGCGGGTGTTCGCTCCGCGGCTCGAAATGCCGCTACGTGAGCCACCCGTCGCTCTCGCCGTCGCGTCGGAATCGTTACGATGTCCGCATGGACGAACACATCCTCACCCCCAGCCAGCTGAACACGCTGGCTCGAGACTTGCTGGAAGGCGCCTTCCCGCTGGTGCTGGTCGAGGGCGAGATCGGCAACCTGTCGCGGCCCGGCTCCGGCCACATGTATTTCACCCTCAAGGACGCGCGTGCACAGGTGCGCTGCGCGCTGTTCAAGCCCAAGAGCCAGTGGCTGAAATTCGTCCCGCGCGAGGGCCTGCGCGTGCTCGCGCGCGGCCGGCTGACCCTGTACGAGGCCCGTGGCGATTATCAGCTGGTGCTGGATTCCATTGAAGAAGCCGGCGAAGGCGCATTGCGCCGCGCATTGGATGAACTCAAGGCGCGCCTGCAGGCCGAGGGCCTGTTCGATGCCGAACGCAAGCGCGCCCTGCCCGCCTGGCCGCGCCGGCTGGCGGTTCTGACGTCGCCCAGCGGCGCGGTCATCCGCGACATCGTCAGCGTGCTGCGAAGGCGCTTCCCGCTGGTTGAACTGGATCTGTTGCCAGTGCCGGTGCAGGGCGACACCGCAGCGGTGCAAGTACGCACGATGCTGCAACGTGCGATCGACTGCGGGCGCTATGACGCGATCCTGCTCGCCCGCGGCGGTGGCTCGCTCGAAGACCTGTGGGCCTTCAACGACGAAGCGCTGGCCCGCACCATTGCCGCCAGTCCGGTGCCGGTGGTGAGCGCGATCGGCCACGAAACCGATTTCTCGCTCAGCGACTTCGCCGCCGACCTGCGCGCTCCCACGCCTTCGGCCGCTGCGGAGTTGCTGGTTCCGGATCGCGCCGCGCTGACGGCGCGCCTGGACGGTTTGCAGCGGCGCCTGGCCAACATGCAGCAGCATGCGTTGCGCGAGCGCAGCCAGCGCGCGGATCGCGCCTTCCTGCGCCTGCAGGCGCTGCGACCGCAGGCGCGCCTGGCTGCCCTTGCCCAGCGCGCACGGCAGGCACATGTGCGCCTTGCCCATGCGATGCAGCGGCGGCTTGAGCGCGACCGCGCCGCCGTGCGCCATGCCGACAGCGTATTGCGCGCACGCCATCCCAGCCGCCGGATACACCGACTGCACGAACGCCTTGCGGCGTTGCAGGGCCGTCCCCACCTATCGATCGCGCGCAGGTTGCAACATGAAGCGTTGCGGCTTCGTGGACTTGCGCGTTCGCTGCACGCGATCAGTCCGTTGGCCACTGTCGCCCGTGGCTACAGCATCCTCCAGCATGGCGACGGCAGGATCGTGCGCAGCGTGGACGACACGGCAGTCGGCGACACGCTGGATGCGCGCCTGCACGACGGCCTGCTGCGTGTGCAGGTGCAAGGCAAGCAATGACCAGATCAGTTGTGGCGAAGGGGCTGGAAACCCGATTGTGCACCATGAAGCCAATGGTCCTGGCCAGCCCGATGCTTCATGCACCAAGTGGTTCAGGCCTGCCGAACAGATAGCCCTGCGCGTAGACGCAGCCCAGCACGCGCAGCTGTTCGCGCTGGGCCATGGTTTCCACGCCCTCGGCGACGATCTCGATGCCCAGGCTGCCTGCCAGGGCAATGATCGCGCGGATCACTGCCACGCTCTCGTTGCGGGCATCGCCTGATAGATCCGCAACGAAACTGCGATCGATCTTGAGCGCCGCGATCGGGAAACGATGCAGGTAGGAAAGCGCCGAGAAACCGGTGCCGAAATCGTCCAGTTGCGCCAGCACGCCATGGCTGCGCAGCAGGTTGAGGCTGTCGCTGATGCGCGGCGCATCGTCCAGCAGCGCGACCTCGGTGATCTCGATCCGCAGGCGCGATGGCTCCACAGCCGCCACATTCAACAGGCCCAGCAGGCGTTCGGCGAAATCCGGCGAGCGGAAATGCCGTGGCGACACGTTGATCGCCACGTAACCGGCCATCTCGTGTTTGGCCATGTCCGCGATCACCCGCGCGTACATCAGCCAGTCCACCTGCTCGATCAAGCCGCTGTCCTCGCCCACGTCGATGAAGTCGTCGGGCGCCAACAGACCGCGCTTTTCATGCCGCCAGCGCAGCAATGCCTCGCTACCCACCGGTTCAGCATTGCCCAGCCTCACGATCGGCTGGTAATACGGCTCGAAAGCATCATTGTTGATCGCGCGGCGAAGGTCTGACTCCAGGTCCAGCGCACGCAACACTTCCTCGTGCATGGCCTCGTCGAACAGCATGCAGCGATCGCGGCCATCGCCTTTCGCCCGGTACATCGCGGCGTCCGCGTCGCGCAGCATTTCCTCGCCAGTGGCATAGCGCGGCTGCCACATGGCGATACCCAGACTCGCAGTGGGAAACAGTTCGCGCCCGGCAATCCACACGGGCGCGCCCAATGCCGCCAACACCCGATGTGCGAGTTCCTCGGCCATCTCCGGACCATCCAGCTCTTCGGCGAGGATCGCGAATTCGTCTCCACCCAGGCGCGACACCACGTCATTTCCGCGCATGCTGCTGGCGATGCGGCGGCCGGATTCCACCAGCAGCTCGTCGCCGACCGCATGACCCACGCTGTCGTTGACCAGCTTGAAGCGGTCAAGGTCCAGGAACAGCACCGCGAAGCATGCATCGGCCTGCTTGCGCGCATTGGCAATGGCGATGCCGAGTTTCTCAAGCAATTGCGCTCGATTGGGCAACCCGGTCAGCACGTCATGCATGGCCTGGTGGGTCAGCTTGCGTTCGGCACGCATGCGCTCGCCGATCTGTTCGACCAGTTCCGCGTTGGCTTCGGCCAGTTCGCGGGTGCGCTCGCTGACTCGCTGCTCCAGACCGGCGTGCGCGAGCACCAGCCGGTCCTGTGCCTGCTTGCGGGCCAGGCCGCTGCCGATATGGAAGGCAACGAAGGTCAGCAGTTCCTGGTCGCGGACGCTGAACGCGAAATCCGGAGAATAGCTCTGCACCGCGATTACGCCGACCACGCTGTCCTCATGCAGCAGCGGCACCCCGAGCCAGCAATACGCCAACGCCCCATGGCTGACCACCTTGCCCACGCGCTCCAGCTGCGCGATGCGCTTGCGGTCAGCCAGCAGTGGTTTACCGATGCGCAGCACATATTCGGTCAGGCCTCTGGCAATCCTGCGTGGCTTGCGCACCATGTCGCGCTCGTCGACGGAATACGCGAACTCCAGCATCGTCGCATCGGCCGACAGCATCGCGATGTAGAAATTGCGGGCGTACATCAATCCGCCTACGACCCTGTGGATCTCGGCGTAGAAACGCTCAAGGCTGTCGCTGGTCATCGACAATTCGGCGATGCGGAACAAGGTGCGCTGCAATTCCTGCGAACGCTGGCGCTCCAGGACCTCACCCTGCAGGTCGAGGTTGGCCTGCAGGAGTTCCCGGGTACGCTCCTCGACGCGCTGCTCAAGTTCTTCGCGTGCGTGGTGCCGATCCAGCGCGGTGAGGATGTGCTGCGCCACATAAGCCAGCAACGCCCGGTCTTCATCGCTGTAGACCGCGGGGCGCTCGTAGCTTTGAACCACGATGCTGCCCACCACCTGTTCATCGCGCAGCATCGGCACGCCCAGCCAGTCCGCGCTGTCCGGGCCGTTGCTGAGCTCCGCCGTGATCCCGCGCTGCTCCCTGAGCTCCAGGGAAGGACCACGCATGGCTTGACCGCCGCTGAGCAAGGACACGGTCAGGTTGGCCTCGGCCTTGTCGAAATCCAGTTCGGCTTCCGGATCGTTGATGAACGGATCGACCTTGTCGACGAAGTACAGGAAGCGGATCTTCTGGCGGAACTCGTCGTACAGCACGATGTAGAAGTTTTCCGCGTACATCAGCTCACCCACGATCGCGTGGATCTGCCGAAGCATGTCCTGCATGTCCTGGCTTCCACCGGCCAGGTCGGCGATCTCGTACAGGGACTGCTGTATGCGTTCAGAGCGCCGGAGTGACTCGATCCGCTGCTCAGCCTGCCTTAAAAGCAGGGCAAGTTCTTCCTTTCCAAGCTGCGCAGGATCCTGATGACCCGGCAACGTCTGCGCGTCCTCCGCACCATTCGGCAATTGCACTACCCCTACCCCATTCATGCAGCGAGCATACTGTCTACTACGTCAGAGGGCACGACGAGCGGCAACCCTTTCCAGTCTTCCCGTCCGTTGGCTAGGACATGGCAGCTACCTGCATCCTGGCCCAATCGCTGTTTTCGCCCTTTCCTGCGCCCCCGCCAGTCCGTAGGCTGGCGGACATGGATGGCCTGGAGACCAGCGACGAAACCCTGATGCTCGCCTATGCAGCGGGCGAAGTTGGGGCGTTCGACCAGCTGTATGCCCGCCATCGCGGCAAGCTTTACCGCTACCTATTGCGTCAATTGCGCGACAACGGGCTGGCCGATGAAGTCTTCCAGGATGTCTGGCAGCGGGTGATCAGCGCGCGTGAAGGCTGGAAGCCGGATCCCGGCTTCGCGACCTGGCTCTATACGATTGCCCATCATCGCCTGCACGACCATTGGCGTGCCGCCAAGCATCGACCGCCAGCGCCCGCCGACGCCGACGAACGCGCGGCGCGTGTTGCCGATCCTGACACGCCCGAGCGCGTAGTGTCCGAATTCGAACGCCGGCGCCAGCTGCAACTGGCGCTGGATGACTTGCCCGAGGATCAACGCGAGGTATTGCTGTTGCGGCTGGAACAGGAACTGACGCTGGAGGAAATCGGCGAAATCACCGGCGTCGGCCGCGAGACCGTCAAGTCGCGCCTTCGCTATGCGATGGACAAGCTGCGTGCGAGGCTGCCGGCATGACCCAGCGAACACCGCAACCTCCAGATTCTCCAAGGTTGCTCGACGCCGAGGAGCGCGCATTGGCCAAGGCCCTGCCACGCCTGCACGGCCGCGCAGCGCCTGGCCCCGACCTGGACGCCAGTATCCTGGCCGCTGCGCAGGCAGCAGTGCGACCCTCAAAACCTTTGCTGTTCAAGGCCAAGCCGCGGATCCGCTGGATCGCCCCGGCTGCGTTGGCGGCGTCGATGGTCCTGGCGGTGGGCATGGCCTGGCAGCTGCGTCCCTTGCCCACGCTGGAGTCTGCACACTCCACTGCCCAGTCCGACACGGCAGGCATGCCGACCGCCGTGATGATGGAACCAGCACCAGGCGATCAGCCCGTGTTGAAAACTCAGTCGATACCGGCTACCACGCCAGCGGTCGCGCCTGTGCGCGCGCAAAGCAACGCGCCCGCAGTCAGCACGCCGGAAGCCCCGCCGGTGCCGGGTGAGATGCCCGTGAATTCGCAGGGCGCACCTCATGCCGCGCCGGTCCCGCCTGCCCCACCGGCACCAGCAGCGCCGCTGCCTGCGGTGGAAACGGACGCAGCCGCGCCGCCTCCCACTCTGGATCAGCTGACCAGCGAGCGGGTCATGCGTGCACGCACCGCCGAGCCCGCAGCATCCGCTAGCGCCCGGTCAATGACCCGTGATGCAGCCTCCACCAGCGCGAACAAGGCGGACGCAGCCGAAACAACCGGGCCAGTCTTGCCAAAGACCATCCGAGCCACGCCTGTTGCGCCCGAAGTCCGCAACGAAGCAGAGATGGCGGTCGATGCCGGCTTTGTCGGCGATCCGACCGACGATATCCCGCCTGCAACCGCGGCATCGCCCGCCGTGCGCGATGCCTGGCTGCGCCGCATCGGCGAATTGCTGGAGCAGGGCGAACGGCAGGAAGCCGAAGCGAGCCTGGCTGAATTCAGGCGCCGCTATCCGGCGGCGGTCCTGCCACCCCGGTTGCGCGCACTCGAAAACGAACCCTGACCTGCCGTTGCAGGCGCCGCGCCGCTAACATGCACGGATGAATTCCCCCACGCCCACGCCGGCGCCAGCCAAGGCGCCCATCGGTTCCCTGCGCGCGCTGTGGCCGTTTGTGCAAAGGCATCGCGGCCTGTTCATCGCCTGGCTGCTGGCTCTGGCCGTGTCCTCCAGCGCATCGCTCAGCCTGCCGGTCGCCTTCCGCACCATGATCGATGACGGGTTCGGCAGCGGCAGTGCGGGCAGCATTGACCGCGCCTTCCTGTTCCTTTTCGTAGTGGCGCTGGTACTTGCAGCGGGCACCGCGGCCCGCTTCTTCTTCGTATCGCTGCTTGGCGAACGTGTGGTCGCCGATCTGCGAACCGAACTCTATGCGCACCTGATCAGCCTGGATGCCGGCTTCTACGACCGCACCCGCACCGGCGAACTGGTGTCGCGCCTGACCTCCGACGTCGAGTTGATTCGCAACATCATCGGCAGCGTGATGTCGATCGCCTTGCGCGGCACGATCACCGCGGTCGGCGCATTGGTGATGCTGTTCGTCACCAGTCCGAAACTCGCGGCCTGGGCGCTGGTCGGCATCCCTTTGGCGGTGCTGCCGGTGATCCTCGGCGCGCGCAAGATCCGCAAGATCTCGCGCAGCAGCCAGGACCGCATCGCCGATGCAAATGCACTGGCAACCGAGACCCTGGGCGCCGTGCGCACGGTGCAGGCGCATGCCCGCGAAGTCTATGAGCGTGGACGTTTCGCCAGTGCGGTCGACACCGCCGTCGCCACCGCGCGCAAGCGGATCGGCGCGCAGGCCTTGATGACGGGTGCCACGATTACCTTGTTCTTCGGCGCGATCACCTTGGTGCTGTGGTCTGGCGCCCACGACGTGATCGCCGGTCGCATGAGCGCCGGCACGCTGATCCAGTTCGTGCTTTACGCACTGTTCGGTGGCGGCTCGGTGGCCGCGCTGGCCGAGGTCTGGAACGAACTGCAAAAAGCCTCTGGAGGCATGGGCCGGATCAATGACCTGCTGCAGGAACGCCCGGGTATTGTTGCTCCCGCCAATCCGCGCGTGTTGCCGTCACCGGTTGGCGGCGACATCATGTTCGATGATGTCACCTTCCATTACCCGCAACGCCCGGAGGTCGCGGCATTGGAAGGCTTCAGCCTGCACGTGCGACCGGGCGAAACCGTGGCTTTGGTCGGGCCATCCGGCGCTGGCAAGAGCACCGTTTTCACCCTGTTGCTGCGCTTCCATGATCCGCAGCAGGGCCGCATCGCGGTAGATGACCTGGACCTGCGTGAACTGGATCCGGCGTCCTTACGCGATGGCATCGCCCTTGTGCCGCAACAGCCCACGCTGTTCGCCGCCAGTGCCGCCGACAACATCCGCTACGGCCGGCTGGATGCAACCGACGCAGAGGTCCGCCGGGCGGCTGAATCCGCCGAGGCCGATGATTTCCTGGATGCGTTGCCGGACGGCTTCGCCAGCGAACTTGGCGAACGCGGCACGCGCTTGTCAGGTGGCCAGCAACAGCGCGTGGCGATTGCCCGCGCCCTGCTCAAGGACGCGCCGGTGCTGCTGCTGGACGAAGCAACCTCTGCCCTCGATGCGCAAAGTGAACGTGCCGTGCAACACGCGCTGGAGAACCTGATGGCCGGCCGCACCACGCTGGTGATCGCGCATCGCCTGGCCACCATCCTGATGGCCGACCGCATCGTGGTGATGGATGCTGGCCGCATCGTCGCCGAGGGCACGCATCAACAGTTGCTGGCGCAGGGCGGTCTGTATGCGGAACTGGCGCGATTGCAGTTTCTTGATTGAACCGACGCGCAAAAAAACGCCCCGCACGTGGCGGGGCATCGAATGCTTCCAACCTGGTGCAATCAGGCCGGTTTGACGTCGGTCGCCTGTGCACCCTTCGCGCCCTGGGTGACTTCGAAACTAACCCGCTGGCCTTCCTGCAGGCTGCGGAAGCCCTCGGAACTGATCGCGGAAAAATGCACGAACAGATCGGCGCTGCCATCTTCGGGCGAGATGAATCCGAAGCCCTTTGCGTCGTTGAACCATTTCACGGTGCCGTTTTGCATGTGACTGTGACCTCTTGGAATCGTTGCTGGAACGTGCGCCTTCGGCATTGTGGCCGGACGCACGTGCCGAGTATGCAGCAACCGTCTTCACATGCAACGCCACGCCTCACTGTGGTCGCTCAGGACGCGAGCAACTCGCCCAGCAAACGCGGCACGCCATCCATCGCAACGGCAACGTTGTCCAGGACATCCTGCAGGGTGATCACTTCATCCGGATCCGGGCCGGCGCCTGCCGCCCAGTTCGCGACAAGCGCCAGGCAGGCGTAATCAAGGCCCAACTCACGGGCAAGCACAGCTTCGGGCATGCCGGTCATTCCGACCAGGTCGCAACCATCCCGGCGCATGCGTGCGATTTCCGCCCTGGTTTCCAGTCGCGGGCCCTGGGTCACGCCGTAGCAGCCAGCATCGACCAACGGGACCGAGGCGCGCGCGGCCGCGGCAATGACGCTTGCCCGCAATGCAGGCGTGTAGGGATCGCCGAAGTCGACATGCAGCACCTCGGTGCCGGGCTCCTCGCACAAGGTCGAGATGCGGGCCCAGGTGTAGTCGATCAGCTGGTCCGGGCAGGCCAGCACGCGCGGGCCGCAACGCGTGGTGATGCCGCCAACCGTGTTCAACGCCAGCACGCGCGAGGCACCCACCGCCTTCAAAGCAGCCAGGTTGGCGCGATAGTTGATCCTGTGTGGCGGCAGTGAGTGGCCTTCACCATGTCGCGCCAGGAATGCCACGCGCTTGCCAGCATAGCTACCGATGCGAATCGGCCCGGAGGGCGCGCCGTAGGCGGTGACTGGCTGATGGGTTTCGACATCGCCCAGTTCGCCAAGAGCGTAAACGCCGGTGCCGCCGATGACGGCAAGATCAATTGTCATCTACAAATACCCTGTGCCAGTTGAGGCTGAATTCACTCGCGCGTGCCTGCGTTGGTGGGAATTTGCCGGCTTTTCGGCGACATGGATGTCGCCGAGAAGCCTACAAGGACGTATTCACGGCGTGTCCGGCAAATTGCTACCGATGCGGGCGTGCGCCCGAGGCTATCAAAGCGCGTAAATCGCCGGCAGGTTGCGACCCTGTTCGTGGTAATCCATGCCATAGCCGAACACGTACGCATCCGGCACGTCCACGCCGACGTGGTCGGCGCTGATGCCATCCACGCAGCGGTCGTGTTTCTTTTCCGCCAGCACCGCGATGCGCACCTCGGCCGCGCCCTGGTCCTCGCACCAATGCTTGATCGCCAGCAGCGTATGGCCTTCGTCGAGGATGTCGTCGGCCAACAGCACCTTGCGTCCCTGCATCGGAGTCGCCGGACGGTGCAGCCAGGCGAGACCCGAGCCACTGGTCTGCCCGCGATAGCGGGTCGCATGCAGGTAGTCGAAGTGCAGGTCCAGGCCACGCTCGCCCAGCGCGAACGCCAGTTGCGCGGCGAATGGAAGGCCGCCATTCATTACGGTCAGGAACAGCGGCACCTCGCCTTCGCCATATTCGTCGCGAATTTCACTGGCCATGCGCTGGATCGCATTTTCCAGCGCGTCCTTCTCTTGAATGACCCGCGCGGTCGCCAAGGCGTCTGAGAGCTTCGGAATACTCATGCCACGTTCCCCACATTGATCGCACCTGATGCAGACCCCGCATCCTGCGCGGAAACCGGCACGTCGCCGAGCCGCACCTGCGCCTGTTGGCGACGCGCGTCGGCAAGCAGACCATCCCACGCTTGCGGACCACGGCCAATCAGGCCGACAAGATTCATCGTACTGGACGTGCGGCCATCGAGTGCATGCAGCGACTCGTCGACCAGGTCTGGATGGCAGACCAGCACGACATCGCAGCCCGCATCCAGGTGCGCATCGATCCGCGCCTTGACGCCACCGGCTGAAAAGGCCGCAGCCATGCCGATGTCGTCCGAGAACACCACACCGCGAAAGCCCATGTCCTTGCGCAGGATCCCGTCGATCCAGCGCGGCGCATAGCCGGCCGGTTCCGGCGCGACGTGCGGATACACCACGTGCGCCATCATCACAGCGTCCGCGCCTGCGTCGATGCCGGCCACGAACGGGACCAGGTCGAGCGCGCGTATTTCCTCCAGTGTGCGGTTGTCCACTGCCTCGTCGAAATGGGTGTCTTCCAGCACCGAGCCATGCCCGGGAAAGTGCTTCAGGGTCGCCGCCATGCCCGCACTGTGCATGCCTTCAATGTAGGCACGGGTGAAGTCCGCCACGATCTCCGGATCCGGCGAGAACGCTCGGTTGCCGATCGCGCGGTTGCCGCGGCCAAGATCTACTACCGGCGCGAAACTGAGGTCGATGCCGGTCGCGCGGATCTCGCTGGCCATCAGCCACGCATGCTCGCGCGCAAGCTCCAGTGCGCTGGCCGCGTCGAGCCGGTACAGCGCATCGAAGCCCTCCAGCGGTGGCAACGCGCTGTAGCCATCACGGAATCGCTGCACGCGCCCGCCTTCCTGGTCGACGCACAGCAGTTGCGGGCGCGGCGCGGCATCACGGATCGACTGGGTCAGATCGATGACCTGTGCTCTCGACGCGAAATTGCGGGTGAACAGGATCACCCCGGCACAGGCATCGTGCTGCAACCAGTCGCGTTCGCGTGCGGTGAGTTCGTGCCCGGCGATACCGATGACCAGCATGCTCAGCGCTCCTTGAGGTCGATGGCGAGGCGCTGCGCCTCGTCCCATTGCGAGTATGGCCGCGAAGCCAATGCGAGATTGTAATAGCGCGCTGCGTGGGTGGCTTCGGCGCCCAGCCAAGCGGGGCGTTCGAACAGCTCATCCTCGTGATCCAGCTCGATCTCGGCGACCACCAGGCCCGAGTTGTCGCCGAGGAATTCGTCAATCTCCCACAAATGCCCAGCGTGCTGGACCAGATGCCTGCGCTTGTCGATGACCCCGCCTACGCACAGCGCCAACAAGGCGCGCGCATCGTCCATCGGGATCAGGTAATCGAACTCCTGCCGGCTTGCGCCAAGCTCGCGTGACTTGATGTTCAGCCGCGCCTGTTCGCCTTCGATGCGCACCCGCACCGACGCATTCATCGCGCCGCTTTCGACCGCGTGCAGGTCGTTTAGGTAGCCCTGCGCCATCGCCACGACTGTGTGCGCGGCTTCACGCCAGCCGGCGCCAACGAGCAGGAACTTGCGTTCGATTTCAATCCCCATGCGTTGCCTCAGCCCTGTTCGAACACGGCGATCGATTCCACGTGCGCGGTGTGCGGGAACATGTCCATCACCCCGGCTGCGCGCAGCGTCCAGCCCGCCTCATTGACCAGATAGCCGGCGTCGCGCGCAAGTGACCCGGGATGGCAGCTGACATACACGATGCGCTTGAGCCCCTTCAACGGGAACTGCTTCAGCACTTCAAGCGCGCCAGAACGCGCCGGGTCCAGCAGCAGCTTGTCGAAGCCGGCCTTGAGCCAGGGCTGGCCAGCAAGGTCATCTGCAAGGTCAGCCGCATGGAAACTCACGTTGCTCAGGCCATTTTGCTCGGCATTCGCGCATGCGCGCTGCACAAGCCCGGCATCTCCTTCCACGCCGACCACTGTTCCGGCATCCCCGACCACGCGCGCCAGCGGCAGGGTGAAGTTGCCGATCCCGCAAAACAGGTCGAGCACGCGTTCGCCCGGTTGCACATCCAGCAATTCCAGCGTGCGCGCGATCATCGCCTCGTTGAGCTTGGCATTGACCTGGATGAAATCCAGCGGTCGGAACTGCAATTCCAGGTCCCATTGCGGCAAGCGGTACGACAGCTGCGGCGCTTCTCCAGTGAGTGGATGCACCGTATCCAGGCCACCCGGTTGCAGGAAGACGCTGAAGCCATGTTCCTGTTCGAACGCGAGCAGCTTCGTCCGATCGGCATTACCCAGGGGCTGCAGGTGGCGGAAAACCAGTGCGATCCCGCTCCCGTCAGTAGCTGCATCGCCGGCGATGAATTCGATCTGCGGGATGTCGCCGCGTGCGTCCATACCATCGACCAGCGCTGACAGCGCATCGACCTTGAAGCCGATCGACGGCACCACCGTGTGGCACTCGAGGATATCGGCGACAAAGCGCGGATCCAACTCGCGAAATCCGACCAGGGTCTTGTCCTTCTTCGCGACCCGACGCACCGAGAAGCGTCCCTTGCGACGATAGCCCCAGGCATCGCCTGTGAGAGGTGGCAGGACTTCGTGCGGCTGCACGCGTCCAATGCGTTGCAGGCTGTCCAGCAGCAGGCGCTGCTTGGCCTTGATCTGCTCGCCTTCGGCCATGTGCTGCAGCACGCAGCCGGAGCAGACCCCGAAATGCGGGCAACGGGGCGTCACCCGATCCGGCGATGCCGTGAGCACCTCAAGCGTCTTGGCCTCGTCAAAATGCCTTGAACGCGCAGTCTGCTGCACGCTGACCTGTTCGCCTGGCAGCGCCCCGGAGACGAATACGGCCTTGTTGGCCTGCGCGTGGCCTTCGGCCCAGCGCGCCACGCCGCGGCCGTCGTGGGTGAGATCGACGATGTCGACGGTCTGGGGGGTATGGTCGAGGCGGGCCACGGAATCGATCATTGCTGATGGCCTGCCATTGTCGCAGAAGCCCACATGCAAACGGCCCGCCGAAGCGGGCCATTTGCGCAGGGTGAAAAGGGGACGGAGGTGATTAAGCGCGCTTAATCGCCTCCGTTCCCTTTTCATGGCTAGCTGCAATCTGCCTGGCTCTACTTCTGCTTCCAGCCACCACCGGATTGGTACCACCATCCGCTGCGCGCGCTCTCCACCCATTGTTTGGCGAACACGTTGCGGATCTGGCTTTCCCATTCCGGATGGCCATTGGCCACCGCGACCTCGCGATAAACTGCCTTGCGGTCGCGGTTGTCGTCAGCGACTGCAGCGTTCATCGCCACCCGATCCCGCAGTTCCAGCTTGCCGGCATCACGCACGCTGATCAGGCCATCTTCGGTGAATCCGAGTGCCCCGGAATCGAAGCCCGCGCGCAGCGTGCTGCTGAAACGCGACTCCATGCGCGACTGGATGGCCTGGATGGCAGGCGTCTTGATGCTGATGTCGGGCGCACTCTGCGCTTGCGCGGAACCTATGCCGATGAGCATCCAGGGATCGAAACGCGAAGCGTCCAAACCGGAGACGTCGAAGTCAAAACGCCGCAACTGCATCGCCATGCCACCGCCGCCGCTGTCCTTGATCTGCGTGCTGTCGGCATCGTCGATCACCTTTTCGACGAATTCGCGCGCCGCCGCCTTGGCCTCGGCTGCCGGAAAATAGACGTTGATGGTCACGCATGCGCTGAGCAACAGCGCGCTGACCACAGGCATTCCCAACCACTGTTTCATTGCACCACTCCTCAAAGCTTTGTCCGGGTGCGCATCAACTAGTGCGCGCCCTTCACGACCAGATCCGGAAAACCACATGTAAGACAGCACAACCCAAGTCCGCATCATTCCACGATTGGCTTCACTTCACCCGACCCGACCGCAGCCAGGCGTTCCACCAGCGTGGGCCAATCCACCTGCCGGTTGAATCCCACCACGGTCAGCCGCGGGATGCCGGCACCAGCTACGATAGTAAAGCTGTTCTCCGCCTGACCCAGGCGTGAACCCGGCAGGCCAGCCATCTCACAGACCTGATTCGCCAGCCGGCAGGCGATGCCGATGCGGCGATAGCCGAAATCATCGAACAGGCCAATCAGCTTGCCCTGCAGGCTGCTCACGAACGAAGCGTCGCCGACGCTCGAAATGTTCTGCACAGCGCGCTGGCTGATCCGCTGCTTGGTCCCAGCCTTCTTGTCGGTAACAAATGCCGCATCGAATGCGACTGGCGTCCAGTCGACCAGTCGCAATCCATTGATGTGACCATCAATGCGCCCGGTGATGCTGCCGAAATCGAGAATTTCGGTCAGCCGCAGCAGGTCGAGGTCGTCAAAGGCAATGTCCGCGCTCAGGCTTGGTGCACTGCCGAACGGTCGTTCAAGTGCCAACGAAGAGAACGCAACCTGACCATCGAACAGCTGCATCGACAACCCGCCATCGAAATCGACGCGCTCGTTGGCGTAATGCGCGTTCGGAATCGTGCCGCTGAGCCGGCCCTTGAATGCGGGCAGTCCAAGTGCGTTCGAGATTCGGCCGAAGTCGATATCCTCCAGCACCAGCGCGAAGCGGATATCCGCGCCCGCCTCACCTTGCGGCGGACGGATTACCAAATCGCGGAACGTCATGCGCCCGCCCATCACCGGTACCACCGCATCCTCGCGGAACCTCAACAGGCCGCCCTCACTCTCGAAGGGTAGATTTGATGCGTCGAAGTCCAGCCCGTACAGCTTGCCGCTGTTCCAGCGCAATTCACTGCGCACCGGCGCGCCGGCGGAAAAGCGCACGTTGCCCTGCAAACCGTTGAACACAAAGCGCTCTTCTGGATCTCCAAGACTCACGTCTCGCAGCTCGGCGTTGGCCTGGTCCAGCACGCCATCGCGCACCTGGATGCTCAGGTCCATCGCGCCCCTCATGCCTACTTCGCCCAACCCGAACAGGCCCAACCAGCCGGACAGGTAGCGCTCGCGCAGCGGCGTCATGTCGGCGCTGTGGATGTCGATGTCGAGCTTTGACAGGCTGCTGTCGACCCCGAATACCGCACTGCCTTCGGCGCTCAACACATCCCCGTCATGCCATTCGATCCGTGGCAGTTCCCAACCGTCATCGGCGCGCTTGATGGCATCGATGCGCAGGCCAATCGGCGATTCCGGCAGCGCCACATAGGTATTGCCGATCAGGAATTCGCCACGCTTCAATGCACCGTCCACAGTCAGCAACTTCACGGCCGGCGTAGTCCGGTAGTCGATGTCGAAACGACCGCCGAGGTTCTCGCCTGCGGTGCTGGCATCGCCGGTTTCCAGGCCGAGGCCACGTACCGTCAGCGGGCCAGCGATACGCAGGGGACGATTCGGGCCTGCATCGATGAGCAACTGGCCATCGAACTCACCGGAAGTCAGTTTTGCCTCCGGCCACGCCTTCGCCAACAAAGCTTGTGCCCAAGGCATCGGCACTTTGGTCAGGTCGAATCCTGTCAAGTCGGGGCTGGCGGCGTCGCGATCCAATGCGATCCGTGCCGATCCCTGGCTCAATACGGCCTGGGTCGCTGCCGCATCGAACTGTAGAGCCAAGCGCAAGGGTCTGGCATTGCCGGAGCGCAGCTGACCGTCGCATTTCCAGCCCTCGCGGTCGGTTCGATGCAGCCGGCACTGCCAATGCAGGTCGCGATAGCCGTATCCCAAATCAGGAGCATCAATGCGCGCGGCCCACACATCCAGCGTGCCTGCGGTCGCGCCTTCGGGCCAGTCGAGCTTCACCCGCACCTGTTCCAGGCTGGCCACTGGCGTGGAGACCTTGGCAATGCGCGCCTGCGCGACCCGCGCCTGCGCTGGCACCGGAACCAACGGCGATGCGCACAGCAGTGCGGCCAGCAGGAGTTGAACGGGTAAAATCGGCCGCGACATGCGCGCAGCATACCCAGCCACCGCGAGGTTGCGATGAATGAACCAACCCCTGCATCAATGCCGCGGATCCTGCTGGTCGAGGATGACGCGATCAGTGCCGCCTATCTGGGCGAAGTCGTGGCATCGCTACCGGCGCAGGTGGACGTAGCCGGCAGTGTTGCCCAAGCGCTGGCCATCGCCGGCATCCATCATCATGCGCTGCTGCTGATCGATGCGCATTTGCCCGACGGACGCGGCGCCACACTGTTGCAGGCCCTGCGGGCGCAAGGCGTCGCGGCGCCTGCACTTGCACATACAGCCGCTGCCGAGGCGGCAATGAGCGAGGACTTGCTGGCAGCAGGATTCCTGGAAGTGTTGCGCAAGCCGTTGGGCATGGCCGAGCTCAGGCAGGCCCTGCGGCGCCATCTCCCGCAGGCGATGGCGACGCCCGCTAGCATCGCCGACCTGCCACGCTGGGACGATGCGGCGGCGCTGGCGGCACTCGGCGGCCAACGCGCCAATGTCGATGCCTTGCGCGGGCTGTTCGTGGAAGAACTGCCGGGACAGCGCCATCGCGTCACCCGCGCCTGCATCGAGGGCAACCAAGCCGGCGTGCTTGATGAACTGCACCGCCTGGTTGCCAGTTGCGGATTCGTTGGTGCGGCGAACATGGGCCTGGTGGTGCGAAGGATGCAAGCCACGCCGCTGGACCTGGATGCATTGGCCGCGTTGCAGGCCGCAATCGAGGACGTATTGACGTCAGCCTGGGCGAGCGGCGGATAGCCTTCCAAGCTCACTCAGCATGTCCCAGGACTTCAGCCCACGACCGTCCAGGTAGTGCAACAGCAAACCGCGCAGCGGCAGGCGCAGGCTGGCCAGGTCGTCGCGATCCGGGATTGCATCTTCAGCCAATGCCAGCAGGCCGCATCCGGTTGCCGCCGCATGCCGTGCACCACCCCGATCATTCAACGCGCGCCTTGGGCCGTGTTCGGGATCAAGCGAATAGCGCGCCGCTGGATCCAGCGGCTGTCCATCACCGTCGACCTCCAGCGCGACGCCCACGCCGAGCGCCTGCAGCAAGTCGCGCTCGAAACGACGCAAGGTCCAGGCAAGCGGCTCGTTGCTCCCAAGCCGTTCGCGCGTCACGGCATACGCCGCATGCATTTCCGGTTGCGGGTCCTGCCGCGGGGCCAGGCGCAAGCACAATTCATTGAGGTAGAACGCGGCCATCGCCGCATCGCCGCGCAAGACGGGCGCCGCATCCACCGCCTCGGCGGCGACCAGCTGCGCCATTTCGCCACGCTGGACGGCATCGAAACGGATCGATTGCAACGACTGCAGCGCCGCCCGCAGAACATGTCGTTTCGGCCCCTGCACGCCGCGTGCGACCAACCCGATACGGCCGTGGTTCGCACTGAGAACTTCCACCAACAGGCTGGTCTCGCGCCAAGGCCGCGCGTGCAGGACAAAGGCATGTTCGGCGACGTAGCGCATGCTGGATGCCTTGAAACCTGTTTACGATCCGTCGCGCGCGAAGCCACTCGCAACACGATCGTGGACAGGTTTTCAGTCGTGGTAGCCGAGCGAGCGCAACGCAGCTTCATCGTCCGACCAGCCCTCGCGCACGCGCACCCAGGTCTGCAGGAACACCTTGCTGTCGAACAGGCGCTCCATCTGCAGGCGCGCGCGGGTACCAATCTCGCGCAGGCGTTCACCCTTCTTGCCAATGACGATCGCCTTCTGGCCCTCGCGTTCGACCCACACCACCGCATCGATGCGATACATCACCCCACCCTTGGGCGATGGCTCTTCCCCGAATTGTTCGATTTCGACCGTGGTCGCATAGGGCAGCTCGTCACCAAGCTGGCGCATCAATTGCTCGCGGACCAGCTCACCGGCCAGGAAACGCTGGCTTTTGTCGGTGATCTCGTCTTCGCCGAACTCCGGCTGCGCTACCGGCACCAGCTGCAGCAGCGTCTCCACCAGTGACTCCAGCCCCTTTCGCTTGAGCGCCGACAGCGGATGCACCGCGGTGAAGTCTCGGCCTTCGGTGACCTTGGTGATGAATGGCAACAGCGCGCCCTTGTCCTTGATCTTGTCGACCTGGTTGACCACCAGCACGACCGGCATGCCGGCATCGCGCAAGGCGTCGAAGGCCAAACCGTCTTCCATGTCCCAGCGACCGGCTTCAATCACCAGCACCGCCACGTCCACCCCTTCCAGTGCGCCACGCGCAGCGCGGTTCATCATCCGGTTCATCGCCTTGCCGGAGCGCTTGCCCTGTTCGCCGTGGATGCCGGGTGTGTCCACCAGTTGCAGCTGGCCACCGGGGAATGTGGCGATGCCGAGCAGGCGATGACGGGTGGTCTGCGGCCGGTTCGAGGTGATGCTGATCTTGGCCCCGACCAGGGCGTTGACCAGTGTCGATTTGCCGACATTCGGCCGGCCAATGACCGCAACCGCCCCGCTATGTTGCGCTTGTGCATTCACATTCATGCCTCGATCTCCTGCAGGGCCGCGTCGGCGGCCTGCTGTTCGGCGGCGCGACGCGAACTGCCCTCGCCCATGGTAATCAGTGTCGGCTCGGCCAGCACGCAGCTGACTTTGAAGATACGCGCATGGTCGTCGCCGGTTTCCTCGACCAATGCGTACACCGGCAGGCAGTGCTGGCGGGCTTGCAGCCACTCCTGCAGGCGGGTCTTGGGGTCCTTGCCGACCTTGTGCGGTGGTGGCAGCGCCGCCATCAGTGGCGCAAACCACGCCAGGACCACGTCCTTGCATGCTTCGAAGCCGGCATCCAGGTGGATTGCCGCGACTAGCGCTTCCAGCGCGTCGGCCAGAATCGAATCACGACGATGACCGCCGGTTTTCATCTCGCCAGGACCAAGCACCAGTCTGTCGCCCAAGGCGAGCTCACGGGCAATCCCGGCCAGCGCGGATTCGCGTACCAGTTCGGCGCGCGCGCGTGTCAGCGCGCCTTCGTCGGCGCGTGGCCAAGCCAGGTAAAGGGACTCGGCGACGATCTGGTTGACCAGCGCATCGCCCAGGAACTCCAGCCGTTCGTTGTGCGGACTTCCGGCACTACGGTGGGTGAGCGCCTGTTGCAGCAGGCCGGCGTCATGGAACCCATGTCCGGCAAAGTGACCCTGCGTCGAATTAATTTGACGCGACGCCACGCACCACTGCCTGCTCC
>JBBQHK010000019.1:0-45201 GCA_038323895.1 Lysobacterales bacterium | reverse complement strand
CGAACTCGGAAGTGAAACGCAGCTGCGCCGATGGTAGTGTGGCTCAAGCCATGCGAGAGTAGGTCATCGCCAGGGTCTTTATTAAAGACAAACCCCAGACCGTCAGGTCTGGGGTTTTGTCTTTGTGCGCACCGCGAACCCCATCAGGTCATCGCCAGGGTTTTTTGCCGACACTCCCAGATTAACTCTGCGGGTGTTTTTTGTTTTCGATGGTCAGAATCCGGCGGCTTGAAGGTCATGGTGGACTAGCGGTAGCTGCGGGGCGCTTCGTGGCAACCGCTGCGTGGTCTGGCACGCTACGATGCGCAGGAACGCTGCCACGCTGGCGGCCGCAAGCGGGTGACGCAATGAACGCGACCAGGAACCGGACCATGTTGGGCGCGGTGGCAATGGCAATGCTGGTGTGCGGGATGTCTCTGCGAGCCAGCAACATCAACGGAATCAATGGCGGGATGCCAAACCGGATCTCGATGAACGTGACCGTGGCCAAGCAGACTCAGGGAGCGACCTTCGGCGAGAAGGTCAACGCGGGCTTGCATGCCGCGGGCGGTGTACTGGCGCAAGGCGCATCACGAATCGTCATCGAATGTGGTCAGGACGCTTGCGCTCTGGCGTTCCCCGACGGTCGCGGCTACCGCGCCGACACCAATCGGATGGCGCTGCAACCCTTGACCGCTTCACAAGCGGAGTCGTTGCGCTCGGGCGCGTCGCCGCTGGCGCAAGGCGCATCGTTGCTGGGGGGCGCCCTACCCGGTGGTTCGATTATTTCAGCTGCGGTGTCTTCGGTGGGTTCGCTCGCAGGTGGGGTTGGCGGTGCAGCGCAGGCGTCCTACGCCGCGACCGGGCGCGTCGGCATCGAGCCGACTTTGCTGCGCAGCGCCAGCAGCACTGATGGCGTGATCGACGTGCTGGACACCCTGGGAGACGGCGAGTACCTGCTGACCGTAGTGGTTGAAAAGGCGACCAGCGGACTGAAAGACACCCTGAAGACCCAGGTGCGGTCAGCGCCGCTGCAGCGGGTGAGGATCGAGGTCGGGTTCAGCGTGATGGCAGGCGTTCTGAAATCCAAGCATGACACCGCCAAGAATTCGGTAGGCAACATCCGCTGAAGAAGCATCGACGCGCAAGCAGGCCCGGTGGCAGAGGAGTCGCCAGGGCTAGAAGACCCGGGGCGGTTCCGTCCCGATAATCACCACATCTGCAGGCCTGCGGGCAAACAGGCCGACGCTGACCACGCCAGGTAACTGGTTGATCTCGCGCTCCATGCCCACCGGATCGAGGATGGACAGGTTGTGGACGTCGAGGATCAGGTTGCCGTTGTCAGTGACCACGCCGTCACGCCACACGGGCTGGCCGCCGGACAGGCGCAACAGCTGGCGAGCCACCAGGCTTCGGGCCATCGGGATCACTTCCACCGGTAGCGGGAACCTGCCGAGTACGTCCACCTGCTTGCTCGGGTCGATGATGCAGACGAAACGTTCGCTGGCTTCGGCGATGATCTTTTCCCGCGTCAGCGCCGCGCCACCGCCCTTGATCAGGCATTTGCGCGGGTCGCATTCGTCGGCGCCGTCAACGTACAGCGATAGCTTGCCAGCGACGTTGAGGTCGAGGACTTCGATGCCATGCCACTGCAGGCGCGCGGTGCTCTGATCCGAACTGGACACGGCGCCCGCGATGCGGTCCTTCCAGACTGCCAGCGCATCGATGAAGTAGGCCACCGTGGAACCTGTGCCAACGCCGACAATCATGCCGTCCTCGAGGTAGTCGAGGGCCTTTTCCGCTGCGCGCTTCTTTGCTTCACTCATGGCTCATTTTCCAGACGGCTCATTCCAGGGACAGCAACAGTTTCCACTGGGTGGCGGTGACCGGCAGCACGGACAGACGCGAACCGCGCTGGGTCAGTGCGAAACCATCGCCCAGCGCATCAGCGTGTTGCTTGATTTCTTCGAGCGAAATCGACCGCTTGAGGGTGCGCTCATGGGCCACGTCGACCAGTGACCAGCGTGGCTCCTCGCGTGTACTTTTGGGGTCGAAGTAGTCCGACTCCGGATCGAACTGGGTGGGGTCGGGATACGCCATGCTGGAAACCTGGGCGATCCCCACGATTCCCGGCACCTTGCAATTGGAGTGATAGAAAAACACGCTATCGCCCGGTTGCATCTGCCGCATGAAATTGCGCGCCTGGTAATTTCGCACGCCGCTCCACGGTTCTGTGCCGACGCGCTGGAGGTCGGCGATCGAAAACGCATCCGGTTCGGATTTCATCAGCCAGAAGTGGCGCTTCTTCCGCGAACCCTTGTTCGTCATTTGGCGCTACTCATGCAGAGGCCTTTCCGATGTGGGTGGCGTCCTCGCAGCACACGGCATCCATTGTCACGTCCCAGTGCTCAGTCTCGACTCGGGCAAGCTTCTGCGTTGCGAACGCGGCGCCTACCAACCATGGTGGTGCACGTTGCGTTTGCCTGAATGCGAAGCTGCGATCGTACCAGCCACCTCCCATGCCAAGCCTGCGGCATCGTGCATCGAACCCTACCAGTGGCAGGATGACCTGCACCATCTGTTCGGGTTCCAGCAATGCGCCGTCATCGACATCGGGCTCGGGGATGCCATGGCGATTGGTGACCAGTGCGCTGCCAGCCTTCCAGGGCGCGAAGCGTAGGCGGCCATCCTCGTGGAGTACGGGCAGACAATAGTTCAGTGCCGGCGGCAGGCGTAATTGCCAGGCATGCAGCCCGATCTCGCCATCCACCGCCCAGTAGCCGGCGACATGGCCAATCGCAGGCATGAAGGGCAATGCCAACAGCCGATCCGCCAGAGATTCGGCGGCGGCAATGCGGACAGATGCAGGCAGGGCTCGCCTGCGCTCGCGGAGGGAGGTGCGCAGTGCGCGGCGATCAGGCGGTATGTTCACGCGGTGTACGAAAAAAGCAAAAGAAATGTCTCCGCCGTGGCGATGCGTGCGAAACGACCTTGAACCCGGGGTTCAAGTGGGAACGCGTGGCGGCCTTTGGGCTTCCCGCTCAGGGCGGACATGCACGCCTGGACTCCAATGCGTCCCCATGGTCGTAATTAAGGGACAAGGCGAATGTTTGCACACGCCGTCGCACACAGCAGATGACGTGGTGAGTATAACGCGGGGGTGCGGGCAGCGGGCTCCGTTGGTCGGTTGCAACCCTGCGCCGATGGCATCTATTCAGGACGATGCCGGCAGCAAGGCATCGAGCCTGGCGTTGGCCTCGTCCAGCAACTTGAAGACATCGCCATCGTGATGGCCGGCATCATCGCGCAATTGCTGCAGCTCGTGGGCGAGGTTCAATGCAGTGAGCACGGCCAGGCGATCAGGCGAGACCATCTTGTTGGTGCCGCGCAGTTCGCGCATGCGGGTATCGAGCATGCGTGCGGCGGCGGTCAGGCTGGCGCGCTCGGCCTCGCTGACGCCAACGGTGTACTCGCGATCGAGGATGCGGATGCTGACCGGGTCGCTCTTGCCCGATTCGCTGGTGCTCACGTGTGTTGCTCCAGCGACTTGAGCCGGCCGATCATCGCTTCTACCCGGGTGCGTGCTTGTTCCTGCTTGGCGAGTAATTGTGAACGCTCGCCTGCCATTTGCTCGTATTGCTGGCGCAGGCTGCGGTTTTCTTCCTGGCTGCGTTGCAGCTGCATGGCGAGCGCATCGATGCGCCCCAGCAACTGCCGCAATTCACCAGTCAGGTCGCGCTTTTCCATCCACGCACGATAGGCAGCCTGGCCGGCAGGGTCAAGGCACCATCACCTCGGCTCCATGGCCAAGGCGGCATGACGCTCGGGCCATTCGCGCACGAACTGCATGCAGGCATCGGCCTGCAAGGGGCGCGCGAGCCAGTGACCCTGCACCACATCGCAGTCGTGCTGGCGCAGGAAGGCCAGCTGTGCAGCCGTTTCCACGCCTTCAGCGACAACGTCCAAGCCCAATGAATGGGCCATCGCGATAATGGTCGTAGTGATGACCGCGTCCTCGCTGTCATTGGCGCCGCCGAGGTCGTCGATGAATGCCTTGTCGATTTTCAGGGTCGTGATTGGCAAGCGGCGCAGGTAGGCCAGCGATGAATAGCCGGTGCCGAAGTCGTCCACTGCGATTGAAACGCCAATTTTGCGGAAGGTCTGCAGGCGTTCCTCGGCGAGTTCGGCATTGGCCATCAGCACGCTTTCGGTAAGCTCAAGCTCCAGCTGACTGGCATCAACCCCGGTTTCACGCAGGATGCGCTCCACCGTGCTCGGCAGGTCGCTGCGAAGCAATTGCACGGCGGACACGTTGACCGCCATGCTCATGTCATGCAGCCCGGCACGATGCCAGTCTGCAAGCGTGTTGCAGGCCTCGCGGAGCACCCATTCGCCAATGGCGACGATCATCCCGCTTCCCTCGGCCAGCGGAATGAACTGGGCGGGCATCACCTCGCCATGCTCGACGCTGTCCCAGCGCAGCAAAGCTTCCACCCGGCGGATGCCGTCATTGGCCAGGCTGAGTTGCGGTTGGTACAGCAAGCGCAGCTCGCCGCGTTCCTCAACCCGGCGCAGTGCCGTCAGCAGGCCGGCGCGCCGGCGGGAATGGCTGTCCATGGCCTCGGTGTAGCGCATGAAGGTATTCCGGCCGGCAGACTTGGCCTGGTACATCGCCGTATCGGCATGCTTGAGCAGGTCGGTTGGCACCTGCGCGTGCTCCGGGTAGAGGCTGATGCCGATCGAGGGTGTGATGACGATTTCCTGACGATCGTCGAGCAGCAAGGGTTCATCGAACGCATTGAGCACCCGCTGCGCGCAGGCATCGGCTTCGTCGGCGTGCGTCAGGTCCTCCAGAAGCACGGTGAACTCGTCACCACCGATTCTGGCCACCGTATGCGCAGCGCCTGTTGCCTGCTGAAGGCGCTGCGCGACCATCCGCAGGATTCGATCGCCAGTGGCATGGCCAAGGGTGTCGTTGACGTCCTTGAAGCGGTCCAGATCGAGGAACAGCAATGCCACGCAAGATCCCTGCCGGCGCGCCCGCACGATCGCACGCGACAAACGCTCGGCGAGCAGGGTGCGGTTCGGCAAGTTGGTAAGGGTGTCGTAATTGGCCAGGTAGCGCAGCTCCTGCTCGATCCGCCGGCGGTCGGTGATGTCCGACGCCACCACGACGAACATCCGACGCTGGGTCACCGGCTCCTGGATCGCATGCACCTGCATCGAGCACAGGTACTCGTTGCCGTCCTTGCGCTTCTGCCACATCTCGCCGGTCCAATGGCCGTGCTGCGTGATCGCCAGGCGTGACTGCTCGTAAAAGGTTCTGTCGTGTTGTTCGCTGTTGAGCATGCCGGCGTCCTTGCCGACCACGTCGGCCGGCTGGTAGCCGCTGATCCGGGTGAAGGCCGGATTGACCGTCACGAAACAGAAGCTGTCGTCCACTACCACCACTGCTTCGGCCATGTCGTACATGACTTCCGCGGCAATGCGGCGCTCGCGTTCCTGTTCGCGGCCCATCGTGACGTTGCGGGCGGTGCCCGCAATCCGGGTGATCCGGCCCGCATCGTTGCGCGAGACAGCGCGGCCACGGGCACGCATCCACTGCCACTCGCCATGCTTGTCCTGGATGCGATGTTCGGACACGAACATCGTTGTGTCGCCGCGGAGGTATTGCTTCAATCGCCCGGTAACAGGTTGCAGGTCGTCGGGATGTATCTGGTGATCCCTGTCCAGGTACATCTGCAGGTTGAGGTCGTCGCTGCGACCGGGCTCGATCTGACTGCTCTCCAGTTCGTGCCGTTCCAGATCGTACTGCCAGTACATTTCATTGGAGGCCCACAACGACAGCCGCAACCTCTGTTCGCGCTCGCGCAAGGCTTGCAGGTGTTCGCGTTGTTCGTGCTCGCGACGTCGACTGCCCAGCAGCAGCATCGCTGCCAATAGCAGTACCAAGAGCGCAGCCAGCAGCGCGACAGTCTGGGCGAGTGGCAACGGCATGGCCGAAACCTGCGACACCGGCGTTATCAGTCCGATGCCCGCCAGCCCCGATTGGCGAACGCAGGGTTGAGCCGCCGGAAAACCAGCGATTGGAGGAAGACGACGGGTCATTCATCCAGTGTAGGCATGCAGGCAACGGGCTCACAACCGTCGAGGCGAGGTCAGCGGGCGATCCCTGACGTGTCCGGTTGTTACACTTGCGCTTCCCGCAACGAGAGCAGCCGCGTGAGCGAGACCAATTTGCCGGGTTGGACCGATGTCGCCAGTGCCGCGGATCGGCTGTCATTGGCCAGCACGCCTGCGGAATTGCATGGTGCGTTGTGTGGCTGGCTGGCGGCCGGTGGCGCAGACGTGCCGGCATGGCCGGGGCTGGTGATGGCCGACGATGCGTTGCCCGCACCGGCGCAGGGTGACGCGCTGGATCGCCTGCGCGAAGCCAGTGTGTCGCAGTTGGGTGATACCGATTTCGGCTTCCAGTTGCTGCTGCCCGATGACAGCATCGCGGTCGCCGAACGCGCTGGTGCGATGTTCGATTGGTGCCGCGCTTTCCTGGGTGGCTTCGGGTTGGCGGTTGCCGACAAGAAGTTGTCCGGGGAAGCAGAGGAAGCCCTTGGCGACATCGCCAACCTGGCGGCGGCGCGCATCGATGATGTGGATCCTGAAGGCGACGAGGAGTCGCTGGCGGAGATCGAGGAATACCTGCGGATGGCCGTACTTCTGCTGCATGCCGATTGCACGCTCGGCCCGCTTCACCGCCAACGCCTGCACTGAGATGGGGATGACAGTCGCCGAACGCCGCGTGCTGTCGCGTCGTCGCCGGCAATTGATGCAGGCAGCGGGTGATGGAGCGATCCTGATCCTGGCGGCCGCGCCCGAGCGTATCCGCAGCCGCGATACGTTTTACCCGTATCGGCAGGACTCCGACTTCTGGTACCTGTCCGGCTTTGCCGAACCCGATGCCGTGCTGGTGCTGGTGCCGGGTCGCCAGCATGGTGAGTCGATACTGTTCTGCCGCGAGCGTGATCCGGAACGTGAAGCCTGGGATGGCCCGCAGCTGGGACCGGAAGGCGCGGTCGACGTGCTTGGCATCGACGACGCGTACCCGATCGGCGACATCGACGACATCCTTCCCGGCCTGCTGGAAGGTCGCGCAAGGGTGCATTACCACCTGGGACGCGATGCGGAGTTCGACCTCAAGCTGATCGGTTGGCTCAATCGCGTGCGTGCGCAGGTTAGGCAAGGCGCGCAACCGCCGTACGAGTTCCTGACGCTGGGCCACTTGCTGGACGAGATGCGCCTGTTCAAGGCGGCTGACGAAGTGAAGCTGATGCAGCGCGCGGCCGACATCAGCGTGCTGGCGCACCGCGCGGCAATGCGCGTCGCACACGCCGGCATCCACGAATACGAACTACAGGCCGAAGTGGAGCGCGTGTTCCGGATGCACGACGCGCAGCCGGCTTATTCAAGCATCGTCGGTGCCGGCAGCAATGCCTGCGTCCTGCACTATCGCGACAACAACAGGAGATCCCGCGATGGCGAGCTGGCGCTGATCGACGCCGGCGCCGAATACCGCAGTTACGCGTCAGACATCACCCGCACCTTTCCGGTCAATGGCCGCTACAGCAAAGAGCAGCGCGCCCTGCATGACCTGGTGTGCGCCGCCCAGGCCGTCGCTCTGGCGCAGGCGCAACCTGGCATCGCCTATGAAGCAGGTCACATCGCGGCGGTGGAGAGCCTGACTGAGGGCCTGCTTTCCCTGGGCCTGTTGAAGGGACGATTGAAAGGTGCGATCGCTGCTGGAACCTACAAACGCTTCTATCGCCACAAGACCGGGCATTGGCTGGGTCTGGATGTGCACGACGTCGGTGAATACCGCATCGATGGGCAGTCGCGCGTGCTCGAACCGGGCATGGTGTTCACCATCGAACCCGGCCTGTATGTTGCGCCCGACGACGCCAGCGTGGCGGCGAAGTGGCGCGGCATCGGCATCCGCATCGAGGATGACGTGCTCATCACCGGCAACGGCCACCGCGTGCTGACCGATGTACTGGAGCGCAGTGCAGACGAAGTGGAAGAATTGATGGCGCAACCCCGTTCGTCCTGAGCCTGTCGAAAGATGGACGGGGTTGCGCCATCGGTCTCCCGTCCATGGTTCGACAGGCTCACCACGAACGGCGTGAAGAGGCTCACCACGAACGGCGTGAAGAGGCTCACTACGAACGGCATGAAGAGGCTCACTACGAACGGCGTGAAGAGGCTAACCACGAACGGCGTGAAGGGGCTCACCACGAACGGCGTGAAGGGGCTCACCACGAACGGCATGAAGGGACTCACCACGAACCGAGGGGTGGAGCGTTATGCCGCGAATGCCTCGCGCGTGAGGTTGAGTGCCTCGCCATCTGTGCAAGCCACTTCGTCCTCGATGCGGATACCGCCGTAGGGCTTGAACGACTCCACTCGCGCCCAGTCCACGCTGTCGCCGAGGCCTGTCTGCTTGAGTGCATCCAGCAGCATGTCGATGAAGTACAGGCCTGGTTCGATCGTGACCACCATGCCTGGTTGCAATACCCGGGTCAGGCGCAGGAAAGGATGGCCTTCGGGCTTGTCGATCGTGCCTCCGCTGTCGCTGGCCGCGAACCCGCCCACGTCGTGTACCTGCAAGCCGATGCCGTGGCCGATTCCGTGCGGGAAGAACGCGCTGGACACGCCGGTTTCGACGGCGGTTTCGGCCGATACCGTGATCACGCCGAAATCCTCGAGCACGCTGGCCAACGCCAGGTGCGCGTCCAGGTGCAGCTGCCTGTAATCAAAGCCGGCGCGCACTGCGGCGCACATCTTGAGTTGCGCAGCATCGACGGCCCGGATCATCGCGGCGAATTCGTCATCCTGAGCCGAGTAGGAGCGGGTGATATCGCACGCGTAGCCACCGTAGCTGGCGCCGGCATCGATCAGGAAACTGCGGATCCGGTCGGGTGGCACCCGGTCGCGGTCTGTGTAGTGCAGCACGGCGCCGTGTTCGTTGAGCGCAATGATGTTCCTATACGGAAGGTCGTTGGCGTCCTGGCCAGCAGCCTGGCAATAAGCGAGGTGGATGCCGAACTCGCTGGATCCGGCGCGGAACGCGCGCTCGGCAGCGTGATGTGCGCGCACGCCGATGCGCTGGGCTTTCCGCATCATCTCGAGTTCGTACGCCGTCTTGAGCGCGCGCTGGTAATCCAGATAGTCGAGCACCGGCTGCGGATTGTTGGGGACGTGATTTCCAACGGCACTTTGCACTTCACCCAGGATCGCGCATCGGGCTACATCCTTGGGCAGGTGCTGCAGGGCCTCGCCGGGCGTGCGGATGACGATGATGTCGAAATGCTCGACCCAGTAACCGCTGGGTGCTTCCGGCACCACGTGCCAATAATCATGCGGTTGCATGAACAGCAGTTTCGGCCGCTTGCCCGGGGTGATCACCAGCCAGCTTCCGGGTGCTCGGGTCACCGGAAGCCAGGCCTTGAACTGTGGATTCACGGCATACGGGTAATCGCGGTCGTCGAATACCTGGTAGAGCAACGTCCCGCTGGGAATGAGCAGATGATCGAAGCCGCCACGTTGCAGCGCAATCGCAGTGCGCGCATGCAGTTCATCCAGGTGTTGCGCGTACAGGCTCGCCAGCGTTGGACTGTTCATGAGGCGTCTAGGCGTCCGTCGGTAGGCAAATCAGGAGTTTGACCGATTGCGCCTGCGCCGGCAGTGACGGCGCGGCAACTACGGCCTGGGCTGGCACCATGTCCGCAGCCGCCGGGTGGTGTCCGGATTCAGCCCGAGGAAACGCACGCCGGCCCACGATTGTCCGGGGGCGCTGGCCTGGTCCAGCCACAGGACGTGCGCGCCAACTTCGATGCTGTCGTCGCCACTCTCCGGCAGCACGAAGCGGCACTGGTAGAGGGCATCTTCTGTGAGTGGAACGCTGGCGATCAGCAACATGCCGCCCACGGACAGGTTCCCCAGGTGACCCATGGAGTCCCCGTTCATGGTGTCGATGACATCGATCATGCCGGCCACATCGCGACGATGCATGCGACGTGATTCCCTACCCATGGCCTGCCTCCTGCACGCTTCCATCGCCTGCGATGCGGGACAGGTTGGCCAGGATTGACTGCCAGGCTAGCTCGGCGGGATGGGTGTCGGTCTCTACCATCTGCAACTGATCCGCTGCCAGCCTGCGCGCAAGCGAATCGAGGCTGTCGCTGGCAATACGCAGGCCGCGGCGATTCAGGATCATCGCTTGCCCGCTGCGCGGGCTGACCCATCCCAGGCGGCGGCGCACCACGCGATCTTCAGTGGGATCGACGATGTCCAACCAGCACCCGTCGGTCACGCCAGCGAGCATCGCGTAGGCCTGCTCCTGCTGCAGCGTGCGGGGTGGCAGTGGCGTTGGCACCTCAGGTCTGTCATCGCCACCCAAGCGTGCACGCGCCCTGAGCTGCAGGATGAGTTCGGTGCGAGACCCCTGGTCGTCATCTTCGGTCCGCCCGTTGGCCAACTGGCACGCGATCGCGTTGGCATCTTCGGCGTGATAACCCACCTGGCCCAGCACTTCCTGGAGGCGTCTCACGAAAGAAACATCGATCGTCCTGGCGCCGACAGTGGTGCCGGCTTCCACGATTGCAGCCGTGGCATCGCGCAACTCACGCCAGGTTTCAGAGTCCTCGCCATTGCGCAGCAAGGTCAGTGACAATACGTCCGCCCAGGCCTGGTCGAGCAGCACGGCATGGAAACGCGGAAGCGGGCGACCGGCAACCAGGCGGGTAATTTCATTTGCGGCACGTTGCCGCGCCAAGTCGAGTTTTTCGCGGCCACGCGCGGCTTCGACCTGCCGCCGTCCCGCCATTTCATTCTTGCGTGCTGCTGCCAGCAGGCCGCCCTGCAGGGCATGGTTGGCGGTGACGAAGGTGTCATGTGACGCTTCAGCGTCTTCCTGCACCATGCTGACCGCGCGTTGCAGTAAGCCCAGCCATTGTGCGTCGATGTCGTCATCGCACAACCAATGCGCACCGGCCAGCGATACCGCATCCAGTAGCATGCGCGCAGGGTGGGTGGCGTCCACGAAGAACCGATTCTCGCGCAGCGCAAGCTGCAGCAACGGCAGCTTGAGTCGCTCGATCAAGGCCGTGCCCGGGCCCTCGCGCATCTCACGTTGCAATTGGGCCATGAACAGGCTGATCAGTTCGAAGCTGTCGTTGTCGGCATCGGTCAGGGTGACGCCATGGCCGTGCATCTGGCGTGCCTGTGCCAACAAGGTCTGTCGGATTTCGGTCAGGCTGCCGCTCTTGGCGCCACCGCTGCGCATGCGGCGTAATGCATCCAGTACTTCCTCGCGCGCAAGTGGCTCGCGTACACGTTCGTCGTGGCCGCCCGGGCGCAGCTTTGCCAGCAACACGCGTCGACGAGCCAGCAGGTCCTGCAAGTCGGTGAAGGCATTCTGGCGTGAATTGCCACTTCCAACGGCCGCGGATGCATGGGCCACAGCTTGCAAGCCCTGCTGGAATGACGCGGACGGATTGGCCTTGCCTGCGCTGGCGCTGGTTGGCAATGCGGGACTGCTGCGCAGATCCGGTGCAGGGGTGTCTGGCGCCGTTGAGTCGGTGGCAGGTCGCACCCGCACCGGCACGAAACTCAGGTAGGGCAGGATCCCGTCTTCGGCCAGGCGCGCATTGAGCGTATCCAGCAGCGCCGGGTAATCCGGCATCGCGACTTGCTCGAACTGCCGGTAGAGCAACAGGCGCACATCGGTCGACAGTCCCGCCGCATTGGCGGCATTGCGCAGCGCATGGCACAGCGCATGGGGTCCAAGCGGGAGATGTTCCGCATCGAAGGCGGGTGCTCCTGCCAGCACGCCATAGCGGTAGCCCAACAATTGCAGCGCCAAGCTGTTGCGGGAGTCACTGCGCAACGCAATGTTGGCCAGCACGGCGCCTTCGTTGCTCTCGGAGTCATCGACCAGAGCAAGCCCCTGGTTGGGAGCCGCCACTTCTACAAGGCAGCGCGAGTCACGAGGTGCGTCGATCCGGGTGAGGCCCGCTTCAAGCTCATGCCGGAATTTCGCGATCAATCCGGCTTCACTCGTGCGCAACAGGTGCATGGAATCGAGTGCCGCCATTTGCAGTTGCGGCAAGCTGGTCTGTTCGTGCTGGCGGCCAAGGTGCAGGTCGGTTTCCTTCAGCACCACCGGCAATTTCTGGGCGAGCTCGGAAAACGCCGTGTTCAACTGGTTTTCAAGCGCACGCCTCACGCGCGGCGCCAGAATGGTTGTGGCCAACGTCCGCGAGGCGGCTGTCTGGTGATCGGTACCGGCTACAGCCATCGACGTCCCCCAACGCGTTGGCGAATTGACCCATGGTATGCGCGTCGACGCGCGACCTCAACGTGCGCGCTTCAGGAAAGGAACAGGCCTATCACGTCATTGGCGAAACGGCGACCCAGTTCGGTGGGGCGCAGCCATGTTTCGTCCACCTCCAGCAGGCCGCGTTCGCACGCCAGTGCCAAGCGACCGGCAATGGCGGCGCGCGCCAGCCCGGTGCGCGCTTCGAACATGACCAGCGACACGCCATCGTTCAAGCGCAACGCATTGAGCATGAAGTCGAATGGCAGGCGGGTTGCATCCAGCACTTCATCGCCGCCAATGCCTGTGGCGCTTCCAGCATTGGCCAGGTAGGCGGCGGGATGCTTGAGTTTCCAGCGCCGCAGCACCTGTTGGCTGGCACCGAGGGTGAGCTTGCCGTGGGCACCGGCGCCGATCCCCAGGTAGTCGCCGAACCGCCAGTAATTGAGGTTGTGCGCGCATTGGCGGCTGGCCCTGGCGTAGGCGCTGGTCTCGTACTGCGCGTAACCGGCGTTCGCCAGGCGTGCCTGGCACTGTTCCTGCATGTCCCACGCGCCGTCGTCGTCGGGGAGGCCGCTTGGCGGGCGAGAAGCGAACACGGTGTTCGGTTCCAATGTCAGCTGGTAATGGCTGACATGGGCCGGTTCGAGCTCGATGCCACGTTCGACATCGTCCAGTGCCATCGCCAGGGTCTGCCCAGGCAGGGCGTACATCAAGTCGATGTTGAGATTGTCCAAGCCCGCATCCTGCGCGGCCTTGACCGCTCGTTGCGCATCGCCACTGGAATGGATGCGGCCAAGCCGCTGCAGGCAGCCATCATCGAAACTCTGCACGCCAAAACTCAGGCGGTTGACGCCGGCGGCGCGATAGCCCGCGAACGGACCGTGCTCGACCGTGCCGGGATTGGTCTCCAGGGTGATCTCCGCATTCGGCGCGAAGCGCAGTCGACTGCTGGCTTGTTGCAGGAAGCGGTCGATCGCGTCGGGTGGAAACAGCGACGGCGTGCCACCACCGAAGAACACGGTCTGCACCGTACGTCCCCACACCAAAGGCAGGTCATGGTCAAGGTCGGCCATCAGCGCATCGACATAGGCATCGAACGGCAAGGCGCCACGACCGCCATCACCCTTGAATTCATGTGAGTTGAAGTCGCAATACGGGCACTTGCGCACGCACCAGGGCAGGTGGACGTAGAGGGACAGTGGTGGGGTGGTCAGCATCTGCTCTCGCTCGTCATCCCGGTGAACGCCGGGATCCAGTGTCTGTCTCTCAAGCGAACCGCACGGTGGATCGAAAAGGTGGATCCCGGCGTTCGCCGGGATGTCGGTGTGACTAGATCGCGGAGCCGAAGAGCTCCTTCAATCGCGCCAGTGCCATCCCGCGATGGCTGTCGCGGTTCTTCACGGCGGCATCGAGTTCTGCAGCGCTGCAGCCATGCGCAGGCGAGAAAAACACCGGGTCATAGCCAAAGCCGTTGCCACCGTGGCGCGAACGAAGGATGCGCCCTTCCCACACGCCTTCGGCGATCAGCGGCTGCGGATCATTTGCATGTCGCAGGAGTGCCAACACGCAAACGAAGCGCGCCGTGCGGTGCGCTTCGTCGATGCCATCCAGTTCGCGCAGAAGCTTGTCGACATTGGCCGCGTCATTGACGCGGCGCGCGCTTGACCCAGACGCCCCTTCGGGGTCGCCGTGGCTTCCGGCGTAACGTGCTGAATACAGGCCGGGCGCACCATCCAGTGCATCGACGCACAGCCCGGAATCGTCGCCCAGCGCTGGCATGCCTGTCACTTGCGCAGCATGACGTGCTTTCAGGATCGCGTTCTCGATGTAACTCAGCCCGGTTTCATCGGCGTCGGTGACGCCGAGCCCGGATTGTGCGTGCAGCTCATGGGCATCACCGAGCAGGTCGCGCAATTCGGCAAGCTTGCCGGCATTGCTGCTGGCCAGGACCAGCTTCACGCGTGCGCCAGTGCCGCCTGTTGCGCGGCGAACAGTTCCCGGCAGCCACCCTCGGCGAGCACCAGCAGCGCATCCAGTTCATCGCGCCGGAACGCGTGGCCTTCCGCGGTGCCTTGCACTTCGATGAATCCGCCGCCGTCGTTCATCACCACGTTCATGTCTGTATCGCAGTCGCTGTCCTCGGCATAGTCGAGATCAAGCACCGGCACCCCGCGATAGAGGCCGACCGAGATCGCCGCGATCGCGCCGACGATCGGGTTCTTGGCGATATCCTTGCGCGCCTGCAGCCAGCGCACCGCATCGACCAGCGCCACGTACGCGCCAGTGATCGCGGCGGTACGCGTGCCACCGTCGGCCTGTAACACGTCGCAGTCGAGGGTGATCGTGCGCTCACCCAAGGCCTTGCGATCCACGCAGGCACGCAGCGAACGGCCGATCAATCGCTGGATTTCCAGCGTGCGTCCGCCCTGTTTGCCGCGCGAAGCTTCACGATCATTGCGGGTGTTGGTGGCGCGCGGCAGCATGCCGTATTCAGCGGTGACCCAGCCTTCGCCCTTGCCGCGCAGGAAGCCGGGTACCCGGTTTTCCACGCTGGCCGTGCACAAAACGCGGGTATCGCCAAAGGCGACAAGCACGGAGCCTTCCGCGTGACGGGTAAAGCCACGCGTGATCACGACTTCGCGCAGTTGATCGTTGGCGCGGCCACTGGGGCGAGTGCCGCCTGGAGTAGCGGCGCTGTGACTGGCAATAGACATTCGGGCCTTCCGGACGTGTTGCCGGCAGTCGGCGGGTCGCTAGATTACCATTCGCGTTCCAATGCCCTGGCCACAGCACCGATGCCGATCCGCAGCATGACCGCATTTGCCGCCGGCGAACGCGCTACCGAATGGGGCGTGCTCGGCTGCGAGATGCGCGCGGTCAACCACCGTTTCCTCGAACTCAGCTTGCGCGTGCCCGACGAGTTGCGCGTGTTCGAGCCAATGCTGCGTGAGCGGGTGGCATCACGGGTCTCTCGCGGGAAGCTCGATCTGGTGATGCGCCTTCGTAGCAGTGGAGGGGGCAACGCGTTGCAGGTCGACGAAGGCTTGGTCGAGCAACTCGGCATCCTCGCCCAGCGCCTGGGCACCAGTTTTCCGCAACTGCGCGTGCAGTTCACCGAGTTGCTGCAATTCCCCGGCCTGCTGCAGACGCGTGGGGTCGATGCCGAAGCCCTGCAGAGCGACGCATTGGCCTTGCTCGACGTGGTGCTGGACGATTTCATGGCCGCGCGCGCACGCGAAGGCAACAAGCTTGCGGTGGTGATCAGCGAACGGGCCGAGGCGATCGCCGGCATCGCCGCCGAGGTGCGCACGCTGGTGCCGCAGATCCGCGACGGCCAGCGGCAGAAACTGGAAACACGACTGGCGGATCTGTCGCAGCCGGCAGACCCGGGCAGATTGGAGCAGGAACTGGTGATCTGGCTGCAAAAGCTCGATGTTGACGAGGAGCTTGATCGCCTCGACAGTCACCTGACGGAGCTCAGCCGAACGCTGAAGCAGTCCGAACCCGTCGGCCGGCGCCTGGATTTCCTGCTTCAGGAATTCAATCGGGAAGCCAATACGCTGGGGAGCAAGTCGGTCGATGCCCGCACCAGCAACGCGGCGGTAGAACTCAAGGTGCTGATCGACCAGATCCGCGAACAGATACAGAACATCGAGTAGCAGGAACATCCAATAGCCATGCGCGGAACCCTCTACATCGTCGCGGCACCCTCGGGTGCCGGTAAATCCAGCATCGTCAACGCGGTGCTGGCGCGCGATCCCAACATCAGCCTGTCGATCTCGTTCACGTCGCGCCAGCCGCGACCGGGCGAGCGGCATGCCGAGCATTACCACTTCATCAGCGCCGCCGAGTTCGAGGCGATGGTCGACGCCGGCGACTTCTTCGAGCACGCCCGCGTGCATGGCGACTGGAAGGGCACCGCACGGCAATCCGTGGATCCGCAGCTTGCCGCGGGTCGTGATGTCCTGCTGGAAATCGACTGGCAGGGCGCGCGGCAAGTGCGAGCTCGGGTACCGGGCGTCGTCAGCGTGTTCATCCTGCCACCGTCGCGCGCGGCACTGGAGGAGCGCATGCGCAAGCGCGGGCAGGACAGCGAGGCGGTGATCGCCCAGCGATTGGCCGCGGCGCGCGAGGAAATGAGCCACTACGGCGAGTTCGACTTTGTGATCGTCAACGAGCACTTCGCGACTGCCGTCGCCGAGATGTGCAGCATTTTCGGCGCCAGTCGGCTTCGCAAGGACGCGCAGGTGGCGCGGCATGCGCGGCTGATCAGCTCATTGCTGGCGGATAACGGGGGTTCCTGAAACCTAAGTGACTGATTCTCAAGGCGTCACCTTGCGTAACAGGATGCCTGCAGCTACAATTCGCGCCCTCTCTGATCACTTCAGCGGCCGCCCGGTCGCAGGACGCATATGGCCCGTATTACCGTTGAAGATTGCCTGGAAGTGGTCGATAACCGCTTTGAACTCGTGATGATGGCCGCCAAGCGCGCGCGCCAGCTTGCAGGTGGCGTTGAATCCAAGCTGGACAACAGCGAAGCCAATGACAAGCCGACCGTGCTTGCCCTGCGCGAGATTGCGGCGCGCGAGATCGATGTTGGCTATATCGACGCGGTCGAGAAGGCCGAGCGCGAGCGCAAGGAGCGCGAGGCGCTGGAGTGGGCCGCGGCCGAAGTGGTGTCCGGCGACGACGACATGAAGAGCGACGACTGAATCCGGCGCCAGCATGGCAATCGGAACGGCCCTTCGGGGCCGTTTTCGTTTTCGTAGCATTGGTGTTTGCGGGTATCCAACGGCGCGGTTAGGCTCGACGACATGAGCCCCGGAGATCCAGCAGTATCCCTGCCATCTGAAGCCGTGTCCGATGACGGCATGGTGCCCGATTACGTGCAGGCGCTGGAACTAGCGGCGGATTATCTGTCGGCATCCCAACATCAGTTGCTGCGGCGTGCATGGGCGGTTGGCGCTGCCGCGCATGCGGGCCAGTTGCGAAAATCCGGCGAGCCCTACATCACCCATCCGGTCGCCGTCGCGCATGTATTGGCGGACCAGGGGCTCGATGTCGAAACCCTGATCGCGGCGATCCTGCACGACACCATCGAAGACACGCCGCTGACGCGCGGGGATATTGCCGCGCAGTTCGGCGAGACCGTGGCGGAACTCGTGGATGGGGTCACCAAACTCGACAAACTGCATTTCGCCGACCGCCAGGAAGCGGCCGCGGAGAGCTTCCGCAAGATGCTGCTGGCGATGTCACGCGACCTGCGGGTGATCCTGATCAAGCTGGCCGATCGCCTGCACAACATGCGCACGCTGGGCGCGCAGTCGGCGGAGGCACGCCGGCGCATCGCCAACGAAACGCTGGAGATCTACGCACCGATCGCGCAGCGGCTGGACATGAACCTGATCAAGGCCGAACTACAGGACCTGGGCTTTCGCGCACTGCATCCGTGGCGGCATGCGGTCATCGAAAAACGCATTCGCTCGCAGCCGCTGATCCGGCGCGAGGCGCTGGCCCAGATCGAGGCCCAACTGGCGCAGCGGTTGGCGATCGAGAAGCTCGAACACCGACTGGTAGGGCGCGTCAAGGCGCCGTGGAGCATCTACACCAAGATGCGCGCCGAGCGCCGGTCGTTCGCCCAGCTGATGGATGTCTTCGGCTACCGGGTCATCGTCGATACCGTCGCCGACTGCTACCACGCTCTGGGCGTGGTGCATTCCGTGTTCAAGCCCCTGGATACGCGTTTTCGCGATTTCATCGCGATACCAAAGGCCAACGGTTATCAGTCATTGCACACGGTGTTGTTCGGGCCGTATGGCTCGCCGATCGAGGTGCAGATCCGCACCGGTGAAATGGAACTGGTAGCGGAACGCGGCGTGGCCGCGCACTGGGCCTACAAGCGCGGGGGCGAACCTGGCAGCAACGCGCAGAGCCGCGCGTCCGCGTGGATCGCGAGCCTGGTCGAGAGCCAGCGCAGTACGGGCTCGTCGCTGGAGTTCCTGGAAAACGTGAAGGTCGACCTGTTCCCGCACGAGGTCTACCTGTTCACGCCCAAGGGCGACATCCTGGCATTGCCGCGCAATGCAACAGCGCTGGATTTCGCCTATGCCGTGCATACCGATGTCGGCAACCATGCGGTGGCCGCGCGGGTCGACAGGAAACTGGCGCCGCTGCGCACGACCTTGAGCAGTGGACAGACCGTCGAGGTGATCACCGCGAAGTCCGCATCGCCGACGCCGCAATGGCTGGAGTTCGTGGTGTCGGGCAAGGCGCGCACCGCGATCCGACACCAGCTCAAACATCTCGAGCATGAGGATGCAGTGCAGCTCGGGCACCGGATGCTGGATCGCGCGCTAGGCAACCAGGGAACGTCGCTCGACCGTTTGCCGCCGGAACGGCTGGAGGCCTACCTGGCGGAGAACCGCTTCCCGCGGCTGGAAGCGCTGCTGGCAGATATTGCACTGGGCAACCGCATGCCCAGCCAGGTCGCGCGGGTGTTGGCGCATGTCGCGAGAGAAGAGACGGCTGACATGCTGCAGCTTGGTGGTGGCGCACCGCAGGAACGCATCCTGATCACCGGCGCGGAGCGCGGCGTCGTTTCATTTGCAAAGTGCTGCATGCCGATTCCGGGCGACGAGATCATGGGTTACCACAGTGCCGGCAAGGGGATTGTCGTGCACCGGCTGGAATGCCCGAACGTGGCCGAGTACCGCAAGTCGCCTGACCGCTGGGTGCAGATCGGCTGGGATCGTGAGGTTTCCGGCGATTTCGATGCGGCGCTGCGCGTCGAGGTCGATAATCGCCCCGGTTCACTCGCCCAGATCGCCGCGGCCATCGCGCGCGCCGAGTCCAACATCGATCGTGTCGAGTACCTCGAGCGCGATACCAGCGTGGCTGCGATCCGTTTCTCGATCGAGGTGCAAGGCCGGAGGCATCTGGCGGATGTCATCCGCAAGATCCGGCGCCTTGGCGTGATCCATGGAGTGCATCGGTTGTAGGCCGCTACACTGGCGGCACTTCATCCGTCCGCGAGCCTGCCATGCCACGTAATCCCATCCATACCGAACTGGCTCCCGCCGCGATCGGGCCCTACTCGCAAGCCGTGCGCTCCGGCAACCTGGTCTTTCTGAGTGGGCAGACGCCACTTGATCCGGCGACCGGGATGATGGTCGAGGGTGATATCAGTGCGCAGGCGCGTCGCGCGTTCGACAACATCAAGGCGGTTTGTGAGGCCGCGGGCGGTTCAATGGACGACATCGTGCGTGTCGGGCTGTACCTGACCGACCTTGGCCAGTTCGCAGCGGTCAATGCGGTGATGGCCGAGTACTTCCAGACGCCATACCCGGCACGTTCCACCATCGAGGTTCCGGCACTGCCCAGGGGTGCGGATTTCGAGGTGGACGCGGTGCTGGTCCTGCCCTGAGTTCGTGGCCCGCGGCAAAGTTCCCGCGCCGGTGCTGAGCGCCTCCGGCGCCACGCCGATCACTGCGTTGACTGGGGTCGGGCCGGCGCTGGCAGAGAAGCTCGCCGCACGCGGACTGTTGACGCTGCAAGACCTGTGGCTGCATCTCCCGCGGCAATACGAGGATCGCACCGCGCTGGTGCCGATCCGCGGACTGCAAGCGGGTACCCCCGCGCAGGTGGAGGGGCGGGTCGAGGCGGTGGAGCGCGGTTTCCGTTACCGGCCCCTGCTGCGGGTGGCCCTGGGCGATGACTCCCGCGCGACGCTTGTGCTGCGCTTCTTCCACTTCCGCGCGCAGCAGGTGTCGCAGTTCAGCCCCGGTGCGCGCGTTCGCGCCTATGGCACTCCGCGGCCTGGCCAGCATGGCCTGGAGATGGTCCATCCCAGTTACCGCATTCTCGGCGACGGCGAGCACGCCCTGGGCGATGCGCTGGATCCGGTCTATCCCGACATCGAGGGCATCGGCCAGGCCAACCTGCGCCGACTGATCGGTCTTGCGCTGGAGCACTTGCCGGATGCTGCAAGCCTGGAGCTGCTGCCCCCAGACGCGCTGGCGTCGTCGCAGCTGCCTTCATTACGCGAGGCCGTGGTGACCCTGCACCGCCCATCGGTGGATGCCGATGTCGTTGCATTGCAGGCCGGCCTGCATCCGGCCCAGCGCCGGTTGGCACTTGAAGAACTACTGGCCCACCAGCTCAGCCTGCGCCGGCAGCGGATCGCCTTGCAGCAGCAAGGTGCGCGTCCACTGGCGTGCAACGGCCGCTTGGTCGCACGCCTTTGCAAGCAGCTGCCTTTCAGGCTGACGGCCGCACAGCAGCGTGTTTACGCGCAGGTGCGCGACGACCTGGCGCGACCGCGACCGATGCTGCGGCTGGTGCAGGGCGACGTGGGTAGCGGCAAAACCGTGGTCGCTGCGATGGCCGCGCTGCTGGCGGTCGAGGAAGGTCGCCAGGCAGCCCTGATGGCGCCGACCGAACTGCTGGCTGAACAGCACCTGGGCAACCTGCGCGCCTGGCTGGAGCCGCTCGGCGTGCGCGTGTGTTGGCTCGCCGGCAAGGTGACTGGCAAGGCGCGTGCCGCTGCACTGGCCGACGTGGCTTCGGGTGCGGCGCAACTGGTGGTCGGTACGCATGCATTGATGCAGGAAGGCGTCGCATTCCACGACCTGGCACTGGCCATCGTCGATGAACAGCACCGTTTCGGCGTGCATCAGCGCCTGGCCCTGCGCGACAAGGGCCGCGAAGGCAACGGCCTGCCGCATCAGCTGGTGATGACCGCGACGCCCATTCCACGCACCTTGGCGATGAGCGCCTATGCCGATCTTGATGTCTCGGCGATTGACGAATTGCCGCCGGGACGAACGCCGGTCACCACCATTGTGCTGACCGCCGAACGCCGCCCTGAGCTTGTTGAACGTATTCGCGCGGCTTGCGCCGAAGGCCGGCAGGCGTATTGGGTGTGCACCCTGATTGACGATTCCGACGACGTCGTCGCGCAGGCTGCGCAATCCACGTTCGAGGCGCTGCAACTGGCATTGCCGGAGCTGCGAATTGGCCTGGTGCATGGCCGCCAGAAGGCCGGCGTAAAGCAGGCGACGATGCGCGGCTTCAAGCAAAACGAGCTGGACTTGCTGGTGGCGACCACGGTGATTGAAGTGGGGGTGGACGTGCCGAATGCTTCGTTGATGGTGATCGAGAACGCCGAGCGCCTGGGCCTGGCCCAGCTGCACCAGCTGCGTGGCCGGGTCGGTCGCGGCAGCGCGGCATCGAGTTGCGTGTTGCTCTACCAGTCGCCGCTGTCGGCGATGGCGCGCGAGCGCCTGGATACGCTGCGACGCACGAATGACGGTTTCGAGATTGCGGAGAAAGACCTGCAATTGCGCGGACCCGGTGAGTTGCTCGGCACCCGCCAGACTGGCCTTGCGAATTTCCGCCTGGCCGACCTGGCGCGAGACGCCGACTTGTTGCCGCATGTGCATGCGCTTGCGGACCGGCTGTTGACAGAATCCCCGGACCTCACCGAACGCGTCGTCATGCGCTGGGTGGGTGGCGCTGCACGCTACGCATCAGCATGACGCATCCGCATGCAGGATCGAGATGACGCGATAATGCGCGGATGACACATGACCGCATTCCCCTGCTGATTGATACCGACCCGGGCGTGGACGACGCGCTCGCCCTGTTGATGGCCTTCAACGACACGCGCCATGACGTGGTGGCGCTGACCATCGCCGCCGGTAATGTTGGCCTGGACCATACCGTCGCCAATGCCCTGAAGCTGTGCGAAATCTGCGGCGTCGATGTGCCGGTGCTCGCCGGCGCCGACGCACCCTTGTTGCACCCCGCGTTGGACGCCGCCTATGTGCATGGCCGCGACGGCTTCGGCGACACGGGGTACGCCCCGTCGGCGCGCGAGGCCGAGCCAGAGCATGCCGCATTGGCGATCCTGCGGCTTTCGCACGAACACGCTGGCCACCTGCTGCTGGTGGCGCTTGGGCCGCTGACCAATATCGCGCTCGCGCTCAAGCTTGATCCGAGCTTGCCGCAGCGGATCGCCCGCTGCGTGGTGATGGGCGGCGCCGTGAGCGCGCACGGAAATATCACCGCGGCAGCCGAGTTCAACATCGCCTTCGACCCGGAATCCGCGCATCTGGTCTTCGCCGCGTTCCCGCGAATCGAGTTGGCTGACTGGGAAGCCGTCCTGGCGCACGGGCTTGCGCACCCCGATGTCGAGCGTTGGCTGTCGGCGGATTCGCCACGTGCGCGCTTCTATGCCGGGATTTCCGCGCATACGCGAGCCTGGTCGCGGGCCGGCCGCGGCGAGCACTGGCATGCGGCCGATGCGTTGGCGATGGCGTTGGCGCTGGAGCCGGCGGGCACCGTCGAGATGCTCGAGCGTCCGCTGGCAGTGGAGCTTGACGGGCGCCACACCCGCGGGACCACGGTCATCGACTGGAACCGGCAGGGCGGCGGCAAGGACAACACGGCCATCCTGATGCGCTATGACCAGGGCCGATTCGAGCGCTTGCTGGAGTCGGCGTTGGCTGCTACGTGATATCGCTGCTTCGTGATATGGCGGCGGGATTGGCCGGACACCCTCGACAAGGTGACGTACGCAGCGGCATTTCGAGCCGCGTCGCGAATACCGGACAGTCCCGCCGCATTCGCAAAACGAGAAGCTTGCACCTCGCCGGAGAGGGCCGCTATAATGCGCGGCTCTCTCCCGCTTCAATTCAGGTCCACGCCATGAAAGACGGCATCCACCCCGAATACCGTGAAGTCGTCTTCCAGGACGTGACTTCGGATTTCAAGATCCTGACCCGCTCGACCCTTGGCAGCAAGGAAACGGTGAAGTGGGAAGACGGCAACGAATATCCGCTGGTCAAGGTGGAAGTGTCCTCGTCGTCGCACCCGTTCTACACCGGTCAGCACAAGATCCTGGATACCGGCGGCCGCGTCGACAAGTTCCGCAAGCGCTACGCCAAGTAAGCGCGTAGCCGGCGTCGCCTTACGGCCACCTCATGGGTGGCCGTTTGCGTTTTCGCCATTCGATTTCGGGAAGCCGATCAGGCGCCACAACCGCACGGCTGGTGGTTTTCCGGCATCCACCTGTACGTTTGGCCGAGCATCGGCTCCAAACCGCTGTGCGATAATGCTCGACCCCCAGCGCGGCTTGCCCGTCGTTTTGCGCGACCGCAGCCGTGCCGTTCGAATTACAGGAGCGCGTCGTGTCGCAACTCGATCAGATGACCCTAACCGCCGGCGACACGTCGGTGATCCTGCCGGTGATCCAGCCGGTGCTCGGCCAGCCTTGTGTTGACATCGCCAAGCTGCCGAAGGAAACCGGCTGCTTCACCTACGATCCGGGGTTCGGCGCTACCGCCAGCTGCAAGTCGGCGATCACCTACATCGATGGCGATGCCGGCGTCCTGCTGTACCGCGGCTATCCGATCGAACAGCTTGCCGAGAAATCGAGCTTCAGCGAGGTCGCGTTCCTGCTGATGCACGGCGAGCTGCCGACCCAAGGTGAGCTGGACGGCTTCAAGCACGAAGTCACCCATCATTCGATGATGCACGAGGCATTCCGGACCTTCCTGTACGGCTTCCGCCACGATGCGCATCCAATGGCGATGCTGACCGGAATGCTCGGGTCGCTCGCCAGCTTCTACCACAACGACCTGGACCTCGAAGATCCGGAACAGCGCCGCATGGCGGCGATCCGCCTGATCGCCAAGGTGCCGACCATTGCCGCCGCCTGCCATCGCTATTCGATCGGCTGGCCGATCCGCTATCCGCGCAACAACCTCGACTACACCACGCGCTTCCTGCACATGATGATGGAAGTGCCGAGCGAGCCGCTGGAGCTGAATCCGATTGCAGCCAAGGCGATGGACCTGCTGTTCATCCTGCATGCCGACCATGAGCAAAATGCATCAACCTCGACCGTGCGCCTGGTTGGCTCCACCGGCGCCAACCCGTACGTGAGCGTTGCCGCTGGCGTGGCGGCGTTGTGGGGGCCAGCGCACGGCGGCGCGAACGAGGCCGTGCTGAAGATGCTGGCCGAGATCGGTCGCCCTGAAAACGTGCAGTCGGCGATTGACCGGGCCAAGGACAAGGAATCGGGGTTCCGCCTGATGGGTTTCGGCCACCGCGTGTACAAGAACTACGACCCGCGCGCGGCGCTGGTGCGCAAGATGACCCACGAAGTGCTGGGTGCACTCAATGTCGACGATCCGTTGCTGGAAGTGGCGGTCCGCCTGGAGGAAGCGGCGCTGAAGGACGACTACTTCGTCCAGCGCAAGCTCTACCCGAACGTCGATTTCTACTCCGGCATCATCTACAAGGCGCTGGGTATCCCGACCGAAATGTTCACCGTCATGTTCGCCATTGCCCGCACCGCTGGCTGGGTGAGTCATTGGCTGGAACAGCAGAACGACCCGGAAAATCGTATTGGCCGCCCGCGCCAGATCTACACAGGCCACGCCAACCGGGATTATGTCGGGGTTGGCCAGCGCTGATTGGCGGAACAGCGTCGGAGTAAAAAGACGCCCCCATGACGGGCGACTTTGTTGGCTTGATTCGTTGCGACGGGTTGAATCCTTCAGGCGGACGCTTCGTAGCCTGAGATCTCATCATCGGCCAGTAGTGCGCGCAGCTGTGTTCGCGATGCGCGCCGCATCGGTTTGCCATCCACGTTCGACAGTGGCGCCTGGCGCAGCACATCTGCTGGCAGCACGGTGATGTCGAAGCTCAGGTCCTCGGCGCTGAACAGCCAGACCGGGAAATCACCTTCGCGCTCGCGGTCCAGTCGCAGGTGGCGGCTACGTGGATGCATTGGGATGGCGTGCTCGTCCAGCCAGCGCGACACAGCGTCGGCGTCATCGCAATGCAGATGCAGGGCGACTTCGGAATTTGCATCGGCGGTTCCCTCCAGGGTGGCGCCGACCAGTCGTGGTTCGAAATCGTGGAAGAATTCCAGCGCATTCAGCGCTGCCTCGCGCCGGCGGCGCACTTCGAAGGCCTGGTCGCTGCCCAGGAACAGGCGCTGGTATTCGCGCAGGGCGTCCTCGATCTCGCGGTTGCGCGGCAACGAGGCGTCGTCGTGGATACCCAGCCGTTGCGCCGCCTTGAGCTTGGCCAAGTGGTAGTCGCGGATGCCGCCTTCGGCCATCAACCGGGCGGCTTCATGGGCCAGCTGCTGACGGCGTTCGCGGGTACGCGTCAGTGCATGCAAATGTGCGTGGCGCTTGGCGTGCAGGCGGGTATTGGGCATCGCACATCCCCCGGAACGGGCCTGGATGGACTGTACCCGAGCGATCACCGCCGCGCACCCCCGCGCGCTATCGAACGCAGCTACATGCGATCAGAAGATGTCGAACGCTTCCTCGCCCGGTTGCGCGCTCGGATCGATGTCGGGCTCGGCATAGCTCTCCAGTCGTTCCAGGTCCTCCGCCTTTACCCACTCGACCACACCGCTTCCGCCCGGCCGTAGCTTGCCACCCGCGCCCACGCTGACCTGCACCATGCCTGTGGGCGGGTCGGGGTTGCGTTCCGGCTGGTCCTTGAGCGCGGCACGCATGTAGTTGATCCAGATCGGCAGCGCTGCCTTGCCGCCGTATTCCCGGTAGCCAAGCGAGCGGAAATCGTCGCGGCCGACCCAGACCGTGGTGACGTACTGTCCGCCGAACCCGGAAAACCAGGCGTCGCGGTGGTCGTTGGTTGACCCGGTCTTGCCGCCGACATCGTCACGGCCCAGCACCTTCGCTGCGGTTGCGGTGCCTCGCCGGACCACGTCGCGCATCATCGATTGCATCTGGAATGCGACCCGCGGATCAATCGCGCGGGGCGCGATCACCATGTTCGGGTCGACCGGCCTGGCGGGAGCGGGTGTCGCGCTGGTAGCCGGTTTTTCGTTACCGGAGGCCACGTTGTCAGCGCTGGTGGTTGCCGCCGCGCCTGCAGTCGGGCTCAGGTCGAACCCCGCGACGTTGGTCTGCGCCACAGTCGCGTTGGTTTCCCCGGGTTGCTGCACGACCGTGCATTGCGGGCAGGCCGTGGGCGGCTTTTCCTTGAACACTTCCTCGCCATCCCGGTCGCGGATGCTGTCGATGAAATACGGCGTGGTCAGGAAACCACCATTGGCGAAGGCGGAATAGCCGCGCGCAACGGAAAGGGGCGTCAGCGAGGCGGTGCCCAGTGACATCGACAGGTTGGGCGGCAGGCTGGCCTCTTCGAAGCCGAAATGACTGATGTAACGGCGCGCATAGTCCACCCCGATCGCATCCAGCAGGCGTACTGACACCAGGTTGCGCGACTGCACCAGGGCTTCGCGCAGGCGCATCGGCCCGGCGAAGTTGCCGCTGTCATTCTGCGGGCGCCACATGTGGCCGCGGCGATCCTTGAACACCACCGGCGCATCCAGCACGATCGAGGCCGGGCTGAAGCCGCGCTCGAACGCCGCCGCGTACAGGAACGGCTTGAAGCTGGAACCTGGTTGGCGGCGAGCCTGGGTTGCGCGGTTGAACTTGCTGCCGGCGTAGCTATACCCGCCGACCAGCGCGCGCAGCGCACCCGTGTCGGCCTCCAGCGAGACCAGCGCGGTTTGCGCACGCGGCAACTGGTCCAGCACCCAGGTGGGGTCGGCATCGGCATCCTTGCCGGGGTCGCGTCGCACCCGCACTACGTCGCCACGCTTGGCCAGCGATGAGACTGATTTTCCGGTCCAGCTGGTGGCCGCGCGGTTCAGGGTCAGCTGGCTGGCATCGGCAAGCACCACCTCCAGGCCGGCGCTGCTGCTACCGGTCACGACCGCGGGAAACAACCCCCCCTGCGGCGGGGTCTTGCGCAGCTTGGCGGCGATTGCCTTCGAATCCATGCCCTCGTCGAGTTCCACCTTTTGCTCAGGCGCGCGCCAGCCATGGCGATGGTCGTAGACGCGCAATCCCTCGATCACGGAAGCGATCGCGGCTGCCTGCAGCGCGGGGTCGATGGTGGTGGTGACGTGGTAACCCTTGCTCAGCACGTCGCCACCGAAGCGGGCAATCATTTCCTGCCTCACCATTTCCGCCACGTAAGGCGCATGCACTTCGACCTGGCGCTCGTGTGGCGCGGCGTGCATGGGCGCTGCCTGGGCCGCGGCCGCCTCGCTGGCACTGACGAAGCCGAGTTCGGCCATCCGCGGGAGGATGTAATGGTCCCGCCGCTCACGGTTGCGCTCCGGGTTGTCCAGCGGGTTGCCGCTGGAGGGGAACTTGGGGGTGCCGGCCAGCGTGGCGATCTCATCCAGGCTCAGTTCGGCCAGCGTCTTGCCGTAGTAATACTCGGCCGCAGCAGCCACGCCGTATGCGCGATTGCCGAAGAAACTCTTGTTGAGATACAGGCCGAAGATCTCGTCCTTGCCCAGTTCACGCTCCATCTTCATCGCGAGCAGCATTTCCGCAAACTTGCGCCGGAAGCTGTACTCGGAGCTGAGGAAGAACTGTTTGGCGACCTGCTGGGTGATGGTGGAACCACCGGCCACGCGTTCCTGCCCGCCGGTCTTGGCCAGCAACCAGATCGCACGCGCCACCCCGGTGAAATCAACGCCGTGATGCGTATAGAAATTCGCGTCCTCCGCGGCCAGGAACGCCTGCTTGACCCGCGGCGGCACGTCCCGGATCTCCACCGGATAACGGCGCATCTCGCCGAACAGGCCGATCAGGCGGCCATCGCGGGAATAGACATACATCGGCTCCTGCAGCTCGATGTTGCGCAGCGACTGCACGTCCGGCAATCGCGCGGAAACCACGTAGACAAGGATTCCGGCGGCAATGGCGCCGATCAGTGCAAGCGTGACGGAGCCCAGCAAAATCCAACGAAGCAAGCGGGGGATGCGGGGCATTGCACAACTTCCGATTGCGACAGGCGTGGCCGCGGAGTATAGAGTAGGCCTCCGTCATGAACGGGCTGCAGGGGGCGGCCGGTTTCCACGGTTGAAAGCGTTGGATGCATGCGGGTACGGGGCGTGGCGGCGTTTCTTGCGGTGGCAATTCGTGAAATGGGTTGCCAATGTGTGAAAAGTCCGTTATTCATGTACTACAGCACCAAGTGCGCGTAAGCGCCCGTGGGAAGGGGAGATACCGTGGGTCTGGTAACCAAAACACAACCGCCATTGATCGGCGTTGACATCAGCTCGACTGCGGTCAAGCTCTTGCAACTGTCCCGCGTGGGAGACCGCTATCGGGTCGAGCACTATGCAGTCGAGCCACTGCCGCCGAATGCAGTGATCGAAAAGAACCTGGTCGAGGTCGAAGCCGTTGGCGAGGCGATCCGGCGCGCGATTGCGCGATCCGGCACGCGCGTCAAGCATGCCGCGGCCGCGGTGTCCGGGTCGTCCGTGATCACCAAGACGATGCCGATGCCGGCCGACCTCGATGAGGACGACATGGAGTCGCAGGTCGAGCTGGAGGCCGTCAACTACATTCCGTACCCGATCGAGGAAGTGAACCTCGACTTCGAGGTGCTCGGGCCCATGCAAGGCAACAGCGAAATGGTGCAGGTGCTGCTGGCGGCCTCGCGTTCCGAGAACGTCGAAGTGCGCGCATCGGCCCTGGAACTTGGCGGATTGACCGCCAAGGTGATCGATGTCGAGGCCTTCGCCATCGAGAATGCCTTCGCGCTGATGGCGGGTTCGCTGAACGTGCAGCGCGACGGACTGGTGGCACTGGTCGATGTCGGCGCCACCATGACCACCCTAAATATCCTGCGGGGTGGTCGCAGCATCTATACCCGTGAGCAGGTGTTTGGCGGCAAACAGCTCACTGATGAGGTCATGCGGCGCTACAGCCTGAGCTACGAAGAGGCTGGACTGGCCAAGCGCCAGGGCGGCCTGCCGGAAAGCTACGAAATCGAAGTGCTGGATCCATTCAAGGAAGCAATGGTGCAGCAGGTCAGTCGCTTGTTGCAGTTCTTCTACGCCGGCAGCGAGTTCAACCGCGTCGACCACGTGGTGCTGGCAGGCGGTTGCGCCTCGATCCCCAACATCTCCGAAATGGTCGAGGAACAGCTGGGGGTCTCGACGATTGTGGCCAATCCGTTGGCGCACATGACCCTCGGGCCACGCGTGCAGGCGCATGCGCTGGCACAGGATGCCCCTGCGCTGATGATCGCCTGCGGGCTCGCGCTGAGGAGCTTCGACTGATGGCCAAGATCAATCTCCTCCCGTGGCGCGCGGAGCGACGCAGGCTTCGCCAGAAGGATTTCTACGGCATGCTCGGGCTGGCGGCGCTGGCAGGCGTGCTGGTGTCGTTCCTGATCGTCAGCTACTACAACGGCCGGATCGGCAGCCAGAACTCGCGCAATCAGTTCCTGCGTGACGAGATCGTCAAGGTCGACGGCCAGATCACCAAGATCGCCGAGCTCGACAAGAAGAAGAGCCGGCTGCTGGCGCGCAAGGAAGTGATCGAACAGCTGCAAGCAAACCGATCGCAGATGGTCCACCTGTTCGATTCGCTGGTACGCACCATCCCGGATGGCGTGACATTGACCGCGATCCAACAGGAAGGTGACATCCTGACCCTGAGTGGTCGTTCGCAATCCAATGCCCGTGTCAGTACGTACATGCGTACGCTGGAGGGCTCGGGCTGGATGAGCAAGCCAGACCTCAACATCATTGAAGCGAAAGCCGGAAATCCGGGCCTGCCGTACGAGTTCAACCTCAAGGTCAAGCTGGCCAATCCGAATGCACCCCAGGATGGCGAGGACAGCGATAGCACGGCCACGCCTGCCAGTGCGACGCCTGCTGCAGGAGGAACCGCATCGTGAGCAACAAACAGCTCAAGTTGAGTGATCTGGATTTCAACAATATCGGATCATGGCCGCAGAATGCCAAGATCGGCTTCAGCGCGCTCCTTTCATTGCTGATCATTGCCCTCGCCTGGTGGTTGTTTGTCAGCGGCAAGCGCACCGAGCTTGAAACCCTGCAGGGACAGGAAAGCGACCTGCGTACAGAGTTCGAGACCAAGCAAGGGCGCGCCGCGAATCTGGAGTCGCTGACGCAACAGCTGGCGCTGATGGAACAGCAGCTGCAACAAATGCTGCGGCAGCTGCCAAGCAAGACTGAAATGCCCGATCTCATCGTCGACATTTCGCAGACTGCACTGGCTACGGGCATCAGCAACGAGCTTTTCCAGCCCGGCCCGGAGACGCCGAAGGATTTCTACGCTGAAAAGCCAATTGCGCTGCGCATGGTGGGTACCTACCATCAGTTCGGCGCGTTCGTCAGTGGCGTAGCTTCGTTGCCACGCGTGGTGATCATGACCATGCATGACATCTCGTTGAAGCCCAGGGATTCGGAGAAGAATCCCGCCGCGCGCATCGGCCCCAACAGCCCGCTGGAGCTCTCCGGCACGGTCAAGACCTATCGCTATCTGGATGAGGAAGAAACCGCCGGACAAACCGCCGATGAAGCAGCGGCGCAGCCTGCCGCGGCAGAGCCTGCTACTGCGCCCGCGAATGGAGGGGGCTGAGATGCGCATTGATCACATCCCCAATCGCCGTCCTTGCTGGCGTCTGATCGCCGCGATGGTTGTCTGTGCGGCGCTTGGCGCCTGTGCCGGCGGCAACAGCGACCTCCAGAAATGGGTAGCCGAGGTCAAGGCCCGCCCGGCACCATCGCTTGATCCATTGCCGGTGATGCAGCAGTTCGAGACGTTTGAATATGCCGCGCAGAATCTTCGCGATCCCTTCAGCGAAGAGTTCAATGGCGTGAACAGCAGCGGCCCACGGCCTGATCCGGGTCGGCGCAAACAGACGCTGGAGCAGTTCCCACTCGACAGCCTAGACATGGTGGGCACGCTAGGTCGCGGGGCGGGAGTCGTTGGACTCGTCCTGGCGCCCGACAAAGTGACGTATCGCGTCCGTCCCGGCGTTTACTTGGGGCAGAGTGATGGGCGGGTAACCGCTGTGTATGAAGACCGGATCGAGCTGATCGAACTGGTTCCGGATGGCGCGGGTGGCTGGTTGGAACGGCCTGCGACCATTGCGCTTGAAGACAATTGATTAGGGGATAGACCGATGACCGTCACCAACGCCAAGAGCCAGCAGCCTGACAGGCGCCCCTTGTCCCTTCGCGCCTGTGCCGTGGGAGTCGCGCTTGGCCTGTATGCCGCGACCGCCGCTGCACTTCCGGTGTCCACTGCCAGCGTGACCATGGCGCAATCCGCAACCGGGGCGATGGCGGATCCCGCCAAGCGCCTGCCTGGTGCTGTGACCGTTTCCGCAATCGACTTCAAGCGCGGGGACGGGGGATCCGGCAAGTTGATCCTGCGTTTCAGTGGCGATGGCGCCGCGCCTGACCTGCGCAATATGGGGTCCAACGTGGTGATCGACATCGGCAACGCGCAGCTGCCCGCATCGCTGCAACGCCCGATCAACGTCACCGACTTCGCCACCCCCGTACAGCGCATCGATGCCCGCGCGACCAGCAGCGGTGCGCAACTGGTGCTTGACACCAAGGGCACGTTCGAGTCGATGGCCTACCAGAGCGGCAACGAATACATCGTGGAAATCGTGCCGCGTGCCGCACCCGTGGCTGCGGCGGCGCGCGCCAATGCACCGGCGATGGGCGCAACGGCGATGGGTGCGACCAGTAGCACCTCCGACGTCCGCTACGGCGGCAAGCCGGTGACCTTCAACTTCCAGGACGTGCCGGTCCGGACCGTGCTGCAGCTGATCGCCGAAGAATCCAACCTCAATATCGTTGCCGCAGATACTGTGCAGGGCAACGTGACCTTGCGCCTGATCAACGTGCCATGGGACCAGGCGTTGGACATCGTCCTGCAGGCCAAGTCTTTGGACAAGCGTCGCAGCGGCAACGTTGTCTGGGTTGCGCCGCAAAAAGAGATTGCCCAGTTCGAGCAGGACAAGGAAGATGCGCGCATCAACCTTGAGGAGCGTGCAGAGAAAATCACCGCGTACATACCGGTGAACTATGCCAATGCCGAGGACATCGCCAACCTGTTGACTGAAGGTGCGAAGGGCAGCAGTCAGGGTGGCCAGGGCGGTGGCGGTGGCGGAGCCGGTGGAGGCCAACAGGATCGGGGCTTCCTGTCCCAGCGCGGCAGCATCAGCTTTGACAAGCGCACCAACACCCTGCTGGTGATCGACATCCCCGAGCGCGTAGAGAACATCCGAGATCTTGTCAGCAAGCTGGACAAACCTGTCGATCAGGTTGTGATCGAAGCCCGCATCGTGATTGCGAGTGAAAACGTGGCGCGGGAACTCGGTGCCCGCTTTGGCATCAGCGGCAAGAATGGCAACAAATACTTCAGCGGTGACCTGGAGAGCAATGCTGCCAATGTGCAGTCGGTGTACGACACCAACCAGTCCAATGCAGTCAAGCGCAATCAGTACGCAGCGGATCTCGCCAAATTCAACAGTTGTACGACGGCGCCTTGCGAGGTTCCCACGGTTCCTGTCTTCGGGAGCAACACCATCACACGTGGCCTGATGAGCAATTTCCCGGCTGCCCTTAACAATCCTGCTGGCTCTTTGGCGCTGTCGATCCTCAATGCCGGCTACCTGCTGGACATCGAGCTTACCGCGATCCAGGAGCAGGGACGTGGTGAAGTCATCTCCAACCCGCGCATCGTCACTAGCAACCAGAAGGAAGCGGTGATCCGCCAAGGCCGTGAGATCGGCTATCTGACCGTCACAGGCGGACAGAGCAACTCGGTGCCGACAGTGCAGTTCAAGGAAGCGTTGCTGGAATTGAAAGTCACACCGACGATTACCAACGATGGTCGTGTATTCCTGAACCTCGCGGTCAAAAAGGATGAGCTGGATGGTTTCATTCAGGTCGGTAGCTTTGGCTCGGTGCCACAGATCGCGAAGCGCGAAGTCAATACGGCGGTGCTTATCGAGGACGGCCAGACTGTAGTGATTGGTGGCGTCTATGAGTTCAGTGATCGTACGGACTTGGCCAAAGTCCCGTTCCTGGGAGACATCCCGTTCATCGGCAATCTGTTCCGCAACAAGAACCGGTCCAAGACCAAGGCGGAATTGCTGATCTTCGTGACCCCGAAGGTCATGCGCGTTGCCCAGCGCAACTGAGACGCTGCGCGAGCAATCGATTGATCCACTTCGGGGACCGCAAGGTCCCCGAAGCATTTCTGGATAACGGATCCAGGCCCAGCATGCTCCCACGGCGAACCTTTTCGGCCAAACGTGGTCGAATGGCCCAGCAAGTCCGAGGAACATATGGATACCCCTACCGTCGATATTTCACGACTGCACGCCGCATTCACAGCGCTGCGCGAGGATCTCGCGACCGAGATCGTCGGCCAGGCAGCATTGATTGAGCGCCTGCTGATCGCCCTGCTGGCCGATGGGCACCTGTTGGTCGAAGGCGCGCCTGGACTGGCGAAGACCACGGCGATCCGCGCATTGGCATCGCGTCTGGACGCCGACTTCGCCCGCGTCCAGTTCACCCCGGACCTGTTGCCAGCCGACCTCACGGGTACCGAAGTGTGGCGTCCGCAGGACGGTCGCTTCGAGTTCCTGCCTGGGCCAATCTTTCATTCCATCCTGCTGGCGGACGAGATCAACCGTGCGCCGGCGAAGGTGCAATCGGCCTTGTTGGAAGCGATGGGGGAGCGCCAGGTCACTGTCGGGCGACAGACCTATCCGCTGCCGGCGCTGTTCCTGGTGATGGCCACCCAGAACCCGATTGAGCAGGAGGGCACGTTCCCGCTACCCGAGGCCCAACTCGACCGTTTCCTGATGCATGTGCGCATTGGCTACCCGCAGGTCGAGGCGGAAACCGAGATCCTGCGCCTGGCGCGTGAGCGCGCCCGCGCGGCATTGCAGCCCGCATCCCGCGAGATCCGGCGCATGCCGCTTGCCGATGTGTTCGCCGCGCGTACCGCCGTGCTCGACCTGCATGTGGCACCTGCGCTGGAACGCTATCTGGTCGAGCTGGTGCTGGCATCGCGCGATGCCGGCCGCTACGACGCTGCCCTGGGGCGGCGCATCGCCTGGGGTGCAAGCCCGCGTGGCTCGATTTCGCTGGAGCGCTGCGCGCGCGCCCGTGCCTGGCTCGCTGGCCGTGATTTCGTGACGCCCGAGGACGTGCGTGCGGTGGCCCCTGATGTGCTCCGGCATCGCGTGCTACCCAGCTATGAAGCGACCGCTGAAGGTTGGGACGGCGACCGTCTGGTGGGCGAATTGCTGCAGCGTGTTCCGCTGCCCTGAGCGCAGTGATCGACCTGCCACGCCACGCAACGGACGCGACCACCGGTATCGTTCCGACGTTGTCCGAACTCATCGCACTGCGCGCCAAAGTGCAGGGGCGTCGTGGCGCGCGGCGAGGACACCACGGTGTGCAGGGGCATGCTCTGTCCAGCCTGCGTGGGCGCGGGATGGAATACGCTGAGTCACGCGAATACGCGCAGGGAGACGATGCCCGCCACATCGACTGGCGGCTGACCGCGCGCAGTGGCCGCACGCACACCAAGTTGTTCCAAGCCGAACGCGAACGCCTGAGCCTGATCGTGGCCGACACCGCGCCTGATCTTTTTTTCGGCACCCGCGTACGCTTCAAGTCGGTGCAGGCCGCTCGGGCCGGTGCATTGGCCGCATGGCTGGCCGTACGCGATGGGGATCGCGTCGCGGCACTGCGGGGTTCGCCCAACGAAGCACCGGTTGCACCTGCTTCCGGCCCGCGCGGAGCCTTGCGCGTGCTGGACGCATTGGTGCGCTGGTATGCGCGCCCGCCCGACGACGACGCAGGGCTGGCGATGGCGCTCGATCACGCCAGACGCCTGCTGCGTCCCGGCTCGCGCATCGTGGTGCTGGCCGATCCCGCCAGTGTTGGCGCGATCCCTGCACAGACCTGGCCAGCACTGGCGATGCACCACGAGCTGGTGGTCCTGCTATTGACCGATCCGCTTGAACGCCAGCCGCCGAAGTCACGCTTGTTGTTTGCATCGGCCGACGGATTGCGCACTGAACTTGGACTGGACATTGCGGTCACCCGCCAGCGCTGGCGGCAGGAGTTCGCGGTTCCGGTGGAAACCACGCTGGCGTTGCTGCGTAGCCGCGGCGCACGCGCGATGGAGCTTTCCAGCGCGGACGCCAGCGATGCCTGGCTACCCTTGCTGGAGCGCCCGCGCTTGGCGGCCGGCAAATGACTAAGCCCTTGCCATTGCACGACATTCATCCCGGCATTGCCCCCAGCTGGTGGCCGCCGGCACCCGGCTGGTGGATGGTGGCGGCAATCATCTTGATGGTCGCTGCCGTGCTTGCTGGTTGGTGGCTGCGCAGGCGTCGCCAACAATGGGCGCTGTTGAACTTGTTCGATGAAGCCATCGACGGCGCCGAAACCCAGGCGCAGCAGGTCGCGGCGATGTCGGAATTGCTGCGCCGTGCCGCGCGACGACGCGATCCTGGAGCAGACCGGCTGGAAGGCGACAAATGGTTGCAGTTCCTCGATGACGGCCTGCCGGGCCACCCATTCACCAATGGCGCGGGTGCGCTGTTGCGTGACGGCGGGTTCCGCGCTGACGTGGCCGAGGGCGATGTTGCTGCGCTGCGCATACTCGCGCGGCAGCGCTACCTGTCGTGGATGCAGCGGAGATGAGTGCGCTGCTGGCGCTGTTGTCGAGCGAGGGCTTCGCCTGGCCCTGGCTGCTCGCTGCCTTGCCGCTGCCGTGGCTTGTGCATGCGCTTGTTCCTGCGCGGCGTGATGCCGGTGTCGCACTGCGGGTGCCATGGAGCGATCGCGTGCAGCGCATTGCCGCTGCCGGCGATGGCGCGGTGCGAGTGCATGGATTTCGCTGGCTGGCATTCCTGGCCTGGTGCCTGTTGTGCATTGCCGCTGCGCGTCCGCAGCAACTCGGCCCGGCCGTTGCACCGCCGCAAGTGGGACGCGACCTGATGCTGGCGGTCGACCTGTCCGCGAGCATGGGCGAGGAAGACATGCAGCTGGGCGGGCGCATGGTTGATCGGCTGACCGCAGCCAAGGCGGTTCTGTCCGATTTCCTTGATCGCCGCGCCGGCGATCGTGTCGGCCTGATCGTGTTCGGCGAGCGTGCTTTCGCACTGACGCCACTGACCCTGGATCGCGACAGTGTGCGTGACCAGCTTGGCGCCAGCGTGGTCGGGTTGGCCGGGCGCGCGACTGCGATTGGCGATGCCATCGCGCTGGCGACCAAGCGCCTGCAACCGAAAGAGGGTACGCAAGCAACTTCGAAGAAACACGTCCTGATCCTGCTCACCGATGGCGTGAACACTGCGGGCACGCTGGATCCGGAAAAGGCCGCCGGCATCGCGCGCGACAGCGGCGTGCGCATCCACACGATCGCCTTCGGAGGCAATGGCAGCGTGTCGGTCTTTGGTTTCCAGCTGCCGATGGGTGGCGACGACGTCGACGAGCCCGGTCTGCAGCGGATCGCTGCGTTGACCGGCGGCCGGTTCTTCCGTGCCCGCGACACCGGTGACCTGGCCGGGATCTATGCCGAAATCGACAAGCTTGAACCCGTGCAACGGCAAGGTCGCGCGGTGCGTCCGAAGATCGAGCGCTATCCGCTGCCGCTGACGTTGGCGCTCTCGCTCGGCTTGCTCGCGCTGGTGTTGAGGCAGCGTCGATGAATGCCATGTTTGCTGGCATCGCCCAGCTGCATTTCCTGCGTCCCTGGTGGCTGCTTGGCTTGTTGCTGTTGCCCGGCATTGCATGGTGGTGCCGGGCCGATGCGCGGCGCGCCAACCCATGGCAGGGCAACGTGGATTCGCACCTGCTGCCGCACCTGCTGGAAGGCAGCGCCGCCATGCCGCGTCGCGCATGGGCGCGATGGCTGGGTTTACTGGCTGCAGCAATAGCGATACTGGCAATGGCCGGGCCGTCCTGGCAGAAGGACGAGCAACCCCTGTGGCAAAGCAAGGCCCCGCTGGTGGTCGCGCTGGATCTCTCAAGCAGTATCCTGGCCCGCGACCTGCCGCCCTCGCGCCTGCCGCAGGCGCGGGCAAAAATCGCGACCTTGCTGCGCGAACGTGCGGGTGGCCAGGTCGCCTTGGTCGCCTATGCCGGGGATGCCTATACGGTCGCGCCATTGACCGAAGACGCGGACAACGTCGCGCTGTTCCTGGATGCCCTGAGTCCGGACGTGATGCCCGAAGACGGGCAGCGCACGGATCGGGCAATCGCGTGGTCGCGCAAGCTCTTGCAACAGGCCGGCTTCGCCCAGGGCGACATCCTCCTATTGACCGACCAAGCCGACGTGGCCGCTGTCGGAGCCGCCAACAGTGCTCGCCTCGCAGGCTATCGCGTGTCGGCCTTGGGCTTGGGTACGGCGCAGGGTGGAACGTTCGAGACCGAAGCCGGGTTGGGCCAGGCGCGGCTGGATGCAGCAAGCCTGCGCCGCTTGTCCGGCAGTGGCGGTGGTGGCTACCAGACCCTGACCATCGATGATGCCGACCTGCGCGCGTTGGGCGTGCTGGACCCGCAGGCAGGCAGTGGCGCCGCGGCACGTGGCGAGAAAATCGCCAGCTGGCGCGATGGCGGTTTCTGGTTGTTGCCGCTGGTCATGCTGTTGGTACTGCCGTTGTTCCGTCGAGGCGCGGGCATGGCAGCGCTCATGCTGGCGATCATATTGCCGCTGGCACCGGCGCGCGTCCAGGCGAGCCCCGTGCAAGTCGGAGTCGCTACGCCGCAGGCAACGAAGGCGCAGGACACGCGTGGGCTGTGGAAGCGCCGCGACCAGCTCGACTACGCGCGCATGCAGCAAGGCATCGATGCCTATCGCGAGAAAAACTACCCGCAGGCGATCAAGTATTTTTCAGATCTGCAAAGTGCCGATTCGCAGTACAACCTTGGCAATGCGCTGGCACAGGCCGGGCGTCTGGACGAGGCGATCGCCGCCTATGATCGCGCGCTCAGGCTGGAGCCCGGGATGGCCGATGCCGTAGCCAACCGCCAGCTGGTCGACGCCGCACGCAAGCGCAAGCCGCCACCCGGCGGCAAGTCGCAACCGAACCAGCAGGAAAAATCGCAGAAGGACAACCCGCAGAAGCCAGGGCAAAGCCAGCAACAAGACCAGCAACAAGACCAGCAACAAGTCGATCAGGATCAGGGTGAACAGGATTCGCAGCAGAATCAGGAACAGCCCGGCGAACAAAATCCAAACGACAGCCCGCCCAAACCCGGTCAGTCGTCGTCGGACCAGGACGCACCGCAACCGCAGGATGCGAAGACGCAGGCCGATGCCGATGCCGCGCAGCGCAAGCGCATGCAGGAAGTCCTTGGCAAGCAGGCGCCGGCAGGCAAGCCCGCCAAACAGGCAGGCGCAAACCTTGAAACACCCGAACAGCGCGAGCGCCGGCTTGCCAACCAGGCGCAGCTGCAACGCGTCCCGGATGACCCTGGTGCATTGCTGCGAGCCAGGTTCCGGCTCGAATACGAACGTCGCCGCCGACTGGACGGGTCTTGATCGCGAACATGCCCATGGCGTGGAAGCAAGCAGGCCTGGCGTTGATGCTGTTGGCTTGCGCGCTGCCCGCATTCGCGCAAACGCGTGCATGGCTTGATCGCGAACAGGTCACCTATGGCGAGACCGCGACACTCAACATCGAAACGGATGCATCGATCCCGCAGATCGACTATGCACCACTTACGGCGAACTTCGAGATCGGTGGACAAACCGTGCGCCGCAGCTTCCAGCGGGTCAACGGGCGATCCAGCACGCGGTCGCTGTTCGCGGTCGGCATTCGTCCGCGCGGACCTGGCGTGGTGACGGTGCCAGCGTTGCGCGTCGGCAATGCCAGCACCCAGCCGCTGCGAATGACGGTCATGCCGCCGACGGTGCAACCGGCCAGCAGCAATGCCGATGCCTTCCTGGAAACCGAGATCGATGCCGAAAGCCCCTATGTGCAGCAGGCAGTCGGCATGGTGGTGCGGTTGTATGTCGGGGTGAACCTGTTGTCCGGCCAGCTGGATCAGGACCAGCCGCCCGCTACCAGCCTGCAGCAGGTCGGCGAAGACATCCGCTACCAGCGGCAAATCGATGGCCGCCGCTACAGCGTGATTGAACGTCGCTATCTGCTGATCCCGGAGAGCAGCGGCGCATTGGTGATTCCAGGCGCGCGCTTCAACGGACAGGCTGTGAGTGATTTCTTCGACCGCACATTCGGCGATGGGCGCAAGCCGCTGTCGGCGGCGGCGCCGGCCAAGCGGCTGCAGGTAAAGAAGATCCCCGCCAACGCACCGCAGCCCTGGTTGCCCTTGCACGACCTGCGATTGCGTTACCTGCAGGTTCCCAAGCAGGCGCGCGCGGGTGCCGCGACGATCGTGGAGCTGGAGATGACCGCGGATGGTGCCAGCGCCACCCAGTTGCCGTCGCTGGTGTTTCCGCCATCGCAGGACGCACAGGTGTTCGCTGATCCGCCGCAGACCGAAGTCCAGTTGGTGGATGGCCGGCCGCTCGCCACGCTGCGTCGACGAATGTCCATCGTGCCGCTTCGTGCCGGAACGTTGAGCCTGGCAGGTCCCAGCGTCCAGTGGTGGGATGCCAGGCAAGGTGTTGCGCGCACCGCCACATTGCCGCCTTTGCTCTTGCAGGTTGCTCCGGGAGCCGCGACTACGGTTGCACGTGGCGATGCGGGCACGGATCCCGAACTGCAACCGTCGGCGGGCACCGCAGCGCGGCAAGACGGGGCATCGTCAGGGGCGCATGCATTTGCCGGCTTCAGGCAGCTCCTGCCGTGGCTGGCAGTGATGCTTGGATTTGCGGTCGTGCTGGGTGGATGGTGGTTTGCACGGCAGCGGAAAGACGGTGCAGGGGCCATCGCTGTGACCACATCGATCACGCTTGCCGCATTGCCCAAAGCACCAACATTGGCCGATGCACTGAAGGCCGGCGAGCTCGCCGGTATTGCCGAGGCGCTCTGCAATGCCGCAGGTCTGCCAGGCGATGATCTGGATGCGCTTCGCGACAGATTGAACGATGTCGGGCAAATCGCAGCCGTCGGCCACTTGCAGGCTGCGCGCTGGGGCACGGGCGATGCATCGCTGGCGCTCGCTTCCTTGCGCAGCGCCTTTGCCAAGGGCGTGCAGCTGCGACGCAAGCGCCGCCAGTCGAAGGTCGTGTTGCCGCCCTTGTACCCGCAGTCCTGACCTCCGCGTTTGCTAAGCTCGCCAGCTTACGGGGAATCGACGGAAACAGACCATGACTGAAGCCACGGCGGGCGGCGGCAAGCTGCAGCTGCACTGGAAGATGCTGATTGGCTTCATTGCCGGCTTGGGGCTGGGCCTGGTCGCACATTACGTTTCCGGCGCCGATGCGGGATGGGTGCAGTGGCTGACGACTTATGTCACACAACCCGCAGGCACCTTGTTCCTGCGCCTGATCTTCATGCTGATCATCCCGCTGCTGTTCTCGGCGCTGATCATGGGCGTGGCGGAAATGGGCGATGTGCGCTCGCTGGGTCGGGTCGGCTGGAAGACGCTCGGCTACACCGTCGTCGCGTCCGGGATTGCGGTCCTACTCGGCCTGGTGCTGGTCAACTGGCTCAAGCCCGGTGCCGGCGTGGATCCGATCGCGGCGCAGGCGATGCTGGCGCAGGGCGCCGACCGCGCGCAGGCCATCGTGAGCAGTGGTGGCAGCCAGATGAAGGGCCTGGACATGCTGCTCGGCATCGTGCCGGACAACGTGATCAAGGCCGCCGCGGACAACACGATCCTGGCAGTCATGTTCTTCTCGCTGATGCTGGGTATTGGACTGGTACTGACCCGCAGCAAGGCGACCGAGGTGTTGTTGCAGGGCATCCAGGGCCTGTTCGAAGTGTCGATGACGCTCATCGGCCTGGTCATCCGGCTGGCGCCGTATGCGGTGTTCTGCTTCATGTTCAACCTGGCCGCCCTGTTCGGCTGGGATCTGCTGCGCAGCCTGGGTGCCTACGTTGGCGTAGTGGTGTTGGCGCTGGCGATCCACATGTTCGTGGTCTATTCCGTGATGCTGAAGTTCCTGGCCGGCTGGTCGCCGCCGAAGTTTTTCAAGGGCGTGCAGGAGGCGATGGTGATGGCGTTCTCGACCGCGTCGAGCAATGCCACGCTGCCGGTGGCCTTGCGCGTTGCCGACGAGAAACTGCACCTGCCGCGCAATGTCTCGCGCTTCGTGCTGACCGTGGGCGCGACCGCCAACCAGAACGGAACCGCGCTGTTCGAGGGCGTCACCGTGCTGTTCCTGGCGCAGTTCTTCGGCGTCGAGCTGAGCCTGGCGCAACAGGTCACGGTGATGTTCGTCTGCATCCTCGGCGGTATCGGCACCGCCGGTGTGCCGGCGGGCTCGCTGCCGGTGGTTGCGCTGATCTGCGGCATGGTCGGCGTGCCGCCGGAAGGCATCGGCCTGATCCTGGGCGTCGATCGCTTCCTCGACATGTGCCGCACCACGCTCAATGTCACCGGCGACCTGATGTTGGCCGCTATCGTGTCGAAGGGCGAAGTGGATCCACGGGACGCGGCCTAGCAACGCGCGCCGCCCGGCGCAACCGCGACATCACCGGGCGTGGATGGGACAATGGGCGGCCCGCGTGCCGCCGGGCGCAGCCCAACGTGCCCACATGACCACGCCTGCTCCTGAAAAGCCCAGTCGCCGCGAACTCGCCAACGCGATCCGTTTCCTTGCCATCGACGCGGTGCAGGCGGCCAACTCCGGCCACCCGGGCATGCCGATGGGCATGGCCGACATCGCCGAAGTGCTGTGGAACGATTACCTGCAGCACAACCCGAACAACCCCAACTGGTTCAACCGCGACCGCTTCGTGCTGTCCAACGGTCACGGTTCGATGCTGCATTACGCACTGCTGCACCTCAGCGGCTACGACCTGTCGATCGACGACCTCAAGCACTTCCGCAAACTGGACTCCAAGACACCGGGCCATCCCGAGAATTTCATGACCCCGGGCGTGGAAACCACCACCGGTCCGCTGGGGCAGGGCTTCGCGAATGCCGTTGGCTTCGCGCTGGCGGAAAAATTGCTCGCGCAGCGATTCAACCGGCCTGAGCTCGCCATCGTCGACCATCGCACCTGGGTGTTCATGGGCGACGGCTGCCTGATGGAAGGCATCAGTCATGAAGCTGCTTCGCTGGCCGGCACCTGGGGCCTGGAGAAACTCGTCGCGTTCTGGGACGACAACCACATCAGCATCGACGGCAACACCGTCGGCTGGTTTACCGACGACACCCCGGCACGCTTCGCGGCCTACGGCTGGAACGTGATTCGCGGCGTCGAAGGACACGATGACGTCGAGATCAGGACCGCGATTGACACCGCACTGAAATCCGAAGGCAAGCCGACGCTGATTTGTTGCCGGACCACGATTGGCTTTGGTTCGCCCAACAAGTCCGGCAAGGAATCCAGTCATGGCGCCGCTCTGGGCAAGGACGAAGTGACGGCCACCCGCGAGGCGCTGAACTGGCCGCATGCTGCATTCGAGATTCCGCAGGCTTTGCGCGACGTTTGGCGCGCCGGCAACGCCGGGCTGGTCCGCGAAGACCAGTGGAACACCCTGTTCGCTGTGTACTCGGCGCGCTATCCGGCCGAGGCCGATGAACTGGTGCGTCGTTCGAAGAGGGAACTGCCAGACGACTTCGAAGCCAATGCCAAGGCGTATATCGAAAAGCTGCAGGCTGAAGGGCCAGTCGTTGCATCGCGCAAGGCCTCGCAGATGGCAATCGAGGCGTTCGCACCAATGCTGCCGGACCTGGTGGGCGGCTCGGCCGACCTGGCGCATTCCAACCTGACTTTGTGGACCGGCAGCAAATCGGTGGCGACCGATGCGGCCGATGCCAACTACATCTATTTCGGCGTGCGCGAATTCGCGATGACCGCGATCAGCAACGGCTTGGCGCTGCACGGCGGTTTCATTCCGTACGACGCGACTTTCCTGGTGTTCAGCGACTACGCGCGCAACGCGGTGCGCATGAGCGCTCTGATGGGCGCCCGCGCGATCCATGTCTATACCCATGACTCGATTGGCCTGGGCGAAGACGGCCCGACCCACCAGCCGATTGAGCACCTCGCTTCCTTACGCTACATCCCCAACAACGACGTCTGGCGACCGTGCGATGCGGTGGAATCCGCAGTGTGCTGGAAGGCCGCGATCGAGCGCCTCGATGGCCCCTCGTGCCTGGTCTTCAGCCGGCAAAATCTTCAGCACCAGCCGCGCGATGCGGACCAGCTTCGCAACATCACGCGTGGGGGCTACGTACTCAAGGACAGTGTCGGCGCGCCAACACTGATCCTGATCGCGACCGGCTCGGAAGTGGGCCTGGCGATGCAGGCCGCGGCGCAATTTGGCGACGGCGTGCGGGTCGTGTCGATGCCGTCCACCGACGTGTTCGATCGCCAGGATGCTGCGTACCGCGAAGCGGTGTTGCCGAATGCCTGTCGCAAGCGCGTTGCGGTGGAAGCCGGCGTGACCGATTTCTGGCGCAAGTACGTCGGCCTGGATGGCGCCGTGGTCGGCATCGACACCTATGGTGCCAGCGGCCCGATCGAAGCCTTGTTGCCGCACTTCGGCTTTACGGTCGAGCATGTGGTCGAGGTGGCACGCGCCTTGGGTTGAGCCCCACGCCTGCGCCCACGACATGATCGAGCCGAACCCAGCCTCCAGCGACGCCGTGGGCTACACGGTGCCGCATGAGTCGCTGGGTCGCCTGTTCCTGCGCTTCCTGCGTTTCGGTGCAGTGGCCTGGGGCGGCCCGGTCGCGCAGATCGGCATGCTGCGCCAGGAGCTGGTGGAGCAGGAGCGCTGGGTTTCGCCTGCGGAATTCACCCGCGTGCTGGCGGTTTACCAGGCCTTGCCAGGTCCCGAAGCGCACGAGATGTGCGTCTATTTCGGGCAATGCGCGCGTGGCCGCAGGGGCGGCGTGCTGGCCGGGCTGGGATTCATGCTCCCCGGTTTCGTGCTGATGTTCGCGCTCTCGTGGCTCTACGTGGAGCATGACGTGCGGGTGGCTGGCCTGGCGGGCGTGCTTGGCGCTGTGCAGATCGCGGTGGCCGCGCTGATCGTGCGCGCGGTGGTGCGGATCGGTGGCCACGTGATCACCGATCGCTGGCTCTGGGGTCTCGCCCTGCTGGCCTCTGCGGCGCAACTGGCCGGGGTGCATTTCGGGCTGGTGCTGGTCATCGCGGGGGCGGCCTACTTTGCCGCCACGATCGGCTGGCAGCCGTTTGCCTGGATGCTGGTCGCGCTGGCGGCGGCTGGCATCGCCTGGCAGATCACCTCGCACGGCGGGCTGCCGGGCCTGGACGCGCTGTCGATGCCGCTGGCCGATCTGGATCGGCAGGTACAGGCGGTCTCGGTACCGATGCTGTTCTGGTTCGGGCTCAAGGCCGGCCTGCTGACCTTCGGCGGGGCTTATACCGCGATCCCCTTCGTGCAGCGCGATGCCGTGGTCAATGGTGGATGGATGAGCAACGCGCAATTCCTCGACGGCCTTGCCCTGTCCGGACTGCTGCCCGCACCGCTGGTGATCTTCGCGACCTTCGTCGGATACCTGGGCGGTGGGCCGTGGGGCGCGGTGGCGATGACCGCGGGGATGTTCCTGCCGGCTTTCGCATTCACCCTGCTGGGCCACGCGGCACTCGAGCGCCTGCTGCAACGTCCCGGCGTGAATCGTTTTCTGGAGGGTGTCACCGCCGGCGTGGTCGGTCTGATCGTGGGCACCACCCTCGCGCTGATGAAGGTCAGTCTGACCGGCCCTGCTGCGCTGGCGTTGTTCTGCGTCGTGCTTGCGATGTTGTTTGCCACCAAGGCGAAGCTGGCGGTGCCCGGCGTCATCCTGGTCGCTGCCATCTGGGGCGCGCTCTTGCCTGCGTGAACAGATTCAATATGGCCCATTGCGTCTGACGTAATCG
>JBBQHK010000018.1:0-45246 GCA_038323895.1 Lysobacterales bacterium | reverse complement strand
GCCGCCGACGCCCGCCAGCGCTGCGGCGATCTGGGTGTCGAACAGCGCCACTGGCAGCACGCCGCAGGCATGCTTGAACGCCACCAGGTCCTCGCTGGCGCTATGCATGACCTTGACGACATCGGGGTTGGTGAGCAGCGGTGCCAATGCTTCGGGCATGCCGGGTACCAATGGGTCCACCAGCAGCAAGCCTTCGTCGCTCTCATCCAGTGCGATCTGCACCAGCGCCAGCTGCGGCCAATAGGTGCGTTCGCGGATGAACTCGGTATCCATGCCGATCACGGCGGGTGGCTTCGCGATGCGTTCGCGCAGCAGTTCGGGGCTGTTGATCCAATTTGTCATGCCGCCATTATGCGGTTGCCGGGGCGGATGGCTTACCCTGATGTCGTTGTTTTCCTTGCCGGCACTGGCAGACACGAACGGAGATCGGGATTTGCGCGCAGGCTGGACTGCTACTGTCATCGTCGTGCTGCTTGCCGCGTGCGAAGCGGAAAAGTCGGCACCGGCACCTGTCCCGGAGAAGCCGCCATCGGTGGCTGTGGTGCCATCCGTTCGCGCCGGTAGCGTCAGTATCAGCGGCGATGATGCCCTTGCCGAGGTGCTGACCTGGTCGCTGCCATCTGTGGCCATCGAAGAAGATGGCGAGCGCGGCGCGCGCAACAAGCTGAAACAGGCGCTCGCAGCAGGTGACCTTTTCGAAACGTCGGACTCCGCCATTCCGTTGCTCTTTGCATTGCAACGTTTTCGGCCGGATGACGCGGGCCTGGCAGGGCAGGTGGCCGAGGTGCGTGCAGCGCTGGTCGAGCAGGGTGATGCAGCCTTGATCGAGGGCGATGCGGACCTTGCCGCGTTGCGTGCGGCACAGCGGCGCGCTGCGGTGCTGCGCAAACTGTGGCCGATGGATCCAGATGTGCTGGCGTATCTGGCTCGGGTCGATCGCAGTGAACGGGCATGGGACCACAATGCCCAGGGTGATGGACTGCTCGCAGTTGGCCAGCTGGGTGAAATCGGTGGTGGTGCGCTGGCGGCGTATCGGGTGGCGTTGTCGTTGAGGCCGGGCCAGTCCAGGGCATCACAAGGCATCGTAGCGGTCGAAACGGCGCTGATCGCGCGTGCGGAAGCTGCCGCGCGGAAGGGTGATTTCAATTTGGCCCAGCAGCAGCTGGCGCATGCCTCCAGGGTGCGTTCCGACCCCGGCACCATCCCGGCTGCATTGCGCCGGATCAATGCGATTCGTGGGGAACGCGTGCGCCGCCTGCGCGATGAGGGATTGATTGTGTTGGGCGATCAGGATGGCCTGCGCATCGCGCGCGAACGGCTGGCGGAAATGCTGCGCATCGCCGACCCAAGCAATCCCGCCAGCGTGGAACTGCGCCAACGCATCGACCTGGTCGGTCATTACGGGCTGTTCCGGCCAGGCCAGGTGTTCACCGATGAGCTCCTCCATGGTGGGCGGGGCCCGCAGCTGGTGGTGATCCCGCATGGGAACTTCCGGATGGGCGCTCCGCAAGACGAGGAAGACACGACACCTGCCGAGCATCCGCAACACGAAGTCAGGCTGGAGCGCGGTTTTGCAATGGCCCGGCATGAAATCACGGTAGGCGAGTTCACCCGCTTCGTGACGGCCACAGGTTACGTGCCGCGTGCGACGCAACGCGCGCATTCGATCGCATACGACGCACGCAGCGGCGATTTCGTGCGCGGTAGCGGCATCGACTGGCGTTCCACCTATGACGGCAAACCTGCGGCATACGGAATGCCGGTCATCCACGTCACCGCGCGCGATGCCGAGGCTTATGCGGACTGGCTAAGTACGGAAACCGGTGCCCACTATCGTTTGCCGAGTGAGGCTGAATTCGAGTACGCGCTGCGCGCAGGCAGCCAGGCGCGTTTTCCATGGGGCAATGGCATGCCGCCCGCCGGCAGCGAAAACGTGACCGGCGGATTGGACCGCTCGCCGCAGGGCCGCAGCTGGAGCAATGCGTTCATTGGCTACGGGGACGGCTGGTGGGGACCGGCGCCTGCAGGCAGCATGGCTGCGAATGCATATGGTCTTCACCACATGGCAGGCAATGTGAGCGAATGGGTCGCCGACTGCTGGCACCAGGGGTATCGCAGGGCACCTGCAACCGGGGCGGCCTGGGTCAACCCCGGCTGCCGCAACCGCATGTATCGCGGTGGATCCTGGGCCAGCGCGCCAGCGCAGGTGCGTTCGGCGTGGCGTGCCTTGGGTGGCATGGACGCCACCAACGCACGTGTCGGGTTCCGCTTGGTAAGGCAAATTTGATCAGTCATGCGCACAGCGCAGGGAGCGAAGAATGAGGCAGGATCCAATGGGTAACCAAGGTCGGCAACCAGGACGTCGCCGTGGTGGACTGCGGCTATGGGTGTTGCTGCTGTTCGCCGGCTATGCGGTGTTCTATTGGTTTTCCAATCGCACGGTGGATCCTTACACCGGCGAAAAAGTGCTGATCGATAAAAACCTGGATGCAGAAGACGAAAGCGCGTTGGGGCTGCAGGCGTATCGCGAAATCCTCAGCCAGGAGCAACCGGTCGATCCGAATTCCCAGGTCGCTAGGCAAGTCGGCAGCATCGCGGAACGCTTGATTTCACGTGTAGACGAGGTGGAGGCGGATCTTGCCGCAGAGCGCGGCCTGACGCCCGGCAACTTTGCCGCGAACTTCGATTGGGCGGTCAACGTGATCCAGTCCGAGCAGGCCAATGCGTTCGCGCTGCCGGGCGGGAAGATGGCGGTCTATACGGGGCTGATACCTGTCGCCAAGAGCCAGGATGGCATGGCCGTGGTCATGGGTCACGAGATTGCACATGCTTTGATGCGCCATGGTGCGCAACGCATGGCCCGCGGCAAGCTGGAGCAGATCGGTCAGATGGCGGGTGCTGCCAGTGGCATGGATCCGGGCATGCAGCAGGCGGTTTTCCAGGCGTATGGCGTGACCTCGGCGCTGCCTTATGCGCGCGGCCACGAGTCGCAGGCCGACGAAGTTGGCTTGATGCTTGCTGCCGCGGCCTGTTTTGATCCGAACGAGGCGATCCCGCTCTGGCAACGCATGGCGCAGATGAGTGGGGGTGGGCAGAAGCCGCCTGAATTCGCTTCAACGCATCCCAGCGAAGAATCGCGCATCGCGCACTTGCAGTCGCTGATGCCGAAGGCGATGGCGTACCGGCAGAAATATTGCGGTGGTGGTGGAGCGCCCGGCCAGCGCTGAATAGCAGTTGGCAATGAAACAAAAAACGGGCCGAATGGCCCGTTTTCCTTGGTGCGAGAAACGCGTCGAGAGACTGGATCCAGTTCTCAGCGCCCGCGCGGCTTTCCAGGCTCGCGAGCGTCTTCCGCACGCGGCTTGGCTTGGCTGCCAAGTCCGCCCACAAGGTTCTGCTGGAAGTCCTTCCACATTTCCATGTTGCGTTCGGTCAACTGGTTGAGCATGGTCCACGGGGTCTGCCCGATCAGCCCGCCCATCTGCTGGCGGAATTGCTGCTGCTGTTCCAGGAAAACCTGCATCGAACGTTCCAGGTAATTGCCCATGAAGCCCTGCAGCGAATCCCCATAGAAGCGGATCAACTGACTCAGCAACTCGGTGGACAGCATCGGCTGCCCGTCCTGCTCATGTTCGGTGATGATTTGCAGCAAGACTTGGCGGGTCAGGTCATTGCCTGTCTTGGCGTCACGCACTTCGAACGACTCGCCATCGACGATCAGCTGCCGCACGTCTTCGATGGTGATGTAGCTCGAAATCTCGGTGTCATACAACCGACGGTTCGGATATTTCTTGATGATGCGGATTGCAGTCATTGAGCAAAAACTCTAGCGATGCTGACTGCAGCATGGCGCAGCGCAACAAGGCTTGCAACTCTGTAAAACAAACAGGCCGGTGATGCCGGCCCGTTGTTGCGTACGAGAGCGATCGCGAAACGCTTACCACCCCATGTGGTGCCCGCCATTGATGTCCAGGTTGGAGCCTGTGATCCAGCTCGCCTGCTCATCGGCGAGGAAGCCAACACCGTATGCAATTTCTTCCGGCGTGCCAAGGCGGCCGGTCGGGATGTCGGCAACGATCTTCGCGCGGACTTCTTCCGGTACGGCCATCACCATGTCGGTGGCGATGTAGCCCGGTGAGATGGTGTTGACGGTCACGCCGTTGCGCGCGTTTTCGCGTGCAAGCGAAATGGTGAAGCCGTGCATGCCGGCCTTGGCCGCAGCGTAGTTGGCCTGGCCGTACTGGCCCTTGAGTCCATTGATCGAGCTGATCTGGATGACCCGGCCCCACTTGCGCTCGCGCATGCCCTCGATCACCGGGCGGGTCACGTTGAACACCGAATTGAGGTTGGTGTTGATCACGTCGCCCCACTGGTCGGCCTTCATCTTGTGGAATGTGCCATCACGGGTAATGCCGGCGTTGTTGACCAGAATGTCGACCGATCCGAGCTTGCCTTCCAGCTCGCGGACCATGGCTTCGGCTTCAGTCGGCGAGGTGACATCACCCTTGACCAGGATCACGTCGTAACCGTCGGCTTTCATTCTTTCCTGCCAGGCGTTCGCGCGTTCCTCGCTGCGGTAATTGGTCGCGACCTTGTGGCCCATGTCGGCCAGGCGCTTGACGATGGCGGTGCCAATACCACCGGTACCACCGGTCACGAGGGCGATTCTGGATGTCATTGGAGAGGTCTCCTTGAGGATGCTGCGGAAGCGATCATTCTAGTCGCGCGATGTTGCAGTGGTGTTGTGCACTGCGGCGGATGCCGGCAATGCGTGGCGCGGAATCAGGCTGGGCTGGAACGCAAGTACGGCGGCATCGAGGAATTCGGCCGGGGTTCGCATCGAGTCACCACGCAGTGGAACCTGCCCAAGGCATCGCCAAAGGGCGTGCAGGGCGGGTAGCGGATCGCCTGCATCCACGGGCAACGCGGCATCGGACTTGGACAATTTGCGGCCCGCCGTGTCGAGCAGTAACGGCAGGTGCGCATAGTTCGGCGTTGGCAGGGCCAGCGCACGTTGCAACAGGATCTGGCGTGGCGTGGAGTCGAGCAGATCGGCGCCGCGCACCACATCGGTGATGGCTTGCGCCGCATCGTCCACCACGACCGCCAACTGGTAGGCCCACAAGCCATCAGCGCGTAGCAGGACGAAGTCGCCAACGTCGCGGTCCACGCGCTGCCGGACATGGCCATGCACGAGGTCGTCGAAACCGATTTCGCAGTTGTCGTGGACGCGCAGGCGGATCGCGGGATCGGGCCGTCGTGACATCGCCACGCAGCGGCGGTGGATGCCGCCCGTCACAGCCAGTTCCGCACGGCTGCAATGGCATTCGAAAGCTAGGCCGCCTGCGATCAATCCATTCAGTGCTTCGCGATAAAGTGCGCCGCGTTGGCTCTGGCTGACGACGTCGCCATCGTGCTGCAAGCCGAACGCGGTCAGCGTGTAAGCGTGCGACGCAATAGCGCCGGGAATTTCGCGTGGTGGGTCCACGTCCTCGATCCGTAGCCACCATTCTCCGCGCGCTTGCCTGGCCAGCAACCAGCTACCCAACGCGGCGAGCATCGAGCCTGCATGCAATGGGCCGGTGGGCGAGGGTGCGAAGCGTCCGCGGTAAGCGGGGCTTGCGTGTGATGCGTCGCGTGAGATGGGGTGTGAAGTCGGAATAACGAAATCCCGGCGCCGTGCAACTCAGCTGAAGTCGTAATTCATGTCCGGGCCCGCGGGCGCCAGGAAATCGCCCTGCACGAAGTGGATCCCTGCGGAGAACAGCATGGTCATGCTCGAGGCATCTTCCACGCGTTCTGCAATCGTGCGGATATTCCGTTCGGCGGCCTGGCTGGAAAGATTGCGGATCTGTTGCTGCGACTCCGTGTTCTTGGCCAGGTCGTCCATGAACTGCGGGTCGAGCTTCAGGAAGGCGGGATCGAAATGCTGAAGCAGCTGCATCGAGTTCAGGCCCGCACCGAATTTTTCCAGTGCAGTGCGCGCGCCAAAGCCGGCAATCGCACTGGTAAAATCCTGGGCTGCGCGCAGGTTTGTGAAGACCTTGGCTTCAGCAATCGCCAGCACCAATTGCTCGCCTGCCACGCCGGCATCGCCCAGTGTGGTGGCGATAAAGCCAGCCATGGTGGCGTCCTGCAAGGCCTCATGCGAGAGCGACAGCAACAGGCTGGTCTGCTTGCCCGAGGTTTGGCGCTGACTGATCAACTGCACTGCCTTGCTGACCGCCCAGCGGTCGATGTCACCGAGCAATGCATTTTCCTCGGCGATCTGCATCCAGCGGTCGGAAGCCACCGGCTCGCCATCGCTGCCCTGCATGCTCAGGAAGACTTCGTACATTTCGCTGCCGTCGCCATCCAGTGCGATGATCGGCTGGAAGTCGAGGCGGAAGCCGTCGTTGTCCAGCGCGTCGCGGATGCGCGCAACCCACGCGGCGATGCGTTCTTCCTCGGCTCGATCCACCGCGCCCGGGTCGAACAGTTCGAAGCGGTTGCCACCGACACCGATCGCCGACACCACGCCTTGGCTGGCCTTGGCAAGCACTTGGCTGGTGCTGGCGATTTTTTCGCCGATCTGCACGCCACCAATGCTGACCGTGGCGTTGAGCGAGCTGTCGTCCACTTCCAGCACATGGTCGGCGAACGCGGCGCACACGCGACCGGCAAGCGCCTTGGTCGCAACATGGTCGCTGCTGCGAACCAACAGGGCCAACTGGTGGTCACCGAAGCGGGCCGTCATCGCGCCTTCTGCCACGCTGTCCAGGCGCTGTCCAAGCGCTGCTATCAGGTCATCGGCGGCGTCCAGCCCAATCACGTCCAGCAGCTTGGCGTAGTGGTCGGGCTCGATCAGCAGCAAGCCATGCGCGGACCCGTGGCTTGCGGCCTCGGCCACGGCATCTTCCAGCGCAGCCAGGAAGGTCGCGCGGTTGTACAGGCCGGTGGCTTGGTCACGCTGCTTGAGCTCCTTGACCTGGCGTGCCAGTTCCGGGTCATGCTCCTGTTCCTGGCGGCGGAAGATGACTTGCTGGCATGCTTCACCTTCGTAGCTCGCGGCAGTGAACTCCATCACGGCGGGAAAGCCATTGCCCTCGATGTCGCGTGCGGTCAGCTCATAGCTCGGCGGTGGTGCTTCGCCCTTGGACAGGCGCTTGAGCAATTGCTTGAATTCGGCGACATCGGCGCTGGATACAAGATCCAGCAGTGACATGCCTTCGATCTCGTCGAACGTCTCCAACCCGAACATTTCCAGATAGGCCTGGTTGGCGCGGATATGCATGCCTTCGTGGATATAGGCAATCGGCTCGCGCGATGAATCGATCAGTCCATCGCAACGGCGTTCGGTTTCCCGCTTCTGCGCTTCCAGGTGGCGCTGCGAGCGACGGGAGTCAAGGTCATTCCACTCGGTGCGCACGGTCTTGAGGAATTGCTGGGGGCGGCCTCGCAACGCAACGGCTTGCGCGCCCTGCGCCTGCACGCTGTCCAGGATTTCGTCGGTGATGCCATCCAGTACTGCCAGCAACGGCACGTCGCGGCCGCAACCCATCACGATCTCTGCGACTTCATTGAACGGAAGCAGGGTCGACACGTATTCGGCCAGCACCAGGTCGACCGTATGCTGGCCCAGCATCTGTGCCAGTTCGTCCAGTGATTCCGGTCGCAACGGTCGTACCGCGATGCCGGCGTTGCGCAGGCTGCTGACGAGAGCCTCCGCCTCGTTGACCTGATCGTCTACGAGCATCAATCGAAGCGCTGTGTCTTTGCCGATCGCCATGACGTGAATTTTCTGCAATCCGTGCCTGAAGGGAAGGCTACATCATCCGGCTGCCGTTGCGCTGCCCTCGCGGGTGATCAGCGGGGTCTTGCCCTGCGCGCCAGCGACTTCGCGCACGAGCCGTGGCAGCAGGTAGCCGGGTAGCCGTGCCGCCAACGCCGCGTGCAGTGTGAGCGCCTGCATATCGTCGATCTCGAAGTGTGCAGCGCCCGCGACACGGTCCAGCTGGTGCAGGTAGTAGGGCAGCACGCCGGCCTGGAAGCCGCGTTCACACAAGTCGGCAAGCGCATCCACCGAGTCGTTTATCCCCCGCAGCAGGACGGCCTGGTTGAGCAGGGTGGCGCCGGTCGCACGCAAGGCCGCCAAGGCTGTATCGACCGACGCATCGAATTCATTGGCATGGTTGGTGTGCAGGACCACTGTGACTGGCCACGGCAAACCGCGCAGCCAGGCCAGCAAGCCGGCATCGACACGTTCCGGCAGGACCACGGGCAGGCGGGTGTGGATGCGCAGGCGGCGGATATGCGGAATGGTCCGCAGCGCATCGGTCAGTTCGGCCAGCTTGTGGTCGGCCAGGGAGAGCGGGTCGCCGCCGGACAGGATGACCTCGTGCAGAGTCGGGTCGGCGGCGATGAGCGCGACCGCTTCGCGCCAGCCGGCGGAAGCGGCGGTGTCTTCGGCATACGGATAATGGCGGCGGAAGCAGTAGCGGCAATGCACCGCGCAACTGCCGGTGGCGATGAGCAGGGCGCGGCCCTGGTACTTGTGGATGACGCCGCCGCCGCGGCGGGCCTCACCATCGCCCACTGCATCGAACTCAAAGCCTGGGACGATGCGGTCCTCATCATCCAGCGGCAGCACCTGCCGGAGCAGCGGATCATTGGGGTCGCCGTGGCGCATGCGCGCGACAAAGCCGCGCGGCACCCGCAGCGGAAACTGGCTGGTGTCTGACACGTTGCCGGCCAGTGATTCAAGGCCGAGTATCGCCAGCAGTTCGCGCGGATCGCGCACGGCATCCCGCCATGCCAGACGCCAGTCCTGCGGGGGGGCGGCGTGCTCGGACCGTAGCGGCTGCAGGGCGGTGGGGCCAACGGTTATCATGTGCGGCTTGGATCCAGGGTCGTTGCGGTCAGGTCGGAACCGCGAACCCGGATTTTAACCCTTAACCAATAGCCGCCCTGCGGGCAGCGCCGAGGAGTTCCCATGGCCACTTTGGGCCTGAACGATGTCAAGACCGGGCAGAAAATCCTGATCAACAACGATCCGTGCGTCATCACCGAGTGCGAATACGTCAAGCCCGGCAAGGGCCAGGCGTTCACCCGCATCAAGTTCCGCAACATCAAGAACGGCCGCGTGGTCGAGCTCACCATGAAGGCGACGGACTCGCTGGAAGTGGCGGACGTGGTCGATACCGACATGCAATACCTGTATGCCGACGGCGAATACTGGCACTTCATGAACCAGGAGAGCTTCGAGCAGTTCCAGTGCGACAAGGCCGGGATGGCCGGTGCAGAGAAGTGGCTGAAGGGCGAGGAAGAGTGCGTGGTGACGCTGTGGAACGGCAGTCCCATCGCGGTGCAGCCGCCGAACTTCGTCGAGCTCAAGATCGCCGAGACCGACCCTGGCGTGCGTGGCGATACCTCGGGTGGCGGCGGCAAGCCAGCCACGCTGGAAACCGGCGCAGTGGTTCGCGTGCCGCTGTTCGTCGGCCAGGAAGAGACCATCAAGGTCGACACCCGCAGCGGCGAATATGTGTCGCGGGTGAAGTAGGCCGATGACTGAAGCCGCCCGGCAAGCCTGCGATGTCCTCATCGAAGCCGGCTGGGTCGTGCCGGTCGTTCCGCACGGCGTGGTCCTTGAGGATCACGCCGTTGCCATTTCAGGCAGCCGCATCATTGACGTGTTGCCCACCGCCGAGGCGCGCGCGCGTTTCGCGCCGGCCGAGACCGTGTCGCGCCCGGATGCGGCGCTGATACCCGGCCTGGTCAATGCACATGTGCACAACCCGATGACCCTGCTGCGCGGTATTGCCGATGACCTGCCGCTCAAGGTCTGGCTGCAGCAGCACATCTGGCCGGTCGAAGCGGCCGTCATTGGCCCGGATTTCGTCGCTGACGGCGTGACCCTGGCCATCGCCGAAATGCTGCGCGGTGGCACCACCTGCTGCAACGAGAATTACTTCTTCCCCGACGTGCAGGCCGCGACCTACAAACGTCACGGCTTTCGCGCACGGGTGGGCCTGCCGGTGATCGACTTCCCGACGGCCTGGGCCCGCAGCGATGACGAATACTTCGACCGTGCCGGCGACGTGCACGACAGCTGGCGTGACGATGCGCTGGTCACCACCGCATTCGCCCCGCATGCGCCGTACACCGTCAGCGATGCCAATTTCGAACGCGTGCGGATGCTGGCCGACCAGCTCGACGTACCGGTGCACCTTCATCTGCACGAGACCGCGCAGGAAGTACAGCAGTCCATCGACGAACATGGCCAGCGGCCGCTCGCGCGGCTGGACCGGCTCGGGCTGGTCAACGACCACCTGATCGCGGTGCACATGACCCAGCTGACCGAGGCCGAAATCCACCTGTGCGCCGAACGCGGCGTCAGCGTGGTGCATTGCCCGGAGTCCAACCTCAAGCTGGCTTCGGGTTTCTGCCCGGTGTGCGCGTTGCAGCGCGCCGGCGTGACCGTCGCCATCGGCACCGATGGCTGCGCCAGCAACAACGACCTGGACATGTTTGGCGAGACCCGCACCGCGGCGCTGTTGGCCAAGGCAGTCGCCGACGATGCCGCCGGATTCAATGCGCATGAAGCCCTGCGCGCCGCCACCCTGGGCAGCGCCAGGGCGATGGGACTGGATGAGCAGATCGGCAGCATCGAACCGGGCAAGCAGGCGGACCTGGCCTGCGTGGACCTGTCGGCGCTGGAGACCCAGCCGTTGCACAATGTGGTGTCGCAACTGATCTACGCAACCGGCCGCCATCAGGTCAGCGATGTATGGATTGCAGGCGCGGCCAAATTGCGCCAGCGGGTGTTGCTCGACATGGATCTGGATGGCGTGCTTGCCAACGCGCGCCAGTGGCGCGAGCGCATCGCGATGGTGCGGACGGGATGAGCGCAACCAACAGCAACTTCAGCCAGACTGAACTCGACAGGTTCGATGAGCTTGCACAGCGGTGGTGGGGAGAGGTGGCGCGTTTGCGAACCATTGGTTCGCGCGCCACCGAGCGCCTGCGCATGGATGCGCAGGCAGGTTCGCATCGCCATGGATGGCTCGAGGAGGGCTGTTTCCGGTGAATGCGAACACGAGCGGTAATTTCAGCCAGTCGGAACTCGACAAGTTCGACGAACTCGCCCAACGCTGGTGGGACCCTGCCGGTCCCCAGAAAGCCCTGCATGCGCTGAATCCCGCGCGGCTCGGCTACGTGGCGCAGCGCACGACGCTGGCGGATGCCGAGGTGCTGGATGTCGGTTGCGGCGCCGGCCTGCTGAGTGAAGCCATGGCCCAGGCCGGCGCGCGCGTGACCGCGATCGATCTTGCGCCGAACCTGCTCAAGGTCGCGCGCCTGCATGGGCTCGAGTCGGCCCTCAAGGAGCCGGGTCTCAAGGTCGACTACCGCGAAACTTCAGCGGAGTCATTGGCCCTCGAGCAGCCGGGTTTCTTCGATGCCGTGACCTGCATGGAAATGCTCGAACACGTGCCGGATCCGGCATCGATCATCCAGGCCTGCGCGAGCCTGCTGAAGCCGGGCGGACGCCTGTTCGTATCCACGCTCAACCGCACGCCTGCGGCATTCGCATTGGCGATTGTTGGTGCCGAGTACATCGCCCGCGTGCTGCCCAAGGGCACCCATCAGTACCGCGATTTCATCAAGCCATCGGAACTTGCCAGCTGGCTGCGCACGGCTGGCCTGGAACTGGAAGACGTCAGCGGGTTGATGTACGAGCCGTGGCGCAACAGCGCGCGGATCGTGCCGCGCACCGACGTCAATTACCTCGCCTGCGCGCGCAGGCCTGTCCCGAGCCTCGTCGAAGGGCTGGAATGAACCGCGGGATCGATGCCGCGACACGCGACGGCATCGCCGCCGGGAGATTTCCGCGGCTGGTGTTGTTCGACCTGGACGGCACCTTGCTCGACAGCGCACCGGACATGCTGGCCACGGTCAACCGCATGCGCGCCGCGCGCGGGCAGGGCCCGATGCTGCTGTCCGAAGTTCGCCCGCATGTCTCGCGCGGTTCGCGGGCGATGAGTGCAGCGGCGTTCCCCGAACTTGGCGGTGACGTGTCGCCAGAGATGATCCGAGAGTTCCTGGCCATCTACGAGGAGGAGCTGGGGCACAACAGCGTGTTGTTCGACGGCGTGGCGGCATTGCTGGAGGCCATTGAAGCCGACGGCGCGCGCTGGGGCATCATCACCAACAAGCCGGAATATCTTGCGAAGCAGATCATGCCGCAACTGGGTTGGGAATCGCGTTGCGCGATCCTGCTTGGTGGAGACACGCTAGCGCAGCGCAAGCCGCACCCGCTGCCGCTGCTGCACGCCGCGGAAACACTTGGCGAGTCCATCGGCGACTGCGTCTACGTGGGCGACGACAAGCGCGACATCGAGGCCGCGCGCGCCGCGGGGATGCGCTCTGTGGTGGCGCTGTGGGGATACCGTGGCGATGACGAGCAGCCAAAGGGCTGGGGCGGCGATGCCATGGCGGCCACGGTGCATGTGATGCTTGAAGCCAGCTTCTGGCAGGTATTGCAATGAGCGAGCGAGAGGCATTGCAGGGCTTCACCGACAAATGGCTGGCGCAATGGCCGGAGTGGACCGTGGCCGAGGTCTTCGTGCCGGCGGAGCGGCGGGAATTGGCGCGGGCCTGGTTCTCCCTGCGCGAGGAATTGACTGAAGCCGCCTGGGGTGGGGATGACCCGCGTCCTGGCGAAGCGAAACTGGGTTGGTGGATGGAAGAGCTGGACGGCTGGACGCGCGGCGCGCGGCGGCATCCGTTGGGGCTTGCGTTGCAGCCGATGCCGGCGCCATGGACCAATCTCGCTGCCTGCCTGCCGGCCCTGCGTGCCAGCCGTGAGCGTCCACGCGACCTGGATGCTGCCCTGTTCTCGATGGAGCCCTATGCCGAGGCACTTGCCGGCGTCGCGCAGCAATTGTTCGATGCGCAAGCACCGGCGCCCTCAAAAAGCGTCGTGATCTCACTGCTGGCCGAACGCCTTCTGCGCCATCCTGACCATACCACCCCGCTCGGGGACCTGGACGCCCGGGGCTGGGCCGGCAAGCTGTTGCAGCAATGGCCGCCACCCGGCCAGGGCACCTGCGCGGGCCGCATCCATGCAGCGCTGGTGCGTGGCCGCTTGCAACGCTTCGCTGTGGGCAAGACGCCGGTGCTGCCGCGCCTGTCGGCACTGGCCAGTGCGTGGCGTGCGGCCCGCAAGTAGCGCTCCGCGGGCCTTGCGAGCGGCGAGCGGAACATCGGGTTGCAGGAGCGCTCGCATGCGCCTCGGTACAATGTGCCGATGAAAGATTCCGTTTACTCAACCGTCATCCCGGCAGAATTGCACCCGAATCCTGACCCGGTATTACCCGATGTCGCTGCCGACCAGCCGGCGCTGGCGCGGGGGCTGGACTGGGTTGGCATGGATGGCATCTGCCTGCCGATCCGCCTGCCGGGGTCTACCGGCCAGGAACTGCAGGTGCCAGCGCAGGTCGATGTCGCAGTCAACCTGCGGGATCCGTCGGCACGTGGCATCCACATGTCGCGCCTGTATTCATTGCTGCAGTCGTCCTTGGCGGGCGAAACGCTGAATGCGCCGGGCCTGCGCCACCTGCTGGATGCCTGCATCACTTCGCAGCTTGGTCTGTCCAGTGCTGCAAGGCTCACCCTGCGCTACGACCACCTGCTGCTTCGCAAGGCGCTTTCCAGCGACAACGCGGGCTGGAAGCGGTATCCCGTCTCGGTAGAAGCAACCTTGTGCGGTGGGCACCTGCAACTAGCGCTGGATTTCAGCGTCGAATATTCCAGCACCTGCCCGGCCTCTGCAGCGCTTTCGCGCGAATTGAATGCGCGCCGTTTCAGCGGGGACTTTGCCGCTGCAGGCCCGCTGTCACATGTAGCGGTCAGCCAGTGGATCGCCTCCGAACGCGGGATGGCTGCAACCCCGCACGCACAGCGCAGCCGCGCCGAGGTGCGGGTGGAGTTGAAACCCTCGTTCGACGAACTGCCAGTGCAGGCGCTGGTCGATGCGGTGGAAGTCGTGCTGGCAACGCCCGTGCAGACCGCAGTCAAGCGCGAGGACGAGATGGCCTTTGCTGCGCTCAATGCGGCCAACCTGATGTTCTGCGAAGACGCTGCGCGCCGGGTCGCCCATGCGGTGTCGGGCGACGCGCGGGTCTGCGCCTGGACAATCCGGGTGGCGCACCACGAAAGCCTGCATCCGCACGATGCGGTGGCGAGCGTCAGCGGAAGAAACGCATAGCCGTATTCCGTTCGTGGTGAGCTTGTTCCGTTCGTGGAGAGCTCGTTCCGTTCGTGGCGAGCTCGTTCGGTTCGTGGTGAGCTCGTTCCGTTCGTGTGGTGAGCTTGTTCCGTTCGTGGTGAGCTTGTTCCGTTCGTGCTGAGCTCGTTCCGTTCGTGGTGAGCTCGTTCGGTTCGTGGTGAGCTTGTTCCGTTCGTGGTGAGCTTGTTCCGTTCGTGGTGAGCTTGTCGAACCATGAACGGAATACCGGGTTGCCCCTTCCATCCTTCGACAGGCTCAGGACGAACGGGGTTCGGGTTATCCCGTCCATCCTTCGACAGGCTCAGGACGAACGGGGTTGTGAGTTATATCGGCTCAAGCATCAGCAGCACGGTTGTGCATTACTTCCGCTCGAGCACCAGCAGCGGATCAATGCGCACGTCGAACCAGCTCATGCCCCAGTGCAGGTGGGGCCCGGTGGCGCGCCCCGTCGCGCCGGCTGCCGCGATCACCTCGCCCTGTTGCACGCTGTCGCCAACCTTCATGTCGATCCGCGACAGGTGCAGGAAGTTGCTGCTGATACCGTGGCCGTGGTCCAGCACCACGGTGCCGCCAGTCAGGTAGAGGCCGGGATCGGCGAAGGTGATCACGCCATCGGCTGGCGCCTTCACCGGGGTGCCGGTGGGGACTGCGATATCCATGCCTGAGTGCGCCGATTTCGGCGTGCCGTTGTACACGCGTTGGTTGCCGAAACGGCCACTGATCCGCCCCTTGACCGGCCAGATGAAGGCTTGAGCGAACCCGGCGCGTGCATCGTCGCGGGTACGTGCGGCGGAGACACGTGCCTGCTCGCTTGCGATTCGTTCGGCAATGGCCTTGGGTGGATTGACTGTGGACGGCGGCACGCCGTTGATGTTCTCGATTGGCCAGTCGCGCGCTGTCACGCTGATGGAGATCGACTTCGCCGGTGCATTCGGCGGCTGCACGTTGACCTGCAAGGGTCCCGTTTCATCACGGCCCACGCCAAACACCACGCTACCGTAGGACGTGACCTGCAGGTTGCGGCCGGCATGGAGCACCCTGCTGCCAGCAGGGACTCTGCCGATCACCATCGCACCCTGCGACACCGTTCTCGGAAACACGATGCCGAGTACATCGGCGGCATCGTGCAAGGTTGGTGGTGGGCGCACGGCAGTGCCCTCGCGTTGTTGCGCGGGTATGGCCGAAGACAGCGTGAGCGCCATGCCAAGCAGGAACACGCTGGGGAGTGAACGCATCATCGATCGAACTGCAGGCGCTGGCCGCCCGGTCCACCCAGCAAGGCCGTGCCATCCCATGCAAGGTGGCCATTGACCCAGGTCGCCGCGATCCGGCTGTGGAAGGTCGTGCCCTCGAACGGCGACCAGCCGCACTTACTGAGGACGTCGTTGCGTTGCACGGTGAAGGGCGTGTCCTCGATCAGCACCAGGTCGGCGGCATAGCCTTCGCGCAGGAAGCCGCGCTGGCTGACATCGAACAGCTGGGCGGGGGCGTGTGCGAATTTCTGCACTACCTGCGCGGTGGTCAACTTGCCCTCGTGGACCAGTTCCAGCGCCGCGTTGAGCGCGAACTGCACCAGCGGCAGGCCGCTCGGCGCGCTGGCGTAGGGCCGCGCTTTTTCCTCCAGCGTATGCGGGGCGTGGTCGGTGGCCAGCACGTCAATGCGGTCGTCGCCCAAGGCGGCGATCAACGCATCGCGGTCGCTGGCGTCCTTGATCGCGGGATTGCACTTGATCAGGTTGCCCAAGCGCGCGTAGTCCTCGCGAGCGAAGCGCAGGAAATGCACGCAGGTCTCGGCGGTAATGCGCTTGCGAGTGCCATCGGCGCGGATCAGTGGCCCCTGCTCGAACAACGCCAACTCGTCAGCGGTGGAGATGTGCAGCACGTGCAGGCGGGTGCCGTGGCGGCGCGCCAGCGACAGGGCGAGCAGGGTGGACTTGATGCAGGCCTCGCGCGAGCGGATGTCTGGATGGCACTCGACCGGGATGTCGTCGCCATATTTAGCCTGGAACAGCGCCAGGTTGGCGTCGATGGTCGGCGTGTCCTCGCAATGCGTGATGATCGGCACCGGGGTATCGCGGAAGATGCCATCCAGCGTTTCCGGGTTGTCCACCAGCATGTTGCCGGTCGACGCGCCCATGAATACCTTCACGCCCGGCGTGGCCTGCGGGTCGATGGCGCGGACATCGGCCAGGTTGTCGTTGCTCCCGCCCATGTAGAAGCCGTAATTGGCGCGGCTGCGCCCGCTGGCGCGACGGTATTTGTCCTCCAGCGCATCGGAGTTCAGGGTCGGCGGGTTGGTATTGGGCATGTCCATGAAGCTGGTCAGGCCACCAGCCACTGCCGCGACGGATTCAATCGCCATATCGGCCTTGTATTCCATGCCGGGTTCGCGGAAATGGACCTGGTCATCGATCATCCCGGGCAATAGGCGCCGGCCGGCGGCATCGACCACGGTCTCGCGGTCACGGGCACTTAGGCCACTGCCGATGTGTTCGATGCGGCCATCCTGGAAGCGGAGGTCAGCGTCGAACTCGCGGCCTTCATTCACAAGGCGGGCATTGACGATCAGGGTGGCGTTCATTGGCTGTCCTTGGAGGATCGCAATGAAGGTGGGATCGGGTCGTGGCCGCCCGGGTGAAGGGGGTGGCAGCGGCCGATGCGCCGCAGCGCTAGCCAGCTGCCTTTGACAGCTCCGAACCGGGCGATTGCCTGCATTGCATACTCGGAACAGGTTGGCACGAACCGGCAATTGTTGCCGAGCAGGGGGCTGATAAAACGCTTGTATCCGCGCAACAGCGCGATGAGCAATTTGTCGATCACGGGATGTGCACGGCACCTTGAACAGGCTGGCGCGGTTGCCGCTGTGTGCCCATCAGGGTATAACAGCGCGCTTTCCCCCCTCAAGGGAACATGAGGAATACCTGTTCGTGGCAGCGAAAAAATCCGTGAAAAAGGCCGCCAAAGCGGCCCCCAAGTCCGCCACCAAGGCCGCCAGCAAGGCGCCTAGGCAAACCGCCGTCGCGAAAAAGGCCGCCAGCAAGGCTGCGCCCGCGAAAAAAGCGGCACCCGCCAAAAAGGTGACGCCAGCGGCAAAGCCCGCGGCAAAAAAAGTGGTTCCAAAGAAGGCCGAGCCCTCGAAAAAGGCTCCGGTCAAGAAAGCCGAGCCGGCCAGGAAGGCGGGGGCGGCTCCCAAGGCTTCGCCTGCGAAGAAGACCGCAGCGGCGAACAAGCCTGCACCAGTCAAAAAGGAAGCGCCTGTCGAGAACGTCAAGCCAGCCCAGGCGTCTGCCACAAAACCGGCATCGGGCGGCAAGGCCGTCAAGTCCGGCAAGTCCAGCAAGTCCGCCAAGCAGGCGGAACCCAAAGCCGTGGTGGTTTCCAGTGCGCAGAACGTCCCGCGCAAGCCCGGCAAGGTTGCGGTGGCGCTGGTCGCCAAGCCTTCGGCGCCGGCCCCCAAAGGCAAGTTCAAGGTCGTTGCGTTCCGGACTGACGACACCAACGGTCGTCCGATCGTACCGAACGGTTACAAGCCGGGTGCCGACGAGGAATACATGAGCGTGTTGCAGCTCGAGTATTTCCGCCAGCGGCTGCTCAACTGGCGCGGCGACCTGGTCGAGGAATCCAAGCAGACCATCGAGAACCTCAAGGAAGAGGTGCGTGATGTCGGCGACGAAGCCGAGCGCGCCACCCGAGAGACCGAAAACTCGCTGGAACTGCGCACTCGCGACCGGTACCGCAAGCTCATCGGCAAGATCGACAGCACCCTCAAGCGCCTCGACAACGGCGACTACGGCTACTGCGTCGAGACCGGTGAGGAGATCGGCCTTGACCGGCTGGAGGTTCGCCTGACCGCCGAGCGGACCATTGACGCGCAGGAACGCTGGGAGCACATCCAGAAGCAGATGGGCGACTGAGCCTGCTGCGCTCGCCCAGCTGGCCACCGCTCGCGACGGCTCAATGCCTTCGATAAACGCTCAAGACGCGTCGGCACTCTCCATGGAACCCCGCTTCGGCGGGGTTTTTCGTGGGCGTTCCCACCATCACAGGACTGGAGTACGCTCGGGCGCAGGGGGATTTGCATGACGCCGTCTGCCAGCGGGGCCCGCAAGGAACAGTCGCCGACGGCGGCCTTGCCATTGCGCGTGGCCGGTATGGACCTGCCCCTGGCCGTGTTCCAGGCCGAGACGCCTCAGGCACTTCTCGCTGCAGTGATCGAGATGCTGGTCGCGATGCCCGGTTGCAGCGACATCCGCCTGGATGCCGTGGCAGGAAACGTATCTTCCTCCGAACGGGAACCGCAACTGGAGGAGCCGCTCGGCAACGCCTGCAATCGGCTATCCATCCAGTTGGCGGATGGCATGACGCTGGGATTCGATTTCACGGGTGATGCGGATCTGCTTCGCGAGGCCCTCGCGCAGCCGCTGGAGCTGATGCGCCTGCGGATGAAGCGACTAATGCGGGTCGAGCAGTTGCAGGCGTCGCTGGTCGCCTCGGAGCGTCACGAACTGCTGCAGCGGGCCCTGTACGCCATCGCGAACCTGGCCGATGCGAATCTCGACATCCACGATATGCTGGCCCAGGTGCATGCGATTTGTGGAGGCCTCACCTACGCGGAAAACCTGCTGATCGTCATGGCCGACAGCGACTCCGGCGCGATGCGCGTGCTGTATTACGCCGATTCAGTAACGCCGCATTCGCTGAAGGAAGGGCAGGTGCTCGCGTTCTCGGAATTTCCCAACAGCCTGACCCTGGCGGTGCTGCGCCTTGGCCAACCGCTGCTGGGTAGCAGTCAGGAGCTGCGCAGTCAGCTTGGACTGCTGGTTGACCCGCGGCTTGGCGGCGAAAGCGTGCATTGGCTGGGCGTGCCGATGAGCGAAGGCGGGCAGGTGCGCGGCGCGGTCGTGGTGCAAAGTTACGACAACGCGCATCGCTTCGAAGGCGACGATGTCGCGTTGCTGACGTTTGTCGCCCAGCACGTGCTGACCGCGCTGACCCGCAAGCAGACCCACGACCGGCTGGAACACGAGGTTCACAAGCGCACGCAAGAGCTGGCCCGGGTCAACGACGAGCTGCGCAAGGAGGCGTCCGAGCGCGAGCACAGCCAGACCATGCAGGCGGCATTGTTCCGGATCGCGGAACTCGCAAGCGGACACGGCAGCCTGGATGAGTTCTATGCCGGCGTGCACAAGGTCATGGGCGACCTGGTGGACGCCCGCAATTTCTTCATCGCGCTGCTCAACGAGCAGGGCGACATGCTGGGATTCCCGTACTCCGTCGACGAGCAGGACGAAATACTGATTCCCCGCTACCTGACCAAGGGCATCAGTGAATACGTGATGCGGACCCGCGAGCCGCTGCTGGCGAACGCCGCGCAGTTGCAAGTGTTGATCGATGCGGGTGAGGCCCTGGTGTTCGGCACGTCGCCGGAATGGTGGCTGGGCGTGCCGCTGCTGCTGGAGGGGCGCTGCCTGGGCTTGATCGTGGTCCAGAGTTACGTGTCGGAACGTCGTTACACGCTGGAAGACCAGGAGGTTCTGACGTTTGCCTCGTACCATATTGCCGCGGCAATGGAGCGCAAGCAGGTGCAGGAGCGGCTCCAACTTGCCTATGCGGAGCTCGAATTGCGTGTCGAAGAGCGTACCCGCGAACTCAAACATGCGAACACGGCATTGCATACCCAGATCGCGGTGCGCGAAAAGGTCGAGTCCAGGCTCAAGCACCAGGCCATGCATGATGCGCTGACCGGCCTGCCCAACCGCGCTGCGCTGCTGGAACGGCTGTCGCAGGTACTGCAACGCTACCTGCTGGATCCCTCGCGTCAATTCGCACTGCTGTTCATGGACCTGGATCGGTTCAAGGTCGTCAACGATTCGGTCGGCCATCCGGTGGGTGATCAGCTCCTGATCGAAGCCGGCCGCCGCATCACCGCTTGCATCGGGCCTGCCGATATGGTCGCGAGGCTGGGCGGTGACGAGTTCACGATACTGCTCGAATCGATTCAGAGCATCGACGACGCGCGGCGGATCGCGGACCAGGTGATTGCATCACTGACTGACCCGATCCGGATCGGAGGCAAGGAGATCTACACCTCGGCCAGCATCGGTATCACCCTGTCCGATCCGCGTTACCAGCAGCCAGAAGAGCTTCTGCGCGATGCCGACGTGGCGATGTATCGCGCCAAGGCGCATGGCCGGCAACGCCACGAAGTCTTCGACCAGCAATTGCACGAAGAGGCCCTGCTGGTGCTGGACATGGAAAGCGACCTGCGACGCGCCATTGCCAATGGCGAGTTCGAGCCCTACCTGCAGCCAATCGTGCGCCTGGAAGATGGCGAGGCAGTTGGTTACGAGGCCTTGCTGCGGTGGAACCATGCCAAGCGTGGCCTGCTGCTGCCGCACGACTTCCTGAGCCGGGCGGAGGATGCAGGCAGCATCGAGCAGATCGACTGGCTGTTGTTCGAAGCGGTGTGCAGCCAACTGGCGCGCTTGCAGAACCAACACGGCTACGTCGGCCTCAATGTCTCACCGCGGCATTTCCGCTCGCCACGCCTGGCCGCGCAGCTGCTGGAATTGATCGATGCCTACAAGGTTTCGCCACAGCGGATCCGGATCGAAGTCACCGAAGGCGCGCTGCTCGATAATCCCGAACAGGTCAAATCCACCATGTTCCGGCTGCGTGATGCCGGCGTGCTGACGATGCTGGATGATTTCGGCACCGGCTACTCCTCATTGTCCTACCTGCACAAGTTTCCGTTGCACGCGCTCAAGATCGACCGCTCGTTCGTGGCCGACCTGCAGCCAGACCTGGCTGGCAGCAGTGCCGCGGTGGTGCGCGCGATCCTGGCGCTTGCAGGGTCATTGGGAATGGAAGTGATCGCCGAAGGCATCGAGACCGTGGTCCAGCGCGATGCACTGCGCGAGCTCAAGTGCCGGGTCGGTCAGGGCTTCCTGTTCGCGCGGCCAAAGCCGCTCGCCGAATTTGTCCACTGAGCGCGAATTGCGACGAGACGACATGCTGCCCGGGTCGCCTGGCGCGCCATTCAATCCAGTTCGCGCAGGTCCAGCCGGCGCAGCTTCGGCGCCTTCAATGCTGTGATCCCGACAATCCCGATCGTCACGCAGCCACCCAGCACCACCGAGGTGACCATCCCGAGCAGCCGCGCCATCGAACCGGCATAGAACGCGCCCAGCTCGTTCGACGAACTGATGAAGAGCCCATTCACCGATGACACCCGCCCGCGCATCTCATCCGGCGTGGCCAGCTGCATCACGGTCGAGCGCAATACCACCGAGACGCCGTCGAACACGCCGGAAAGCAGCAGGAAACCGGCCGACAACCAGAACACCGTGCTCAGGCCGAAGCCAATCATGCAGGCGCCGAAGCCCGCCACCGCGACCAGCATGATCCGGCCGGCATTGGCCTGAAGTGGCCAGCGCGACAACCACAAGGCCGCCGCCACCGAGCCGACCGCAGGCGAGCCGCGCAGGATTCCGAGCGCTTCCGGACCGGCATGCAGTACATCCTTGATGAAGGCCGGTGCCAGCGAGATCGCGCCACCGAACAGCACTGCAAACATGTCCAACGCCAGCACGCCGAGCAGGATCTGGTGTCCAAACACGAAGCGCAACCCTTGGCCGATGCTGGCCAGTACCGGCCCGCGTTGCAACTGCATTGGTGGCTCGGTGACCGGCATGCGCACCAGGGCCAGTGCAGCGGCGATCGCGAATGCCGCGGCAATCCCATACGTCATGGATTTGCCGACCACGCCGATCAGCACGCCGCCAATCGCCGGACCCAGCACCAGGCCGGTCTGGAATACCACGCTTCCCATGCTCGCGCCGCGTGCGAACTGCTCGCGCTTGAGCGCGCGCGCGAACAGCGCGTTGTAGACCGGTCCGAGGAAGGCGCGGCCTACGCCGCCCACTGCGATGGCCAGGTAGATCGTCCACAGACGATCCACCCCTACGTCATGCGCGGCGATCAGCGCCAGCGCGCCCGCATTCACTGCCAATCCCAGACAGGCGGCAGTGCCCAGCTTGCGGCGAGGCAGGGTGTCGACCAGATGGCCAGCAAAGGGCGCCACGCAGAAATAAGGGATGACCTCGGCCAGGCCGATCAGGCCCAGTGACCACGGATCGCCGGTGAGCTCATACACATGCCAGCCCACAGTCACCGCCACCATCTGGTAGGACAACAGGGTCAGGATGCGATACAGCATCAGCCAGCGGAAGCCGGGAACGCCCGCTGGCGACATCGTCAGCGTGGCGTCGACAGCGTCGCCCGGCGGCGCCCCGCTCATGCGTCCAGCGCGCTCCGTGCCTGGTCGCGGATGAAGGCCAACAGCGCGCTCAGTCCATTGCTGCGGGTCGGCGACAGGTGCTTGGCCAGGCCAATGGCGGCGATGAAGTCCGGATCGGTGGCAACGATGTCGCGTGCACTGCGGCCGGAATACACGCGCAGGGCCAGGAACACCAGGCCGGACACGATGACCGAATCGCTTGCGGCAGCGAAGTCCAGGCGGTCGGCGTCACCCGAGGGAATGATCCACACCATCGACTGGCAGCCCAGCAGGCGATGCTCCTCGGTTTTCCACGCATCCGGGAATTCCGGCAGCTTGCGACCCAGGTCGATCAGGTACTGGTAGCGCTCTGACCAGTCGCCGAAGAACGCGAACTCCTCGGCGATGACTTCTTGCGCTTCGGCGGGGGTGGGTTCGAGGGGAAAAGGGGATGCGTTCACGAATTTCGTCAGTTTGTGGGCTTTAGCGTGTCATCCCGGCGAAGGCCGGGGATCCAGTTTTTCATTCCCGCGCCAAAGTGCTGGAGCCCGGCGTTCGTCGGGATAACGGCATAGGCAACTGCGAGGGTCGGCTTCACGCCCGCTTCCAACGAACGCCCTGCGGCGTGTCCTCCAGCAGTATCCCTTCATCGGCCAGCTGCTGGCGGATCGCATCGGCGCGGGTGAAATCGCGGGCCTGCTTGGCAGAAGCGCGTTGGTCGACCAATGCCTGGATGCGCGCATCGTCGTCGCTGGAAGCGCCGCGCGCGAACCAGTCCGCTGGCGTTTGTTGCAGGAGCCCGAGCGCAAATCCCGCGCCGAGCAATTCTGATTTCAGTCGTTGCCTGTCCTCATCGAGCAAGGCCTTGCGTGCATCACCGGCAATGCGCGCCAGTTCAGCCATGGCCTGCGGTGTATTGAGGTCGTCGTCCAGCACGGCTTCGATCCCGGCCGGGATCGCCGCGGACGCTTCGATATCGGCCAAATCGCGCAAGGTGCCGTAAAGCCGGTCCAGCGTGCGCACGCTTTGTTCGATCAGCGTGTCCGACCATTCCAGTGGCTGTCGGTAATGCGCGGTAAGCAGGGCATGGCGCAGCGCCTCGGGCGGGTGCGCACGCACCAAGTCGTGGACCTTCTCGATATTGCCGAGCGACTTGCTCATCTTGGTGCCGCCGAAGTTGAGCATGCCGTTGTGCAACCACCAGCGCGCGAACGGCGCACCACCATGCGCGCACTCGCTTTGCGCGATTTCGTTTTCGTGGTGCGGGAATTGCAGGTCGATACCGCCGGCATGGATGTCGATGGTCGGGCCAAGGTGGGCCTCGGCCATCGCCGAGCATTCAATGTGCCAACCCGGACGCCCGCGGGTCCACGGCGAATCCCAACCGGGCAGATCTTCAGTGGAGGGCTTCCACAGCACGAAGTCGCCGGCATCGCGCTTGTAGGGCGCCACCTCGACCCGCGCGCCCGCCAGCATCTCGTCCGGGTCACGGCGGGAGAGCTTGCCGTAGCCGTCGAAGCTGCCGACCGAAAACAGCACGTGGCCTTCGGCGGCATAGGCGTGCCCGCTTTCGATCAAGCGTTCGATCATCGCGATGATCTGGGGAATATGTGCGGTGGCAGCAGGTTCGATGTCGGGGGTGAAGGCGCCGGTCACGCCCAGAGCGGCCATGTCTTCGCGGTAAGCCGCCGCATACCTGTCAGTGATCGCGGAGATCGGCGAACCGTTTTCCCTGGCGGCCGCATTGATCTTGTCGTCCACGTCGGTGATGTTGCGTGCGTATCGCACGCCACCGTAACGGCGGCGCAGCAGCGCGGCCAGCACGCCGAACACCACCGGCCCGCGCGCATTGCCGATATGCACGTAGTTGTAGACGGTCGGCCCGCACAGGTACATGGTCGGGCAGGCGGGATCGAGCGGCATGAACGCCTCGACCCGGCGTGTCAGGGTGTTGTAGAGATGCAGGCTCATGGCGGCAGATGCAGGAGGGTGCCCATTCTAACGGGCCAACACCCGCACACGTGCCAACCGCGCCTAGCCACCACCAGCGCTGCGCCACGACAGCGGCGATTCATCCCTTGTAGCCCGCGCATCGCTAGACTTGCGCCATGTCGTCGCTTCCCCCGGTTCTACAAGCCAGCCTTGTCGCCGCAGTCCTGCTGTTGGTGGCGCCGTGCGCACGCGCACAGGATGCTTCCTCCGAAGTGGTGATCCCGCAGGAGAACGTGCGATATGACTATGCACAGGTGCTGGACGTGGATCCGGTCTACCAGGTGCTGCGTACATCGCGGATGGAACAGGTCTGCGATCTGGTAAAGAAGCCCATTGCCAGCAATGGCCTGTCGCGGGTGGTGGGCGTCGTAAAGGAACGTCTGGGCAGCGCATCGTCAGACGAGGACGAATTCGAGAACTGCCGCATGCAGCCCGTGGTCCGCGAGTTCCGCAGGCCTATCGCTTATGACGTGGACTACGCCTACAAGGGCAGCAAGTTTCGCACCCGCATGGTGCGCGACCCCGGCAACCGCCTGCGTGTGCGGGTGTCGATCACCCCGCAGCCCTCACAGGATCGTTGAGGCATCGCCAGAAGTCTGCTTGCGCGCGTGGATTCACCGTGCGAGCATGCGGGCCTGATGAACATGCACCTCTCCACGCGCCACGCGAACAGTGCCCGGATGGCCTCGGGCATGACGTCGCGCGCGCGCCGACCGGAAACCTCACCTCACGCTGGGTAGCCGGAGCACAACACTGTTGTCGCAACCATCCGAACCCAGCCAGCGTGCTGGGTTTTTTCGTTTTGACATGCATGGATGCACGAATGCCGCGGGCGCGGCAGAGGATTGGGGAACTTCATGAAGCATTTCCTGAATACGCAGGACTGGAGCAGGGCCGATCTCGATGCGCTGTTGGCGCGTGCGGCGATGTTCAAGCGCTCGCGACTGGGCGACGAACTCAAGGGAAAGTCGATTGCGCTGGTGTTCTTCAACCCGTCGATGCGCACCCGCACCAGCTTCGAGCTGGGCGCGTTCCAGCTGGGCGGCCATGCCATCGTCCTGCAGCCAGGCAAGGACGCGTGGCCGATCGAATTCGACCTCGGTACGGTGATGGACGGTGACACCGAAGAGCACATCGCCGAAGTCGCGCAAGTGCTGGGCCGCTATGTCGACCTGGTCGGCGTGCGCGCGTTTCCGAAGTTCGTCGACTGGTCGCGCGACCGTGAGGACCAGGTGCTGCGCAGCTTCGCGAAATATTCGCCAGTACCCGTCATCAACATGGAGACGATTACCCATCCTTGCCAGGAACTTGCGCACATCCAGGCTTTGCAGCAGCACTTCGGCAGCACCGACTTGCGTGGCAGGAAGTACGTGCTGACCTGGACCTACCATCCGAAGCCGCTCAACACCGCCGTGGCCAATTCCGCGCTCACCATTGCCACCCGCATGGGCATGGACGTGACCCTGCTGTGCCCGACATCGGACTACATCCTGGATGACCGCTACATGGGCTGGGCGGCGCAGAACGTGGCCGAGAGCGGCGGTTCGGTGACGGTCAGCCACGACATCCAAAGCGCTTACGCCGGCGCCGACGTGGTGTATGCCAAAAGCTGGGGCGCGCTGCCGTACTTCGGCAATTGGGCGGCGGAAAAACCCGTCCGCGACCAGTACCGGCACTTCATCGTCGACGAAGCCAAGATGGCGCTGACCAATGACGGTGTGTTCAGCCATTGCCTGCCGCTGCGCCGCAACGACAAGGCGACCGACGCAGTGATGGATTCACAACATTGCATCGCCATCGATGAAGCCGAGAATCGCCTGCACGTGCAGAAGGCGATCATGGCTGCGCTGATTTCCCAGTAACCAAAGCCCGGATTCCCAATGAGCAACCAAGACATCGTCCTCGCATTCTCCGGTGGCCTCGACACCAGCTTCTGCGTGCCCTACCTGAAGGAAGCCGGCTGGAACGTGCATACGGTGTTCGCCGACACCGGCGGCGTTGATGCCGACGAACGCGCGTTCATCGAGCAGCGTGCAGCCGATCTTGGCGTCGCCTCACATGTCACCATTGATGGCGGCCAGGCGATCTGGGACGGCTTCGTCAAGCCGTTCGTGTGGGCCGGCGAGGGCTATCAAGGGCAATACCCGCTGCTGGTGTCGGATCGCTACCTGATCGTCGATGCGACGCTGGCGCGCGCAAATGACCTTGGCACCAAGGCCATCGCGCATGGTTGCACCGGCATGGGCAACGACCAGGTGCGCTTTGACCTGGCGGTCAAGGCCAGCGGCGACTACCGGATCATCGCGCCGATTCGCGAGATCCAGAAGGAGCACACCCAGACCCGTGCCTACGAGCAGGCGTACCTGGAGGCGCGCGGATTCGGCGTGCGCAGCAAGCAGAAGCAGTACACGATCAACGAGAACCTGCTGGGCCTGACCATGTCCGGCGCCGAAATTGACAGCTGGGAAGCACCTGGCGAAGGCGCGCGCGGCTGGTGCGCACGCCGCGAGCAATGGCCGGCCGAAGCGATGCATGCAACGTTACGCTTCGTCGGCGGGGAGGCGGTCGCGCTGGACGGCAACGAGATGCCTGGCGACAAGCTGCTGGCGCGCCTCAACATCATGTTTGCCCAGTACGGCGTCGGCCGTGGGCTGTATACCGGCGATACGACAATCGGCCTGAAGGGCAGGATCGTGTTCGAGGCGCCCGGCCTGACCGCACTGCTGGTCGCTCATCGTGCGCTGGAGGAAGCGGTGCTGACCAAGCAACAGAACCGCTTCAAGCCGGATGTCGCGCGCAGGTGGGTCGAACTGGTCTACGAGGGCTTCTTCCACGACCCGCTCAAGACCGACCTGGAGGCGTTCCTGGCCTCGTCACAGCGAATGGTCAATGGCGAGGTGACGCTGCGCACCAATGGCGGGCGGGTTGATGCGGTGGCGGTGAGCTCACCGCACATCCTCACCTCGAGGGGTGCGACCTACGCACAGTCTGCTGATTGGGGCGTAGAGGAAGCCGAGGGCTTCATCAAGCTGTTCGGCATGAGCAGCACGTTGTGGGCGCAGGTGAATGGTTGAGCAGCTACCGGTGGGCAAGCGGTCGCCAACGGGTAAGTGGTCTCTCGCGGGTAAAAAGTTGCCGTTCGTGGTGAGCTTGTCGAACCACGGACGGTCTGCCGGGCCGTCCACCCTTCGACAGGCTCAGGGCGAACGGGAAAGGATCCAGGATGCTCGATAACGTCCTCAAGCACCTCGAAGCACTCGTGGCGTTCGACACCCGCAATCCGCCGCGCCTGATCGGCAGCGGCGGCATCTTCGATTACATTGGAGCGAACCTGCCCGGTTTCCGCATCGAAGTCACCGATCATGGCGATGGTGCGGTGTCGCTTCTGGCGGTGCGCGGCACGCCGCGGCGGCTGTTCAACGTGCATCTGGACACGGTGCCGTCCTCGGAGGCATGGAGCACGGATCCGCATGTCCTGCGAGTGAGCGGAGCCCGCGCGATCGGCCTCGGTGCCTGTGACATCAAGGGCGCGGCTGCAGGCCTCCTCGCAGCGGCCAACGCGACCAGCGGCGATGCCGCATTCCTGTTTTCCAGCGATGAGGAAGCCAACGACGCGCGCTGTATTGCGGCATTCCTGAAGATCAATTCTCTCGCCAGCGACCATGGTTTCAACCAAGTCATCGTCGCCGAGCCGACCATGTGCGAGGCAGTGCTGGCGCATCGCGGCATCAGCTCGGTATTGCTGCGCTTCAAGGGCGAGGCGGGGCACGCGTCCGGCGCCAATGCGCTGCAGGCCAATGCCTTGCACCAGGTCATGCATTGGGGCGGCAATGCGCTGGCCCTGGTCGAAGCCGAGGCCAAGTCCCGCTTCGGCGGCCTCACCGGCTTGCGCTTCAACATCGGCAAGGTCGAAGGCGGGATCAAGGCCAACATGATCGCGCCCAGCGCGCAGGTTCGGTTCGGGTTCCGGCCACTGCCCTCGCACGACATCGATGCAATGCACGTGCGTTTCGGCAGCTGCGCGCGCGTCGGTGCATTGGAACGCTATGAAGAAACTTTCCGTGGCCCGTCGCTGCCTTCGGGCGATGTCGCGGCGGCGGAAGACCGGCGACTGACGGCGCGTGACCTTGCCGATGCACTGGGATTGCCGATCGGCAACGCGGTGGACTTCTGGACAGAGGCCTCGCTGTTCTCGCAGGCTGGCCTGACCGCGTTGGTATACGGACCAGGCGACATCGCCCAGGCGCATACCGCCGGCGAATGGGTGGCGCTCGACCAGTTGTCGACCGCCGCCTCCAACTATCTACGCCTGCTGGATGAACCCTTATGACCGCACTCGCGCACGCCCGCTTGAACGCCATCGATTCCGCCGCAGCCGTCCAGTTGGACGACCGGGGGATGCTTCCGCCACGCCCTGCACCTGCACGCTGAGCACCGTCTGACGATGACCGACATGCGCAACACGATCGTCCGTTTGCTGTCCAACATGGCCAGCGCCAAGGAGATCCAGCAATATCTCAAACGCTTCTCGCAGGTCGATGCCGCGCGTTTCGCGGTGGTGAAAGTGGGTGGCGCGGTGCTGCGCGACGACATTGACGCACTGGTGTCGTCGCTGGCGTTCCTGCAGCAGGTTGGACTGACCCCGATCGTGGTGCACGGTGCCGGCCCGCAATTGGACGAACAGATGCGCGAGGCCGGCATTGAAAAGCGGATGGTGAATAACCTGCGCGTGACCGATGCACCCGTGTTGACAGTCGTGCGTCGGGTCATGCGCGAGGAAAACCTCAGACTGGTCGAGGCGCTGCAAGCACAGGGTGTACGCGCGACCTCGATCCAGTCGGGCGTTTTCGAGGCCGAGTACCTCGACCGCGACATCTACGCACTGGTTGGCAAGGTTGTGCGGGTGGATACCGATGGCATCCAGGCGGCGATCAAGGTCGGTTCGATCCCGGTCATCGCTTCGCTCGCGGAAACCAGCGAAGGCCAGATCGTCAACGTCAATGCGGACTGGGCAGCGAGTGAACTGATCAAGACCCTGCAGCCCTACAAGATTGTGTTCTTGACCGGCACCGGCGGGCTGCTGGACGAGCACGACAAGGTCATCGATTCGATCAACCTGTCGACAGAATACGCACACCTGATGACCCAGCCCTGGCTCAATGGTGGCATGCAGGTGAAGATCGAGCAGATCAAGGACCTGCTCGATGTGCTGCCATTGTCGTCGTCGGTCTCGATCACCCGGCCGGCGGAACTGGCCAAGGAACTGTTCACGCATCGCGGCTCCGGCACCCTGGTGCGGCGAGGTGAGCGCGTGTTGAGCGTTGATTCCTGGGGTGAGCTGGACCTGGTGCGGCTGCGTGGGCTGATCGAATCCGCGTTTGGTCGCACGCTCGCAGCCGACTATTTCGAACGTACCGCATTGCAGCGTGCCTACGTCAGCGAGAACTACCGCGCGGCTGTGATCCTCACTGCGGAAGACGCCGGCACCTACCTCGACAAGTTTGCTGTGCTCGATGACGCCCAGGGCGAGGGCTTGGGGCGCGCGGTGTGGCAGGTGATGCGTGATGAAAATCCACGCCTGTTCTGGCGTTCGCGCCGTGGCAACCCGGTCAATGCGTTCTACTGGAGCGAGTGCGACGGCAGTCTCAAGCAGCCGATGTGGAAGGTGTTCTGGTATGGCGTCAGCGATTTCGCCGAGATCGCGCGCTGCGTCCAACATTGCGATGCGCGCCCGCCAACATTGCTGGACCATGCATCGTTTGAGCATCGATCCATGGAGCATGCCAGTGGCTGACAGCGCGCCCATCCGTCTGGGCATCGTGGGGGCACGCGGATACGTCGGCGCTGAATTAATCCGGCTTGTAGCCGCACATCCGCTTTTCGAGCTTGCCTACGTTTCGTCGCGCGGCGGGGATGGCCAGCGGGTGGCCGATCACAATTCCGACTACGCGGGCGAGCTTCGATATAGCGCGCCATCGCATGAAGAACTTCCAGCGCTGGGTGCCGATGCGGTGGTGCTGGCGTTGCCGAACGGCAAGGCGGCTGAGATCGTGCATGCCTTCGAAGAGGCCGGTACGGACCCAGTGATCATCGACCTGTCCGCCGACTTCCGCTTCGACCCGTCCTGGTATTACGGCCTGCCGGAATTGAATCGCACGACTTACGCCAGTCAGCGCCGGATCAGCAATCCGGGCTGCTACGCGACCGCCATGCAACTGGCGATCGCGCCGATGCTCACTTTGCTGGAAGGGCCGGTGCAGTGCTTCGGCGTGTCCGGCTATTCGGGCGCGGGCACCACGGCATCGGACAGGAACGACACCGACAAGTTGCGTGACAACCTGATGCCGTACGCGCTGACCGGGCATGTGCATGAGCGCGAGGTTTCCAGGCAACTGGGGCATCCGGTCGAGTTCATGCCGCATGTCGCGCCACACTTCCGGGGCCTGACGATTACTGCAAACCTGCATCTGTCGATCGCCTTCGACCACGATGAAGTATTGTCCCGCTACCACGGCCGCTATGCCTCCGAGCCGTTGGTGCGCGTGCTGGACGAAGCACCCTGGGTCAGCCGGATTGCCGGTTTCCAGCATGTGGAATTGGGCGGCTTCACCCTCAGCGGCGACGGCAAGCGACTGGTGCTGGTGGCGACCGAAGACAACCTCCTCAAGGGCGCTGCGACACAGGCAGTGCAAAACCTGAACCTGGCCTTCGGCCTGGACGAATTTGCCGGCATTTCCTTGCCGGAACAACGGGCGGAGGCCAGCGCATGAGCGACCTGCTATGGCAGAAACCCGGCGTGCAGGTGGATGTGCGCATCCAGGCGTTCCTGGCCGGCGACGACGTGGTGCTGGATCGCGAATTCTTCCTGCACGACATCACCGCCAGTGCCGCGCATGCGGAAGGACTGCAGCGCATCGGCATCCTCACCACCGACGAGCTGGCTGGCTTGAAGCGTGAACTTGCGACGCTTGCGGACGACTTCCGCAGTGGGCAGTTCATACTCGATGACCGTTTCGAGGATGGGCATTCGGCGATCGAGGCGCGCCTGACCGAGCGCCTCGGCGATACCGGCCGCAGGATCCACACCGGCCGCAGCCGCAACGACCAGGTACTGGTGGCGACCCGGTTGTGGCTCAAGGAAAAACTTTCGCGGGTGGCGCAGCTGTCGCGCGACATCGCCATGGTCGCGCTGGATCGCGCCGAAGCCGAAAAAAACCTGCCGCTTCCCGGTTACACCCACATCCAGCGCGCCGTGGTGTCATCGGCGGGGATGTGGTGGGCGGGCTGGGCCGAGGCATTCATCGACGATGCCGTGCGCGCAAATGACACCCTGCGCCTGATCGATGCAAATCCACTCGGCACCGCGGCCGGCTACGGGGTCAACCTCAGGTTGGACCGCGAACACACCACGCAAGCGCTCGGCTTCGAGCGGATGCAGGTGTCGCCGATCTACGCGCAGCTCTCGCGTGGCAAGTTCGAACTGGCCGCGCTGGAAGCGCTGGGCAGCGCGACCCTGGATCTGCGCCGCATCGCGTGGGACCTGTCGCTGTTCACCAGCGCCGAATTCGGTTTCGTCGCCTTGCCTGCGCAGTACACCACCGGCAGTTCGATCATGCCGAACAAGCGCAATCCCGACGTGATCGAATTGATGCGCGCCACCCACGCCAGCGTGGCCGCCGCGCGCACCGAGATCGAGCAATTGCTTTCGCTGCCGTCGGGGTATCACCGTGACCTGCAGGCCAGCAAGGGTGCGATCGTCCACGGATTCAGCCGTGGTCTGGCGGCGCTGGAACTGTTGCCTGACCTTCTGGCCAACCTGGAATGGCGCGAAGACCGGCTGCGAGCGGCTATCGATTCGGGCATGTACGCCACCGACGTGGCGGTGGAAGCCGCGATCGCCGGCGTGCCATTCCGCGATGCCTACAAAGCCGCCGCTGCCTCCGCCGATTCGGCCGGCCAAGGCCGTACGCCGGAAACAAGCCTGGCGGCGCGTACCTCGCCCGGCGCGGCCGCCGACCTGCGGCTGGACGCCTTGAACGCGCGCTGGCGCGAACTGGACACGAGCAGGTTGGCCTGAGCTATTGCCGGTTTCACTCGGCAAGGCAATCTGGCATCGGCAACCGCGGCTTCGAAATCAGGGCTTTCGAGTTGGCCGGACGGATCGCCGTCACCCGTTGGTGCTTTGTAGAGTCCGGTTGTCCCCGTCACGCAGGTCGGTCCGCACGCCAGTTGCTTCGTAAGTCGCTACGTTGGACGGCGTGGAAACAGGACACGATTTGCTAAGCAATTCGCGCTATGCCTTATCGCGAATAGGCTAGGCCGGCGGTGCTTTCTAGACTCCACCGAGTAAGCGCGGGCATCCACCCGTGCTTCGGACCTGTCCGGAGAGACGTCGCATGCCCCAACTCGTGCATCCCGCCGCCCGCCTCATGCCGTTGTTGCTGGCGATGCTGGCATTCAGCCCCGCCGCGTGGGCCAGTTGTGCGCCAGACGGCGGTGGTCAATTCGCCAGTTACGCCACCCGCTCGGGTCCCTCGGCGTCAATCCAGGAAGGTGTGCAGGACGCAGTGCCTGCGCCGCCCGCGCCACCTGCGCCAGTGGCCGCGGCGGACATCCAGGACGAAGCGCGTCGTGTCCTTTCGGCAATCGAGCGGATCGAGGATGCAGACACGGCGTTGGCGCTGGCGGCGGATGGCGCGGCGCTGTACGAGCGCGAAGCGGTCAAGCTGGACGGCTATGCCTATTGCAGCCAGGCCGTGGAGCTGGCGGAGAAGGGCGAATTCCGCGAGAGCGCGCAGGCAGCCAGCAAGGCCTTGCACGTGGCGCTGCAGACCGGCAACACGGATTTGCTGGGCAAGGCCTATCGCGACCTGGCCATCGCGTTCAGCTACGCGGGCCAGCTGGAGCGCGCCGAACAATTCGTTGATCTGGCGTTGAAGTATCCGGGCGTGGACCCGACCCAGGTCAATGGTCCTGCGCGCAAGACACTGGCCGACGTGCGCACCCGCCAAGGGCGCTATGACGAGGCCATTGCCAACTACGAGCAGGCCCAAAAAGAAAGCTCCGACCGCTTCCGTCCGCTGGTGGATGCCTCGCTGGCCAACGCGCTGATCCTGTCCGGCAACCTGGAACGCGCCCGCACGACGCTGGACGCACTGACCCTGCCGACCGATCCCTCCCAGCTGGCCCAGCTGCAACGCACCCGTGGCCGCCTGCTGCTGGCCGAGAACAAGCCGGCCGAAGCGCTGACGCTGTACCAGCAACTGGCCGATGCACAGGTGTCGGGCGATGAGGGCTTCTACCGCGCCTGGGCGCTGGACGGCATCTCCAAGAGCGAGGCCGCACTCGGCCGCGACGAGCAGGCGGTGCAGGCCCTGGACCAGGCACTTGAGGTGTTCGACAAGGCACGCTCGAAGTTCCGCAGCGACGAGTTCAAGATGGGTTTGTTCTCGGACCTGCAAAGCGTGTTCGAGCGGGCGATCAACCTGCATAGCAAGCTCGGCCAGCCGGCCCTGGCCTTCGACATCAGCGAGCGCAGCCGCGCTCGCGCGTTGCTGGATGCGGTGGCCGGTCGCGCGGACGTGGACAACGACACCGCGGTGGCGATGGATGCGGTCAGCCTGCAGCAGATGCTCAAGCCCGATGAGGTGGTGGTGGCCTACCACTCGCTGCCGACCCGGCTGGTGGCGTGGGTGCTGTCCAGCCAGGGCGTGCGCGAGGTGACGTTCCCGACCGCCTTGCCGCGCAAGGACCTGGTGCGGCTGGTGGACGCCTATCGCGACACCCTGATCAAGCTCAACCCGAACGCCACCGGCATCGGCGACCAGATCGGCCAGCTGCTGCTGGCGCCGCTGGGAGTCGAGGCCGGCAAGCGCATCATCATCGTGCCGCACGGCCCGCTGCACTACCTGCCGTTCCAGGCACTGCGGATGGATGGCAAGTACCTGATCGAGCGCAACCCGATCTCGATTGCGCCCTCGATCAGCATTGCCGCCCGGCTGGCACAGCGCACGCCGACCACCACCGCGCAGCTGCTGGCGTTCGGCAACCCGACGATCAATCCGGAGGTGGCGGACCCGCTGCCCGGCGCCGAGCGCGAGGTCCGCGAGCTGGCCCAGCAGTTCCCGGGGGCCACGCTGTACTTCAATGCCGATGCCAACCAGACCAACTTCCGCGCCACTGCGCCGCAGTCCAAGCTGGTCCACATCGCCGCCCATGCGACGGTGGACGCGCTGGATCCACTGCACAGCAAGGTGCTGCTGGCCGACGAGAACGGCCAACCGAACTACCTGGAAGCCAAGGACGTGCTGGGCATGGACCTGGGCAACGTGGCGATGATCGCGCTGTCGGCCTGCGAGTCGGGACTGGGCCGGGTGGAGGATGGCGACGAGGTGCTGGGCTTCACCCGTTCGTTCCTGTCGGCGGGGACCTCGACGATGCTGGTCTCGCTGTGGCCGGTGTCGGATGCCGCCACCGAGACGCTGATGACGACCCTGTACGCGGATCTTGCCAAGGGCGAACAGGTGCAGGACGCGATGCGTGACGCGCAGTTGGCGGTGATGAAGGATCCGTCCACCGCACATCCCTTCTACTGGGCGCCGTTCAACCTGATCGGCAACTGGCGGCTGAGGGTCGTCAAGTGAGCGCGGGCATGGGCAACACGCGCGCCGTCAACGCGGCCACGACCAATACCACGACCAAGGGCACCCATCTGGAACGCGGCAGGGCCATCACGATGCATAACCCAACGACACGACGCGTGCCGCCCTCGATGACCCTGCTGGCCTTCGCCATTCTGGTGGCCTGCACCTGCCTGGCCCAGGCCAGCGAAGGCACGCCGACTGATGCCAGCAATGGCACACCCGTCAATGATGCGGCGCAGGACTCAACGGCGGCCGGCGCGCAACCACAACAGGCGCAAGCGTTGCCGGAGCCGCAGATGGCTGCGCAGCCCAGCTTCGTGCTGCAGGGCGTGGCCTTCGACGGTGCCACTGGCGTGCCGGAGAGCGAGCTGCAGGCGGCGGTGGCCGACAAGATCGGGACCAATGTGACCTTCGCCGACCTGGAGCAACTGGCGGCGCGGGTGGTCGCGCTTTACCAGCAACGCGGCTTCGGCCTGGTGCAGGCCTTCGTGCCGGTGCAGGAAGTGGTCGACGGGCGGGTGCGGATCACAGTCAGCGAGGGCGTGCTGGGCGATGTCAGCATCGAGGTGGCCGACGGCACCCCGCTGGAGAAGGCGCGGGTTGCCGGGACGCTTGCGATCCTGGAGCCGGGCAAGCCGCTCAACGGGCGCCAGTACGAGAGGGCGATGCTGCTGTTGTCGGACCTGCCGGGGATCAAGCCGCAATCAGCGATCTCTGCCGGCGCGGTCGCGGGCACCACCGACTTGACGGTGCAGGTAGGCAAGCGCGACCGCATGCAGTACGGGGTGGAGCTGGACAACTACGGCACCCGTGATTCCGGGCGCCACCGCGTCACCGGCAGCCTGCGCTGGGCCAGCCCGTTCGGGCGCGGCGACAACCTGGACCTGCGGCTGATGGTGGCCCAAGGCGCGCATACCGCATTTGGGCGTGTCTCCTATGAAACGCCGGTGGGGTATCGCGGGCTGCGTATCGGCGGCGGCCTGGCGCGAGTGCAGTACGAGCTGGGCGGGCCGTTTGCGCCGCTTGAACCGACGGGAACCGGCAACGTGGCGGATCTGTCGTTCAGCTATCCGATCATCCGCCAGCGGGCGACCAACCTGTTCCTGCGTGGCACGCTCGACAACAAGGATTTGACCGACCGCTTCGAGGCAGTGGGCTTCGAAACCCGCAAGCGCGTGCGCGGGGTGGGCTTGGGGATGTCGCTGGAGAAGCGCGACACACTGCTGGGCGGCGGATACACCAGCGCCAATGCGTTGTTGTACCGCGGCGACTTGGACATCAAGGATGCGCTGAGCGAAGCCTTCGATGCACCTCCGTTCGGGTATGGCACGCAAGGAGGTTTCACCAAGTTCACGCTGCAGCTGGCACGGCTGCAGTACCTCGCGCCGAAGTTCAGCCTGTTCATGGGCACGGGCTTGCAGCGTGCCAGCAAGAACCTGGATGCCTACGAGAAGCTGTCACTGGGCGGGCCGAAGGCGGTGCGCGCTTATGCCACCGGCGAAGTGCTGGCCGATGATGGCTGGCTGGGCACGCTGGAGCTGCGTTATGCAGCCTCGCCGGAAGCCACCGTATTCGGGTTCTTCGACGCCGCCCGCGGCGACTTCTTCCATGAGCCGCGGCCGTTTGACACGGCGACGTCGCGCAGCCTGCGCGGGTATGGGCTGGGTCTGAACTGGAGCAAGCCGGGCAAGGTGACGGTGGCCCTCACCCTGGCGTGGCGAGACACCAGTCCCGGCCTGACCGATGGCGGCGACCGCGATCCCCGTTTGTTCTGGTCCATCCAGAAAGCGTTCTAGGAGCACACCGATGCCTACCAAGCACAACAGCAAGCGGATCCGCACGTTGCGTCGTCGCCGGCTGGCGCTGGCCCTGATCACCGCCATGGCCGCGCCCGTGGCAATGTCGCAGAGCCTGCCCGAGACCGGGACCGTCGTCTCCGGCAACGCGATGATCGACAACAGCGGCGGCAACATGACGATCACGCAGACCACCAAGGGCGCGATCATCAACTGGGGCACGTTCAACATCGGTAACGGTTACGGGGTGACGTTCGACCAGCAGTTCGGTTCCAGCAGCGTGATCCTCAACCGGGTGTTGGGGACGCAGGGCTCGACCATCGACGGCATCCTCAGCGCCAACGGCCATGTATTCATCGTCAACACCAACGGCATCACCTTCGGCAGTGGCGCACAGGTCAACGTCGGCGGACTTGTCGCTTCCACGCTGGCGTTGAGCGACCCTGCCTTCCTCACCGGCGTCGCTACCGGGCGCTATCAGTTCTCGGGCACTACCGGGACGCCGACCCTGCGCAACAACAGCGACATCGTCGCTGGCACCGGCGGCGTCGCATTCGTCGGCACCACGCTCTGGAACAGTGGTTCGATCACCAGCAACGGCGGCAACATCGCTTTCGGCGCGGGCGATGTGGTGACGCTGGATTTCGTGGGTGACGGCCTGACCCAGGTCACCATCAACGTGCCGCCCAACATCAGCTCCGGCATCATCCAGGATCGTTTTGGATCCATGACCGCCGACGGCGGGCGCATCCTCCTGCGCACCGCGGCAACCGCCGGCGGTGCCGGCGGCGCGATCTTCGCGAGTGGCAGCTTGCGTGCGCAGACGATCGCGAACGTCAACGGCAGGATCGAGCTCACATCGGCGGGTGGCCCGGTCATGGTTGGCGCCCCTGGCATCTTCTCCGATGCGAATTCTCCGTTCACCAATGGCAGCATTGACGTATCCGGTGGTCCTGGGGAAACAGGCGGCTCCGTCCTGATATCGGGCAATGGAGTCGCGCTGGTCAACAATGACGATAATCCCCAGGCGCCAACCGATCCGCTTTCGACAGGCAGCACCATTGATGCATCAGGTGTTGCGGGCGGTGGCAGCATCGCCATTACCTCGACGGGCGCCATCACAGCGTTGGGACTGACGCGTATCGACGCCAGCGGTGTGGACACCGGAAGCGGCGGCGACATCGTCATGCTGGCCGCTGGGGGCAGTGTCAATCTGTTCGGCGACATCCTCGCCGCAGGCGGCAAGGTCGGTGGAAATGGCGGTCGTATCCGCATTGGCGCGCGAGACGACATATTGCAATACGACGGCAGCATCGGTGCGTTCGCCAATGGTGGCAACGGTGGCGAGATCGGCCTGATCACCTCGACGGGCGATGTTGATGTCATCGACCTGGATGTGGGCGGGTTCGGCAACGGCGGGATCATCACGGCAGCAGCAGGTGACGACATCGATTTGGTCGGTTACGCCATCGCGAACGGCCAAAATGGCAATGGCGGCAGCATCTCGTTCATTGCGCAGGGCGAGTTCAGCGGGCTAGGTACGTTGGATGCGAGTGGCGGCGTCAATGGCGGCAGCATTACCCTCGGCGGGACAGCCGCCTCCGGATTCTCGACTGCAGTGGACATGGCCGGGTCGATCGACGCGTCGGGCGGCAGCGGCAACGGCGGCTTCGTGACCTTCAATGGCAACGGGGCCGTCCGTGTCACCAATGGAATCGATGCCAGTGGCGGGATGGATGGTGGCCAGATCCGCTTGCGTGGGACGGATTCGCTCTACTACGGCGGCGTCTATGTGGAAGGCACGCTGGATGCCAGCGGCAGTAGTGGCAATGGCGGCTTGATCGACGTGTACGCGACGGGCGATGTGTACGTCGGAGGCGATCTGCTGGCTTGGGGTGGAATTGGTGGCGGCGACATTTCCATCGTGGGTGCAGGCGTCGCTTTCAATTCCGCTATCGCCTATGGCACCGCCGGCAATGGCGGTGCCGTCAGCGTCACGGCAGATGACATTTATGTGGTTTATTCCGGCAACTCGATCGATGTGCAAGGCGACACTGGCGGCGGTTCAATCAGCCTCACTGCTCGCGACACCCTTGTGCTCGGCGAATACAGCAGCCTGTCGGCCGATACTGGAAGCAGCGGAAACGGCGGCTCGATCAGCCTGTATGCCGGCAACAGCCTGGTGGTGTTTGGCGACCTGAGCGCACGTGGCGTGGATGGTGGCGGGTCTATCTACACCGGGACTGGCGGCGGCATGGATCTCAATGGCATCGGCATCGATGCCGGCACCATTGCCGGTGCCGCCGGTACCTGGACCATTGCCGCGCCGCAGCTGACCGTAATCAATGGCACGGCGCAAGGCATTGCTGACGCCGTGACCCTTCCGGTGACCACCACCAACATCCAGGATGGCGACCTCAACAATGCCTTCGCAACCGGTACGAACATCGTGCTGCAGGCAAATGCCGGCGACGTGCAGTTCGACGATGCGCAGATCCTGGCGGCGTTCTCCTCACCGCTGTTCCTGCATGTCAATGCGACGGGCGCGATTTTCGGCTCCGGGTTCTCGATCGGCAGCAGTGGCGGCGCGTTGGAGATGTTGTTCAACGCAGACTCGGCTGGTGGCAACGACAACGGCGGCTACATCGACTTCAGCAATGCATCCCTGGCAAGCAATGGCGGCTTGATCGCGATGTTCGGCCAGTCCGACCAGGCTGGGGGCTTCGCCACCGGCTACGCGAATGGCATCGGCCTCAGCAGTGTTGATATCGACAGCGCTGGCGGTGGTATCGCCCTGAGCGGCCACAGCACTGGTGGCGGTTCGGGCACCGGTTATGCGGGTGTCTACCTTGAGGGGACCAACATTTACTCCGGCGGCGGCAACGTCGACATTTACGGAACCGGAGCAGGCAACACCAGTGGCGTGGTCGCCACTGGCGGCCTGATCGCCAGCAGTGGCGGCGACGTCGTGATCGAAGGTCGGGGCGATGGGTATGACGGGATCCGTCTTGACTACAACAACATCGACAGCGCGGGTGGCGACATTTCGCTGTTTGGATACGGCGCCGAAACCGGTGTGTATGCCTCCTACAGCGACTTTACCAGTGGCGGCGGCGACATCCTGGTGCGCGGCGAAGGTGGCACAGGCAACGGCGTAGAAATTGATGGCCTGATCGACAGCGCGGGTGGATCGATCACCTTTTACGGCCAAAGCGACGCGGCGACCGGCTTGGTATTCGGTGGTTACAACAGCGCAATGATCAGTGCCGGTGGCGACATCAGCCTGACTGGCTTGGGTGAAACCGGCGGTGTCGCGTTGAGCTCATATGACGCCAGTGAGATCGCCAGCGTTGGCGGCTTGATTTCCGTGGTCGGTACCGCCTACGGAGCAGACGCAGTTGGCGTCTATCTCGACGGCATTCGCCTGGTTGGTGGCACGGGCGCCGTGACGGTCAATGGATCGGCGGAGTTGGGCTCCGGCGTACTGTTCGCCAATGGCGCCGGGATCAGCACCACCTCCGGCGCGATCAGCCTGATCGGTGAGGGCGCGAACTTCGGCCTGGACCTGGGTGATGGCGCGCTTGAGACCGATAGCGGTGATATCACCCTGGACGGTACGGCGCTCGCGACCACCGCGACGGCTGGCGTGCGCATGACCGGCGGTGGCCTGAACACCAACGGCGGCGACATCACGGTGACCGGCACCAGTGCCGGGGGCGATGGCGTCCTGCTGGGCGATGGCAGCGCGTTTGCCATCGGCAGTGGTGGCGGCGCGATTGCGATCAACGGGACTGGCGTGACCAGTGGCGTGCTGCTGACGGGTTCGACGATGGACAGTGGTGGCGGCAGCATCGACATCGAGGGCACCGCATCGGGTACGGATGCAACCGGCGTTTACCTGGATGGCATGGCCGTCAATGGCGGCGCGGGCAACGTGACGGTCAATGGATCGGCGGTGTTGGGCTCCGGCGTACTGTTCGCCAATGGCGCCGGGATCAGCACCACCTCCGGCGCGATCAGCCTGATCGGAATCGGTGAGAACGTGGGTTTGTCGATCGAAGGCGGCGAGTTCGTTACCGACACCGGCCATATCGACCTGCGGGGCCGTGGCCTGGGTGCGACGTCAGATGGCCTCTTGATTGGCAGTGGCGTAAGGATTGCCACCGATGGCGGCGGCATTGAGCTTAGTGGCGAAGGTGGTAGCGGCTCCGGTATCGGTCTGGGCTCCGGTGTCACGGTCGATGCTGCCAACAGTCTGATCGTGTTGCGCGCCGGCAACAATGGCAGCAGCGATGCCATCCGGCTGCAAGGTGCGATCCACAGTGGCGTCGGTGTGAATTTGAGGCCGGGTGGTGTCGATGCGAATGGCGGTCTCACCGAGCGCGTCGATGACGGGATAGCACTCGGCGGCGGCACTGGCGGTTTTGTACTTTCAGGGGCCGAACTCGCCCTGATCGACACGCCCGAACTGATTATCGGCAGCAGCCTGCATGCGGGTTCGATCCAGGTGCTGGGTGCGGTCTCGCGTGAGGGCAACCTGACCTTGCAAAACGATGGCGGGTCCGGTGGCATCGACCTCCAGGCGGCACTCGATGTGGGTGATAGCACGCTGGCGCTGTCCAGTGGCGGCTCGATCACCCAGTCCAGTGCCGGAGCGATCACCGCACACAGCTTGTTGGCGAACGCAGGTGGGGACGTCTTGCTGGCCAATGCACAGAACAACGTGGCGGCGACCACCCTGGCCGGTTCAGCCGGTGGCGCCTTCGAGTTCCAGGACGTCGACACCCTCGCCGTTGGTAGCGTATCGGCCACAGGCTTCGACGCCTCGACCGGCGGACTGTCCAGCCTGGCTGCCACCGGCATCGATGCCGACGGCAATGTCCTGGTGCGCAACCTCGCAGGGGACTTGATCCTGAATGACGATATCCAGGGCAACAACATCGACCTGGTCACCGCAGGCCGCCTGCAGAATCCGGGCGCGGCCAGCCTGTTCGCCCGCGGCAATTGGCGCGTATGGGCCAACACCTGGGAAGGTGAGACGCGCGGGGGGCTATCGGGAAGCGGCAATCTGCCGAATCTATACGGGTGCACCTACCAGGGCAGCTGCGCGGTCACCGTGCCGGCAGGCGACGATCACTTCATCTACGTGCAGCAGCCGACGGCATTGATCAGCTTTGATAATTTCAGTCGTGAATACGGATTGCCGAATCCGGCGTTCACCTTCACCGTGACTGGTGCAATCCTGGGTGATACGGCGGCCAACGTCGCAACTGGCACGGCTGGCACGAGCGCCACCATCGCCAGCGACGTCGGCAATTACGCCATCACCGGTGTGTTCACGTCCGCGGCCGGTTACCGGATCCAGTTGTTGCCAGGCAACCTGGCCATCACCCCGGCGATGTTGTTCTTCACTGCCGACTCGGCCGTGCGCTACCTGGGATCGCCCAATCCGAACTTGACTGGCACAGTCACCGGGTTCCGCAATGGCGACACCGTGGAAGGCGTGTTCGGCTCGAGCGTCATCTGGTCCTCACCGGCCGGGTATTTCTCACCGGTAGGCTTTTACGCCGTCAATGGCGGGACCAGTGCGAAGAACTATGTCTTCGCCCAGGCACCCGGCAATGCGACGGCGCTGCAGATCATTCCATTGCCACAGTTGTCCTCCACGCCCATTGATCTGGTTCGCGAGACCGTCAATTCCTACGTGTACGACCGCAACTTCGGCGGCGCCCCGGTATGCGCCCTGAACTCTTCACTCTCGGACGAACAAATTGCATCGACCGGGGATGAGCTTTCCAACGAATGGTCGAAGGTGCGCTCGCGCCCCAACCTGACCAACTGCTTTGATAACGAGCGCAAGAACGGTTGCAGCAGTTTCTGATCGCATTTACCGACTCTCGTGGTGCCGCGCTCAGGCGGCGCCACGCAATGCCTGGGAGGTGCGCTGGGAAAGCAGGGCGCGCAGTTTCGATGGCGGGGCGGGCCGTGGCAGTGCCTGTGCCCCGTGCCGAGAAGTCGCCTCCAGCAGCGCCGGGCTCGGGGTTGAATACAGCACGATGCGGCTTGCCTGCGCGTGCCTTGCCTTGGCCGCATCCAGGAGTTCCCAAGCCGGGTCATCCGCTGAGTCGATCGCGCACAGCACGGCGTGGAATGCGCCAACCCCGCTGCCCAGGTTGGCCAATGCTGCATCGAGCCTGGCTTCGGCGTGCACGGCAAAGCCCCACGAGGCCAGCATCGCGGCGAGCGCTTCTCGTTGGTCCTCGTCACTGTTCAGGATCAATGCGCGGGCCGGGCGTTGCATGACTGTCGCGCGCGGCAGGTCCAGCCAGAAACAGCTACCGCCATGCAGGCGCGAACGAAGCTCGACCCGCGTGCCCAGTAGCGCGGCAAGCCTTGACACAATCGACAACCCGAGTCCGAAACCATTGCGATGGTCGCGTTCGGAGTTCCCGACCTGGAAGAATTCGTCGAATACCCGGGGTTGGTGGATCGGCGCGATGCCGATGCCGCTGTCCCGGATCTCGATTCGGACGCATTCGCCGCGCACCCGCGCGACCAGTAACACCCGCCCGCCGCGCGGCGTCGCCTTGATCGCATTGGCCAATAGGTGCCCAAGCAGGCCACCCAGCATTCCGGCATCAGTGAACACCGCGTGCGTGCCGGCATGGGCAAGCAGCGCGACCCCAGCTTCCCGCGAGGCATGTGCCTGCGCGTCCAGCAGCTCGCCGAACAGCGGTTGCAAGTCGCAGGCAGCGGCGTGTGCCTGCAGGCTCCCGGCATCAAGTTGGGACAACAGGAGCAGGCCATCCAGAACCTCGGTCATCGTTCGCATGCCAGCGGTCAGCCGCGAGACCTCCTGGGTTTGTGCGGGCAGGGCGTCCATCCGCAGATGTTCAAGGGCCAGCTCCATCGCCTGCAGTGGCTGCCGCAGGTCGTGGTTGGCAGCGGCAAGGAAACGATCCTTGGCACGCATCGCACCGTCGCTCTGGTTCATCAGCCGGACCATATGCGCCGCCATCTGCCGGCTTTGGGCATCGTTGGCATCGGCTTGTGTGGCAGCGGCTTCGATGCGTCGCCATGCAGCGTCAAGCAGGGGCGCCAGTTGCGGCGCGCAGGTGGAGGGGAGCGAAGTCGCCGATTCAATTGCCGTCGAGAGCCGCCCCGCCTCCCGTTGCATTCGCCCGCGATGCAAATATGCCGACACAGTCGCGCCCAACAGCCCGCCGACAATGGCGATGCCCGATGCCAGCATCAGCGGCTGCATCGCGTTCATTCATGCTCCGGGATTAGCCTGTTCAGCGTATGTGGGGTGGAATGCGACGGCGATATCCCATCGGGAATATCTGGAGTTGGGTCTACGATCAGACAGGGGGGCTCGGCTAGGCCGAATGTGGTATCGAAATCGCGCCTGTCGCAGTGCAGACTTAAGGTATAAGAATCAGTACGTCTGATCGCCGCAATGGCATGCTCAATGTGTGCGCGGAAGGCTTCCCGGCCGAAATGGCCTGATTTACATGACCGAGGATAGACATGAATACGACCAAGTTGCTTCGTCCGGCATTGGCAATCGCCCTGCTGGCCGCATCCGGTGGCGCCTTTGCGCAGGACGCGCAGGATCCGCCTTCCGTGGATTCCATCATCAACAGCCTGAAGACGGACGTACCTGTGGTTGAACCGGGCCAGACCCGTGCGCTACGCCCTGGCGCGGCATCAATGTCGACCGCACCGGCCCCGGCGCCGGTGGCCAAGTCGGCATCCATCAACATGCAGATCAATTTTGATTACAACTCGGCTGCGATCTCCGGCAGTTCCGAGCGGACCATGGCGACCCTGGCCAAGGCACTTGCCTCGCCGCAGTTGGAAGGCCGCAAGTTCACCGTGATCGGCCACACCGATGCCAGTGGCTCGGACGTCTACAACAAGGCGTTGTCCGATCGCCGTGCATCGGCGGTACGCCAATACCTGATTAAAAATGGCGTGTCGTCCGCGCGCCTCAAGGCAATGGGCAAGGGTGAAAGCCAATTGTTCAACACCGATGAGCCGGATGCCGCGGAAAACCGCCGCGTCGAGATCCAGGCAACTGGCGGCTGAGTAACCGGCATGGCGCTGCAGGTCGTCATGGGTGCGCAGTTGACGTGCAGTTTCGGCGCGGTGCCTTCGTTGCTCGCCGTGCTGCCGGTCAACCGCACCCTGTCGAGCTACGTGCCGGCTGCCAACATCATGGATCACGTGCCGCTGGTGAACATCCTGCCCTTCGGCATGTGCAGTTCC
>JBBQHK010000017.1:0-50993 GCA_038323895.1 Lysobacterales bacterium | reverse complement strand
CATGACCTTGTTCGCCTTTATCGGTGGCTCGCATTTGGCCATGGACAACACCGCTGGTGAACGCGAACGGCAATCCCTTGAACCTCTGCTGGCCACTCCGGCCTCGCGCGGCGCACTGGTCAGCGGCAAGATGGCGGCGGCTTGCATCATGGGCATTGCCTCGATGCTGCTGATCCTGCTGTCGTTCAAGCTGAGCGCTGCACTGGCATCGGGCGAGGCCAGTGCATTGGATGTGAGCTTCGCCGCGATGGGCAAGATGCTGGTGATCCTGCTGCCACTGGTGCTGATTGGCACCGCCCTGCTGACCTGCCTGGCCGCTGCGGCCAAGAGCATGAAAGAAGCACAGAGCCACATCGTCTGGCTGATGATGCTGCCGATGCTGCCGGCCTACGCACTGATGGCGTATCCGCTCAAGGACACCGCGCTGTGGCAATACGCGGTGCCGTTCCTGTCGCAGAACCAGCTGCTGGTGAAGGTCAACCGCGGTGAATCCCCAAGCGCCGAGCAATGGGCGATTTACCTGGCCGCCTCGCTCACATTGGCGCTCGTGCTATGGCTGGCGGCGGTCTGGCGATATCGCCAGGAGAAGCTGGCGATATCGGCCTGAACCATTGCGACACCCACGAAAAAGCCCGGCAATCGCCGGGCTTTTTCGCGTTCGTGCAACCGCTGCCTACTGCTGGAAACTGATCGTGCGGCGGCTGGTGGTGGCCTGCCCGACGGGTTCGAAGCGCCAGCGTTTCACTGCCGCCAGCGCTTCTTTCTCGAACTCCCGCTGGAACTGGCGCGGCACGTCCGAAGACACCACTCGTACATCGCTCACACTGCCATCGGTCCCGACGGTGAACTCCACCTGCACATTCCCGCCTGCCCCAGCGCGCTGTGCTGATTGCGGAAAGCGCGGACCCGGCTGGGAAACCGCACGCAGCTCGCTGGATGCGCGTACTGGCTGCGCGGGAGCGGTTTGTGCTGGTGGCGCGGCCTGTTGGCGCTGCGCGTCCGCAGCGGCGGCGGCGACGCGCCTGCGTTCGACTTCCGCGGCTGCGGCCGCGGCTTGCTGGCGTTGCGCTTCGGCAGCAGCGGCGGCCTGCTCGGCAGCACTGGGCTGTGCTGGGGTCTGTGCAGCCTGCTGGCGTTGCAACTCCTGCTGCTTGCGTTGGTCTTCCTCACGCTGCTTGAGCAGGTCTTCCTGGCGCTTGGCTTCCTGTTCCGCCGTCAGCTTCTGTGAATCGATCCGTTGTGCAGCCGCAGTTTCACTACTGGCGATACTCGACTTCAGTCGTCCCAGCGATGGGTGCTTGGCGTCGGCTTTTTCAATCAGCGCGGTCAGGCGCTTGGCTTCGGTGAAATCCTCGCGGGCGATGCCCTGTTCGGTCGCGATGACGGTCATCGGCATCAAATCGGTCAGCGCGCTGGATGCTCCTGCATCCGCAGGCGCCTTGTCGCGCAGTGCGAGGTAGTACTCCATCGCATTGTTACCGGCAGGCGCGTACAGGCGATTCTCGTCGTAGGCCTTGGAGGCTTCGCTACGCAGCTGGTCCGCTGTCATGGCATTGACCGAAGCGGAAACAACCGACTCCGGAGTTGGCGCGGGCGCCTGTTGCGCCGCTGTTGCCGCTGCCGTATCGGCGGCATCGGGTTCTTTCTTGCATGCGCCTAAAGCACATGCCACGGCCACGGCCAGCGCCACTGGCGCTAGACCGCGACGCACGGAATTGATTGCAGACATCTGGAACTCCCCCTAGTTGATGCTGGACGCACCCTGCGATAGCACGCGGCAGCTGCGGCCATTTGTCAAGCATGATGTCGGTACCGGGACTATTTTCCAACGCAGAATGCGCTGAATATGTGACCCAGTAGACCATCCGCACCGACCTTACCACCGATGGCGCCCAAAGCTGAATGCGCCTCGGACAAGGCTTCGGCGGCGAGCTCCATGCGCTCATGTTGCAGCTCCAGGCGGGCCGCCTGCATGTGCCCGGCCGCCAAGGCCAGTGCCTGCACATGCCGTTCTCGTGCACTGAACGCACCACTTCCGGCATCACTGGCATCTACACCGGACAATGCCAGCAGGCGTTGGTGCAATACCTCTAGCCCCACGCCGGTGCGCGCGGACACGTGCAGGGTGTTGCAACTGTTGTTTTCCGGCACTCGCGCCAGCAGGTCGGCCTTGTTGTGCACCCATAAGCATTGAGCAGACGAACTGATTGCTTGAATCAGGGCCTCGCCTCCTGCATGCGGGTCGCGTGCGTCCACCACCACCAGTGCCAGGTCTGCCCGCGCCAACTCGGCCCTGGCACGACGGATGCCTTCAGCCTCGATCGCATCGCCGGCTTCGCGCAGTCCCGCGGTATCGACCATGGTCAACTCCACGCCATCCAGACGGATGGTCTCGCGCAGCAGGTCGCGGGTGGTGCCGGCGATCTCGGTGACGATGGCGCGGTCGTTTCCGGCCAGTGCATTGAGGAGCGAGCTCTTGCCCGCGTTTGGCGGTCCTGCCAGCACCACGTGCAGGCCATCGCGCAGCTTCTGCCCCCGTTCGGCCTCACCCTGCAGGCGCGAAAGGTCGTTGCTCACGAGCGCGAGCTGCTCGCGAAGCGCCGCCCCGCCGAGAGTGTCCAGCGACTCGTCGGCGAAATCGATGGCCGCCTCTACGTGCACGCGGATCGCCAACACTCGCGCCATCACCGCTTCGACCTGCTGCGAGAACACCCCATCCAGTGAGCGCCGGGCAGCGCGAGCCGCGCGTTCGTCACCGGCCGCGATCAGGTCTGCCACCGCTTCGGCCTGGGCCAGATCTAGCTTGCCGTTGAGGAAAGCACGCTCGCTGAACTCGCCCGGCCGGGCCTTGCGCGCGCCCAGCTCGATGCAGCGGGTGGTCAATTGCCGCAGTAGCACGGGGCTGCCATGCGCCTGCAACTCCACCACATCCTCACCGGTATAGCTCGCCGGCCCGGCGAAATACACGGCGATCCCGTCGTCGATGACCTCGCCATCGGCGGCCTTGAAGCGGGCATAGGTCGCCATGCGGGCAGGCAGCGACTTGCCGCTGACGGCGTTGGCTATCTCACGCGACCCTGGGCCAGACAGACGCACGATGCCGACGCCGCCAACTCCTGGTGCCGTGGCAATCGCAACAATGGTGTCCGTGGGCTGATCCATGCCTGCATGGTGGCAGAACGCGCCTGTTTACAGAAAGACGAAGCCCGCCTGATGGCGGGCTTCGCTTGGCGACACGCCGGGGGATGGGATCAGGCCTTGGCAGGCGCCTCGGCATAACGCTTGGTGTTCCACCACTGTTGCAGGGCGCCCAATGCGCCGTTGGTAACCCAGTACAACACCAGACCGGCCGGGAACAAGGCGAACATCACCGCCATCACCAGCGGCATCAGCTGCATCATCTTCTTCTGCATCGGATCCATGCCGACCATCGGCGTCATCTTCTGCGTGAGGAACATGATTGCGCCGTTGAGAACGGGCAGGATGAAGAATGGGTCGCGCGCGGTCAGATCGTTGACCCAGCCCATGATCCATGGGGCCTGGCGCAATTCCACCGCCTCCAGCAGCACGTAGTAAAGCGCAAGGAACACCGGCATCTGGATCAGGATCGGCAGGCAGCCCCCGGCCGGGTTGATCTTCTCCTTCTTGTAAAGCTCCAGCATCGCCATCTGGAACTTCTGCTTGTCATCGCCGTAGCGCTCCTTGAGCTGCTCGATGCGTGGCTGGAACCTGCGCATCTTGGCCATCGACTTGTATTGCGCCGCCGACAACGGATACAGCGCCAGCTTGATCAGCACCACCAGCAGCACGATCGCCCAGCCCCAGTTATGGGTGAACTTGTGCAGCTGGGTCAACAGCCAGTGGATTGGTTTGGACAGCACCGTGAACATGCCGTAGTCCAGCGCCAGCTCAAGCCCGGGAGCGATCGCTTCCAATTGGTCGGGTAGCTTCGGGCCCACCCACAGGGTGGCATCGCTGGAATAGCGTTGCCCTGGGGCCAGCGTGACTTGGGGACCGCGCGCCTCGATACGGTGGTTGGCACCGCTCACGCCCAGCGAGAACAAGGCGCGCTGGTCCTTCTGGGGCACCCAGGCAGTCAGGAAATAATGTTGGGACAGCGCCACCCAGCCGCCACCCACCTCCTGGTCCAGCGGGCCATCGTCGACGAAATCCGGATACGAGCGCTTCGTGTATTTGTCTTCCGGGCTGTACCAAGCGGCGCCGCTCAGGCTGAACGCCTCAGGATTGGTGAATCCCCCCTTCGCCGGCGGTGGATTGCGCAACAACTGGCGATACACGGTTCCCGTCCACGGCACGCTACCGGCATTGATCACTTCGTCATGGACGCGCACGGCATAACTGCCGCGGGCGAGCGTATAGGTCCTGCGGACCTGCACGCCATCCGCCGCTTGCGCGACGAAGGACGCGCTTGCTTCACTGGCGCCTGACGGCATGCCAGCCGAGCGTACGGCGGTCTCGGGCGTAAAGGTGGCATCGATGCCATCGGCGCCCAGCCAGCCACTGCGCGCGACAAAATCGCTTGCGGGATTGTCATTGAACAAGACCACCGGCGGACTGCCGGGTTCAGTGCTCTGCTGATACTTCAGCAACTTTGCGCCAGTGATGCTGAGGCCATCAAGTTCCAGCGCCAGCATGTCGTTGCGCAGGCTGACGCGTGGCACCTGTACAGGCGTCACTGCTTGGGGGGCGGTGGTTCCTGGCACGCTGGCCGAGGGAATGTTCGCGGACGGGACCGGCGCTGATGTCGCTACGACAGCCGTCGGGGTCTGCGCGATGGACTGTGGCTGCTGTTCCTTGTTCCACTCCATCCACAAAAAGGCCGCCACCATCAACCAGGCGAAAATCAGGAACGTACGGGTCTGGGTCATCGGGCAGGCAAGCTCGGCCGGCGCAGGCGCGCGGCACTTTCAGGGGGGAGGGTAGGGATTGCTGGCGGCATTGTGCCGCCCATGGGCGATACGGGCAACGCACCGGCACGTTGCAACAGGCGCAGGAACGCCGCCCGAAGGTCCGCGTTGGCTGCCTTTCCGGCCGGCACGCGCGCCACCAGCACATAGGCGCCCGACGCCAACTGGTTACGGTTTTTGCGAAATGCATCGCGCATGACACGCTTGATGCGGTTGCGACCAACAGCATCCGGGTCCACTTTTCGCGAAACCGCCAAACCCAGCCGCGCGGGTTGTTGGTCGGCCAGCAGGTGCAGGCTCAACAGAGGGTCGGCGATGCGTCGTCCCTCGCCGAAGACGCGGTCAAACTCGGCCTTCGCACGCACCCGGGCCAAACGCGGAAAGCCAGCGGTTGCTGGCTTTTGCGGTGGTGATGTTGCAATCACGCGGACGTCCGGCAACGGGGCCGGCGCCGGGTCAGACCGTCAGGCGACGACGGCCCTTGGCGCGGCGACGAGCCAGGATCTTGCGACCGTCGGCTGTCGCCATGCGGGCGCGGAAGCCGTGGTCACGCTTGCGCTTGAGGTTGCTGGGTTGGTAGGTGCGCTTGGTCGCCATGGCGGGTCTGCGTTGTTTTCAGCGGAATAGACTCGCAAGGATAGCCCGGGCTGGGTCCCCGGTCAACATTCTTGTATGGCTGTCTTTCGACGGTCCCTCATTCGCGTTCCAGAAGTTCGTCGGTGGCCCATGGATGGAGGCGATGATACGCTCGCGGTCTCCCGATTTATCCACAGGCGGCCAGCATGGCGCCCGCCCTGTCGTCTACTGATCCCGGGCACAGGTTTTGATGAGGTCGCTCACTACAATGGATGTCTGGCCTCTTTGCCTGCAACGCCTGGAAGCAGAACTACCCCAGGAGGACGTTCAGACCTGGCTGCGCCCACTCCAGGCTGAACGCCGCGATCAGTCTTTGGTGCTTTATGCGCCCAATCCCTACGTGTTGGACGAAGTTCGCCTCCGTTACCTGCCCCGAATCCGGGAACTGGCTACTCACTTCGGTGGCCAGGGCGACGTGAGTCTCGATATAGGCACCCTGCGCCGCACTCCAGTCGCCACGGGCAACCCGGTCGCGCCGGCTGCCTTGAGGCAGCTCGAGCCCTTCCAGGGCAACCTCGACAGCCATTACTGCTTCGACAATTTCGTCGAGGGGCGCAGCAACCAGTTGGGTCGCGCCGCAGCGTGGCAGGTCACGCTCAAACCCGGAGATCGGGCCCACAACCCGCTGCTGCTGTACGGCGGGACCGGGTTGGGCAAGACCCATCTGATGATGGCAGCCGGCAACCAGATGCGCGCCCTCAATCCCGCCGCACGGGTGATGTATCTGCGCTCGGAGCAGTTCATGAATGCCTTCACCAAGGCGCTGTATGACAAAACCAGCGGCGGCATGGACGCTTTCAAGCGACAGTTCCAGGGCATTGATGCGCTGCTGATCGATGACATCCAGTTCTTTGCCGGCAAGGACCGGACCCAGGAAGAGTTTTTCCACACCTTCAACGCCCTGTTCGACGGGCGCCAGCAGATCATCCTGACCTGCGATCGCTACCCTCGCGAGGTCGAAGGCCTGGAACCGCGCCTGAAGTCCCGCCTTGGATGGGGGTTGTCGGTGGCGATCGACCCACCGGACTTTGAAACCCGTGCCCAGATCGTACTGGCCAAGGCGCGTGAACGTGGCGCGGAAGTACCGGATGAAGTGGCGCAGCTGATTGCCAAGAAGATGCGCAGCAATGTCCGCGAACTGGAAGGCGCCATCAACAAGCTGATTGCCGAAGCCGGCATGGCCGGACGCGCGGTGACCCTGGAGTTCGCCCAGGAGAGCCTGCGCGACCTGCTTCGCGCCCAGCAACAGGCGATCAGCATCGCCAACATCCAGAAGGTCGTGGCAGACTACTACGGCTTGCAGATCAAGGATTTGTTGTCCAAACGCAGGACCCGATCACTGGCCCGGCCACGTCAGGTCGCCATGGCCTTGGCCAAGGAATTGACCGAACACAGCCTGCCCGAGATCGGCGATGCCTTTGCCGGGCGCGACCACACGACGGTATTGCACGCCTGCCGCCAGATCCGGCACCTGATGAGCATCGATGGCAAGCTGCACGAGGATTGGGAAAAGCTGATCAGGAAGTTGAGCGAGTGACCTGCCTGGCATGACACGACCGGCCAAGCCGTGGGTGGTGCCGGTATAAGGTGTGGATAACAGGATCCCGACGGCAAGACCGGAAACTTATCCACACGTTGTACGCAGCCTGCGGTGTGTTTCCACGCGGTAATTTTTTAATAAAAAAGCTTATATATCAACAAGTTGCTTTGCTTATCCCGCTATTTTGGCATCACTACCACTACCAGCAGTCTAGTTTTATACAATTCTTTAGAAGCCGGGCTACCTGCCCACGCACCGATATCCTCGCACTATCCTCGAAGGGGTCAACATGCGGTTCTCCCTGCAACGCGAAGTCCTGTTGAAGCCGCTGGCCCAGGTCGTCAACGTGGTCGAACGCAGGCAAACCCTGCCTGTGCTGGCCAACCTGCTGGTGAAGGTACGGGCGGGGGAATTGTCGTTGACCGGCACCGACCTCGAAGTCGAGATGATTGCGCGAACATCGGTAGACGATGCGCAGGATGGCGAGATCACGATCCCGGCACGCAAGCTGTTCGAGATCGTCCGCGCCCTGCCTGATGGCAGCAAGGTCACGGTCAGTCAGTCAGGCGACAAGGTCACCGTGCAGGCCGGGCGCAGCCGGTTCAGTCTGGCCAGCCTGCCAGCCAACGATTTCCCCTCCGTGGACGAAGCCGAGGCGACAGAGCGTGTCAGCGTGACTGAGGCGGCCCTCAAGGAGCTGATTGAGCGCACTGCATTCGCGATGGCCCAGCAAGATGTCCGCTACTACCTCAACGGCTTGTTGTTCGACCTGCGCGACGGCGTTTTGCGATGCGTGGCAACCGACGGCCATCGCCTGGCGCTATGTGAAGCCACGCTTGAGGATGCATCTGGCAGCAAGCGCCAGATCATTGTCCCGCGCAAGGGCGTGCAGGAATTGCAGCGGCTGTTGGAAGGCGGCGATCGCCCCCTTGAGCTTGAACTCGGACGCAGCCACATTCGGGTCAAGCGCGACGATGTGACGTTCACCAGCAAGTTGATCGACGGCAAGTTCCCGGATTACGAAGCGGTGATTCCAATCGGCGCCGACCGTGAGGTCAAGATCGAGCGCGAGGTATTCCGCGCCGCGCTGCAGCGTGCATCGATCCTGTCAAACGAGAAATACCGGGGGGTGCGGGTCGAGGTTTCACCGGGTCAATTGAAAATCAGTGCACATAACCCGGAACAGGAAGAGGCTCAGGAAGAAATCGAAGCCGAGACCCATGTCGATGCACTGGCGATTGGTTTCAACGTCAATTACCTGCTGGACGCATTGACCGCTTTGCGCGACGAACATGTCGTGCTGTTGCTGCGTGATGCAAATTCGTCCGCGTTGCTGCGTGGCGCAGAAAGCGTGCATTGCCGTCACGTCGTGATGCCATTGCGGCTCTGATGGGTTTGTTCCACGTGGAACCAGCATGATAGCGCCCGGTTCCATCCGGGCGTTATCGCATTCGGCGGTGCAGGTTCGGCGGTTGTGCCTGCGGGATTTTCGTCGTTTCGAGCAACTGGAACTGCAGCCGGCGCCCGGATTCAACGTAATTGTGGGCGACAACGGCAGTGGCAAGACCAGTATCCTCGAGGCCCTGCACCTGATGGCGCATGGCCGCAGCTTTCGGGGGCGCGTACGCGACGGCTTGATTCGCCACGACCAGGCAGCGCTGGAAATCTATCTCGAGTGGCAACAGTCAGCGGTGCTTCACCGCGCAGGCCTGCGCCACACAGGATCGACTTGGGAGGCGCGACTTGATGGTGCAAGCGTTGGCCATCTGGGCGATTTGTGTGCGGCATTGGCGGTGATCAGTTTTGAGCCAGGCAGTCATATCCTGATACATGGCAGTAGTGAAGCGCGCCGCCGCTACCTGGACTGGGGTTTGTTTCACGTGGAACATGATTTCCTGCCGCAATGGCGTCGTTACGCAAGGGCATTGAAGCAGCGAAATGCCTTGCTCCGCTCAAAGCGCTCAGAACCGCAGCTTGACGCGTGGGAACACGAACTGGCGCAATCCGGTGAACAGTTGAGTGCGTACCGGGGCGCGTACGTTGCAGCGTTGCAGCCACATCTTGATCGCGTTGTGGCGATGCTGTTCCCATCGGCGGGGCACGTCATGCTGGGCTTGCAAGCCGGCTGGAAATGGCAGGAGCTGGCATTGGCGGACGCGCTTTTGCTGGCGCGCGAGCGTGATGTCGTTCAAGGTCATACCACCATCGGGCCGCATCGAGCGGATCTGCGCCTGCAATTCAGCACCTTTCCCGGGCGCGAGAGCCTGTCACGAGGTCAGGCCAAGCTCGCCGCACTTTCGTTGCTGCTGGCACAGGCAGCACATCTGGCAGAGCGGGATGGTGCCTGGCCTGTGCTGCAGCTGGATGACCTGGCGTCGGAGCTGGATCGCCATCATCAGCAAAGGGTGCTTGAGTACCTTCATACGTGTGGCGCTCAGGTGTTCATTACAGGAACGGAGGCCCCTCTGGGATCCAATGATCCTGAAGTCGAAGTCGCCATGTTCCACGTGGAACATGGCGTGTTAGCGGCGGGTAGATAGGTCGTTCAAGTACAAGGCAATGCTGGCCTTGCTATACTGCGCGCCTCTATAAGCTAATGTGTCTCGGCGCGCCGGACGGCGTGCCGACGGAGACAAACGCGCCGATGTCGCAGAACCAGACCGAAACGGGCCAACCGCCTGAAAGCACCCCCCTCGCCGCTGCCAACACCGGCAATTACGATTCCAGCAAGATTACGGTCCTGCGTGGCCTTGATGCAGTACGCAAGCGCCCGGGCATGTACATCGGCGATGTTCACGACGGCACCGGTTTGCACCACATGGTGTTCGAGGTGGTCGACAACTCCGTGGACGAGGCTCTGGCGGGCCACGCCGATGACATCGTGGTGACCATCCATGAGGACGGCTCAGTGGGCGTCAGTGACAACGGACGCGGTGTCCCGGTCGACATCCACAAGGAAGAGGGTGTGTCCGCGGCCGAGGTCATCCTGACCGTGCTGCATGCCGGCGGCAAATTCGACGACAACAGCTACAAGGTTTCTGGCGGGCTGCATGGCGTGGGCGTCAGCGTCGTCAATGCACTTTCCTCGAAGTTGATGTTGGACATCTGGCGCGATGGCGGCTACCACCAGCAGGAATACGCGCTGGGCGAACCCGTATATCCGCTCAAGCGGCTGGCGGATTCCGACAAGCGCGGGACCCTGCTGCGGTTCTGGCCAGCCAAGGAGATATTCACCGACACCGAATTTCATTACGACATCCTGGCCAAACGCCTGCGCGAGCTGTCGTTCCTGAATTCCGGGGTCAAGATCACCCTGACCGATGAGCGAGGCGAAGGCCGTCGCGACGTGTTCCAGTACGAAGGCGGCATCCGCAGTTTCGTCGAGCATCTCGCCAAGCTGAAGACGCCACTGCACCCCAATGTGATCTCGGTCAGCGGTGAGCAGAACGGCATCGTGGTGGACGTGGCCCTGCAGTGGACCGATTCCTATCAGGAATCCATGTACTGCTTCACCAACAATATTCCGCAGAAGGACGGCGGTACCCACCTGATCGGGTTCCGCTCGGCACTCACCCGTACCTTGAGCAACTACATCGAGCAGAACGGAATCGCCAAGCAAGCCAAGATCACTCTGTCCGGCGATGACATGCGTGAAGGCATGATTGCGGTGTTGTCGGTCAAGGTGCCGGATCCAAGTTTCTCCAGTCAGACCAAGGAGAAACTCGTCTCATCTGATGTGAGACCCGTCGTTGACAGCACGTTCGCGTCACGTTTGGAGGAGTTCCTGCAGGAAAACCCGAATGAAGCCCGCGCCATCGCCGGTAAGATCGTTGATGCGGCGCGCGCGCGCGAGGCTGCGCGCAAGGCTCGTGACCTGACCCGCCGCAAGGGCGCGTTGGACATTGCCGGCCTGCCCGGCAAGTTGGCCGATTGCCAGGAAAAGGATCCGGCGCTATCGGAGCTGTTCATCGTCGAGGGTGATTCCGCCGGCGGCAGTGCCAAGCAGGGCCGCAACCGCAAGACGCAGGCCATCCTGCCGCTCAAGGGCAAGATCCTCAACGTCGAACGTGCACGCTTCGACCGGATGCTGGCCTCTGCGGAAGTGGGCACCCTGATCACCGCGCTCGGAACCGGCATCGGCAAGGACGAGTACAACCCCGACAAGCTGCGCTACCACCGCATCATCCTGATGACCGACGCCGACGTCGACGGCAGCCACATCCGCACCCTGTTGCTCACGTTCTTCTACCGGCAGATGCCGGAGCTGATCGAGCGCGGCCATATCTATATCGGGCTGCCGCCGCTTTACAAGATCAAGCAGGGCAAGAACGAGCTCTACCTGAAGGACGACGCGGCGCTTGACGCCTACCTTGCCAACAATGCCGTGGATGGCGCGTCGCTGATACCTGCAGCGGGCGAGCCGGCGATCCAGGGCTCGGCGCTGGAGGCCTTGCTGCTGGTGTTCGCCAATGCACGTGGCGCGATCGTGCGGAACGCGCACCGTTTCGATCCGATCGTGCTGGAGTCGCTGATCGACTTCACGCCGCTGGACGCGGCCTCGCTGGCCGAACACACCGACGAGGCTCATGAGCTCGAAGCTCTGGCGGCTCGACTGAACCGCGGCGGACTTGGCAGGCCCCGTTATGCGCTGGCCCTGCAGACCGCGCAGGAGTCGCGGCCCGGGGCGTTGCTGATCACCCGTCGGCACATGGGCGAGGAGCTCATACAGGTGCTGCCCTTGTCCAGCTTCGAACACGGCGAATTGCGCCCGTTGCGCGAAGCGGCGGCGGTGTTGCACGGACTCATCCGCGAGGGTGCGAGCATCCAGCGCGGCAACAAATCCCAAGCGGTGGCGAGTTTCGCCGAAGCACAGGCCTGGCTGCTCGACGAAGCCAAGCGGGGCCGGCAGATCCAGCGCTTCAAGGGCCTTGGCGAAATGAATCCGGAGCAGCTGTGGGACACCACGGTAAATCCGGAAACCCGCCGCCTGCTGCAGGTGAGGATCGAGGATGCGGTGGCAGCCGATGCCATCTTCACCACCTTGATGGGCGATGTGGTGGAGCCGCGCCGCGAGTTCATCGAGGAAAACGCCTTGCGGGTCTCCAATCTGGACGTTTGACCGGCCGCAGCTTGACGTCGTCTTCAGGTTGCCTGCATTACAAGGAAACCTGACTCCCACGGATGCCGCCATGAAAGCCAAGGTCATGCTGTTAAGTGCGGCAATCGCCGTCGCATTCACCGCTTGCGCGACCACTACCTCGCCCACGGGCAGGCAGCAGGTGGTCGGCGGGGTCTCCGAAGCGCAACTCGCCCAACTCGGCGCCCAGGCCTTCGCCGAGGCCAAAGCCAAGACACCGCAAAGCCGCGACGCCAGGCAAACGGGCTACGTGCGTTGCGTGGTGACAAGCATCGTGCGCCAGCTCCCCTCCAATTGGCAGCGCTTGGGGTGGGACGTCGCACTGTTTGAAAACCAGGAGGCGAATGCGTTTGCCCTACCTGGCGGCAAGGTTGGCGTCTACACCGGCATCTTCAAGGTCGCGCGCAACCAGGATCAATTGGCCGGCGTGATCGCCCATGAGATCGGACACGTGGTCTCCCGCCACCACAACGAACGGATCACCCGTCAAATGGGCGCGTCAGGGGTGCTGCAGATCCTTTCCGGGCTTGCCGGTGCGCGTTATGGAGAAGGCATCGGCAATGCAGTGGGCCAGGGCGGCAGCATCATTGCCCAGACCGGCCTGTTGCTTCCGGGCTCGCGCGTGCAGGAAAGCGAGGCCGATGTGGTTGGCCAGCAACTGATGGCCAAGGCGGGCTACGATCCCGAGGGCGCGGTGGCGCTGTGGCAGAACATGGCCACGGCGGGTGGCTCACGCGCGCCCGAATGGTTGTCGACCCACCCGGACCCGGCATCCCGCCTGCGTGAACTGCAACAGCGTGCAGTCGGCTTGCGTCCCACCATGTTGGCCGCGCGCGCCGCGGGCAACAACCCGCGATGCCAGTAAACTAACCGTGCCGCAACCTACCGTGGCACGATCCAAGCACCGCGCTTTCTGGTACGGTGCGTCCCCGCCCATGTGGCGGCATGTTCCCCAGATCAGAGGTACTTCATGATCCGCTTCCAGGTCCGTCCGCTCCAGATCGCCATTGCCGCCGCGCTCGCGCTGGCAGTTGTCGCGCCCATGGTCAGTGCCCAGCAGCCTGCCAAGTCCGCCACCATGCGCGAACAACGCGCCAAGCGAATGGCCGAACTGGGCAAGGGCAAGGCCGACGCCAAGCAGGCCGAGGAGGCCAAGGCCGCGCTGTTCCCCGGTGCGACGCGCGTTTCGCCTGAAGCCAAGTCCAGCGGCAAGATGTTGAAGAACCTGCAGGACTTGCAGGAGACTTACGAGAAGCAGGACATGGCAGCGGTCATGACCAAGGCGGAGGCCATCGCTGCAATGCCTGCCGCGAACGAATACGAGAAGTCGTTCGCCTATTCGCTTGCCGCCAACGCGGCCGTTGACCAGGACGACCAAGCCAAGGCCGCGGACTATTTCCGCAAGGCGATAGACACCAACGGCCTGGAAAACGACAGCCACTACACGACGATGTACAACCTGGCGGTGATGGAGTTCGGAGCGGACAAATACCAGGACGCGCTGAAGACAATCGACCGCTTCCTTGCCGAAACCAAGTCCGAGGACCCGAAGCACCCAACCTTCCGCGCCGGCATCCTCGCCAACCTGGGGCGAAATGACGAGGCGGCGGCGATCTACAAAGAGCAGATCGCCAAGAACCCCAATGACAAGAGGATCCTGATGAACGCGGTGGCGGCGTTGCAGAATGCCGACAAGTTCGACCAGGCCAATCTGCTGCTGGAAGATGCCTACAAGCGCGACATGCTTACAGAAGGCCGCGAGTTGCGGGCGCTCTACGTGGGCTACATGAATGCCGAGCGCTGGACAGACGCACAGCAAGTGATCGCTGTCGGCACCAGCAAGGGCATCCTGCAGGAGGATCAACAGTTGGCGAAGGACTATATGGTTCTGGCTCAGAACGCCTACGCTGGGGACAATATTCCGTTGGCTGTCGAGATGTACACGAAGGCGGCCCCGATCGCGGCCGATGGCGAGGCCTTCCTCAATCTGGCCAAGGTGCTGGAATACAATGGCAAGAAGGCTGAGGCCAAAGCTGCAGCCCAGAAGGCGCTCGACAAGGGCTTGAAAAATCCAGAGGACGCAAAGCGCATTCTTTCGCGCTGAGACCTGCTTCGCAAAAAACCTCTGCATCATGATCTGGACTTGGAACAAGTCTAGGAGATTGGTATAGACTTGTAGGTTCCTGCGGCCCTCGGGCCGCAGGCTTCTTGCCCCGGCGTAAAAAGCGCAGGGCCCCACATCCAGAGCCGTGCGCATGACGCTAGATGTCGACCAACCCGAGAAAAACCACGACCGCGAAGGTGGACTGAGCTGGCCGCGCATCTCGGGCATCAGCTTCGCAGTGGCGCTACACGCCGCGGCCGTGCTCGTGCTGCTGTCGCCGCTGTCCACGCCGACGCCAGAAGCTGACGCGGAAGACGTGGTCAGCGTCACCTTCATCGAGCCACCTCCACCGCCGCCGCCGCCGCCACCGCCGCCGCCGACGGACAAGCCACCGCCGCCGATCAAGACCCTGGCACCGCCGACCAGGGCGCCATTGCCGCCGCCGCCGGAAGATCCGCCGGTGATCATGGATACGCCGCGGGCAGTCGACGTGCAGGCTCCACCACCGGCTCCACCGGCGCCGCCAGCGCCTGTGTCCAACATCAGCTCCGGCGTGGACGCGTCCTCGCGGGCGATGAACCCGCCAAACTACCCGCCTGAAGAGCGCCGCCGCGGCATCGAAGGCACCACTGTGCTGATCGTGAGCATCGATGCTTCGGGTGCCGTGCTTGACGTTGCGGTTGAAAAATCCAGCGGCAACCGCAACCTGGATCGCGAAGCAGTCAAGGCCGCCAAGCGCTGGCGGTTCAATCCTGAAACACGCGGCGGACAGAAAGTTGCCAGCCGAGTACGCGTTCCCGTCGATTTCGTGATGCGATAGCCGATAGGCCAGATATGCTCCACCCGTACCAACTGTTGACTTTGTTTCGCTTCCAAACCTCCTTCCACGACATTCAAAGGTAAGCGTATGTTCCTCGAAACGACTGCTGTCGCCCCTGACGCCGCCGGAGGCAACAACGCCGCCGCGCTGCAGCAGATGGGTTTTGCATCCCTCGTCCAACACTTCGACTTCGTCGGCTGGATCGTATTGATCACCCTGGTGGTCATGTCGGTAATGTCCTGGTACTGGATCATCATCAATTTCCTCAAGAACATGCGGCTGCGTGGCCGTGGCGAGCGGGTGACCGGGACGTTCTGGGAAACCCCCAACGCGCAGGATGCGATTCGCTTCATGGAAGAGCAGCCCAAGTCCGAGCCGTTCTCCAAGATCGCTCTGGATGCCGCGCAAGCGGCCGCGCACCACCAGCGCCATGACGGCTCGCGCCTGGCCGAATCGCTCAACCGATCCGAGTTCGTCGATCGTGCACTGCGCCAAGGGGTGACGCGCGAATCGATGCGCCTGGAAGGCGGCTTGACGATTCTCGCCACGGTCGGTGCCACCGCGCCGTTCGTCGGCCTGCTTGGTACCGTCTGGGGCATCTACCGGGCACTGATCGCGATCGGTTCGTCCGGTGATGCGTCGATCTCGGCAGTGGCAGGCCCGGTGGGTGAAGCCCTGATCATGACCGCGATCGGCTTGTTCGTGGCGATCCCGGCGGTGCTGGCGTACAACTTCTTCGTCCGCCTGAACCGCGTCACCAACAACCAGTTCGACACCTTCGCGCACGACCTGCACGACTTCTTCGCCACCGGCTCACGCGTCGGCGAAGTGGCCGGCAAGCGCTGATTGACGAACGACGCCTCAACGGAGCCCCAAGATGTCCTTCAGTTCCGGTAACGAAAGCGGCGGCCCGATGGCCGAAATCAACGTCACGCCCCTGGTGGACGTGATGTTGGTACTGCTGATCATCTTCATGATCACCACGCCATTGATGAACCACAAGGTCAAGGTGAAGCTGCCGGAGGCCGTGCTCGACAAGAAGCCGGAAAAAGCGAAGTCGCCACCCGTCACCATTTCGGTGACGGAGGCCGGCGCGCTGTTCTGGAACGACGAACCTGCTACCCGCCAGTTCATAGAAAGCAAGCTTTCGGTCGAGGCACAGCGGACGCCGCAACCGTCGGTCCAGATCCGCGCTGACCGGACGACGCCCTATCGCATGATCAGCGACGTGGTCAAGGTGGCCCAGTCGCAAGGTATCGCCAAGGTCGGCTTCATCACCACACCGCCCAAGAAAGGCCAGTAAGGAGAACCTCCCATGGCATTTAGTTCCAGTGCATCCGGCGGTGCGATGTCTGATATCAACGTCACGCCTCTGGTAGACGTGATGTTGGTGTTGCTGATCATCTTCATGGTGACCATGCCGATCCAGTCGGTGCCGGTCGACGTGGACCTGCCGCAGAAGACCGACAAGCCACCGGAAAATCCGAAAGAACCGCCGGACCCGATCAAGCTGCGCATCGATGGCAGCGGCCTTGTCACCTGGAACGACACACCGACGCCGGTCTCCTCGCTCGTCACGATGATGAGGAACGAGGTCGAGCGCGATCCCCTGAACCAGCCGGAATTGCAGATCGAAACCAATGACAATGCCGAGTATGGCGTTCTGGCCAAGGTCCTGACCGCGGCAAAGAATGCAGATATGGTGAAGATCGGTTTCGTCCAGAACTGATCCAACACGCGCACGGGTAAACGCATCAGCAAACCGTGCAGCAACTCGTGGATATAACGCCGCCTGGAAGGGCGGCGTTTTTTTATGTGCTGAAGCCGGTGGCAAATGTACAAGGGCTTGACGGCGGGCATCCAGCGGGAGCAGCGTAAAGGTGGGCATCGGGCCCGTGGGAGAAGCACATGAGCGTTTCCGCGTTCACGCAGTCCCGTTTCGAGCATCGCGACATGACCGGCATCAACATCACCCCCTTGGTTGACGTCCTGCTCGTTCTACTGATCATTTTCATGGTGCAGTCCATCCCCAAGGCGCAGGCGATCGACCTCAACCTGTCCCAGGCCGGACCAGTTGAAAGGACCACACCGCCTCCGCGTACGCTGCTCTCGCTCGGCATGGACGGGCAGATCCGGATGGAGGGTGCGAGCATCGCCCCGGAAGACCTGCGTGGCGAACTGGGCGCATTGAAGGCGCGAGCACCCGGAACCACGCTGGCGTTGGAGGCAAGCGCAGGAGCGGATTACGGGGTGTTCGCGCGCGTGCTTGCGGATACCCGCAATGCAGGCTTTGCCGACGTGGCGCTCAGGCCTTAACGGAGGTATCGACGATGCGACGGTAGGCACGCACCGTCGCATCGAGGCCGGCATACAGCGCCTCTCCGATCAGCGCATGGCCGATCGATACTTCTTGGACTTGAGGGACGTTCGCGAGAAACGCCGCGAGGTTGCCCTGGTCCAGGTCATGACCGGCATTGACGGCCAGCCCGGCGGCTTGTGCACGCGTGGCGGTATCGGCGGCTAACGCCAGCGCGACCGAGGCATCACCATTGGCGGCGGCTTCCGCGTACGGTCCGGTAAACAGCTCGACCCGATCCGCGCCCAATGCAGCCGCCAATGCCACATTGGCATCGCCCACGTCCACGAACACGCTGACCCGGCAACCAAGCGCCTTGAATGAGGCGATCAGCGGCGCCAGCGAAGCGCCATCAGCGACGAAATCAAACCCATGGTCGGAAGTGAGTTGACCGTCGCCATCTGGCACCAGGGTGACCTGCGCGGGTCGCGTCGCTTCGCATAGCGCCAGCAAGCCCGGGTAGCCGGCACGTGGCGGCGCGAACGGATTGCCTTCGATGTTGAATTCAACGCCGCGGACGTGGCATAGCGCCGCCAGCACATGCACATCTCCACTGCGGATGTGACGCGCGTCAGGTCGCGGGTGCACGGTCAAGCCGTGTGCGCCGGCATCCAGGCAGATGCGTCCGGCCTGGGACACGTCGGGCAGCTGACCACCGCGCGAATTGCGCAGGACCGCGATCTTGTTGAGGTTGACGCTGAGTGAGGTCAACGCTGGTTGGCGTCGGGTGGCGTATCGCTCGCCGCGGCGGCCTTGCGCGCTTCCGCCTGTTCGCGCATGCGGCGCAGTTCGGCGGGGTCGATGATCATCGAAGCGTCGCGGCTGCGCCCGGCCATCCGCGCCGAGTACAAGCCGGCCAGCCACAGGACGAACAGCACCAGCGCGGCGATCAGGCATATCGCCATCAGGCCACTGGAGGTGGTCTTGAACGCCACCACCATGGCGGCGAAACCAAGCAGGAGAAACAGCCAGTGCATGCAGGTGGCTCCTAGCGGGACTTCGCGCAGTTTACGCCGCGCGTGGGCCTTGCGGGAGCCTGTCCTGGTCAGAGCAATGGCGACAACAGGCGGGCAAAGGCCTCCGGAAGGCGGGCACCAAGCAGTGGGCGGTCGCGATCCTCGCGCACGCGTGGCGCGCTGGCGAATTCGTGCTCGATCAGCCTCGCCAGGTCCGCGGCAACCTTGGCGTCGCGGAACAGCACGCAGATCTCGAAGTTGAGGCGGAAGCTGCGCGCGTCAAAATTGGCGCTGCCCATCAGGCACAGGTCATCGTCCACCAGCAACGCCTTGGTGTGCAGCATGCGCGGCCCGTACTCGTAGACCTTGACCCCGGCGCCAAGCAGGGCGTCGAAGTAGGACCGGGTGGCATGCGTCACCAGTTTCGAATCGCTCATTTTCGGCACCATCAGGCGCACGTCGATGCCAGCGAACGCGGCCGAGGTCAGGGCCATCATTGCCGCCTCGCCGGGCACGAAATACGGGGTCACCAGCCACACGCGCTGGCTCGCCGCCTGGATCGCGCCGACATGCAGGCGATGGATCGCTTCCCATTCCGTGTCCGGGCCGGAGGTGACAACCTGCGCCGCCACCGGACCCGGACATGGCTCAGGCATTGACTTCGCCAGTTCGCCGAGGAACTCGCGCTTTCCGGTGGCGTAGGCCCAGTCCTCCACGAACACCAGTTGCAGGCCGCGCACCGCATCGCCATCGATGCGCAGATGCAGGTCGCGGTAAGCGTCGTCGCGCAGGCGATCGTTCTGCTCGTCGGTGATGTTGATGCCGCCGGCGAATCCGATGCGCCCGTCCACGACCACGATCTTGCGGTGGGTGCGCAGGTTCAGCCACGGCCGTTCCCAGACCCGGCCGAAGCGCATCGGATGGAACCAGGCCAGCTCACCACCGGCGTCGGTCAGCTCGCGGAAGAACGATGCCGGCGTCTTCGAGCAGCCGACCGCATCCAGCAGCAGGCGCACCTTGATCCCGGCGCGTGCGCGCTCGACCAGGGCATCGCGCACGGCGCGGCCGCTTTGGTCGGGCTGGAAGATGTAGTACTCCAGGTGCACATGCTCACGTGCGCCGCGCACGGCCTCGATCACCGCGTCATAGGTCGCCGCACCATCCACCAGCAAGTCGACGCGCCGGGCGGTCGTCGGCGGCAGGCCGGTAATCGCATGCCCCAGCCGCGCCAGCTCCGTGGCCTCGGAATCCCTGGCAAGAACGTCGTGGGGCAAGCCAACCCGCGCCTTGGCCCGCCGCAGGCGGTGCCGCTTGATCTTCTGCGGGCCGAACACGTGGTAGATGAGAAAGCCGAGGTAAGGCAAGGCCGCCAGGCTGACCAGCCAAGCCAGGGTCGCCGCCGGTTCGCGCTTCTGCAGTACGATCCACACGCCGAGCCAGGCCAGGTAGGCGATCCAACCGACGGTCAGCCAGACGCGGATATGCGGCAGCGACCACAATGCGTCCCAAGCCTGCAGCAGGAAATCGATCATCGGTTCTCCATCGTCGCGCGCGTCGCGACGACGACAGGGTAGGGTGCACGGATGCAAAAGTCGCGTGACCCTGCAGCGCCGGAATAGGGCATCATCAGCCGCAACAGCTCGCCAGACATCGCATTCTCTCAGTCCGTCAATCCGTATCGCGGATGCGAGCACGGCTGCGTGTACTGCTTCGCCCGTCCCTCACATGCCTATCTTGACCTGTCGCCCGGCTTGGACTTCGAAACGCGGCTGTTCGCCAAGACCAATGCCGCCGAGCTGTTACGCGCCGAATTGGGCAAGCCCGGCTATGTGCCGAAACCGATTGCACTGGGCATCAACACCGATGGCTGGCAGCCGATCGAACGCGACCACGGGATCAGCCGTGCTTGCCTGCGCCTGCCGCACGAGTTGAAGCAGGTCTGGCGTGAATGGCTGCAACTGCACTACCCGCAGCGTGCCGAGCACGTGATGAGCCTGATCCAGCAGATGCGCGGCGGCAAGGATTACGACAGCGCGTTCGGCACGCGCATGCGCGGCCAGGGGCCGTTCGCGGAGCTGGTGGCGATGCGCTTTGGCAAGACCCGCAAGCGCCTAGCCTTCCCGGGGATGCCGGCGTTGCGGACCGATCTGTTTATCGCGCCCAAGCGTGAATCGCCGCAGGGCACGCTGTTCTGACCCGGATCAGACGCCCAGCACCGGCCAGAGCGGCCCGCCCAGCCACAGCCAGCGCGCCATCCAGGCACTGACCAGCGCGATCATGACCGTCAGCGGGAAGCCGACCCGCAGGAAATCGCTGAAGCGATATTGACCCGGCCCCAGGATCAGCAGGTTACCGTGGTGGCCGATCGGGGTCAGGAACGCCACCACCGCACCCAGTGCGGTGCACACCACGAACGGGGTGGGTGGCAGGTCGAGCACTTGCGCCAGCGAAATGGCGATCGGGCCAAGCAGTACGGTGGTGGCGGCATCGGACATCACCTGGGTCAGCAGCGCGGCCACGCCGAACATCACCAGCAGGATCGCGAGCACCGGCCAGTGCGCGAGCATCACCGCCAGCCCCGTCGCCAGCAGGTCCGCGGTACCGGTCTGTTCCATCGCGATGCCCAGCGGGATCACGCCTGCGATCATCACGAAGATGCGCACGTCGATGCCCCGATACGCCTGTTTGACGTCCAGGCAGCCGGTAGCAACCATGGCCACTGCGCCCAGCAGGAACGCCAGCGGCGGTGCCAACCAGTCGGCAGCGGCTGCAAAGATGCTGGCGCCCAGGATCATGAGCGCCAGGGGCGCGCGCAGGCGCCGCTTGGCCTCGCCGGCGAACGGTACCAGCATCAGGAAGCCGTGGTGGGCGGCCAGTTCGGAGAATCGGGAGGGGCGGCCGTACAGGACCAGCAGATCGCCCTCGCGCAGGCGCTCGTCGGACAGGCGATCAGCCACCTCACCATCGCGGCGCCACAGGCCGGCGACCACTGCCTGGAACTGGTTGGAGAAATCCAGCTCGCGGATGGTGCGGCCGATGAACTCCGATCCTGGCGCCACCACCGCCTGCACCAGCTGGGGATCGCCTTCGCCGCCAAGCTTGGTACCGAAGCGGGTGATCGCGTTGAGATCCAGCCCGGAGTCGTCGTGCAGCGACAGCAATTCATCGGCGGCGGCCTCCACCAGCAGGATGTCCCCGGCCAGCAGCGGACTGGTGGCGATCAGGTCGTCGCGGCGCTTGCCGTCGCGTAACCAGCCCAGCACACGCACATGCTTGCCGATTGCCTTTTGCATGTCACCCAGCGAGCGGGTCGCCCACTGTCCGCCCGGGACGACCACCAATTCGGTGCGATAGCGATCCAGGCGCAGGTAGTCGTCATCGCCGCCCTCACCGCTATGCTTTGGAAGCAGCCAGCGCGCCAGCAGCATGTAGCCGCTGCCCACCACGACCAGGGCAATCCCGATCGGTGTGATGGAGAAGATGCCCAAGGGTTTGGCGCCGGCGCGATGGAGCATGTCGCTGGCCAGCAGGAAGGCGGGCGCACTGACCAGGGTCAGGGTGGTACCCAGCGACGCCGCCAGCGACATCGGCATCAACAGGCGCGAGGCCGGCATTTGCCGGTCGCGGGCGTGCTGCAGCAGCAGCGGCAGCATCATCGCGGTGACCATCACGTGGTGGGTGAATGCCGCCAGCAAGGCGACCGTGGGCATTACCACCGCAATCGTGCGTGCCTCGCCGCGGCCCGCTGCGCGGCCAATCCACAGCCCCAGCCGTTCGCTGATTCCGGTGGCAGCCAGGCCCCCTGAAATCACGAAGACCGCGGCCACGATGATTGCTGGCTCGCTGGCAAAGCCGGACAGTGCCTGCTTGCTGTCCAGTACGCCCGTCAGTACCAGAGCCAGCAGGATCAGCATGGCGGTCACGTCGACGCGCAGCTTTTCGGTGATGAACAGGTACAACCCACCCGTCAGGATCAGGCCGAAGGCAAGCTGTTCTATCAGATGGGGGGGCAAGTTCATCACGTTCATTGTGCACGACGCCCCGGCTGGGGCGATGCACTCGCATGACCACTTGCACACGCTCTTTACGCGGGTGCCGCCTAAACTCCCGGCATGTTCCGAACGTACTTAATAGATAGTGGCCGCTCCTGCGACTGACGACGCCCGCTTCCGAATGGCGATGGCGTCGGCCGGCATCGGCATGGCGATCGTTTCCACGGAAGGTCGCTGGATCGAGGTCAACCCGGCCGTGTGCAAGCTGTTCGGGTACCAGGCTGGCGATCTGATCGGCCGCCACTTGCATGAGTTCTCACATCCAGACGACCTGCCGTTGACCGAGCGCGTGCTGGATCGCCTGCTTGGCGGCGATGAGGACTTCGTCGAAGTCGAGAAGCGCTATCTGCGCGCCGATGGACACGTCATCGAGGTGCTGGTCAACACGGCGCTGATGCGCGATGCGAGCGGGCATGCGGACTATTTCATTGCACAGTTTCGCGACGTGACCGCGCAGCGACATGCCGAGCGGCGCCTGCAGGACCTCAACGCCTCCCTGGAGCAGCGCGTGGAAGCGCGCACGCTGGAACTGGAAGCCGCCAATCAGCGGCTCGAATCATTCGTGCGCGGTGTGTCGCACGACCTGCGCGCACCCTTGCGAGCAATCGAGGGGTTCGCCACCCAGTTGTCGCGCAGCACCCAGGGCCAACTGGACCCACGGGCTCATGAACAGCTGCAGCGCATCCGCGCAGCCTCGACGCGGATGGGTGGTTTGATCGACGGCCTGCTTGAGCTGGCGCGGATCAACCGTGCGGTGTTGCGCTCGGCCCGTGTCGATGCCAGCCTGCTGGCCGAATGGTCGCTGGCCGAGCTGCAGGAAGCAGATCCGCAACGTAGTGCAGACGTGCAGGTGCAGCCTGGCCTGGAAGTGATCGGCGACGAGCGCCTGTTGAAGATGATGCTGGGGCAACTGCTGGCCAACGCGTGGCGGTTTTCCGCAAGTCGGCCACGGGTGTGGATACGGGTGGAGGGCGAGCGCAACGGCGACAGCCTGCACCTGTCGATCCGCGACCACGGGATTGGCTTCGACATGGCGTATTCGGAAAAACTGTTCGAACCGTTCCAGCGCCTGCACGGCAGCGATGAAGGCGCAGGCGATGGCATCGGCCTGACCATCGCGCAACAGGTGGCGATGCGGCATGGTGGCCGTGTGAGTGCGGAAGCTGAACCCGATCAAGGGGCTTGCTTTCACGTTGAACTGCTGGACCTGCAGGATCAGAAAACCCAACAGATGGAAGCTTGATGGTGAATCAAAACAAGGAAATCCTGCTGGTCGAGGACAATCCGGACGATGTGGAGTTGACCCGCATCGCCTTCGCCGAAGCGGGCAGCGGGCATGTGATCCGGGTCGTCACCGATGGCGCGCAGGCGATCGATTACCTGCTCGCGCGCGGTGAATATGCCAGTCGTGACATCAACGACCTGCCGGCATTGGTGCTGCTGGATCTCAACCTGCCCAAGCTCGATGGCCGTGAAGTCCTGCAGGCGATCCGCGACAACCCGGCGAGCCGTTCGTTGCCGGTGGTGGTGTTGACCACCAGCGCCGAGCCAATTGATGTGGACGGCGTGTACGAACTGGGCGCCAACAGTTATATCCAGAAGCCGGTGGAGTTCGAGCGTTTCGTCGACGTGGTGCGCCAGATCGGCCTGTACTGGTTGGTGCTCAACCAGCCGCCGACCGCTGCCTGACGATCAGCCCAGGGGATGATCGTGCGCGTGGTGGCAGCGCACCGCGTGTTCGACTTCATTGCGGCTGCCCATGAACACCGGCACCCGCTGGTGCAGCGCGGTCGGCTGCACGTCCAGCAGGCGTTCGCGGCCCGTACTTGCGGCGCCGCCGGCCTGCTCCACCAGTAGCGCCATCGGATTGGCCTCATACAGCAAGCGCAGGCGTCCGCCCTTGTCGCGGCACTTGGCGTCAACCGGATAGGTGAAGATGCCGCCGCGGGTCAGGATGCGATGCACGTCGGCCACCATCGCCGCCACCCAGCGCATGTTGAAGTCCTTGCCGCGCGGACCGTCCCTGCCCGCCAGCAGATCACCCACGTAAGCCTTCATCGGCGCCTCCCAGTGGCGCTCGTTGGAGGCATTGACCGCGAATTCGGCGGTTTCTTGCGGAATTGCCAGGTCGCGGCGGGTTAGCACGAACGAGCCTTGCTCGCGATCCAGGGTGAAGGCGTGGGTGCCGTGGCCCAGGGTCAGCACCAGCATGGTGCTGGGCCCGTACAGGCAATAACCGGCCGCCACCTGCCTGTGACCGGGTTGCAGGAAGTGCACGTCTTCGGGTGTGGTGACCCCGTCCGGGCAATGCAGGACTGAAAAAATGGTGCCCACGCTGGCATTGATGTCGATGTTGCTGCTGCCGTCCAGCGGATCGAACAGCAACAAGAAGTTGCCGCGCGGATGCGCGTCCGGAATCGGGAAGCAGTGCTCCATTTCCTCGGACGCGCAGGCCGCCAAGTGGCCGCCCCAGGCGTTGGCTTCCAGCAGGATCTCGTTGCTGAGCACGTCCAGTTTCTTTTGCGCTTCGCCCTGCACGTTCACGCTGATCGAAGCCGGGCTGCCGGCATCGCCCAGCACATCGCCCAGCGCGCCCTTGCCGACCGCGACTGAAATCGACTTGCAGGCACGCGCCACCACTTCGATCAGCAGGCGCAGGTCGGCATTGACCCTGCCCGCGCGGCCTTCCTCGATCAGGAAACGGGTCAAGGAAACATGGGTGAGTGACATGTGAGGCATCCGGCAGGACAGGGCGCTATTGTCGCCGATACCCGCAACATCCAGGAACGCCGGAATGTCCGCCTCTCCACTAACAAAGCTGCTACCAGGGCCGATCATGCTGGCGATGCCGATGGCATTGTCGCTGGTGGCGTGTTCACCAACCGGCACCGATGCCGCGAGCGGCCCGTCGACAACCAGTGCCGCTGCAAATCCTGCTTCCGCATCCACCTCGCCCTCGCCGATGACGCCCGGTGAACCGGCACCGGCAAAATCGACAGACACGCTGGCCGCGGGTGAAGCCGGCGCCACCATCAGCGGCGCGATCCGCAACGGAAACAGCCAGACGCCCGCGTTGCGGGTGTGCGCGACCCCGATTGATGGCGGAATACCAACCTGCGTCCAGACTGCGGATGGCGCGCGCGAATATCGCATCGAGGTGGCGCCCGGGCGCTACAACCTGCTGGGCTGGGCAGGATCGGGTGAGTTGACGTTGATCGCGCATGCTTCGCAGATCCGCTGCATCCGCGCGCCGTGCCCGCCGGATGAGCTGATCGAAATCTCCGTCGCGGCCGGCCAGCGTCGCGATGGCGTCGACCTCACTGCCGGCTACGTCGAGATTCCGAACGGTTGGCCGAAGCCGTCCGGCTGAATCAGGACGTGCGATCGACTCACGTCACGGTGCGCCGCCAATTTCCAGACGCACGGTGCGCGCCGCCAGCGGGCCGTCCGCGCGCACCCGCGCGCGCACGGACACAGCATCGTCAAGGCTGACGCTGGCCTGCAGTCCGTTCGCACGCAGCGCGGTCGCAACGGCATCGGCGCGGTTTTGCGCCAGTGCCTGTGTGCCCCCCACGCCATGCACGCGGACCGCGTTGCCGCGCCAGCGTTGCACCGCCCAGCCAATCGTCGCCAGGGTGCGTGCCGAATCGGCATCGAGTTCGGCGCTGTCATCGGCGAACACGATGCCGGGCAGGGACTGCAGCGGCGGCAACACGGTGATGCTGGTGCCATCGTCCGCCAATGCGGCGTTGATCTCGCGTTCGATCCGGTGCGCGCGCTGCAATGGCGTGCGTGAGCCGGGTGAAATCTGCAAGGCCCACGGTTGGCCATCCGCGCCTGGTGTAAGCCGGCCCAGATAACCCAGCAACGCCGACTGCAGGCGAACCTGCTGCGCGTCCCTGTCGTGCTGCACGGACGAGCGTCCGCTTTCGGCGGTCTGCAGGGCGGTCACGTTGCGCCGCAGTTCCGCCAGCGTTCCTTGCTGCTGGGCGAAGCTGGCATCGTCCGCGGTCAGCACTTCGCGCACCTGCACGTTGACCGGCTGTCCGAGCTGGGTGACCAGAGTCTTCTGCAGCGATGCTTCCAGGCCATTGATGTGGCGCGGCAACATCATCACCGCATCCACGTTCACCCCGTCCTGGGTCAGGTCCACCCGCAGTGCGGAGACCCGGCCAGAAGCGCGCGCAGCGGCGTTGTCGGTGGCCGAGCGCACGCTCAGCTCCACCTGCGATTTCAGCGCGATACGCCCGAGTGCGAGGCCGAGCGGGATCGAGAGCAGGACGAAACTGCCGATGATCAACCCTGCCTGCCAGGCCGTCTGCTTTGGCGAGTCGGTGCCTCCGAACCCGTACCAACGGGAGACAATCGTGACCGACAACGCGATCGCCAGCAGGTTGGTCATGAACAGGAACGCGGCGCCACCGGCGATGCTCCAGTTCATCACTGCAATGCCGTAGCCGGTCACCGCCAGCGGTGGCATCAAGGCGGTGGCGATCGCCACCCCGACAATCATTTCGCCCTTGCGGGTTACCGTGGCGTAGGCGCCGGCCAGGCCGGAAAAAATCGCGATCAGCAAGTCGAAGAAGGTGGGTTCCGTACGCGCCAGGATTTCGGGCGTGGCGTCCTGCAGCGGCGAGAAGTAGACGATGCCTGCCGCGGCTAGCAGAGACAGCAATACGCCGACCGATAGCGACTTCAATGCATCGCGGATGCTGCGCAGGTCGAAAGTGGCCAGGCCCATGCCCAGCTCGATGATCGGGCCCATCAAGGGCGAGATCAGCATCGCGCCGATGATCACCGCGGCGGAGTTCTGCAGTAGCCCGAGCATGGCGATGCCCGCCGACATCAGGGTCATGAAGGCGTAGCGAGGCCCCAGGTGGCCGGCATCGTCCACGTGTTCCAGCACCGAGATGCGGTCCGTCTTGTCGACCAGCTGGTTCTGCCGCCATTGCCGAAACCAACGCCAGAGCGCGCGCGGGGTGGGTAGGTCGTCCAGGATCGCGATCATGGCGGCAGGATACTGGGGATTGCGTCGCCCGAGAGGGTCAGACGTCGCCGTCGCTCGCCCAGCCTTCGCCGCTGCCGCGCTGGTAGACGCCGTCGGTGTCCAGCACGCTGCCAGCGGGGATGGACTCCTGCGCGGCCAGGCGCGCATAGATCGGAGTGAAGTCCGGCTGGGTCGCCTCGATCAGCTGCTGGAAGCTGTCGATCACGAAGTAGGTCTTCTGGTAACTGTCGATGCGGTAGCGGGTGCGCATGATCCGCTTGAGATCGAATCCGAGCCGGTTCGGCGCCGCCGATTCCAGGCTGTGGATCGATTCGCCTTTTGAACTGACAATCCCGCTGCCGTAGATGCGCAGGCCATCGGCCTGCTGGATCAGGCCGAATTCGACCGTGTACCAGTACAGGCGGGTCAGGTTCTGCAGGGCATCCGGTCCGATTGCATGCGCCTTGACCCCGCCACGGCCGTAGGCCTGCATGTAGTCGGCGAACAGCGGATTCATCAGCAGCGGCACATGGCCGAACAGGTCATGGAACAGGTCGGGTTCTTCGATGTAATCGATCTGGTCCGGACGCCGGATCCACCAGGTCACCGGGAATCGGCGGTTGGCCAGGTGATCGAAGAAATCCAGTTCCGGCAACAGGCCTTCGACGCCCATCAGGGTCCAGCCGGTCGCGGCGGACAGTACCTCGTTCAATTCACTGAACTTCGGGATCTGGTCCGGGGTCATTCCCATTGCGTCCTGCGCTTCCAGGAATTCGTCACAGGCGCGCCCGACCAGCACCGTGCGCTGGCGCTGGTAAAGCTGCCGCCAGACATCGTGGTCGGCGGCGCTGTAGTCGTTCCAGGGTTGTTCGATGATGCCGGTGGCATACACCGGCACGTTGCCCTTGTCGGTGGCGAGGTTTTCAACGCGGCGGGGAGTCGAAGGGGTGCTGTTCATGCCCCGATCTTAACGCCAGCGCTCCTCCGGGTGTCTCGCGTCAACTCAACCACCGCGGCAATCCGGGTCGCGGCGCAGGCGGTCCATCCAGCCTTGTTGCCTGGCGCAACGCGCCGCGCGTTCGGCTTCGACCTTGCGCGCAGTGTCTGTGTCGGCGGCCTGCCGGGCCTTGGCCACGCGCTGCGCCTGCAGCTGCGCCAGCTTCGCCTTGATCTGCGGCAATGCAGCCAACGCCGCGCGCTCGCCTTCCAGGATGGCGCGGTTCTTCTGTTCGAAATCGGCCGGGCCGATGTCATTCACCTTCGGCCTGATCACGCTGTCCGCGCGCTGCAGTTCCAGCGCACCGAGTTTCTGGCCCATGATCCGGATGCTCTGGTTGATGTTGCCGAGCATGCTGGTGCTCGACGCAATCGAGCCCGCTGCCTTGCTGGAGATGTCGACTGCGATCACGAACTCGGCGCCCAGCTGGCGGGCGGCATCGACCGGGACCGGGCTGGTCACGCCGCCATCCACGTAATGCACCTTGCCGATCTTTACCGCTTCAAAGACTCCGGGAATCGAACTGGACGCGCGCACGGCCTGGCCGGTGTTGCCGCGCACGAACACGGTGCGCTCGCCGGTCTCGAGTTGGGTCGCCACCGCAGCGAACGGCTTGCGCATCTTTTCAATCGAACGTCCGCCGACCAGTTCGTTGACGTAGTCCTGCAGCTTCTGCCCCTTGACCACGCCGCCGGAAAACAGGCTGACGTCGCGGATCTTCGACTCGTCCAGCGCGAACGCATTTTCCTGCATGGCGAATGCATCCATGCCGCTGGCGTAGAGCGCACCGACCACGCTGCCGGCGCTGGTTCCGGACACCGCCATCGGTTGGATGCCGTTGGCCTCCAGCATCTTGATCACGCCGATGTGGGCAAAGCCCTTGGCCGCGCCACCACCGAGCGCGATGCCGACCTTGATCGGCTCGACTCTGAGTGGAGGCGGGGTATTTGTGGCCTTGGTCACCGGCGTGCGCACCTCGGGCGTGCTGGCGCAGGCGGCCAGCAGGCACGCAGACAAGGTAGTAGCGAAGACGCGCATCGACATCGACCATCCAGGCGGGACGTGCAGCTTAGTCGCCGCCAACCGAACACCGGCCAAACCGCCAGCCGTTCAAAGAGCTAGCATGCGGGCAATGCACACGACTTTGCCGGCTGGAGCACCCGCACCCGCGCGCATCCCGGCACGCGGCGAACGTTGGCTGCTGGTCGCCATCACGCTGGTGGCGCTCGTTATGTCGGTGATGATCGCGCGCGACCGATTGACATGGCTGCTGGAAACGATCTGGGCAATGGTGGGACTGGCGGTGATTGCCTGGCATTGGGGCCGTTTCCCACTGACCCGGCTGCTGTGCTGGTTGCTGCTGCTTCATGCGCTGGTATTGATCCATGGCGGCACTTACACCTACTCGCTGACGCCGGGTGGGTTCTGGCTGCAGGAGTTGTTGGGCACGGCGCGCAATCCGTGGGATCGACTGGGCCATTTGATGCAGGGCTTCGTGCCGGCGATCCTGGCGCGGGAACTGATGTTGCGCCGCAGCCCGTTACGTCGCGGGGGTTGGCTGATCTATCTGGTAGTGGCGGCGTGCCTGAGTTTCTCGGCTTTCTTCGAACTGATCGAATGGTGGGCGGCGCTTGTCTACGGCGCCGATGCGGATGCATTCCTGGCCACCCAGGGCGATCAGTGGGACACCCAATGGGACATGTTCCTGTGCCTGTGTGGCGCGATTGCATCCCTGGTATTGCTGTCGCGCTGGCATGATCGCCAGCTGGGGCCCGCGGTGCTGGCTGGCAAGTAGGTCAGTTGTCGCGCCTGTCTCGCGATGGAAACGGCAAGACCTTGCCTCGTGGTTCATGCGCATCGCGCTTCCACAGTACCGGCACCTCTTCAGGCGCGCGCGGCTCGAGTGTGTCGTGGCCGGCGGCCGCCCGTTCGCGTTCGAGTTCCTCCTCGATTTCCCAGCTGTACATGCGCCGCGGTGGCATCGGGTCGCTGCGACGTAGCAGGAATGCGGCCCCCACGCCTGCAATCGCGCCACCCAGGTGCGACTCCCAGGAAACACCGACTTCCTGCGGGAAGATGGTCAGCAGCATGCCGCCATAAAAGAAGAAGGCAATCATGCCGGTCGCGATCGCCGCGCGGTCGCGCCGCAGCAAGCCCAGCACGAATACCAGAAAGCCCAGCCCATGGGTCACCCCGCTGGCACCCAGGTGGTGCGAGCCGGGCTCACCCAGCAGCCACGCGCCCAGTCCCGCACCCACCCACAGCAGGGGCAGCGAACGCAACGTCGCCCGTGGATACACCGTCATCGCCAGCGTGCCCAACATCAGCAGCGCGGTGGCATTGGCCAGCAGATGGCCGGGCGAACCGTGCAACAGAGGTGCAGTCAGCACGCCCAACAGCCCGGCGACACTGCCCGGATTCACGGTCAATGAATGCAGTGGCAGCACGCCCTGCAAAGCGAACGCCACGCACAGCACCAGCACGCCGGCCAGGCTGTAGTGCACGCCCCGGCGCACGCGGTGGACATCCTGCTGGCGTTGCTGGCGGGTGCTGATCGGGGCGGGAGATCGCGAATTCATTTGCTACACATGGCGGCGCCGCGCCCGGGTTCAAGCATGTGGATGCTTCAGGGAGGGGGTCCGGCGTCGTCAGTGTTCTTCGCCTGCGCGGCCACCTGTGGCCGCAACAGGCTGAGCGCGACGGTCGTGGCGATGATGACCGCCACCACCACCAGCGCCCACAGCACCGGGATCTTGTAGACATCGACCAACAGCATCTTCCCGCCGATGAACATCAGCACCAGCGCCAGTCCGTACGGCAACAGGTGGAAGCGGTCGGCCATGCCCTGCAGCAGGAAGAACATCGCGCGCAGGCCCAGCACCGCGAACACATTGGAGGTCAGCACGATGAAGGGATCATCGGTGATCGCGAAGATCGCCGGGATCGAATCCACCGCGAAGATCACGTCGGTGATCGCCACCATCACGATCACCACGAACAACGGCGTGTAAAAGCGCTTGCCGTCGCGCACCACACTGAAATCGCTGCCGTGGTAGCCGTCGGTCATGCGCAGGTGGCCGCGCATCCAGCGCAGCGCCGGATTGGCTTCCAGGTCGGGTTCCTTGCCCGCCGCCAGCATCATCTTGATGCCGGTCAGCAGCAGGAACGCGCCGAACAGGTAAAGGATCCAGTGGAACCTCGCCAGCAGCAGCGCACCGGCGAAAATCAGGATCGCGCGCAGGAAGATCGCCCCGACAATGCCGATGATCAGCACTTTCTGGCGCTGCACTTCGGGCACCGCGAAATAGCTGAAGATCATCAGGAACACGAAGATGTTGTCCACCGCCAGCGATTTCTCGACCAGGTAACCGGTCAGGAACTCCATGCCGATGCGCTGGCCGTCCGCCGCGCCGTACTGCTGGCCCGCGTACCACCACAGCCAGACGTTGAAGGCCAGTGCCAGCGCCACCCAGCCCAGGCTCCACCAGACGGCTTCCTTGAACGTCACTTTGTGCGGGCCGCCGTGGCGCATCAGCACCAGGTCAATCAACAGTGCGACAACCACCACCAGCGCAAACACGCCCCACAACATCGGCGATCCGATCGTTTCCATGCATTACTCCACAACAACGAAGCCTTGCGGCGGTTGCGGCTTGGGTCGGTGCAGGATCCACGGGAATGGAAGGGCAACGGCTTCGCCACACTGGGCGAAGGTCTCACTCACAGGCTTGAGGCCTGCCACGGTGCCGGGGCGGATGCTGTATTGACAGCGTGCCCGTATTGACGACGGCCGTGCGCGGAGTTACTCCCCTTCTTCGGCGACAATGGTGCGTTGGGCGCTAGTGCCCCGTCAATAAGATTCGCGCACATGAATGAGCCGCTGCCCGTCGTCCGCCTGAAGAACGCCTGGAAATCAACCCATCCGTGGATTTTCCAGCGCCTGGTCGAGAAGCCGGCGCAACGCCCGAAACCGGGCAGCGTGGTCGATGTGGTCGGCGTGGACGATGTCTGGATGGGCCGCGGCTTCTACAATGGTCATTCGCGGATCGCGTTGCGGATGCTGGAAGGCGACCCGGACGTGGCGGTGGATGCCGCGTGGTTCTCGCGCCGGATCGCCGATGCGGTGGCGTTGCGCCGCGAGCTGCTCAAGCTCGATGACGTCGGCAACGCCTGGCGCGTGCTGCATTCCGAAGGCGACGGCATCAGCGGCCTGGTGGTGGACCGCTACGATGACCTGCTGGTGGTCGGGTTTTTCAGCGCTGGCGCGTGGCGATATCGCGAATGGATCTTCAATGCATTGCGCGAACAGTTTCCGGGTTGCCGCTTCCACAGCTTTGCCGATGAGCACGTGCAAAAGCAGGAAAGCTTCGACTACAAGGACACCCTGGGCACGCAGCCGGCGTTGATCCACGAGCACGGCATCGCGTTCCGCGCCGATCCCGCCGGTGCGCACAAGACCGGGTTCTTCGCCGACCAGCGCGAAAACCGGCAGTGGCTGTCGCAGTTGTGCGCCGGCCAGCGCGTCCTGGACCTGTGCTGCAACACTGGCGGCTTCGGCGTGTATGCGGCGGTGCGCGGCGCCAGCGAAGTGGTCGGGATTGATATTGACGCGGATGTGCTCGACATCGCCCGTGACAACGCGAAGCTCAACAACGTCAAGCCGAAGTTTATCCAGGCCGACATCTTCCCGTGGCTGCGTGATGCGGCCATCAACGGCGAACAGTTCGACGTGGTGATCCTGGACCCGGCCAAGATGACCCGCGACCGCGAACAGATCATCCCCGCGCTGAAGAAGTACCTGGACATGAACAAGCTGGCGCTGGGCGTGGTCAAGCCGGGCGGGCTGTTCGCCACCTTCAGCTGCACCGGCCTGGTCAGCGAGGAGCAATTCACCGACATGCTGCGCCGCGCCGCGTTCTACGCCGGGCGCACGGTGCAGGTGCTCAAGGTGGCCGGCGCCGGCCCGGATCATCCGTGGCTGGCGCAGGTGCCGGAGTCACGCTACCTGAAGGCGGTGTTCTGCCGGGTGCTGGATTGAACGCCGGGGGTCGCCGCATGCAAGCCCCGGTGGCGGTTCGCTCACCCAGCAGGTTCCGGTTCTTTCATTCGAGGTGTTGCCTGAGATCGCGAATCACGACGGCGTGTTTGACGCTGGCTTTGACATGGGCTGGCGTTGCCAACGCACAAACGCAGGTCGACCTGGACACGCTGGATGCCGACATGGCGTCACCGCGCGCGAAAGTGCTTGTGCTGGGTTCGGTACACCTGTCGAACATGCCGGACAGCTTCAAGGCTGAATCGCTGCAACCGGTGATCGACCGCCTGCTCGCTTTCAAACCAGACGTGATCACCATCGAAGCGATCCCGGGCGAGCAATGCGACCTAGCCCGTCGCCATCCCGTGATCTATGGCGATGACGCGATGAGCAATTATTGCTCCGATCCCGCCGGCGCTCGTGTCGCCACCGGGTTGGATGTACCGGCGGCCATCGGCCAGGCACACAAGCTGCTCGCGAATTGGCCGGCACAGGCGAGCCCTGCACACCGCCGGCACCTGGCAGCCGTGTTCCTGGCCGCCAACGAAGATGCTTCGGCCTTGGTGCAGTGGCTGCAGCTTGAACCCGGCGAACGCCGTATCGGCGATTCGCTGGACGCGTCGCTGGTGGCGCAACTTGACCGGATGCTGGTGCGCAAGGACGAGGGTTACCTGATCGCCGCGCGCATCGCCGCGCAACTGGGATTGCAGCGCGTGCATGCCATCGACGATCACACCGGCGACAACGCCAACATTCCCGAGGCGGACGCTGCCGACTTCGGCAAGGCGATCCAGTCGGCGTGGGCCAGTGCCGGCGCGCAGGCCAAGCCCATGCGCGACCAGCAGGACGCGCTGACGCAGGGCAACGACATGCTGGCGTTGTATCGCTACATCAATAGGCCAGACACATTGCGTGTGGTGGTCGACAGCGACTTCAGCGCCTCGATGCGCCGCGCCTCGCCGCGCCACTATCCGCAGATCTATGTCGGCGCCTGGGAAACGCGCAACCTGCGCATGGTCGCCAACATCCGCGCGGCGTTCCGCGAACACCCGGGCGCGCGCGTGCTGGCGATCGTCGGCAGCTCGCACAAGCCCTGGTTCGATAGCCTGCTCGGGCAGATGCAGGGTGTGGACATCGTCGATGTGGAGCAGGCACTGGAGTAACGCCGGGGCAGGGTTTGCCATGTTGGGTTAACGTTGAGGGCAAGCCTGCGTGCGCATGCAGAGCGCGTTGCGTGAATCCGAACATGGTCAAACTTGCCAAGCCGCATCATGAGAGCCATCGCACCGAGCACATCGGCTGGATGCGCGCCTCGGTGCTCGGCGCCAACGATGGCCTGATCTCGACCAGCTCCCTGCTGATCGGCATGGCGGCGGCCAGCGCCACGCCGCACATCATCCTGATCACCGGCATCGCCGGCCTCACCGCGGGCGCGTTGTCGATGGCCGCGGGCGAGTATGTCTCGGTCAGTTCGCAGGCCGACACCGAGGCCGCAGACATGGCCAAGGAGCGCCATGAACTTGAGCACGCACCCGAGGCGGAACTGCTGGAATTGACCCACATCTACATCCAGCGCGGGCTGGACAAGGCGCTGGCGCAGCAGGTAGCCGAGCAGCTGACCGTGCACGATGCGCTGGGGGCCCATCTGCGCGATGAGTTGGGCATCAGCCAAACGCGCGCCGCGCGGCCGGTGCAGGCGGCGCTGTCGTCGGCTGTCGCGTTCGCGGTCGGCGCGATGCCGCCAATCCTGTTGGCCTGGCTCTGGCGTGGCAGCAGCCTGTCGATGGCCATCAGTGTCGTGACCCTGGTGCTGTTGGCGTTGCTGGGCGCACTTGCGGGGCGCCTGGGTGGCGCGTCGATGACCAAAGGCGCCGTGCGCGTGCTGTTCTGGGGAGCGATGGCAATGGCGGCAACCGGTTTGATTGGCCGCCTGTTCGGAGTGGCGGCTGTGTGAGCCGGTCGGCCCAAGTCTGGCTGATGGCAAGTTTGCTGCCTTTGCTGGGCGGCTGCGCCACCTCCGCCAGCATCGACAACCAGCCGCGCTATGGTGCGCTGCAGGGTGATGACGGCGACGCCTACGGCGTCGGCCGCCAGCGGCCCGGCAAGCACCCGGACGAAATCACCGTGGCGCTGGCCTTCTCGGGCGGCGGTGCGCGTGCGGCAGCGCTTGCCTATGGCGTTTTGCTGGAATTGCGCGACACCAGGCCAACGGGCGCGCACGGCAGCGCGTCGCTGCTGGATGAGGTGGACGCGATCAGCGCCGTGTCCGGCGGCAGTTTCACCGCGGCGTACTACGGCCTGCACGGCGATGCCACCTTCCCCGGCTTCGAACAACAGGTCCTGCGTCGCGACCTCAGCGCAGATCTGTTGCGCCGCGTCCTCAATCCGCTGCGCTGGTTCACACCGCAGAGTCGCAGCGCGGCGGCGGCGCAACTGTATGGCCGGACCATCTTCCATGGCGCACGGTTCAGCGACCTGCACCAGCGAGATGGACCGCTGGTGATCATCAATGCGACGGACCTGGAAAGCGGCAACCGCTTCGCCTTCCTGCAGGGTCAGTTCGATTTGCTGTGCTCTGACCTGTTGAGCTTCCCTATTGCCGATGCCGTGGCTGCATCGTCAGCGGTGCCGGTGCTGTTCGAGCCTGTGGTGCTGCAGAACTACGACACGTGCAGTCCCGCCAAGCTGGTCGCGCCGGTGGAAGGCGACGACTCCCCGCAGCTGCAGCAGGCGATCGAAGGCCTGGACAGCTATCGCGACAAGCAGGCGCGCCGTTACATCCACCTGGCCGATGGCGGCCTGACCGACAACCTCGGCCTACGTGCGTTCCAGGAAGCGATCGACCTGTCCGGTGGCATGTCGGCCTTCCTGCAGCGCATCGATCGCCTGCCCGCGCCGCACCTTGTGGTGATCGCGGTGGATTCTTCGGCCGATGCGGGCAGCGGCCTCGGACAAAGCGCGCGCCCTCCGTCCATGACCCAGGCCATCGACGTGATGACCGATATCCAGCTGCATCGCTACAACGCGGCAACCTTGGAGCTGATGCAGGACAGCCTGAAGAAGTGGACTACCGACGTTTCCACGCCCGCCCGTCCGGTGCAGGGCCATCTGCTGGTGGTGTCGCTGCGCGACCTGTCGGATCCGCAGGTGCGTGCCCGGTTGGAAGCGGTGTCGACCGGGTTCAGCCTCACCCCATTGCAAGCCGACGAACTGATCGAAGCCGGCCGCCGGCTGTTGCGTGAAAACCCGGTGTTCCAGGGCCTGTTGCGCACCCTGAAGCCGTAGCTTCGTCCGGGTCGCAGCCGTTGAGACGCCTGCCGCTACACTGGCGCAATGGCTGACACATCCTTGCTGTTGATCCTGTTGTTGCTGGCAGTGGCCGTCGCCATCGTCCTGCTGGTCATCTTGTTGCTGCGCAAGCCGGATGCCGCGATGGCCCGGCTTCGCGAACCACTGGAACAAGCCCTGCGCAGCGAACAACGTGACGGCCGCAGCGAGCTGCGTGCGCAGCTGGACAGCATGGGCACGGCGCAGGAACAACGCATCGAAACCTTTGGCCTGCGCCTGAACGACCTCACCGAACGCACCGACCAGCGGCTCGACGTGCTGAGAGCGAGTCTTAGCGACGACGCGCACAAGGGGCGCCAGGACGCCGCCATCCGCCAGCAGCAGTTTGCCGATGGGCTGGGCCTGCAACTGCGCGAACTCACCCAACGCAACGAACAGCGCATCGGCGAGATGCGCGACACGCTGGAAGCGCGGCTCAAGGAGCTGCAGGCTGACAACGCCGCGAAACTGGAAACGATGCGCGCCACCGTGGACGAGAAATTGCAAACCACGCTGGAGGCGCGTCTGGGCGCTTCGTTCAAGCTGGTGTCCGAACGACTTGAGCAAGTACAGCGCGGCCTGGGCGAGATGCAGTCACTGGCGACCGGCGTGGGCGACCTGAAGCGCGTGCTGAGCAATGTCAAGGATCGCGGCGGTTGGGGTGAAATGCAACTGGAGACATTGCTTGAGCAGGTACTGACGGCCGAGCAGTTCTCACGCGGCGTGAAGGTCAGGCCGGATGGTGGCGAAATGGTCGACTTTGCGATCCGCCTGCCGGGCCGGGGTGATGGGCAGACACCGGTCTGGTTGCCGATCGACGCCAAATTTCCGCGCGAGGACTACGAGCGTCTGCTGGATGCGCAGGACCGCGGTGACGTCGAGGCTATGCGCCATGCCGGCAACCAGCTGGAACGCGCCATCAAGGTCCAGGCAAAGTCGATCAGCGAAAAATACGTGGTGCCACCGCACACCACCGATTTCGCGGTGTTGTTCCTTGCCACAGAAGGCCTGTATGCCGAGACGATCCGTCGCCCCGGGCTTGTTGATGTCCTGCAGCGGGAGCATCGCATCGTGGTGGCGGGCCCAACCACGATTGCAGCATTGATCAACAGCCTGCAAATGGGGTTCCGCACCCTGGCCATCGAACAGCGCACCAGCGAAGTGCGGCAGTTGCTGGGGTCGGTGAAGACCGAGTTCGGCAAGTTTGCGACTGTCCTTGAAAAAGCGCATAGCCAACTCGATACCGTCCAGAACAGCATCAAGCAGGCAGGTGTGAGAACGCGTGCCATCGAACGGCAATTGCGCAATGTAGAGTCGCTGGAGGTGAGCGCGGGCCAGCTCCTGCTGGACAGTGGCGACGACACATCGGATGACGAGCAGTAGCGCAGTAGCGCCCAGACAATCGGGCTGTATGGACCAGCGTTGTTCGTGTTCCTGCATGCCATGCCAACATTGTCTGCGCGCCTGCTGGGCTGGAAGCCGAACGCCAGCGGCCATGCCATGGCACTAACGTGTGCGTGATTGCATCGTCATCTAGCTGATCGCTTCATGACTGCCAATGGATTGACAACATAATCTTCATCCGCATCTCATGCGCCCCGCCTGAAGCTGATCACGTCGGCAAGAGAATGGATGCCGGCTTCTCACACCAGGAAGGAGCAACGATCATGAGTGACATCAAAAAAGACCACAGCATCGGCGAAGGTACTGGCGCGGTTGCAGGCGCAGCCACCGGCGCGGTCGTGGGTTCCGTGGCAGGCCCGATCGGTACCCTGGTCGGAGCGATCGCCGGCGGCGCACTGGGTGCCAAGGGCGGCGGCGCGATTGCGGAAGCTGTCAATCCAACGGAATACGCCAGCCACTTTGAAAAGAACTACAAATCCTCGCCGCATTACGTGAGTGGCAGCGAGTGGCGCGACTACGAGCCGGCCTACAAATACGGCTACGACACCTACGGTCAAAACCAGGGCCAGAAGTTCGAGGACGTGCAGGACACGCTGGAACGCAACTGGGACAGCTCCAAGTCCGATTCACGTCTGGCGTGGGCTGAAGCAAGCAGCGCCGTGCGTGATGGCTGGCATCACATCGAACGCAAGATGCCGGGTGATGCCGATCGCGACGGCCGCTAGGACCTGCGCCCCAGGCACGCAGGAATACGATGCATGCAATCACGAAGGCCGCCGCAAGGCGGCCTTCTTCATGCAGGTCAAATGGTCCAGATCAAATGGGATCTGATCGGCGTCAGCCAGCCTTTCTAGCTGCGATCCACAGATCAACTCGCTTCTCCAGCAGGTCCAGCGGCATCGCGCCGCCGCCCAGCACGGCATCGTGGAAGCCACGGATATCGAATTTCGCGTCGAGTTCGCTCTCGGCCTTCTTGCGCAGCTGCTGGATCTTGATCATGCCGATTTTGTAGGCGGTGGCCTGGCCCGGCATGATCAGGTAACGCCGCACTTCGGACTGGATGGCGGCATCCGGGATCGAGCTATTGGCGCGAAAATAATCGATTGCCTGCTGCTCGGTCCAGCCCTTTGCATGCAGGCCGGTGTCCACCACCAGGCGAATGGCGCGCCACATTTCCGTGGTCAGGCGTCCGTATTCGGAGTACGGATCCTGGTAGGTTCCGGGCATTTCCTTGGCCAACGATTCCGAATAAAGGCCCCAGCCTTCCGCGTAGGCGGTGCTGCCGTATTGGGTGCGGAAGACCGGCACGCCCTTCAGCTCCTGGGCAATGGCAATCTGCATGTGATGCCCGGGCAGCCCTTCGTGGTAAGCGATCACCTCGAGCGTGGTCGTCGGCATCGCCTTCATGTCCGACAGGTGCGCGTAATAGACCCCCGGACGCGAGCCGTCCGGCGTGCTCGGGTAGTAGTGCTGGGCGGCGCCGGCTTGCTCGCGGAAGGGTTCAACGCGCTTCACCACCAGCTCGGCCTTCGGCAACAGGCCGAAGTACTCGGGCAGGTGCCGCTTGATGTTGGCGATGACCCGGGTGGCTTCATCGATGTAGGCCTGCCGGCCGGCGTCCGTGTCCGGGAACAACTGCTTCGGATCGCCCTGCACGTGCTTGAAGAACGCGGGCAAATCGCCCTGGAAACCGACTTGCGCCTTCACGTTCTCCATTTCGCCGCGAAGGCGCGCCACCTCCGACAATCCAAGCTGATGGATTTCATCGGCGGTCATCGCAGTGGTGGTGTTCTGCTTTAGTTGGTAGTTGTAATAAGCGGCGCCATCGGGCTGGCTGGTACCGACACCTGAAACATTGTCCGCGGCGCGCGAAAGGTCTTCGGTCGCGAAAGCGATGACCCGGTCGTATGCCGGCTTGACGTTGTCCATCAGCGCCGTGCGCGCCAGTGCTTTCAACTCAGCCGCACGTTCGGCGGTGATCTTGCCGTCCTTCACCAAGGCGTCGGCCTTGGCCTGCGCGTCTGCCCACAACGCACTGTCAGCGCCCTTGCTAAACGGCGCGCCAGTGATCACCTTCTGGGCTTGCTCGATTACACCTTCGTAAGCGAACTTTGGTGGGCGGATTCCTTTCGCCGTGGCGGCGCGCCCGCGTTCCAGCAACTGATCGAATGCGACCGGAATTTTCTGCAGGCGGGAAACGTAGGCCAGATAATCCTTTTCGTCGCCCACCTTGTGGAAATTGATCAGGAAGGTAGGCAGGAAGCTCTGCGCGCCGTTCATCTGGTCGAAGGGATAGCCGTTGCCGAGGAAGGGCAGGCCATCGCGCGCATCGTCGGACTGGCGCTTCCACAAGTCCCAGGAGAGTTGCGTCTCCTGATCCAGTTGCTTGTAGTCGAAGTTTGCTTCCATCGCTTTCACTGACGCAGCAATCAACGCTTCCTGCTTGCGGATGCCGGCCTCGGACATGTCGTCCAGCTGGTCGTTGAGATCCTTGCGGCCCTGGAAGCTGAGCTGGATCGGGCTGAACCTGAGTTGTTCCTCGTACTGCGCGTCGAACCACGTGTTAAGGCGCGCGGACTCGGCCTTGACCTGCTCGGCACTGGGCGCGGCAGTCGGCATGGCGACGGCTGGGGTTGCGCTATCACCGGAAGGTCTGGAACACGCGGGCAGGCCCAGGCTCATCGCCACGGCGAGGGCAAGCAGGTTACGCAGCAGGACTGGCGGCATCTGTATTCCTTTCAGTGCTTCAAATGTCTGAGGGTGCAAGCCGATTCTGTGGCCTGCGGCGATCGCTTGCCAGTGCGGATCGGCATGTCAGCGCCGCGGTTGCGCAACGAAACGTCGCAGCTTCTTGACGCGTCAAAGCGCCCCGGCGATGACCTCGACAGGTCGCGACATCTCCTCGATTCCGGCATGCAGATGCGGAGCGATTCGTACCCAGTTGTCGCGAACGGTGCTGACGATGCGTGCGTCGGACAAGGCGCGGACCACCGCGTCGGCCCGCTGCGGTGGTAGTTGCACGCCACAGATATGCGGCGCGTGGTCGTGCGTACGCAGTGCGCCCAATCCATGCCGGTCCAGTGCGTCATCCAGTGCAGCAGTACGTAGTTGCAGTTGCGCGGCGATGGCACCAACACCCCAGTCCAATACCTGTCCGAGGGCGGCTTCGGCCATCGCCAAGCGCAGTGCATCGCAAACGCCGCCCGCATCAAAGCGGCGTGCTCCGGGCAAGGGCAAGACATCGCCGCGGCTGCCCGGCTGCCATAGCGAATCGCAGTCATGCGCCATCCAGCCTTGCTCGAGCGGCTGGCCCTGGGCGCGCCATCGCGGTGCTGCCCACATCCAGGCCAGTCCGTAACCGCCCAGCAGCCATTTGTAACCGACGGCGACGACGAAGTCGGGCCGCCAGGTCTCCAGGTCCACCGACAACACGCCCAGGCTCTGGCTCAGGTCGAGCACCAGGCTGGCGCCGCGTGCGCGGGCGCGGTCTGCAATGCGCGCGAGATCCAACAGGCTGCCGTCGCGCCAGTGCGCCTGCGGCAGGGCGAGCACGCCAACGTCGGGATGCGCGTCCAGCGCGTCGAGAACGGCAGCGGTCCAGTCCTGGCCGTCCTCGCGACGGACGAATACCAGACAGGCGCCGACTTCGGCGCAGCGTCCCCGCCACGGCAGCAGATTGGACGGGAACTGGCCTTCGAGTACCAGCACCGATTGGCCTGCCTGCAACGGCACGTTGCGCGCTGCCACGCTCAGGCCATAGGCAGCTGACGGGATCATCGCCACCGCATCGGCGTCGCCGTCGAACAGCCGTGCCGCCAGGCTGCGCACGCGCTCGACATCTTCGCGCCAATGCGCACCACCGAGCCAGCTCGTCGTGGCTTGCTGCAAGGCGGCGAGTGCCGCCGCCCGCACTGATTTCAAGGGCGGCCCGTGCGCGGCGCTGTCCAGATACAGCATGTCCCCTGGCAGTGCGAACAATCCGCGCAGGCTCGTTCCTTCGCTGGGGACTGGAATGGGGATCGTCATCACCGGACTCTATCTTTCATGCGTGCGCGCAGCCATCACCCGTGCTGAATACCGGTTCCGTATCCTGCCTTCGAGCCAAAGAGCCTGCCCGCATGCCCGCCACCACGACCTCCCCTGAGCGTTCCCGCACTACCGCACCCCCGGAACCATCACCTGACGGCACGGCGTCCACTGTGCGTTACCGCAGCGTGCGTTTACGCACGCGCGCGCTGGCCGCGCCGTTGTCGCCGGAAGACGCGACCGTGCAGAGCATGGATGACACAAGCCCGAGCAAGTGGCATCTGGCGCACACCACCTGGTTCTTCGAGCAGTTCGTGCTTGGCATGCGTGACGGGTACCGCGCGGTGCACGCGGATTGGGACTACCTGTTCAATAGTTACTACAACAGCGTCGGTCCGATGCATGCGCGTCGGCAACGCGGCCTGTTGACCCGGCCCGGCCTGGCACAGGTGCTGGCCTATCGCGACGAGGTCGATGCGCGGATGGCACGCGGGTTCGAACGCGGCGACTTCGACAACGAGGCCCTGCAACGGATCACCCTGGGCCTGCACCACGAGCAGCAGCACCAGGAGTTGCTGCTGACCGACATCAAGCACGCGTTGTCCTGCAATCCGTTGCGGCCGGCGTATCGGGAAGATCTACAGCAGTCGCGCGCGCGCGCGGTGCAGCCGGCTCCGCTGGACTGGATCACCGGCAGCGAAGGCATCGTCGAGATCGGTGCGTCCGCATGGCCGGCGCATGACACCTTCGCCTTCGACAGCGAAGCGCCGAGGCACCGGGTGTTGCTGCATCCGCATGCCTTGGCAAGCCGACCGGTCAGCAATGCCGAATACCGCGCTTTCATCAGCGACGGTGGCTATCGCAATGCGGGCCTGTGGATGAGCGAAGGCTGGTCGCGCGTGCAGGACGAGGCGTGGGCGCACCCGCTGTACTGGACGGATGACTGCGAGCGGGAATTCACCCTGGGCGGCATGCGCGACATCGACCCGCATGGACCGGTCAGCCACTTGAGCTACTACGAGGCCGATGCGTTTGCGCGTTGGGCCGGCGCGCGCCTGCCGACCGAGGCCGAGTGGGAAAACGCTGCGTCAACGCTTCCGGTGCAGGGGAATTTTGTTGACTCTGATGCGTTGCATCCGCTGGCCGGTGAAAGTGAAGGCGGGCTGCAGCAGATGTTCGGCGACGTCTGGGAGTGGACCTCAACCGCGTATATGCCTTACCCGGGATTCCGTTCCTTGCCCGGAGCGCTGGGCGAATACAACGGCAAGTTCATGTGCGGTCAATGGGTGTTGCGTGGCGGCAGCTGCGCGAGCCCTTCCGACCACCTGCGCGCCAGTTATCGCAACTTCTTCTATCCACCAGATCGCTGGCAATTCTCCGGTCTGCGCCTCGCAAAGGACATGCCTTGAGTGCCGCTCTGACGCTGACCGACCTGCATCCCAGTCCCGACGACATCAGTGGCGACGTGCTCGCAGGGTTGTCGCAAACGCCCAAGCGGCTGCCGTCGAAATATTTCTACGACAAACGCGGCTCCGAGCTGTTCGAGCAGATCACCCATCAACCGGAGTACTACCTGACGCGCGTCGAGCTGGCACTGCTGCAAGCCAGCAGCGCCGAGATCGCCGACGAAGTCGGGCCGCGCGCGCATGTGGTCGAGTACGGCAGCGGCAGTGGTCGCAAGACCCGCATCCTGCTCGACGCGCTCGACGATCCGGTCGCCTATACGCCGATCGAGATCTCGCGCACCGCATTGCTGGCCAGCGTCGAACGCCTGGACCGGGAGTTCGATGATGTCGAGGTATTGCCGGTACTGGCCGACTTCACCCAGCCGGTGCCGCTGCCCATGCCTGCGCGCGAGGCCGAGCATGCGCTGGTGTTCTTCCCCGGCTCGACCCTGGGCAACTTCACCAATCCCGAGGCGCTGCGCTTGCTGCGCGCGATGCACCAGACCATGGGCGACCGTGGCGGCGCGCTGCTCGGCATCGACCTGCAAAAGGCACCGGACATTCTGGAAGCCGCCTACAACGATGCCGCCGGCGTCACTGCGGCTTTCACCCTCAACCTGCTGGCGCGGCTCAACCGCGACATCGGCAGCGATTTCGACCTGGAGGGATTCACCCATCGCGCGCGCTACACGGCCGAGCGTGGCTGCATCGAAACGTTCCTGGTCAGCCTCAAACCGCAGGCCGTTACGGTCCAGGGCCGCAGTTTCGATTTCGCAGATGGCGAGGCGATGCAAGTCGAATACAGCCACAAGTACACCGACGCCGGTTTCGCAGCCATGGCCGCCGAGGCGGGATTGAAGGTCGTGCGTGGCTGGAATGACCCGAAGGACTGGTTCGGGCTGCGGCTGCTGCAGCGCGCCTGACACGGCTCTTTCGCGCGGGTCGTTCGTGCGGGCGGCTCCAGCCACTCCGGCAAGACCCGCCAACCAGGAGATCGACGATGGCAGACAAGCGCAAGTCAGACGACTCGACCAGCGAGCAGGCAACGTCGCCCGCACCGCCCGCCCATTACGATGACCTGCGCGCGCTGTTCATCAACTGCACACTGAAACGCAGCGGCGGAGAAACCTCGCATACCGAGCGCCTGATCCACGTCGCAGCCGGCGTGATGCGCGCCAACAAGGTCAAGGTCGGCATCGTGCGCGCCGTCGACCTGGACCTGGCGCCCGGTGTGCAGCCGGACATGACCAAACACGGCTTCGAGCGCGACGACTGGCCCAGGCTGCGCAAGAAGGTGATGGCGGCCGACATCCTGGTGCTGTGCACGCCGATCTGGCTGGGCGAGGAAAGCTCGGTGTGTCGGCGGGTGATCGAGCGCCTGTACGGCGAGTCCGGCAAGCTCAACGGCAAGGGCCAGTACATCTATTACGGCCGGGTCGGCGGCTGCCTGGTCACCGGCAACGAGGACGGCATCAAGCATTGCGCGATGACCCTGCAGTACGCAATGCAGCACCTGGGCTACGTGATCCCGCCACAGGCCGATGCCGGCTGGATCGGTGAAGCGGGCCCGGGCAAGTCCTACGGCGATGAGGGCGCCGGCTACGACAACGACTTCACCCAGCGCAACACCACCTTCATGGCCTGGAACCTGATGCACCTGGCAAGGCTGCTGAAGGACGCCGGCGGCATTCCTGCACACGGCAACCAGCGCGACAAGTGGGATGCGGGCTGTCGGTTTGACCATCCCAACCCCGAATATCGCTGATCCATAGACGACGCGACGCGTGTCGCGGCGACCTCCTTCATCGGGCGTATCGCAGGTGCTGGTTTAACATGATCCGCCACACTTCTTTTTCGCCGGAGCACCCATGAGCGACAGTCGCAACGACGTCAGCCGCGATGAAGCCGAAGCGGCCGTGCGCACTCTGCTGCGCTGGGCTGGCGAGGACCCTGCTCGCGAAGGCCTGCTGGATACACCCAAGCGGGTGGCCAAGGCCTACGAAGAATGGTTCAAGGGATACGCCCTGGACCCGGACGAATACATGGCGCGCACCTTCGAGGAAGTGTGCGGCTACGACGAGTTGATCGTGCTGCGCGACATCGAATATGAATCGCATTGCGAGCATCACATGGCGCCGATCATCGGCAAGGTGCACGTGGGCTACCTGCCCAACGGCAAGGTAGTCGGCATCAGCAAGCTGGCGCGAGTGGTGGAGGCGTATGCCAAGCGTTTCCAGGTGCAGGAGAAGATGACGGCGCAGATCGCCGGCTGCATCGAGCGCGCGCTGCAGCCGCTGGGCGTGGGTGTGGTGGTGGAGGGTGCCCACGAGTGCATGACCACCCGTGGCGTGCACAAGCGCGGCGTCTCGATGATCACCTCCAAGATGCTGGGCAGCTTCCGCGAGGACGCACGCACCCGCGCCGAGTTCCTGCGTTTCATCGATGTCGGCGCTGGACGCTGACGCGCCGGTGCCGGACAGCCCGTTGCCGAACGGCCCGCTGTTGGACTGCCTCATCGTGGGCGCCGGTCCGGCCGGGCTGACTGCAGCGACCTACCTTGCGCGGTTCCGCCGCGAGTTCCTGGTCGTGGACGCCGGGAATAGCCGCGCACGCTGGATTCCGGAAAGCCATAATTGCCCGGGCTTCCCGTTCGGCGTCACCGGTTCCGCATTGCTGGCGAAACTGCGCGCGCAGGCGACCGGCTACGGTGCATGCATCGAACACGGGCTCGTGGCGCGCCTTGAGCGCGATGGCGACGGATTCGTGGCGACCGCCGATGATGGTCGCCGTTGGCGCGCGCGCCAAGTGCTGCTGGCCACTGGCGTGGTCGACGTGATGCCGGCCATGGACGGGTTGAAGGCGGGAATTGAATCCAATGCGGTACGCCTGTGCGCGATATGCGATGGCTACGAAGCCAGTGATGAACGCATCGCGGTACTGGCCCCGGCCGACGAGGCGATCCGGCATGCGCTGTTCCTGCGCACGTTCTCGCGGCGGGTGACGGCGATCCGCAGTGAGCCAGGCGATCCATCCGCCGAGTGCGCCCGGCTGGCGCAGGTGGCCGGCGTGCCGTTGCTGTCGACACCCGACGCGATGCGCTGCAATGAAGAAGGGTGCACGGTCACCACAGAGGACGGCGAGCATGCGTTCGACACCCTGTATCCGGTGCTGGGCAGCCTGGCGCAATCCGCACTGGCGATTTCATTGAGCGCGCAGGTCGACGACAACGATGAGCTGGTGGTGGATTCGGAGATGCAGACCAGTATCGATGGGCTGTATGCCATCGGTGACGTGGTGAGTGCGCTCAACCAGATCAGCGTGGGCGTTGGACATGCAGCGATCGCAGCGACTGCGATCCACAACCGGCTCCCCCGCAATTGGCGCGAACAGCAGCCGGATTGATGGATTGATTTAACCCGGGCAATATGCATCTCCGTCACGGAGACCCGCCATGCCCGCGCCCTCCCTGCGCTGTACTGCCTTTGCCGGCACCAACCGGATTGCCAGCGGCGAGCTGCGCCATGTCGCCCTGAAAGCCAAGCAGGTGTTCGACAGCGAACCTGGCCAGTCGATCCTGGTGTTCGAGGACGCCACGGGTGTTGTCGTTGAACTGCCGTTTGAGCTGCCGGCGGGCGATCTGTTGCGCACGCTCAATGCCGTCGCGGAGGACGCCGATGAGGCGGCCTCGGTTCCAGCGCCGGCACGCGGCCCCGGGCGTCCGCGACTGGGCGTGGTTGCCCGCGAGATCACCTTGCTGCCTCGCCATTGGGACTGGTTGGGCGCACAGCCCGGCGGTGCTTCGGTGGCATTGCGGCGAATGGTGGAAGACGCACGCAAGGTGAGCGCCGATGGCGACCGCTGGCGGCTGGCGCAGGAAGCCGCCTATCGGTTCATGCATGCACTTGGCGGTGATTTGCCGGGGTATGAAGATGCGACCCGTGCGCTGTTCGCGGGGAACATCGTCCGCTTCGAAGAGGCGCTCGCACGCTGGCCCGAGGACGTCCGCGAGCATGCTTCATTGCTGGCCGCCGACGCCTTCGCCCACTGACCTGCCTGCAGGCCAGCAACACCTGCCTAGACGGCCCGCTTTGACTGCCCGCGCGACATCACCAATCGAGACTACCGCTTGAACGCATCCGTCGCGCCCGGCGCCCGCAAGGCGGCACTGGCTTTCATTTTCATCACCGTGTTGATCGACGTACTGGCGTTCGGCGTGATCATTCCGGTGCTGCCGCACCTGGTCCAGCAGATGGTGGGCGGCGACATTTCCACCGCTGCGTGGTGGGTGGGGGGCTTCGGGTTGACGTTCGCGTTGATCCAGTTCGTATGTTCCCCGATCCAGGGCACATTGTCCGATCGCTACGGGCGCCGGCCGGTGATCCTGTTGTCCTGCCTTGGCCTGGGCCTGGACTTCGTGTTCATGGCGCTGGCCCCGACCCTGGCGTGGCTGTTCGTGGGGCGGATCATCTCGGCTGCCACCGCGGCCAGTTTCACGACTGCGAACGCTTACATCGCCGATGTGACCACCCCGGAAGGGCGCGCCAAGGGATTCGGCATGATCGGTGCGGCATTCGGCGTGGGGTTCGTGGCCGGCCCGCTCATTGGCGGCGTGCTGGGCGACATCGACCTCCGGCTGCCATTCTGGTTCTCGGCCGGATTGGCGCTGCTGAACTTCTGCTACGGGCTGTTCGTGTTGCCCGAATCACTGCCGGTGGAAAAACGGACCAAGCGCTTCGACTGGTCGCATGCCAACCCGGTGGGGTCACTCAAGTTGCTGCGCGGCTATCCGCAGGTGTTTGGCCTGGCGGCGGTGATCTTCATCGCCAACCTGGCGCACTACGTGTATTCCAGTGTGTTCGTGCTGTACGGAGACTACCGCTATGGCTGGGGGCAGAAAGAAGTGGGATACGTGCTGGCGGTGGTCGGCGTGCTCAGCGTGATCGTCAACGTCGCGCTGGTTGGTCGCCTGGTCAAAGCCATGGGTGAGCGGCGCGCCGTGTTGCTGGGGTTGGCGTGCGGCGCGGTCGGGTTCGCGGTGTACGGCTTCGCTGGCGTGGGTTGGATCTTCCTGCTTGGCCTGCCGATCAGCGCGTTGTGGGCAATCGCCGCGCCTGCCATCCAGTCGCTGATCACCCGCCAGGTAGGCGGCGATGAGCAGGGTCGGGTGCAGGGTGCGTTGACCAGCCTGGTTGCGCTGGCCGGCATCGTTGCGCCGGTGATCTTCGCGGGCTCCTTCGGCTTCTTCGTCAGCGACGCGGCGCCGGTGAAGCTGCCGGGCATCCCGTTCCTGATTGCTGCCGTGCTGCTGATAGTCGCGTGGCTGGTGACATGGCGGTTCACCGATGCCGCGCGTCTTCCTGCGAAGGTTGAAGCGGAGCCAGTGCACTGAATCTCGTGCCGGACTTCACCTGCCGTGGCCGCCGGTGGCGGCACACTCGACGGCACGTTTGGAGCTGCTGGAGAAAAGCAACATGACCATTTGCGCGGTGTGCGGGAACGACTACGACAAGGCATTCACCGTCACGAGCGCCGACGGCCATGTCCTGGCCTTTGATTCGTTCGAGTGCGCGATCCACATGCTGGCGCCCATCTGCGCACATTGCGGGTGCAAGGTGATTGGCCATGGCGCGGAACACGATGGCGTCTTCTATTGCTGCGCGCGATGCGCCAGGCAGTCCGGGGTCCGTGGCGTCGACGACAGGGTTTGACCGGCGATACTTGAGATTCAGCAACGCAGCGACGTTGGCCCAGCGAGGATGCGCTTACCCTGCGCGACTCAAGCCTGATGCGACGTCAACCGCAGCTGACACGCTCAACTGCGCCAGCGGCATCGAGGTAGAGATTCAACCGCTCGCTACGGTAATCCAGGGTGACCATCTGGCCGGGCTTGATCACCCGTACGAGCTCTGCGCCGGCAGCCAGGCGCGCGGCGTCCACGGTGTCTCCGGTGGCGGCACGTCCGACGAAAGCCTGCACCGCTTCGGCATTGCATGCCGTTGCAGATGGCGGAGTGGCCGGAGTGGCGCAGGAACTCAGAAGCAGTGCCACGGCAGGAAGCGCAAGCAGGCGGATCGACATGATGGTGTCCTTGCAAGGCGATGGTGGGTTGAGCGCTAGGGTGCAGTCGTGATGCTTAACGCAGCGTCCATGGCCTTGGGCCGGGGGGCGCGGACGTGACGAACGGGTACGATCCAAGGTTTGCCCGTTCCCGGAGTCATCGATGCTGCGTCCACGACTGTTGTGCCTTGCCCTTGCCCCGCTGCTCGCAGCTGGCGCATCCGCACAGGACATCCCTCCGCCGCGTGACGTGCCCTATCCCGGGACGATCAAGCTGGAGGTGGATGCCACCAACCTTGCCCAGCGCATCTTCAGGGTCAAGCAGACCATCCCGGTACAGGCCGGCCCGCTGACCCTGCTGTATCCGCTGTGGGTGCCGGGTGGGCATTCGCCGAAAAATGCCATCGACAAGATCGCCGGCATCACGTTCAAGGCCAATGGCCAGAAGCTGGACTGGAAGCGCAACCCACTGAACATAGCCGCATTCCACATCGACGTGCCCGCTGACGTGACCGACATCACCGCGGAGTTCGACTTCCTGACGCCCACCAATGGGACGCAGGGGCGCGTGGTAATGACGCCGAACATGCTTAACCTGCAGTTCCTGTCGGCCGCGCTGTACCCGGCCGGGCATTACACCCACCAGATCATGTTTGATGCCCGCGTCACCTATCCCGCCGGCTGGACCGCGTTCACCGCTTTGCATGAGGATGGGCGCACTGGCAACACCTTGGATTACAAGGACGTGCCGTTCGACATTTTGGTCGATTCGCCTGTGTATGCAGGCCGCCATGCGAAGAACATCGACCTTACCCCGACCGGCAGCAAGGTACCGGTCAAGCTGGGCGTGGTGGCCGATGCCGCCAAGTTCCTGGAAGCAAAGCCTGAACAGGTGAAGCTCCACAAGGCGATGGTCGAGCAGGCACTGAAGCTGTTCGGCGCGCAGCATTACGACCACTACCAGTTCCTGTTCTCGCTGTCCGGGCAGATGGGTGGCAATGGCCTGGAGCACCAGCGTTCCAGCGAGAACGGCGTCGGCACCGACTACTTCACCGACTGGAAAGAGAAGACCGGCTTTACCGACCTGCTGGCGCACGAATTCGTCCACTCGTGGAATGGCAAGTACCGCCGCGGCAAGGACCTGTGGACGCCCAACTTCAACGTGCCGATGCAGGACAGCCTGCTG
>JBBQHK010000016.1:0-56037 GCA_038323895.1 Lysobacterales bacterium | reverse complement strand
CCTTCCAGTCCTTGACCACGCGGGCCCAGTAGCCCGGGCGCTCGACAGCGACGCGCTTGAGCAGCGCCTTGACCACGCCTTCCTCATGCGAAGCCGGCTTTTCGTCAACCCACTTCGAGCCGTTCTCGAGCTCGAAGCCCTGGTGGATCAGCATGGTGACGTCACCACCGTCATCGACCACGAGTTCGGGTCCGGTCTGGGTGCCGTCGGCCAGGGTGAAGGTCAGCGCGTCCAGGGTGCAGTCCCAGTATTCCTCGAGCGACTCGCCTTTCCAGGCGAACACCGGCGTGCCGGTCGCGGCGATCGCCGCGGCGGCGTGGTCCTGGGTGGAGAATATGTTGCAGGACGCCCAGCGCACGTCGGCGCCGATGTCCTTGAGGGTTTCAATCAGTACCGCAGTCTGGATGGTCATGTGCAACGAACCCGTCACGCGCACGCCGTCCAGCGGCTTGGCGTCGGCATGCTTGCGGCGGATCGACATCAGGCCCGGCATCTCATGCTCGGCGATGTCGATTTCCTTGCGGCCGAAATCGGCCAGCGAGATGTCGGCGATCTTGTAGTCGCCGTCGGTACTGAAAGTCTTGAGTTGCGCGTTCATGGTCTTGCTCCGGTTTCTATGCTCGCCGTTGCGGCAGAGCGGGGGTGAATGCAAACCGGGCGCCGTTGTCGCGTGGAGAACCCGCCGAGCCTGATTCCGGCATGCCTTGACGGCATCCGGACTTGCAGCGCCCCTCGGTGGGAGCGGGATTATATCGCAGGATCGCGATGGAAGGATGTCTTGCCGTTCAGGCTGGGCCGTCCGCCAGCCAGTCCGGGCCTTCCAGATCCTGTATGCCGCTTCGCAGGATGTGATTCCACTGTGTATGCAGTGACTGCAGGTAGGGGTCCGACGCCTCCAGGTGCAAGCGCGCCCCCGGTACCAATGAGTTCGTGCGGTACAGCGCTACGTCCAACGGTGGCCCGACTGACAGGTTGGATTGCATGGTCGAGTCGAACGACACGAGCACGCATTTGCAAGCCTCGGTCATCGAGGTCTGGCGGGTGATGACCCGGTCCAGGATCGGCTTGCCGAACTTGATCTCGCCGGACTGGAAGTAGGGCGACTCGAGCGAGGACTCGATGTAGTTGCCTTCCGAGTACACCAGGAACAGGCGCGGTGTTTCACCGCTGACCTGGCCGCCAACAATAAACGTGCCGGACGGGTCGATGTTGCGGCCGGCCAGGTAGCCGTCGTCGCGCGCGCGCACTTCGCGCATGGCATCGCCGATGTGCTGTGCGACCTCGAACATCGAACGCGCGTTGTAGATGCCCGGTCGTTGCGGCTCGTGTTTCGCGCGATGTTCGATCAGGTTGAGTGCGTTCTGCGTGGTCGACAGGTTGCCCGCGGACAGGGTGACGATCACGCGGTCGCCGTCGACCTGGAAGATGCGCATCTTGCTGGCGCCGCGCACGTCATCGACGCCCGCGTTGGTGCGCGAGTCGGAGGCGAAGATCATCCCTTCGTCAAGGTTCAGGCCGATGCAGTAGGTCATGGCGTTTTGGGCGTTCCGAAACCTGGATGGCGAGTCTGCCCGAGTTGGAGCGCAATCCCAATCCGCACGCCGCGGGTGTTACCGATGTCCATGTGATTGAACCTGTCCTTGGCGCATGTCGGCAGCCGACATGAACTGGCGATGGATTTCGTTGCCAAGCTTGATCAAGCGTGCCATTGCGTCCTCCAGCCATGGTTGCAGGCCACCGGCGATGATCTCGTCGATGCGTGCGTACTCCGACTGCGCCGACAGCGCTCCCGCCTGGCGCACCACTTCCAGTGCTTCGCCGCCAGCCAGGGTACGCAGCACGCCATGCAGGGTATGTGCACAGGTCTGCAGCGAGCGCGGGTTGTCGGCCTGCAACAACATCAACTCGGCAATCGTGCCGGGGTTGACCGAATCGCGATACAAGCGCCGATAGGTCTCGAATGCCGACAGCGATTGCAACAGCGCGCTCCACTGGAAGTACTGCACGGCGTCGTGGGTTTCGTCGTTCTCGGGGACGTCGCTGCCGACCACATCGAGCAGGCGGATCGCCCATTCGGCGCGTTCGATGAACACCCCAAGGCGCAGGAAGTGATAGCCCTCGCCGCGCCCGAGCGTGCCGATGGTGACCCCGCGGAACGACGCCGAGCGGCTCTTCACCCATTCCAGGGTGGCGCTTGTGCCCTCGCGCTGGACCTGTTCCGCGCTGAGATCGCGTATCTCCAGCCACGAGGTGTTGAGGTCTTCGTACATCTCGGCTGTGATCGCGCCACGTTGTGCACGTGCGTTCTCGCGCGCGGAATGGAAGCAGCTGAAGATCGAGGCAGGGTTGTCCGGCGACAGCAGCAGGTGCTGGGTGACGGTTGCGGCATCCATGCTCACCTTGCGGGCGGTGAATTCGTCCACGGCGTCGACCGCCTCGAGTGCGCGGCGCCAGGGCGCGGCCTGCGCCTTGCCCCGATCCAGCCGCTCAGGAAGCATCGCGATGCGCTGGGTGACGTCCAGCAGGCGTGCGGTGTTCTCGGCGCGCTCGATATGGCGCGACACCCAATACAGATCGTTTGCGGTCCTGCACAGCATCAATTGTTCCCCACGCTGTACATCCCGGGGTTGTCACCCTCCAGCACCCAGGTGTCCTTGGTGCCGCCGCCCTGCGAGGAGTTCACTACCAGCGAGCCCTCGCGTAGCGCGACCCGGGTCAGTCCGCCGGGGATCACGTGGATGCTCTTGCCACTCAGGATGTACGGGCGCAGGTCGATGTGGCGCGGTGCCAGTCCGCTCTCGACGAAGGTCGGGCAGGTCGACAGCGCCAGCGTGGGCTGCGCGATATATTTGGCGGGTTCGGCGAGGATGCGTTGCCGGAAGTCCTCGATCTCGGCCTTGGTCGAGGCCGGGCCGACCAGCATGCCGTAGCCGCCGGCGCCATGGACTTCCTTGACCACGAGTTCCGCCAGGTGCTCAAGCGTGTAGCGCAGGTCGTCCGGCTTGCGCAGCTGGTAGGTCGGCACGTTGTGCAGGATCGCCTGCTCGCTCATGTAGAAGCGGATCATCTCCGGCACGTAGGGATACACCGATTTGTCGTCGCCCACGCCGGTGCCAGGTGCATTGGCGATGGTGAAGTTGCCGGCGCGATATGCACCGAACATGCCCGGCACGCCGAGCATGGAATCGGAGCGGAACACGCGCGGATCCAGGTAGTCGTCGTCGATGCGCCGATATACCACGTGCACGCGTTGCGGCCCACGGGTGGTGCGCATGTAGACCATGTCGTCGCGCACGAACAGGTCGGCGCCTTCCACAAGTTCCACGCCCATCTGCTGGGCGAGGAAGGCGTGTTCGAAGTAGGCCGAATTCGCAGCGCCGGGCGTCAGCACCGCGACGATCGGATTCTCGACATTCGCTGGCGCGGCCTCACGCAGGATTTCCAGCAACGCGTCGGGATAGCGCTCGACCGGCGCGATCTGCTGGCGCGCGAACAGGTCGGGGATCAGCCGCGCCATCATCCGGCGGTTTTCAAGCATGTAGGACACGCCAGACGGCACCCGCAGGTTGTCTTCCAGCACGTAGTACTCGCCGTCGCCCGCGCGCACCAGGTCGATGCCGGAGATGTGCGAATAGATGTTTCCCGGCACTTTCAGCCCGTGCATTTCCGGGCGGTACTGGGCGTTACCGGTGACCAGCTCGGGCGGGATCAAGCCGGCCTTCAGGATGCGCTGCTCGCCATAGATATCGCCCAGGAACAGGTTGAGCGCATGCACGCGCTGGCGCAGCCCAGCCTCGAGCATCCGCCATTCGCCCGCCGGCACGATGCGCGGGGCGATGTCGAAGGGGATCAAGCGCTCGTTGCCGAGTTCTTCCCCATATACGGAAAAGGTGATGCCGACACGGTGGAAGGAAATCTCCGCCTCACGCCGCTTGTGGTCGAGCATCGGCTGCGGGGTGCGCTTGACCCAATCGTTGAATGCACGATAGTGGGGACGCACACTGCCGTCGGCGGCATGCATCTCGTCGAACTTAACGGTCCCTTCCGGACCGAATTGGCTTGAGCTCATTCGGCCAAGGATACGCGGTGAGGAGTTATGGCTGGGTTAGCTGACGTCCTGGATGCCGCTGGGAGCTTGGAGTAGCCGCGCCAGAAATGCCGCCGGCGCCTGAATCGAAAAGCGCGCCTGTCCGGCCAAAGAAAAGGGGCCAGAGTAAATTTGCTTAGGGTCTGTCAGGAAACCGATTTTCTCTTCGCAAAATTGACTCTGGCCCCTTTTCCGATCAATGCGTCGCTGACGACACACGGAACGGCAGGATCTTCGCTGCCGGCCGCAAGTGCTGGCGCAGCAGGTCGGCGGCAAAGTGGAAAGCCCGGCCCAGATCCTTGCGGCTGAACGGTGTCTCCAGCTCGCGCAGCGCGACCTCGAACGCGTTCAACCCGTTGTGCGCGATCAGCGACCAGACCAGGAATTTACGCTGGTTCATCGACGCCACCAGGCTGCGGTTGCTGTTGTGTGCGAAGACGAAGGGCTGACTCAGTGCATCGAGTTCGGCCTGCGCCAACGGGCCATCGATCCCGCATTCTTCCAACAACCCGGCCAACTGGCGTGCAGCCATGACATGCAGCTGTTTCAGGTCCGCCACCAGGCCCGGCAGCACCAGCACGGTACCGGTAGCCGCGTTCATCAGCACCACATAGGGATTGCGGTCGATGAAATCGATGTCCGCATACCAGGCGCCCAGCGGGTTGTCGCCTGGCGGCGGCTCCGGCAGCTTCGGCGGCTGGCGCAGGCGTTTGAGGAGTTTTTTCGAGCAATGGAGGGTGGTCATGGACTCAAACTCTCGCAAGCCGCAGTTGTGCGAAATCGAAATCGCCAATTGGCGTCAGTCGATTCTCTTCAGATTCGAGGCGTTTGAAGGATTGTCGCCTTCGATGATCAGGTTATGCCACGGCGCGTCGCCATGGCTGAGCGACTCGTCCAGATCCAATGCGACGAAGTCACGGTTGCGCACGGTTTCCGGATCCAGCTCACCGCCGGCATCGGTCGGGCGTTCCCAGACCAGCCCGGGCGGTTGCTCGGCATCGTTCCGCTCAAGCAAGCGGATCAGGGTGTCCTTTTCCAGGTGCGCGTATTTGGATGTCACGGATGCACTGTTCCCGGGGCGCGTCGCCATTCCGCAGGATAGCAACGGCACGGGCACATCCGGTGGTTATACTAATTTCGATCAAAAGCTAGTATAACCAGCCGATGTCATACGCCCAGCCGCTATCTATGAGCGCGCAGACCGCCTACGCGCAGGTGTTGGATGCCGCGCACGGTGCGGAGCTCACGCGCTCGGTGGCCAGCCTGCGCGGTTCGTTTGCCAGCAAGCAGGTGAAGGGCAAGCTTTACTGGTATTTCCAGTGGACCGAGGTCTCGGGCAAGTTGCGGCAACTCTATGTCGGGCCCGACTCGGAGCGGGTCAGGGCGCTGATCGACGCGCACGCTGCCGGCGGCGCGAGCCAGGCAATCGAATCGCTGGCGCGCTCGGCGCTAGCGTTGGGCAATGCGCCGGTGCTGCTCAAGCACTTTAAAGTCGTGCAACGGCTGTCGGATTACGGGTTCTTCCGTGCCGGCGGCGTGCTGGTCGGGACGCATGCGTTCCTGTCGTTCGGCAACATGCTGGGCGTGCACTGGGCAGGCGGCGAGCGTACCCAGGACGTGGACTTCGCCCATGCCGGCAAGCAGCTGCAGATTGCCTTGCCAACCAACATCGAAATCGATACGCATGCCGCGATCGAGTCGCTGCAGATGGGCTTGCTGCCGATCGAGCATTCCGACGGCGGCACGGGGGCGACCTATCTGGATCCGCGCGACCCGGAATTCCAGCTGGATTTCCTCACACCCTTGCATCGCGGCGGCAATGAACCGTTCCGGCATCCGCAGCTGGGGATCAAATTGCAGCCGCTGAAATTCATGGAGTATCTCCTTCAGGATGTGCAGCAGGCCGTGGTGTTGAACAGTGCTGGCGCAGTGCTGGTCAATATTCCGCATCCGGCGAGGTATGCATTGCACAAATTGATCGTCGCCGGCGAACGCCCGGCGTCGCGGATCGCTAAATCCAACAAGGATGTGCAGCAGACGGCGGCTTTGCTGTCGGTGCTGGGCGTGCAGGCGCGCTGGCAAGTCGATGAAGCGTGGGCTGACTTAGTTGCGCGCGGGCCGGGCTGGCGGTCACGCTTGCAGCGCGGCCGCGATGCGTTGTTGCGGGTTGCCCCGGAGCTGGATGCGGCGACTTGGCTGCGGTTTCCGGACAATTGATCGGCTGGCATCGGCGGACGCCGGGTGCAAACAAAAACGGGTCGCATCACTGCGGCCCGTTGGTGTTGCATCGGCGTGGTCGCGGCTGAAGCCGCTACTTCAGCTTCGCAGCCTTGCGCAGTTCCTCGGCTTTATCGGTCTTCTCCCAGGAGAAGGCGGTGGCCTTGTGCTGCGTGCCGGCGGCATCGGTATAAGTGACGTCCTTCGGCTTGCGGCCGAAGTGTCCGTAGGCGGCGGTCTGCTGGTAGATCGGGTGGATCAGGTCGAGCATCTTGATGATGCCGTACGGGCGCAGGTCGAAATGCTTGCGAATCAGTTTTTCGATCTGCGAATCGGCGATGTTGCCGGTACCGAAGGTGGTGACCGAGATGCTGGTCGGCTCGGCCACGCCAATCGCGTAGCTGAGCTGCACTTCGCACTTGTCGGCCAGGCCGGCAGCAACCAGATTCTTGGCGACGTAGCGCGCGGCATACGCGGCGGAACGATCCACCTTGGACGGATCTTTGCCGGAAAACGCACCGCCACCGTGGCGGGCCATGCCGCCGTAGGTGTCGACGATGATCTTGCGGCCAGTCAGGCCGCAGTCGCCCACCGGCCCGCCAATCACGAAGATCCCGGTCGGGTTGATGTGGATCTTGTTCTTCGGTAACGCTTCCAGCCACTTCTTCGGCAGCACCGGCTTGAGGATATGCTCGCGCACGGCCTCGATGAGATCCTTCTGCTTTATGTCCGGGTCGTGCTGGGTGGACAGCACCACCGCATCCAGCCCTTCGATCTGATGGCCGTCCTCGCTGTAGCGCAGGGTGACCTGCGACTTCGCGTCCGGGCGCAGCCACTTCAGCTTGCCGCTCTTGCGGACCTTGGCCTGCTGCTCGACCAGGCGGTGGCTGTAGTAGATCGGCGCGGGCATGAACTCCGGCGCCTCGTTGCAGGCATAGCCGAACATCAGGCCCTGGTCGCCGGCGCCCATGTCTTCGGGCTTCTTCGCTTTCTTCTTGCTGCCGTCAACACCAGCAGCAATGTCAGGGGACTGCTTGCCAAGCATGTTGATGATCGCGCAGGTGTGGCCGTCGAAGCCGACCCGCGAGTTGTCATAGCCAATGTCGTTGATGACCTTGCGGGTCAGTTCCTCGATGTCCACCCATGCCGAAGTGGTGACTTCGCCGGCCACGATCGCCGCGCCGGTCTTGACCATGGTTTCGCAGGCCACGCGGGCACGCTTGTCCTGGCGCAGGATCGCATCGAGCACCGCATCGGAAATCTGGTCCGCGATCTTGTCCGGATGGCCTTCGGACACGGATTCGGAGGTGAAAAGGTAGCTGGACATCAGGCGGGCTCCAGGGACGTATCCCTTGATTCGGATGAAAGGATGGGTGGGCAATGATACAGGCTGAGCGACGTACGCGCATTGAGCCGATTCGGGGATTACGCGGGGTAAATCCCTCACATTTTCGTGAATACCAGGGTTATAAACTAAACGTATGCGTGCGACACCGATGATGGCGGTTTGACGCGACGTAACGGTTGAACCACCGCACCGAACCATTCTCCATCGATCAAGGGAGTTTCAAGCTATGAGCGATCCTTCTGTTGCCTCACCTTCGCGTCGCCGAGCCCTATCGGCAATTTGCGCCTGCACTGGCGGTGTGGCGGCGGCACCGTTTTTTGGCTCCGGCGCGATGAAAGTCCTGGCTGCCGGCGCAACGATGGCTGCGGTTGCCCCGCATGCCATGGCTGCTGAAATCCGGACGTCATTGACTCCCAATCAGGCACTGGATGTGCTCAAGAAAGGCAATCGCCTGTTCCTGGACGACCGGTTGCCGCCGGAGTCCAATCGCCGGGATCGCCGGCTGGAGATTGCCAAGTCGCAGGCTCCTTTCGCGGTACTCGTTAGCTGTTCAGACTCGCGGGTGCCGCCGGAAGCGCTGTTCGGCCGTGGCCTTGGCGATTTGTTCATCATCCGCGTCGCTGGCAATTCGATCTCGCAAGAGGGCCTGGGCAGCATCGAGTACGCGGTGGCGGAGTTGGGCGTGCCGCTGGTCGTGGTCATGGGCCACGAACGCTGCGGCGCGGTGAGCGCGGCATTGTCGATGGTCAAGGACAGCACGATTTACCCGGGAGCGATCGGCGACATGGTGCAGCCGATCCTGCCTGCAGCGATCTCCACCCGGGACAAGGAAGGCGACTGGCTCGACAACGCGGTGCGCCAGCATGTGGTCAACGTGGTGGAAAAGTTGAAGATCTCCGGAAGGCTGATCGAGGATCCAATCGCGGCAGGCAAGCTGAAGATCGTCGGCGCGCGCTACGACCTGGACGACGGAAAGGTCGACTTCTTCCATTCATGAAAGCCCCACCGGTAAGGCCTGTCGCGCAACAACTGGAGGTTGTTGCGCGCCCGACGCAATGAATGCCGCGCACATGGCCCCGAGCTGTGACGGATCCGACATTGGCGCGGTGGTGAATCAGGCCGCGGCACAGATATCGGGTACGACGCCCGCGACCAGGGCATCGAAATACACGGTGGTCAGTCGCAACTGCGCCTCGGCGCTCACCGCTTGGTTGACCACCGAGCGGAATGCATGGTTTTCCGGTCGATCCTTCGCATACCAGCCCAGGTGATTGCGCGCGATGCGCACGCCCATCTGTTCTCCGTAGAAATCGTGCAGGGCCTGCAGATGGCCGAGCAGGATCGCCCGTATCTGTTCGAGCGATGGTTCCGGCACGTGTTCACCGGTCGCCAGGAAATGCGCGATCGTACCGAGCAGCCATGGTCGCCCCTGCGCCGCGCGGCCAACCATGACTGCGTCGGCACCAGTCTGGCTCAGGACCCAGGCCGCTTTTTCCGGTGAATCGATGTCGCCATTGGCAATGACCGGAATGCACGCGCGTGCCTTGATGGCGGCGATGGTGTCGTATTCGGCGCTGCCAGTGTATTGCTGGTCGCGGGTGCGTCCGTGCACCGCCAGCGCGGCAACCCCGGCATCTTCGGCGATGCGCGCGATGTCTGGCGCATTGCGATTGGCGGCGTCCCAACCGGTGCGGATTTTCAGCGTCACCGGCACATCCACGGCAGCGACTACAGCCTCCAGGATGCGTGCGACCAGGGCCGGCTCCTGCATCAAGGCGGAACCCGCCCAGGCATTGCAGACTTTCTTGGCCGGGCAGCCCATGTTGATGTCGATGATCTGCGCGCCGTGCTCGACGTTGTGGCGGGCTGCATCGGCCATGATCGCCGGCACAGTGCCGGAGATCTGCACGCTGACCGGGTCGGGTTCACCGCTGTGATCCATGCGGTGCACCGATTTTGCGGTGTTCCAGAAACGCGGATCGCTGGTGGTCATTTCAGACACGGCAAGCCCCGCGCCCAACTGCTTGCACAGCAGCCGGAACGGCTTGTCGGTCACGCCCGCCATCGGGGCGAGGATGACGCGCGGCTCAATGCGATGGCGGCCGATCTGCATCGGGACAGTGTAGTGCCAGCCTGTCGTGCCCAATCGTTGGTGGCGGTCCGCCATGACACAGCCCGTCGCCGGGGCCGGGCTTTGTCATGCAACCAGCGTTGCTTGATCAGGCGATCTCGTCGAGGAGCTCGGCACCCGGTGCGTCGGTCATCACTGACTGGATGCCGTTGTCGCGCTCGGAGGAGCTGCTGTACATCTCGCTCTTGCCGATGATCTGCCCATTGCCGGCCTTGAGGCTGAAGTAGGGACTTCCATCCTTCGCGGTCTTGTATTCGAAATGGGCGGGATCGACCGCGTGCATGCGCACCGACTCGACGCCCATCTGGCAGGCCGGGAGCGAGCTGTAGCCTTCGCTGCTGAGGATCACCTGGCCATTACCGGCTTTCAGGTTGAACTGGAATTCACCGTCGGTGCGACTGCTGATTTCGAACTGGCCTGCCATGCGGGTTACCTCCGGGCACGTTTGCGCGATGTGGACACGCCCACACCATAGACAAAGGGAGGTAATGCAGCGGTCAAGACGGATCGAAGCGCGCCGCCATTTCCGGGCGGGTCGGCATTGCAAGCGCGGCGCCTTCGCGTTCGGTGGACAGGCCCGCATAGCGGCTTGCGAAGCGAACGTGCTCGTTGAATGGCAGGTGCGGCTGGCCCGCCAGGGAGGCAGCCAACGCACCGTTGAAGGCATCGCCGGCGCCGGTGGTGTCAACGGCACGCACCGCCTCGGCGGGCACCCGGCAGTACGCGCTGGTGTCGCCTCGCCACTGCTTGTCAGGATGCGAGACAAAGCAGCCACTTGCCCCGAGGGTCACGATCACCGTGCTGTCGTGGCCTAGCTGGCGGCACAACGCATGCAGTCGGCCCTGGTCCAGGCTGCCGACGTCATCGGGATCGATGCGTTCGCCGACGTGACGGCCCAGCAAGGCGGCGAACTCGGTTTCATTCGGGGTCAGGATGTCTGCCAGTTCCAGTTGGGCGCCGCCGATGGTGGCATTGGCCGGGGCCGGATTGAGGATGTTCAATGCACCGCTCTGGCGGCCAAACCGCAGCGCTCCCTGGACGCAATCAAGCGGTGATTCAAGCTGCACCAGCAGCACGAAGATGCCCTCGATCGATGCCAGGGTCGCTGAGACGAATCCAGGGTCCAGCAAGGCATTCGCACCAGCGCCAACCACGATGTTGTTGCGACCCTGTGCATCGACGTAGATGCCGGCGGTGCCGGTCGGCAGTCCGCACTCGGTATCACGCAGGTCGATGCCGTCCGCGCTGCACAACGCACGTGCGAGTTGTGCGCCGGGGTCGCCGCCAAGCGCGCACACGAAACTGGTCTCGGCGCCGGCACGCCGCGCCGCCATGGCCTGATTGAAACCCTTGCCGCCGGGGCCGCTGCGGTACTCCCCGGCCAGGGTAGCCCCTGGTTGTGGCAGCGACGCGACGCGCCAGACGTGGTCAACGTTGAAGGATCCAACCACGCAGACACGGCCCTTCCGCCAGCCGGCGGCGCCGCGATCAGGGGTGGCTGACATCGGTCTTGCCGTGGACGCCTGCGCGCGCCTGCGCGCGGGGCATTCCGCCAGTGCCGTGGCGGTGCTTGAACAACGGCACGAACAGGATTGCCATCGCCAGTGAATAAAGCGCGAATGCCGTCCAGATGCCTTGCCAGTCCTTGCATATCGTCGTCATGTCATCGCAGCCTTGCGCAGTGAAGAACCGGTCGATGACAAACCCGGCAATAAGACTGCCCAACACCGCGCCGATGCCGTTGGTCATCAGCATGAACAGGCCTTGTGCTGAGGCGCGGATGCGCGGATCGCTTTGCTGCTCCACGAACAGCGAGCCGGAGATGTTGAAGAAATCAAACGCCATGCCGTAAACAATGCAACTTGCCACGATCATCCACAGGCCCGGGCCCGGATCGCCATAGGCAAACAGGCCAAAGCGCAGGAACCAGGCCAGCATGCTGACGGTCATCACCGTCTTGATGCCGAATCGCTTGAGTACGAAGGGAATCGAGAGGATGAACAGCGTTTCTGAAATTTGCGAGATCGACATGATGATGGCGGGAAATTTCACCGCCAGCGTGTCCTTGTAGGCGTCGACCTTGGCGAAGTCGTGCAGGAACGTATCGCCATAGGCATTGGTCAGCTGCAGGGCGGCACCCAGCAGCATCGCGAAAATGAAGAACACCGCCATGTTGCGGTCGCGGAACAAGCGGAAAGACGACAGGCCCAGCACGTCCAGCATCGATCGGCTGTCGCCCGTCACCAGCGTTGGCAGGGCCTTCGGCAAGCTGAATGCATAAATTCCCAGCACCAGGGAAGCCGCCGAGGCGATGTAGAACTGCCCTGCGGACGTTTCCAGCTTGAGCAGGCTAGTGGTCCACAGCGCAGCGATAAAACCAATCGTGCCCCACACGCGGATCGGCGGGTAATCGTTGATGACGTCCTTGCCGTCCTGCTTGAGCGCGTTGTAGGCCACCGCGATCGACAGCGAGATCGTCGGCATATAGAAGATCATGGTGACCAGCATCACCCAGAACATGGTGTGCGGATCATTGACCTGCGGCACGAAGAACAGCATCACCGCGCCGGCCAGGTGCAATGCGCCGTAGAGTTTCTCGGCGTTGACCCACTTGTCCGCGACCACGCCCATCAGCGCTGGCATGAACAAGGATGCGATGCCCATGGTCGAGAAGATCGCGCCAAAACTCGTCCCGGACCATTGCTTGTTCTGGAACCAGTAAGCGCCGATGGTGATCAGCCACGCGCCCCAGATGAAGAACTGGAGGAAATTCATCAAGATCAGGCGCAGTTTAAGGCTCACATCGAATCCCCTGTCATGCGGGATCGGTAATACCCGCCGCAGCAGGGTAGGGCAGAGGCGGCAATCGCGGCAATAGGGCCAGATGCTGCATCAGGCTGACAAGTGGCGTGCACGTCAGGGATCGCGAGCAAGCACCCGGTTGCGGCCTTCCTGCTTGGCCTGGCGCAGGCGGATGTCTGCACGCCGCAGCAGTGTGGAAAGATCGGCGCCATCCTGCGGCCAGACTGCGATGCCGGCACTGAAGGTGAGCCGCATCACGTCCGCGCCGCTGTCGGGCTGGAATGGCTGCGAGGCGACGGTGCGCCGCATCGATTCCAGCCGTTCCCATGCGCGGCCCAGGGGCATCGGCAGCAGCAGGGCAAATTCCTCGCCGCCAAGGCGCGTCAACCAGTCTTTTTCTTCCAGCTGCTGTTGCAGCACATCAACCACGTGGCGCAGCGCGCGGTCACCAGCCAGGTGGCCCAGCCCGTCATTGATGCGCTTGAAGTAGTCCAGGTCGATCAGGCAGACCGACAGCGAGCCGCCGCTTTCGCGGGCTGCATCCACCACGCTGGGGAAGCGGTGCACCAGCCACGTGCGGTTCGGCAGGCCGGTCAGCCCATCGGTGCCGGACATGTCCACCAGCCGCTGCATGCGAAAGACAATCGTGGTGGTCAGTGCCGTCATCAATGCGATCAGCACCATCCGCTGCACCTGGTTGGAGACGGTGGCAGTGCCGTATTCGATGGATGCCAGGCGATCCGGATTGCCCACCAGCAGGAACACCAGCAGCACCAGCAGGGCGTACTGCAACAGCGCCAGCAGCCCTGCGTACAAGGTGAGCCGGCCATCATTGCGCAGGGCGGTCATGGCGATCGAGATCAGGTAGAACACCCAGACCACCATGCTGTTGAGCCCGGTGGCTGGCGAATCGAAGGCCAGCGCCACCAGTACCAGGGTGGTCAGGGTGACGTCATAGGTAGCGGTGGCATAGGGCAGCCAGAGGAAACGCCCTTGTTGTCGGGCCAGAGCCAGCCAGACCTGCGACATCACGATGGCCAACACCACGCCGACCAGGCCGATCATCGTTTCGCTGTACTTGCCGCCACTCAGCAAATTGATCAAAGGCAGCAACAGCAACAACATCGCCAACAGTGCGCGGAGCCGCGCGACGATGAGTTCGCCGCCCGCGCCCAGTTCCAGCATCAGCGCATCCGGCCGGGTCAGCAGGCGTTGCCAGAAATCGCGCAGGCCGGATTGCAGGATTGGCACGCAGTAACTCCCCTGAGGTTCCATGCAGGATAGTGCGCGTGCGCGTACACGGGAAGCCACGCACCGCCGACGCGTCGGCTGGTGCCGGCGCATCTACAATCAAGGCGTCATCGCAACGAGCACTTCCCATGCAATATCGTCGACTTGGAACTTCCGGCCTGCAGCTGTCCACTTTGTCACTGGGTTCCTGGGCGACTTTCGGCGGCAAGCTGAGCCGCAGTGGAGCGCGCGAGATGATTGCCGCGGCCTGGGACCATGGCGTGAATTTCTTCGATAACGCGGAGACCTATGCCCATGGCGAGGCCGAGTGCGTGATGGGTGATGTGCTGGCCGACCTGCGCTTGCCTCGTGATGGCTGGTGTGTGTCCAGCAAGGTGTTCTTCGGTGCGCACGAGGATCCGCGACCAACCCAGAAGGGGCTGTCACGCAAGCACGTCCATGATGCCTGCCACGCCGCGCTCAGGCGCCTGCGCGTCGACTATCTCGACCTGTACTTCTGCCACCGTCCTGACCCCCACACGCCCATCGCAGAGACCGTCTCCGCGATGGACACCCTGATCCGGCAAGGCAAGGTCCTGTACTGGGGGACGTCGGAATGGAGTGCGGACGAGATCCGCGAGGCCCATCGTGTCGCGCAGGCGCAAAACCTGCAGCCGCCGACCATGGAGCAGCCGCAGTACAACTTGCTGGATCGGCAACGCGTCGAAATTGAATACGCGCCGCTGTATGCCGAATTCGGAATGGGCACGACGATTTTCTCTCCGCTCGCCTCCGGCCTGCTCACCGGCAAGTACAACGACGGGATTCCCGCCGACTCGCGGCTCGCGCAGGAGGGCTACGCTTGGCTGCAGCGTGGTCTGCAGGGCGATCGCGTCGCGGCGCTGCGCCGATACACGGCGCTCGCGCACGCGCTGGGCATCGCGCCCTCGACGCTCGCCCTGGCCTGGTGCCTGCGAAATCCAAACGTATCCACCGTCATCCTTGGCGCATCGAAGGTCTCGCAACTGCTGCAGAACTTCGACGTGCTGGAGGATTCGCAGCGCATCGACGATGTTGCCTGGAGCCAGGTCGAAGCCAGCCTCGCCTGATCGATCCTAGTGATCAATCCTGGCAATCCCCGCACCAGCGGGCGCTCCCGCACCCGCACGAACGTCTGCGCGACATGACGCCTATACTCGAATCCTTGCAAGGGAGAATGTCCGATGGTCCAGATACTCGCGATGATCGTGCTTTTCGCCGGCGTGGTGATCCTGTTCAAGACCGTGCGAATGGTGCCGCAGGGGTATGAATGGACGGTCGAGCGCTTTGGTCGCTACACCCAGACCTTGAGCCCGGGCCTGCATTTCCTGTTTCCGGTGATGTATGGCGTGGGCCGCAAGATCAACATGATGGAACAGGTGCTGGAAGTACCCAGCCAGGACGTGATCACCAAGGACAACGCGGTGGTCAAGGTCGACGGCATCGTGTTCTTCCAGGTCCTCGATGCAGCCAAGGCCGCTTACGAGGTGGCGACGCTGGAAATCGCGATCCTCAACCTGGTGATGACGAATATCCGTACGGCGATCGGTTCCATGGACCTGGATGAATCGCTTTCCAAGCGCGACGAGATCAACACCAAGGTCCTGATGGCGGTCGACCAGGCCACCCTTCCGTGGGGCATCAAGGTCAACCGCATCGAGTTGAAGGACATCGCGCCCCCACGCGACCTGATCGATTCGATGGCGCGGCAGATGAAGGCCGAGCGCGAGAAGCGCGCGAACATCCTCGAGGCGGAGGGTTTCCGCCAGGCCGCGATCCTCAAGGCCGAAGGCGAGAAGCAGGCGACGATCCTGGAAGCCGAGGGCCAACGCGAAGCCGCGTTCCGGGCCGCCGAGGCGCGTGAGCGCCTGGCCGAAGCCGAAGCCAAGGCGACCCAGATGGTCTCCGACGCGATTGCCGGCGGCAACGTACAGGCGATCAATTACTTCGTCGCGCAGAAGTACATTGAGGCGTTCAAGGAACTGGCGCAGGCCCCCAACCAGAAGTTCGTACTGATGCCGATGGAATCAAGCGGCATGATCGGTTCGCTGGGCGGCATCGCCGAACTCGCTCGCGAAGCCATGGATCGCAAGCCGGGCGGCAACCCTGCAATGCCCGCGCCGAAGGCGGGCGCCTGACCGATGCGCTGGGACGTCTTCGGTTGGGCCGCAGTGGCGATGCTGCTGTTCGCGGTGGAAGCGCTGGCACCCGGCGCGTTCATGCTGTGGCTGGGCTTCGCCGCGGTCGCCTTGTTCGTGGCGGTGTGGATGATCCCCGGCATCCCCTTGGTCGCGCAGGCGATTGCGTTCGTGGTGCTCAGTTTTGTCTCGATCCAGATATATCGCACCTGGTTCCGCGGCCGGGAAGATGAAAGCAGCGACCAGCCGGCATTGAACAGGCGCACAGCTGCACTGGTTGGCCGGGTGGTACCGCTGGAGCGGGCCATCGTCGATGGACGCGGGCGCGTGCAGATCGCCGATGCGTACTGGGATGTCACCGGCCCCGACTTGCCCGCGGGCACGCCGGTTCGCATCAGTGGGGGCGATGCGATGACCTTGCAGGTTGAAGCGGCGGTCTGATCGCATTGATGTGAGGGGCTCCTGCACCCGGCCATGCATTTTCCGCATCTCTGGGATAATGCGGTCCCCACAACGCAGGCGGCAGGCATGACCCAGAAGACCATCCTCAACGGGACCCATCGCGCGCTCGGCGCCAAGATGGTCGATTTCGGCGGTTGGGACATGCCGATCCACTACGGCTCTCAAATCGACGAGCATCATCAGGTCCGCCAGGACGCGGGCATGTTCGACGTGTCGCACATGACCGTGGTCGACCTGACCGGTGCGCGCGCCCGCGAGTTCCTGCGCAGGCTGGTCGCCAATTCGATCGACAAGTTGGGCAAGCCCGGCAAGGCGCTCTACACCACCATGCTCAATCCGCAGGGCGGCGTGATCGATGATCTCATCATCTATTACATGGATGAGTCGTGGTTCCGGCTGGTGGTCAATGCTTCCACCCGCGACAAGGACCTGGCATGGATCACCCAGCATGCGGCGGCGTTCCAGGTTGAAGTGCGCGAGCGTCCCGAGTTGGGCATTGTTGCCGTGCAGGGGCCGAACGCGCGGGACAGGGTCGCCGGCCTGCTGCGCGAAGACGACCGCGCCAAGGTCGCCAAGCTCGGCCGGTTCTCCGCGCGCGAGGCCACCACGCAGGACGGCATCCAGGTCTTCATCGCCCGCACCGGTTACACCGGCGAGGATGGTTTCGAAGTCGTGGTGCCGGAAGCGCAGGCGGCCGCGTTCTGGAATGCGTTGCTGGCCGTAGGCGTGAAACCGGCCGGCCTGGGCGCGCGCGACACGCTTCGCCTGGAAGCCGGCTTGAACCTGTATGGCCAGGACATGGATGAAACCGTGTCGCCACTGGAAGCCGCGCTTGCGTGGACAGTCGCCTTCGACGAGGGTCCCGACGGCACGCGGCGGGACTTCATCGGGCGCAGTGCGCTTGAAGCCCAGCGCGATGCAGGCGTGCCACGGCAGATGATCGGCCTGGTGATGGACGACAAGGGCGTGCTTCGTCACGGCCAGAAGGTGCTCACCAGCATCGGCGAGGGCGAAATCCTCTCAGGCACGTTTTCGCCAACGCTGGGCAAGGCGATCGCCTTTGCGCGTGTGCCTGCCGGTGACACCAGTGAGGTGCACGTGGACATCCGTGGCAGGCAAGTCCCGGTTCGCGTCGTGAAGTTCCCGTTCGTACGGGAGGGGGCAAGCCTTGTACCCGCGAAGTGACTGAACGTCACTTCGCACAACCGATCCAGGACGGGATCTGACTTTTCGCCCGCAGCTTCGCTAGACTTTGCACAACCCCCATGTTTCAAGCCAATGGAGCCCCTGATGAGCGAGATCCCCGGCGACCTCAAATTCCTCAAGTCCCACGAATGGGCCCGCGTTGAAGGTGACGGTACCGTCACCGTCGGCATTTCCGACCAGGCACAAAACCTTCTCGGTGATCTTGTCTACGTGGAATTGCCGGGCGTCGGCGATCAAGTTGAGGCAGGCACTGCCTGCGCGGTGGTGGAATCGGTCAAGGCTGCATCCGACGTCTATGCGCCATTGAGTGGCAAGGTGCTCGAGGTCAACGACACGTTGTCCGACAAGCCGGAAACAATCAACGAAGATGCCTATGGCGATGGTTGGTTGTTCACCATGGCGATCGACGACGCCGAACAGCTCAACGACCTGCTTGATCCGGATGCCTATTCCGAATTGCTGGAAGACGACGATCACTGACTGCGATCGCAGTCCTGGGTTGCAGTGCATCCCATCGACCCGCGACGGCGACGTCGCGGGTTTTCTTTTTTCAGCGACTCGTGCGCGAAAAAAGAATGTGATGTGCTTCGCATGGCAAAAAAAGTTCGCGCAGTTTTCGCGCAAACCGACTTGTGCGACGCGCAAACGCATGTTCGCATCGCTGTTGCCGCGACACGTCAGTCGCGTGCTTCGCGCGTGTGTTCGCCATGCTTGAAAGCGAGTGCCTCGATGCACGTGGCTTTGGATGACTGCGCACGTGCATCGCTGCAAGCCGCGTCACTGCTTGCGTGTAGCAGCACTGCACAGTGACGTGCAGTTGCAATGAAGCAGCCAATCAAGGATGTCCGCGTGGCATCGACGCGCATGCGTGGCGAGGCAATCGCGAGCGGCATCGAAAAAAAACCTTGTGGGATTGTTGACAGTTGAAAAAAGCGTGATTAGGTTTCGCCCAGCAGACGTTTCCTGCAGAAGCGAGTGAGCAGACACAACGCAATAGCCGGCAACCCACCAAGGAACTCCACCCGCAGCTTCAAACAGGTGGACGCCGGCCTCGCATCCCTCGCAGAAAGCACTCCGACACCCATCATCAAAACCTGCAGCGCTGGACGCCGCGGGGTTTTCGGTGGGCGCGGTACGTCGAAAGGTGGCACCGCGGCATTGACGCGCGCCACCACCACATCCGTTCCGGTGCGCGTGGCGCGCTGGCGGTCGATCACGGGTCCGATACCCGTGGTGTTTTTTGTAACTGGGCGTTACCGATAGACCATTGACGAGGAGCCATCACATGGCCATGAAGAAAGCTGCTAAAAAGCCGGCCGCAAAAAAGGCCGCGAAGTCCGTCACCAAGAAACCGGCAGCCAAGAAGGCCGCTGCGAAGAAGGTAGCGAAGAAGCCAGCCGCCAAGAAGGCTGCTGCGAAGAAAGTAGCGAAGAAACCAGCCGCCAAGAAGGCTGCTGCGAAGAAAGTAGCGAAGAAGCCAGCCGCCAAGAAGGCTGCTGCTAAGAAAGTCGCGAAGAAACCAGCCGCCAAGAAGGCTGCTGCGAAGAAAGTCGCGAAGAAGCCAGCCGCCAAGAAGGCTGCTGCGAAGAAAGTTGCAAAGAAACCAGCCGCCAAGAAGTCTGCCGCGAAGAAGGCAGGAAAGAAGCCAGCGGCCAAGAAGGCTGCTGCCAAGAAGGTAGCGAAGAAGCCGGCCGCCAAGAAGTCTGCTGCAAAGAAGCCGGCGAAGAAGACCAAGCCTGTCACGATGCCGGCGATGCCTGCACCGATGATGTAGTCCAGCCAGGCCTGACCAGGCAAATCCGGTTGGCAACCTGCGATCGGATGATGAACACTGCAGACCCTTCCCGTTGCCCAGGCGGGAGGGGTTTTTTTTGGCGATCTCTAACGGATCGGCCCCCACTGGATCAACGCATCAATGAATCAACGCCTTGAGGCAGCGTGACCCATGTGTGCACACATCGGCACTCTGGAATTATTGCGCAGGTAGGAATCAGGAGGGTGTGCAGCAGGGCGTGATCAGCGCGGCGCGGCGCTCGCCGCAGAGGCATCACTGCCCGCCGGCGCATCGTCCTGATTGACGTACTGGGTTGCCGGCATCGTGATGTCGTCGTCCAGCCATTGTCCGCCGCTGATGCCCAGGGCACTGTCCAGGATCGTGGGTAGCAGTCCGGACGGCAATGCGCTTTCGCTGTTCCACAGGATCGCGATGCCGAAGTCCTGGTCAGGCAGCAAGGCCATTGCGCCGCGGTAGCCCTGGACGGCGCCTCCATGGAACGCGACCTTGTGCCCCGCATAACTGAAGGCGCGCCAGCCCAGCGCATAGCCGGCAGTACTCAGCCGCGTGCGGCGCCATGAGGAGCCACGGATTTCGCTCGGTGTGTCGATAAGCGATTGGTGCATTGTCTCCAGCAAGGGCGCTGGCAGCACGTCGGGACGATGTCCGGTCTGTGCGATCAGCCACTGCGCCATGTCGCTGATACTCGCATTGACGCCGGCGGCAGGGGCAACACGGTAGTAGTTCGGCTTCGGATTCAATGACACCCAGCCGCCGCCACCGCGAACGTGGGGCTTGGCCCAACGCGCGCTGGCCTCGATACCGTCCAGGCCGTAACTGGCATCGTGCATGCCCAGCGGCTTGAAGATGCGACGCGTGACGGTCTCGCTGTAGAACTGGCCGGTCGTTGCGAACACGATGTCGCCGATCAGGCTGAACGCTACGTTCTGGTAGGCGTAGCACTGGCCAGGGGCACAGGTCATTGGCGCACCGGCAAGCTTGAGGGTCAGCGAATGAAAGTCGGCATTGGCTTCAAGGTCGCGGTCGAAGGCATTTCGGGTAAGGCCGACGCGATGGCTGAGCAGGTCGGCGACGGTGACCTGCTGCGCCGCGTTGGGCTGCGACAGGCGGAAATCCGGCACGTAGTCGACCAGCCGGCTGTCCCAGCGCAACACGCCATCGTTCACCAGTATCCCGGTGACCGCGCCGGCGAACGACTTGGACAGCGAGGCGATGCGAAACACGGTATGCGCGTCCACCGGCAGGCCCCGGCGGGAATCGGTGACTCCGTAGCCGCGTGCACTGAGCACCCGCCCGTTCTGCACGATGGCTACCGCAAGGCCAGGAATACGGCCACCTGACACCATTTCCTCGGCCATGGCCTCGAAACTGCGCACGTCGAGCGTTGGTGATGACGGCGATGTGCGCGCGACTTGCGTTGCAGGTGCACCGGCCGGCGTCGATGGTTGCCGCGCATGCGCCGGATCCGCGACCCGTGAATTCCACTTCAGGTCGACCTGTGCGGCCGAGGCAACCGCAAGCGGCAGCAGCATGCCCAGCAACACAAGCCGCCCTGCCTGCCGAGTACTGGTGTCTTTCATCGGCGCTGTCCCCTGCGTATGCTTCGAGTACTGGCCGATTCTAGCGCCTGTTTCCATGCTTGCATGAACAAGGAGAGCTTTCCGATGATCACTTTTTTGATTCTGCTCGCAATTCTGGTGGTGATCGCGTTCTGGGGCGTGGGCATCTACAACGGCCGGGTCACCGCGCGCAACGCTTTCAAGAACGCCTTCGCACAGATTGACGTGCAGTTGCAGCGTCGCTTCGACCTGATCCCCAATCTGGTCGAAGTCGCCAAAAAATACATGGCGCATGAGCGCGAAACGCTGGAGGCGGTGATTGCCGCACGCTCGGCGGCGCAGGCGGGTCTGGCCGCGGCGAAAGCCAATCCTGGTGATGCCGAGGCGATGGCGCAGCTCGCCGCCACGCAAGGCCAGCTGAGTGCAGGCCTGGGCCGCCTGCTGATGGTGGCCGAGGCCTATCCGGACCTGAAGGCCAACCAGAACATGATGCAGCTCACCGAAGAGCTGACCAGCACCGAGAACAAAGTCGCGTTTGCGCGGCAGGCATTCAACGATGCAGTGATGAGCTACAACAACAAACGCGAAGTGTTCCCCTCCAGCATCTTCGCCGGCATGTTCAATTTCACCCCGGCGGCCTTGCTGGAAATCCCGGCCGAGAATCAGGCCGAAGTCCGTGCCGCGCCGAAGGTGGAATTCTGATGTTCGTCTCCTTCCCAGCGTCGCACACGCTTCGGGCGCCGTAGCGGCGGAGGGAGGCCGCCGTGAACTTTTTCGAACACCAGGCTGCCGCCCGGCGCACCTCCTCGCGGCTGGTGATCCTGTTCGGCCTGGCCGTGGTTGGCATCGTGCTGGCCGTGGACCTGGCGACGTATGCCGCGACCGGTTCGATCGAGATGCTGGCGTTCACCACGCTTGCCACGATCGCGGTGATCGCGCTGGGTTCGATGTACCGGATCGCGAGCTTGCGCGGCGGCGGTGAGCCGGTGGCTTTGCAGATGGGCGGCGTGCCGGTTCCGGAAAACACCACCGACTTCAACCTGCGCAGGCTGCGCAACGTGGTCGAGGAAATCGCGATCGCCTCCGGCGTGCCAGCTCCCAAGATCTACGTGCTTGAGCACGAGGCCGCAATCAATGCGTTCGCCGCCGGCTATTCGCCATCGGACGCGGTGATCGCGGTGACGCGCGGCGCGCTCGAAAAGCTCAATCGCGACGAGCTGCAGGGCGTGATCGCGCACGAGTTCGCCCATATCCTCAATGGCGACATGCGCCTGAACATCCGCCTGATCGGCGTGCTGTTCGGCATCCTGATGATTGGCCTGATCGGCCGCAAGATACTGGTGTACGGTCGTTTCAGCGGTCGCAACAAGAGTGCCGGGGCGATGCTGGCGGCGGCGCTGGTGGCATTGATCGTTGGCTATGTGGGCCTGTTTTTCGGGCGCATGATCAAGGCTGGTGTCAGCCGAACGCGAGAAACCCTGGCCGATGCCAGCGCGGTGCAGTTCACCCGCCAATCGCAGGGCCTGGCCGGCGCGCTGAAGAAGATTGGAGGGCTGGAGGATGGTGCACGCCTGAACGACCGCGCCAATGCGGAGGAAGTGAGCCATATGCTGTTCGGCGATGGCGTCGGGTTTTCGGGAATGTTCGCCACCCATCCGCCACTGCTCAAGCGCATCCAGGCGCTGGAGCCGAGCTTCCGCGGTGACGACCTGCAGCGCCTGCAGGCGAAGTGGATGGCATCGCCACCGGACGGGTTGCAGGAAGACATCCACATGGGCCTGGATGGCGGCGCGGGTTCACGCCTGCCGGGTGCCAGCCAACAGTTGAATGTCACTCCGCCGATGGTCGCCGCTCAGGTCGCGACGCCGGGGGCCGACGACTACGGTCGCGCCGACACTATCGCCATCGCGATTCCCGAGGCACTGCGTGGCCTTGCCGAGGATCGCGAAACGGTGATGCCGTTGCTGCTCGCCTTGCTGCTGGCTGATGACGACGACCTGGCAGCACGCCAGCACATGGAGATCGCCAGCCGGCTTGGCGATGCATGCGCCGACCAGGCCACGCGCATCCACCAGCAACTGACCGCCGACCTGCATCCGATGCTGCGCCTGCCGCTGGCGTCGCTGGCATTCCCGGTGTTGCGCCTGCGCCCGCGTCCGCAGCTAGACAGCTTCATGGATGCGATGTTCGCCGTCGTCCATGCCGATGGCGAGGTTTCGCTGTTCGAGTATTGCCTGGGCCGGCTGCTCACCGTGCAGGTGCGCGAATCGCTGGATCCTTCCCGCTACGCACGATTCGGCCGGCGCAAGCCAGGCAACGTCAAACAGGAGTTCTCGACCTTGCTGACGGTCGTCGCGCAGGCGGGCAGCCCGGACGATCCCTCAGCGGCGCAGCGCGCCTATCTGGCCGGCATGCAGCGCGTGCTGCCGCGCGATCATATGCCGTATGCGCCGCCAGCCAATGGCGTGCTCGCGCTGGACGCGGTGTGGGAGCCGTTGGACGCACTCGATCCGCTGGCGAAACAAGTCATGGTGGAGGCGATTACTGCCGCGATCAGCCACGACGGCCGGGTCAGCGTGGCCGAGGCCGAACTGCTGCGGACGATCTGCGGTGTGCTTCATTGTCCGCTGCCGCCGATGCTGGAGCGCGGCTGAGTTGCTCGCTCCGTTATGAAGCAGGGGACTGCCGCAAAGGTGTGTTCTTGCCGGTGAGTCCAGCACGGTGCGACAAGCTCACACGTTCATCCAGCGTGAATCAGATCCGCAGCGCGCTCGGCGATCATGATGGTCGGCGCATTGGTATTGCCGCTGGGCAGCGCGGGCATCACCGAGGCGTCGACCACGCGCAGACCATCCACGCCACGCACGCGCAACTGCGCATCCACCACCGACTGCGCGTCATCGCCCATCCGGCAGGTGCCGACGGGGTGATAAACCGACTCCGCCTTGGCGCGTATGAACTCGATCAGTTCGTCGTCGGACAGATCCATGCGGGTGGGGTGGATGGGCGTGCCGCGATATGGATCGAAGGCGGTCTGCTCGAAAATCTCACGACTGATTTTCGCGCACTCGACCATCACCTTCAGGTCGAAGCCCTCGTCGTCGCTGAGGTAGCTCGCGTGGATATGCGGCTGGTCATTGGGCTTGCTGCTGGCCAATGTGAGGCGGCCGCGGCTGCGGGGGCGCAGGAAGCAGGCGTGCAGGGTGTAACCGTCGCCGGGTAGCCGATTGCGGCCGTGGTCGTCGAGCATGGCCGGCACGAAATGGAACTGGATGTCGCTGCGTTCATCCGTCGCCAGCGGCGAGCGCGCGAATCCGCCAGCTTCCGCGAGGTTGCTGCTGCCGGCGCCGCGGTGGCCGCGCAGGTAGTAGTCGAACGCCATCTTCGCTTCGTTGATGCGGTCGTAGGTGACGCGCCTGGTGGAGTGCTGCAACGTGCAGATGTCGAGGTGGTCCTGCAGGTTGCCGCCGACGCCTTCGGCATCGTGCACGACCTCGATGCCGAGGCTGCGCAGGTGATCGGCCGGCCCGATGCCAGAAAGCATCAGCAGCTGCGGGGAATTGATGGTGCCACCGCACAGGATCACTTCGCGCGCGGCGTGCGCATGCGCGGTCTTGCCGCGATGCGCGTAATCGACGCCACTGGCGCGGCGCGATGCATCGAAGGTGACCCGACTGGCCAGTGCGCCGGTATGCACGGTCAGGTTGGGGCGATGTTTTACCGGGTTGAGGTAGGCCACTGCCGATGAGCAGCGCGCGCCATCGCGCTGGGTGACCTGGTACAGACCGACGCCTTCCTGTGAGGCGCCATTGAAGTCGTCGTTGACCGGAATGCCGGCCTCTTGGGCGGCATCGATGAAGACCCGCGACAGCTCATTGTGGTGGCGCAGGTCGCTGACGGAAAGCGGGCCGCTGTCGCCGTGCAGGCGGTCGCCGCCACGGCTGTTACCTTCCGCCCGCTTGAAGTAGGGCAGAACCGTGTCCCAGTCCCAGCCGGAGGCGCTGCGTGCCCAGTCGTCGTAATCCTGCTCGACGCCGCGGATGTAACACATGGCATTGATCGAACTCGATCCGCCCAGCACCTTGCCGCGCGGCCACCACAGGCGACGCCCGTTGAGCTGTGGCTCGGGCGCGGTGTTGTAATTCCAGTTCACGCCCTTGCGATTGACCAGCTTTGCCAGGCCCGCGGGCATGTGGATGAAGGGGTGCCAGTCACGCGAGCCGGCTTCCAGCAACAGGACCTTGACGCCCGGGTCCTCACTGAGGCGGTTGGCGAGCACGCAGCCGGCCGAACCGGCGCCTATGATGATGTAGTCGAACACGATGTCCAAAAGCAGCGACCGTCCCACGGCGATGACCGCCCCGACGCTATGCGTCATGGCTAGAGCAAATGCTCGGCGGAACTGGGCAGGTAGCCATGGCGGTGGCGCATGCCGGTCGCTGCGGTTACCTTTGCCCCACACCGCGCAACGCCGCGCGACGACCGGGCCAAGATGACGGACACCGCCGCCACCGCCGGCCGCATCGGTCGTTTCCGGTCCACATTGGGCGAATCACCGGCGCTGCTGTGGTCGTTCCTGTATTTTTTCTGCCTGCTCAGCGGCTATTACGTACTGCGTCCGGTGCGGGAGGCCATGGCTGCATCCAGTGACGTAGCGGCGGTATTTCCGCCGGCGATGATTGAATTCTTCGCTGCGCGCGGCGTGTCGTTGAAGGACCTGAGCCTGCAGGTGCTTTTCAGCATGACTTTCGTGATCATGCTGGTGTTGCAACCGGTTTACGGCGCGTTGGTCAGCCGCTATCCCCGGCGGGTGTTCCTGCCGGTGGTGTACGGCTTCTTCATCGCTACCCTGCTGGTGTTCTACCTGGCGTTCCACAGCGGCATGCCCGGTCGCGGCATGGCGTTCTTCCTGTGGCTGACGGTGTTCAACCTGTTTGCGGTAGCGGTGTTCTGGAGTTTCATGGCCGATGTCTTCGACAACGCCGAGGCGAAGCGCTATTACGGCTATATCGGTGCGGCCGGAACACTGGGCGCCATGCTCGGCCCGGCGTTGACGCGCACGTTGGTGGAGCGGATCGGCATCGCCAACCTGATGCTGGTCTCCGCAGGCTTCCTGTCGATCTGCATGGTGTGCCTGCTGCGCTTGCGCCGGCATGCGGTGCAACGCGAGGCCGAGCGCAAGCTGGTCAGCGGCGAAATACCGATGGGCGGCAGCGTGTTGGCCGGCCTGAAGTTGATTGCAAGCGAACCATTGCTGCGCTGGCTGGCGGTGCTGACCTTGTTCGGCGTCGGGGTGGGAACACTGCTTTACAACGAGCAGGCGGCGATCGTGCGCAGGCTTTATCCGGATGCGCAGCTGGCGACCGCCTACTACGCCAACATCGACCTGGCGGTAAACGGGCTGGCGCTGTTCGTGCAGGTCTTCGTGACCCGCGCGTTGCTGTCGCGCTTCGGTATCGCTCCAGCATTGCTTGTACCGGCGGGTGCGATCCTGCTGGGTTACGCGGCGCTCGCGGCGTCACCGCTGCCGTTGATGGTGGCGATCGTACAGGTAGTCACGCGTGCCAGCGAGTTCTCCCTGGCCAAGCCTGCACGCGAAACCATCTACACCCGGGTCGGTCGCGAATGGCGCTACAAGGCCGGCGCGGCGATCGACACGGTGATCTATCGGGGTGGCGACCTCACGTTCGTCTGGGTGCACAAGGCGTTATCGGTGTTTGGTTCCAGCGCGGTGTTCGGCGTCGGCGTGCTGGTCGCCGGCGGAATGACCCTTGGTGCATGGAAGGTGTTGCGCGAAGCGAGGAAATTGCCGGACGAGCGTGCGCCGAGCCGGAGTGAAGCATCCTGATGCTGCGTTGGAAACGTTGGGGCTGGCGCCAGCGCCTTGCGTGGCTGGCATTGGCGGGCTTCCTGGCGGTCTGCGTTGACGGCTTTTACATCGAGCCGGCGCGCCTGGTCGAGCGCGACTACACGTTGCGGCTGACCAAGTGGCCGCTGGCCTGTGATGGCCTGCGGGTGGACGTGATCACCGATACCCACACCGGCTCCCCGCGCAATGGCCTGGACAAGCTGGATCGACTTGTTGCCAGGCTGGTGGCAAGTGATGCCGACATCGTGCTGATGACCGGTGACTATGTGATCCTCAGCGTGCTGGCCGGTACCTACATCCCGGCTGCGACAATCGCCGAGCATCTCAAGCCATTGACTGCGCGCAAGCCGGTGTACGCCGTCCTCGGCAACCACGACTGGTGGAAGAACGGGCCGCAGGTGTCACGCGCGTTCGCCGGCGCCGGTGTCCGCATGATCGACAACATGGCGCTGCCGATCCAGGCCGGCGGTTGCCACTTCTGGCTGGCTGGCCTTGGTGACCTGCTTGAAGGACGCCCGGACATACGTGCGACCTTCGCCATGGTTCCGCCGGATGCGGCGGTCATCGCGATCACCCATGAGCCGGCGCTGTGGCCACGCATTCCTGCGCAGGCCACGCTCACCATTGCCGGTCATACCCATGGTGGCCAGGTCAATCCGTTCGGCTTGCTGACCCCGAACCGCTTCAAGCCGCTCTCGCACCAGCTGCAGGGTCGTTACGCCATCGACGGACGCAGCCTGTTCGTCAGCCCGGGCGTTGGCACCAGCATCCTGCCGATGCGGCTTGGCGTTCCGCCGGAGATCTCGCGGCTGACGTTGCGCAGCAAAAACTAAGCCGCCGCGCGTGCGTCCTCACGGCCATGCAATTCCTCGTAACACGCTGATCGCAATTCCTCAGTGTCGAAGTCGTCAACCATGATCGCGTCCAGGGTGATCACGCGCAGCTCTTCCAACATCACGCGCTCCTCGCTGGTGATCCAGCCTTCGCGCACGCCCTCGTCAAGCTGCGCATCGAACTCCAGTGCTTCGATGTCGCTGTGCTTGAGCGCCTTCTGGAATTTGCGTTCCACCGGCTCGGCCATGATCACCTTCGGCAGGTAGCTGATGATGCGGCCCGCCGGGTTGTTCTCCGCCGGCGTGGTGTACAGGCCAGCGGCCAGCCGATCACGGGCATCGCAGGGAGTCATCAGCAGCGACGCCGCCTTGTGGCCAAGGCGATCGCTGGGCGGCTGTGCACGCCGGCCCCACGGGAAGATCAGCAGCCACAGAACCCAGCCGACCGGACGGATCGGGAAGTTGCGCAGCGCGCCCGATAGCGCCGTCTCGATCTTGTTGACCGCCTCGTGCACAGACCATGCGAGCAAGGCCTGGTCACCGACCGGGTTGCCGGCGTCCTGGTGGCGCTTGAGCATCGCGCTGACGATGTACAACTGGCTGAGCACGTCACCCAGGCGGCCGGACAGCGACTCCTTGAACTTCAACTTGCCGCCCAGCAGTAGCATCGATGTGTCCGCCATCACCGCCAGCGCCGCCGAATAGCGGTTGAGCTTGCGGAAATAACGACGGGTGTCGTCATCGCCCGGCGCGCGGCCGATCTGCGCACCGGTCAGGCCATACCACCAGCTGCGCACGGCATTGGAAATCGCAAAACCAATGTGCCCGAACACCGCCGTGTCGAACTGGTCGATGCGCGCCTTCGGATCTTCCAGCTGCGCCGACTTCATTTCCTTCATGACCCACGGATGGCACAGGATCGCGCCCTGGCCAAAGATCATCAGGCTGCGGGTCATGATGTTGGCGCCTTCGACCGTGATCGCGATCGGCGCGGCCTGCCACGAACGACCAGCGAAGTTGCGCGGGCCCAGAATAATGCCCTTGCCACCAAGGATGTCCATCGCATCGATCGAAGCGCGCCGGCCCATCTCGGTGCAGTGGTACTTGGCAATGGTCGATGGCACGGCGGGATTCTCGCCGCGCTGCACCGCGGCTGCCGTGGCTTCCGAGAGTGCACTGCAGGCGTAGGCATTGCCGGCAAGGCGCGCGAGGGCTTCCTCCACGCCTTCGAAGCGACCGATCGACAGACCGAACTGCTTGCGGATGCGCGCGTAGCTGCCGACCGCCACCGCGCCCATCTTGGAACCACCGCTGGCGGTGGAGGGCAGGGTGATCGAGCGGCCGATCGACAGGCATTCCATCAGCATCTGCCAGCCCTTGCCGGCGAAATCCTCGCCGCCGATCAACTGCGACAGGGGCACGAACACGTCCTTGCCGAGGATCGGGCCATTCTGGAATGGCGAATTGAGCGGGAAATGGCGACGTCCGATGTCCAGGCCCTCGGTATCGGCCGGCACCAGTGCCAGCGAGATGCCGATGTCGCGCGTGTCGCCCAGCAACCCATCCGGGTCGTACATGCGGAATGCCACGCCGATCAGCGTGGCGACCGGCGCCAGGGTGATGTAACGCTTGTTGAGAGTCAGGCGGATGCCCAGCACATTGGCGCCGTTCCAGTCACCCATGCAGACAATTCCGAAGTCCGGGATCGAGGTCGCATCGGAACCGGCGAAAGGACCGGTCAGGGCGAAGCAGGGCACCTCGCGGCCATCGGCCAGGCGTGGCAGGTAAAACTGCTTCTGCTCCGCGGTGCCGTAATGCATCAGCAATTCGGCCGGGCCGAGCGAGTTCGGCACGCCCACGGTCGAGCTGACAACGGCCGAAAGCGACGCCAGCTTCTGGATCACCTTGTGGTTCATCAGTGCCGAAAAGCCCAGGCCGCCGTATTCGGTGGGAATGTTCAGGCCGAAGAACCGGTTGCGCTTGATGTAATCCCACAGCTCCGGCGGCAGGTCGGCGCGGACGTGGGTAATGTCCCAGTCATCGGTCATCCGGCACAGGGTCTCGCAGGGGCCATCAAGGAACGCCTGTTCCTCTGCGGTCAGCACGGGCTTGGGCAGGTCCAGCAACTGGTTCCAGTCGGGTTTCCCGGAGAACAGTTCGCCTTCGAAGCCGACCGTGCCGGCTTCCAGCGCAGTGCGCTCCGTATCCGACAGCGGGGGCAGCAGCTTGGTATAGAAGCCCAGCAGGGGGGTGGTGATGTAAGGCTTGCGTATCTGCGGGATCAGCAGCGGCAATGCGATCAATGCCACCAGTACAGCCATCGCAATCGTGGCCGCCAGATTGGCACCAAGCAGCCAGCACGCTACCAACAGGGTTGCAGTCAATGCTGCCCAGACCGCCAGCCGCAACCGGTGGTAGGCCGCGAATGCACCGGTGGCAAGGAAGACAATCAGGGGGACGATGACGCTCATGCAGAACTCCGGCTACCGCGGTTGTTGGATGTGGCGGCATTGCATACGTTTGCAGCGTCACCTACCATACGCAAAAGTATGGTGGATGTCAGGATGCTGTCAACCAACAGAAAAGAGCAAATACTCAGCCATACTGCCATGGCCATACTCCCTTCGCGTCTGGCGTACGGATAGACTGACGCCATGACCGCCACCGTTTCGCGCAGCGGGCGCCTGAGCGCCGAAGACTGGGCCCGTGAGGCCCTCGACCAGATTGCCGAACAGGGCGTGGCCTCTGTCGCGGTCGAGCCGCTGGCGCGTCGGCTTGGAGTGACCAAGGGCAGCTTCTATTGGCATTTCCCCTCCCGCGACGCCCTATTGCAAGCCGCGCTGGATCGGTGGGAAACCATCGAACAGGAAGAGGTTTTTGGCTCGCTGGAGAAAGTAACGGATCCTCGTGAGCGCCTGCGGGCGCTTTTCCAGGTCGTCGCGCACGAGGTCAAGTCGCACATCATCTATAGTGAATTGTTGAAGGCGCTCGACCATCCTGCGGTCAGCCCGGTGATCGGCCGCGTGTCGCAGCGTCGACTTGACTACCTCACCGCAAGTTTTCGGCAGGCTGGCTTGAGCCGTACCGAAGCGCAGCATCGCGCGCGGCTGGCCTATGCGGCCTATGTCGGCTTCCTCCAGCTCAGCCTGCAACTGCACCAGCCGCGGCTGCAGCATGAGGAATTCGAGGCCTATGTCGAGCACGTCATGCAGACGCTGATCCCGGCACCATGAGCCGCGTCTCGTACCGCCACTCTTTTTACCAGCCTTACTGATGGAGCAATTAGCATGGCCAGCAGCCTGGAAGCGCTTAACCAATGGATAATGGATGTCGCCCGCCTGACGCGTCCCGATCAGATCCAGTGGTGCGACGGCAGCGATACGGAGAACGATGCCCTTATTGCGCAGATGCAGGCCGATGGCACCTTGTTACCACTCAACCCGGACACTCACCCGCGCAGCTGGCTGCATCGCTCGCACCCCGATGACGTCGCCCGCGTCGAACATCTGACGTTTGTCTGCACGCCCGAGCAGGATGAGGCCGGGCCAAACAATCACTGGATGTCGCCGGCCGACGGCCATGCGCAGATGGACGCGCTGTTCGACGGCTGCATGAGCGGGCGGACAATGTTCGTGATCCCGTATTGCATGGGGCCGATCGACTCGCCGCTGTCGCGATGCGGGGTGGAGATCACCGACAGCCCGTATGTGGTTGCCAACATGCGGATCATGACCCGCATGGGCGCTGCAGCGTTGGCCCGCATGGAACGGGAAGGCGCGTTCGTGAAAGGCCTGCACTCGACCGGTGAACTTGACCCCAATCGTCGTTACATCATGCATTTCCCAGAAGATCTCACCATCAAGTCGTTCGGGTCGGGCTACGGCGGCAACGCGCTGCTCGGCAAGAAATGCCATGCCCTGCGCATCGCCAGCCACCAGGCGCGCAAGGAGGGCTGGATGGCCGAACACATGCTGATCCTCGGCCTGGAAAATCCGCAAGGTCAGACCCATTACATTGCCGCCGCATTTCCGTCGGCCTGTGGCAAGACCAACCTGGCAATGCTGATTCCGCCGGAAGGCTATCGCCGTGATGGCTGGAAGGTCTGGACCGTGGGCGATGACATCTGCTGGATGCGCCCGGGCGCCGATGGCCGTCTGTACGCAATCAACCCGGAGGCCGGGTTCTTCGGCGTCGCGCCGGGCACCTCGGAGAAATCCAATCCGAATGCGCTGGCGACCGTCCAGCACGACACCATCTTCACCAATGTGGGCCTGACCGCCGACAACCAGCCGTGGTGGGAGGGCATCGACAACGGCCAGGTTCCAGTTACCGATTGGCGCGGCGAGTCCTATGATCCGGCCAAGCGTCCGGCCGCACATCCGAACGCGCGCTTCACCGTCTCCGCGCGGCAATGCCCCAGCTGGTCGCCGATGGCGGAAGATCCGCAGGGCGTTCCGATCAGCGCCATCGTGTTCGGTGGCCGCCGCGCGTCGCTGGTGCCGCTGGTGTTCGAGGCCCGCGACTGGACGCATGGCGTGCTGGTCGGCGCTTCAATGGGCTCCGAGACCACTGCCGCCGCTGCGGGGGCGGTCGGTGTGATGCGTCGCGACCCGATGGCGATGAAACCGTTCTGTGGCTACAACTTCGCCGACTACTTCAGTCATTGGCTGTCGTTCGACCAGCCCGGGGCGAACCTGCCCAAGGTGTTTCACGTCAACTGGTTCCGCAAGGGCGACGACGGCAAGTTCCTGTGGCCTGGCTTCGGCGACAACCTGCGCGTGCTGGAATGGATGATCAAGCGGGTGGAAGGGAAGGTGGGCGCGCAGGGCACACCCATCGGGCACTTGCCCAATCCGGAAGACCTGAATCTTGATGGCGTAGGGCTTTCCGATGAGGCGCGGGCCAAGTTGTTCGGGTTCGACCGTGAGGCGTGGCAAACCGAGTTCGCCGGAATCGGTCAATACCTTGAAGACTACGGACCCAGGATGCCTAGTGGGTTGAGACAGGAGCAGTCACGGATCGCCCGCATGTTGACCCCAGGTTGAAGCCGAGCTTCCACAGAGATGAATGGGGTGCCAAACGTAAGTGTGATTTTCATCACTTGTTAACAATTCGTCCGGGCGTTAACATCGGGCGGTCGGGCCCGTAGGCTGTGACGTTCGAGAACAAAATTCTGCCTTTTCGTCCCAAACGGGGGTTTAAAAAAAGATGGCTTCCAAATATTTCAGTAGGGGTCTACAGCGTAGTGCGCTGACAGTGGCACTTGGTATGTGCTTCGCAGGTGGGGTCTCCGCGCAGAGCTCGGTCGGTTCGATCTTCGGTGATGCCGCCGCCAACACCGCGGTCACAATCCAGAATCTGGACACCGGCACTACCCGCACGCTAAACAGCGACGGTACCGGCCGTTTTGCGTTCCCGGCGTTGCAACCGGGTAGCTATCGCGTCACTTCCGGTGGCGTTACCCGTGAAGTCCAGGTCAAGGTCGGCACCGGTACTACGGTCAGCCTTGCTGCAGGGGACACCACGACGCTCGGCACGGTGACGGTCATCGGTTCGGGCGCGATCAACCCGATCGACGTGTCGTCGGTGGAATCCACCACGGTGTTCACCCAGGAGCAGATCCAGCAGCTGCCGGTTGGCCGCGACATCACCAATGTCGCGTTGCTGGCGCCGGGTACCGTAAAGGGCGATACCGGCTTCGGCAACCTTGCCTCCTTCGGTGGCGCCTCGGTCGCGGAGAATGGCTATTACATCAATGGTTTCGATGTCACCAACATCCGGAACTTCATCTCCTACGCAAACCTGCCGTTCGACGCGATCGGCGAGCAGCAGATCAAGACCGGTGGCTACGGTGCCGAGTATGGCCGTTCCCTGGGTGGCGTGATCAACATTCTGACCAAGCGCGGCACCAACGAGTGGAAGGGTGGCGTCAGCGCCTACTGGGCGCCGGATTGGGGCCGCGAGTCAGGCAAGGACGTGGTAAACCGCGATCCGGCCGATGTCGCCATCGGTGACCGCCTGTTCGTCTACCGCAGCGACAACGAAAGCGATTCGCTGTCCTACAACATCTATGGCGGCGGCCCGATCATCAAGGATCGCCTGTTCGTGTTCGGCTTGATCGAAGGCCGGGATAACGGCGCCGACTCCTACGGGCGCACGACCAGCACCCACACCAGCAACAACAGCCCGAACGGGATGGTGAAGCTGGACTGGAACATCAGCGACAACCACTTGCTTGAATTCACCGGCATCCATAACAAAAGCAAGACCAGTGTCCAGGATTACACCTACACCGGCGGCGGCAAGTACGTTGGCCAGCATCAGGAGCTGAATGCCGAATATGATGTCGAGAGCGGCGGCGAAGTCTATATCGGCAAGTACACCGGCTATCTCACCGACAGCTTCACCCTGTCGGTCACGGGCGGTCGCCTTGAGAACATCGACAGCTACCGGACCCCGGAAGGCCTGCCGGGCGCCGAATGCCCGCGTGCTTTCGATAGCCGTACCAATCCTGGCGCGGTTACCTACATCGGCTGCTGGAATCAGTCGCAGGTCTTCATCCGCGACCCCGAATGGGGTCCGGACAAGGACACGCGCACTGCATTCCGAGTCGATGGCGAATGGGCGATCGGCGACCATAACATCCGTTTCGGCTATGACACCGAGAAGTTCAGCTCCGGGCATGCCGGCGCGGTCTACACCGGCGGAATCTATTGGCGCTTCTTCCAGGTCCGCGACACCGAGGTCGCGACGGGAGCGTTCGCTGGCCAACCGGGTCGCACCGTCAATGGCGCACTGGTCGGGCGCGGGCAGAACTACGTGCGTAGCTGGATCTCGCAGACCACCTCGGGTGAGTACGAAGTCGGCAACGACGCGATCTACCTGGAAGACAGCTGGAAGGTCACCGACAACGTCCTGCTCTACGGCGGTATCCGCTCGGAGGGCTTCGAGAACCTCAACGCGCTGGGTGACGTTTTCGTCAAGGCCGACAATTTGATCGCGCCCCGCGTCGGCTTCTCCTGGGACGTCAATGGCGATTCGACCTTCAAGGTGTTCGGCAATGCGGGTCGTTACTACATCCCGGTCGCGTCCAACACCAACATCCGTGCATCGGGTGGTGAAGTGTTCATCGTCGACTTCTACAACTCCACTGGCGTGGACGCGGCGACGGGTACGCCCATCGGTTTGGGCAGTAAGATTGGTCCGCAATCCGTCAATGGGTCGCTGGATCCGCCGGATTCGCAGACGCTGGCGGTGGACGACCTGGAGCCGATGTACCAGGATGAGTTCATCCTTGGTATGCAGCGCCAGCTGAGTTCAGCCTGGACGTTGGGCGTCCGCGCGATCAGCCGCGAAGTCAAGAGCGGCATGGACGATTACTGCTCCCACCAGCCGTTCGAGGACTGGGCAGCCGACAACGGCTACACCAACTTCGACTCATCCACGATGGCCGGTTGCTTCCTGGTCAATCCGGGCCGCGACATCAAGATTGCTTTGGATCTGGAAAGCGACGGCAACTATACGGTCCAGACCGTTCCTAACAGCTATATCGGCCTTCCGGAGTACCAGCGCGCGTATCAAGCATTGGAAATTTTCTGGGAACGCAACAACAATGACAGCTGGTTCCTGCAGGGTTCCTACACCTTCGCCAAGAGCAAGGGCAACGTCGAGGGTTACGTGAACTCGACGCTGGAGCAGGATGATGCTGGCCTGACCCAGGACTTCGACAACAAGCTGTTCGAGGATGGCGCTTACGGCTATCTTCCCAACGACCGTCGCCACACGCTGAAGATGTTCGGTTCCTACAAGATCACCGACGATTGGCGGGTGGGCGGCAACATGTTGATCCAGTCCGGTCGCCCGGTGAACTGCAATGGCTATATTCCGTTGGAAGGTACGGGAGTGGACAGGGGCGGCCTGAATGCATACGGCCCCTCGAGCTTCTATTGCTTGTCGCCCACTGGCACGCGGTACCTCAGCAATCGCGGCGACTTCGGTCGCACCCCTTGGCTCAGGACCTTCGATGCTTCCGTGGCTTACACTCCGAGCTGGGCGAACCAGAAGTTGACGCTGCAGATGAGTATCTTCAATGTCCTCGACGCGTCGACGGTGACCGAGTATCACGAGGTGTCCGAGAGCAGTCGCGCGACGCCGACCGTGGAGCCAAACTTCCTGAACGACGTGAACTACCAGACGCCGCGTTCCATTCGTTTGACGGCGCGCTACACGTTCTAAGGGTTCCACAAAACCGATTGATGTCACAGGCCGCCGGCGCAAGCCGGCGGCTTTTTTGATGATGGGCATGGCTTAAGGCGCACTATTGTGCGGTGCACAATCGTAAAGATTGCGGTAGACACTTGTTAAAGAAATGTTGGATGGTCTATAGTCGGGGGGTCAGGCCGCTTCAGGCCGCGACGTACTCATAAAACACCTTTTGTCACAACCATCCCTATGGGGGTTCCACAATGGCTTCTAATTATTTTGCCAAAGGCCTGAAGCGGAGTGCGCTTACTGTCGCGCTCGGTTTCTGCTTCGTCGGCGGCGTGCAGGCTCAGACCAACACCGCAGGCGCGGTAACCGGTGCTGCGACAACGGGCGACACCATCACCGTTTCCAATCCGGCGACCGGTTTCTCGCGCACGATCACCGTTGACAACAGCGGCACGTACCGCTTCTCGCAACTGCCGACCGGCCAGTACCAGGTCAGCCGCAACGGCGCCGCTCCGCGCACCGTCAATGTCAGCGTCGGCACCTCGTCCAACGTTGACTTCGTCACCAGCGACGGCACCGCGACGCTTGACACCGTGACGGTCGTCGGCACTGGCGCGGTCAACCCGATCGACGTGTCGTCGGTCGAGTCCACCACCATCCTGACCGCCGAGCAGGTCGCCAAGATCCCGGTCCCCCGCAACATCACCTCGGTGGCCCTGCTGGCCCCGGGTACTGTCCGCGGCGCGGCGAATGCCGGCTTCGGCAACCTGCCGTCCTTCGGTGGTTCCTCGGTTGCCGAGAACCAGTACTATGTCAACGGCTTCAATATCACCAACACCTTCAAGAACCTGAACTTTGCGCAGATCCCGTTCGAAGGCATCGCCGAAACGCAGGTCAAGACCGGTGGCTACGGCGCGGAATTCGGTCGTTCGACCGGCGGCGTGATCAACCTGATCACCAAGCGCGGCACCAATGAGTTCCACGCGGGCGGCAACGTTTTCTGGTCACCGGAATCGCTGCAGGAATCCTCCCCTGACCTGTATTACAACGACGGTCTTTATATTTCCAACAACTCGCAGGACAAAGGCTGGGAAGCCACCGCTTCCCTGTGGGCCAGCGGCGCGCTGATCAAGGACCGCCTGTTCGCCTACGGACTGATCCAATACGGCAAGACCGAGAGCAGCTCCTTCACCAGCCGCTTCGGCAACGTGAACCTGGAAAGCAGCAGCAAGCGCCCACAGTGGCTGGCCAAGGTTGACTGGGCGATCACCGACAACCATAGCCTGGAGCTGACCGCGTTTTCGGACAAGCGTGAGTTCGCGGATAACTACTACACCGCCGTGTTCCCGAACCTGGCGACCAACAGCGATCCCACCACGACGTTCGGCACCTTTAAAGGTACTGATTTCAACGAGTCGGGCGGCGACAGCTGGGTGGTCAAGTACACGGGCTATATCACTGACAACTTCACTCTGTCGGCGCTGTATGGCCACGGCGAATTCAGCCGGTCCAACTACGGCGTGTCCGCTTCCGGTGTCGTCCAGGAATACACCGGGAACCTGACCGGTGCGGTCGCTGGTTGCCCGATCATCAGAGACGGCCGTGCAGGTGTTTCAGCCGGTACGGTTCCGGCAATCAAGGGCTGCGAGTTCCTCACCACGTTGGGTCGTCGCGATGCGCAAGACGAGCGTGATCAGTTCCGTATCGATGCCGAGTGGCAGCTGGGCGACCACCTGCTGCGCTTCGGTTATGACGCCGACGAGTTCAAGTCGGTAGACGGTACGGCCTACACCGGCGGTGCGTTTTACCTGTACCAGACGTGCGCCGCGGGAACCGCCACCTGTGGCCCAAATGGTACTCGTGCGCGCTACCGCAGCTTCCGCTCCGGCGCGGACGTCGGCGTGGACCAGCAGGCGTTCTACATCGAGGACAGCTGGAACGTCACCGACAACTTCGTGGCATACCTGGGCCTGCGTTGGGACAGCTTCGAAAACAAGAACGGCGAAGGCGAAACCTACGTCAATATCGAAAATCAGTTCGCCCCGCGCCTGGGCTTCTCGTGGGACATCTTCGGTGACAGCACGTTCAAGGTATTCGGCAACGCGGGCCGCTACGCGCTGCCGTTGACCGCAGGCGTCGCGACCCGCGCCGCCTCGGCCTCGCTGTTCGAGGAAATCTACTTCAGCTACACCGGTGTCGATCCGGTCACTGGCACGCCAACGGGCCAGGTCCGTATCACCAACCCGAGTACCGGCAGCACAGCCACCCGTTTCCTCAACGGCGAGGATGGCCGTCCGAAGTACGCAGCTGGCTACGCGACAAGCAACCTCTCGCCCATGTACCAGGACGAGTACATTCTCGGCTTCCAGAAGCAGCTGTCGGAGAACTTCTCGCTGGGTGTTCGTGCCATTCACCGCGACTTGAAGGCCGCCATTGACGATCAGTGCGATTACGCAGTTGTGATCGCCTCGGCCGCCGAGCAGGGCTTCGGTGACAGCCCCGGTGCGCAGTTCAACTACTGCTTCCTGTTCAACCCGGGCTCAGACGCCGTGCTGGTCCAGGACTTTGACGGTGACGGCGATGTCGAGGAGGTGACCATCCCGGGCGAATTGCTTTCTCCGGTTGCCAAGCGTAAGTACACCGCGCTTGAATTCTTCGCACAGGGCAACTGGGACCGCTTCTTCCTGCAGGGTTCGTACACCTTCGCCAAGGCCATCGGCAATACCGAAGGCGGCGTGCGCTCGGACAATGGCCAGGCGGATACCGGCACCACGTCGGACTTCGACTACCTGGCGGTCCAGATCGGCGCTTATGGCTATGGTCCGAACGACCGACGTCACTCGCTGAAGCTGTTCGGCAACTACGACATCACCGACGAATGGTCCGTTGGTACGAACCTGTTGGTCCAGTCAGGTCGTCCAACGAGCTGCATCGGCGTGTTGGAGGGCCTCGGAGTCAGTCATTACGGGAACATCCACTTCTCGTGCAACCTGGACAAGGATCCGCGTTCCGGCCTTTCTCCTGGCTTTGTACCGGTGCCTGGATACACCCCGACTCCCGGCGATTCGGGCGACACCGACAACGGTAGCACCGTCATCGGGCGTGGCACTGTTGGCCGTACACCTTGGACCCAGACGATCGATCTGAACGTGGCCTATAAGCCGACGTGGTTCAAGGGCTTGCAGTTCAAGGTGGACGTGTTCAACGTGCTGAACAATGCCAAGCCGATTTCTGTCAACGAAATTGGTGAGGATGCGGGTGGTAGCCCGATCAGTGTTGCCAATTCGTATCGCACGCCCACCGCGTGGCAGACCCCGCGTTCGGTCCGCTTCCTGTTGCAGTACGACTTCTAAGTAAAAAATTTGCAACGCGTTCCATATCAGCGGCCACCTTCGGGTGGCCGTTTTTTTGGTAAGGTCACCGGCCATTTGCAGCCCCACCCCACACATTGAAACGACATGAGCCCTGAGCAACTCGACGCGCTATGGCAACTCGGCCAGCAGCATGAAGCCACAGGCTCGCTGGATGCGGCGCGCGCGGCCTATGTGGAGATCCTCGCCGGAAGCCCGCGCCAGGTCATGGTGCAAGTCCGGCTCTCGGAAATCGAACAGCGTGCCGGCCACTATCGTGCCGCGCGCAAGTACGCACTGAAAGCTGCTGAAACCATCACCCTGACCAGGCGCTGGGAGGGGCTGGCCTACGTCACCGCAAACCTGCTGGTGTTCGACGAACGCCACCTCGTGCAACGCCTGGTCTTGCAATCGGACTGGGATGACGTTCGCCTGCTCAGTCAGTCCGCCGTGTTATCTCAACAGCTGTGGCTGTGTGGCGATGAGGAAGCTGCGCTGCGGATGCTGGATATCGCCAGGCGACGCGGTGCTGTCGACCACAGGCTCGCGTATTCACGTGCGATCGCGCTGCAGCACCTGGGGCGAATTGACGAGGCCACTGCCGCCTTCGAGGACTGCATACGTATCGCACCCGAGTATGCGTTGGCGCACTGGTCGCTGGCGTATCACGCTCCGTCCGATCCGCCCGGCGCGCGCGTCGAGCGAATCCGCGGCGCAGCCGGTCAGGTTCACGAGCAGCTTGAGCGCACGATGTTGCACTACGCCCTCTATCAGGAACTCGACGATGCCGGCGAGCGCGAGGCGGCTTGGTCCGAGCTGGAACAGGGCGCGGCGATCATGCGCCAAACACTGGGGTATGCCGCCCATGCGCCGGCTGAAGCAATGGATGCAATACCGTGGGCATCGGATACGCCACCGGGCGTCACGCCGCGCGCTGATGGTGGACTTACTCCGATCTTCATCGTCGGCATGCCGCGAACGGGAACAACGCGCCTCGGCCGAATTATAGGAGCGCATCCGGCGGTGGCTAACGCCGGGGAACTCAATGCCCTGCAACATTCGGTGGCGGAGAGCCTGGATCGTTTCGTGCAGTTCCCGCTGCAACCTGACCACATCGCGAGGCTGCGCGGCATTGAATCGACGGCGATTGCCGATGGCTACATGCGCCGGACGCAGGGGTACTACACAGGCAAGGCGACCCATCTCATCGACAAAAACCCGACGAATATATTCGCGGCCGGAGTCATTGCAGGAGCGATGCCGAACGCGAAGATCGTTTGCCTGGTGCGTGGCGCGATGGATACCTGTTACTCGAACCTGCGCCAGCTGTTCCAGAACGGTGCGTTCGCCTACAGCTACGACCAGCGGCAATTGGCGGAACGCTATGCGGGGTTTGAGAAACTGGTCGAGCAATGCCGGACTCGCTTGCCCGCGAATTTCCTGGCGGTTTCATACGAATCGCTCGTGGAGGCTCCCGATGAGACCGCGCGGATGGTAATGGAATTCTGCGGGCTTGACTTCGACCCTGCCTATGTTGACATCACCCGAAATACCAGTCCGTCTGCGACTGCAAGCAGCGTACAGATTCGTGAATCCATCCATCTGCAGGGATTGGGGGAGTGGCGGCGTTACGAAGACAAGCTGCAGCCGCTGCAGGTGCGCTTGCGCGAACTCGGCGTTGCAACTTAAGTGCCCCGCCGGGCCACTTTGGGCGTCCCATGACGCAACCACAGCTACAAGTACAAGCGAGCATTGACGCGGCCATGCAACGCAAGGATTGGCCTTCCGCTGCGAAGGCTTTGCGTGAATTCACGATGTTCGACCCGTGCTCGACGCGCGCGTGGATCGAGTTGTCCTACGTCGAATCGTTCCAAGGTCACTATCGCGCCGCCGCCGAGGCGCTTACAGCCGCCAAGCACCTGCCTGTGCAGACCCCAAGCGATGCTTTCGATCTCATCGCTCGCCTGCGGACATTCAATGATGCGTGCGGGCTGCGCGAGCTCTCGCGCGGCTTGTTGCAGGCGCCTGACGCGGATGCAGGATTGCTTTGCGCGTGTGCGATGCAACTCAGCAACCTCAACGACCATGCGCTCTCACTGGAATGTGCGCGGAAAGCGGTGTCGGCGGATGCCACCGGAATTGCCGCACGGCTGGTCCGTGGCCAGATGTTGGCGCAGCACGGCGAAGTGGACCACGCCGCTGCGGATTTCCACTGGTGCCTGGATCGCGTGCCTGGCCTTGCATCAGCCTGGTGGGCATTGTCCCGTCTTCGCCGGCAAACCGTGGCGTCGAACCACGTGCCGTCGTTGCGTCGGGCATTGGCCACTCCCGGCCTGGGTCCGGCTGATGTGGCGTTCGCGTCCTTCGCCCTGCACAAGGAACTCGACGACCTGGGTGAACATGACGGTGCGTGGCAGGCGCTGGAGCGCGCCTGCACCGCCAAGCGTTCCACCCTGAATTACACGAGTGCGGAAGGTCGCCAGTTGTTCGATGCGCTGATGGCGATGCCGATTCACGCGCCAACCGCAAGCATTACGTCGTCGGAGCGGACGCCCGTCTTCATCGTCGGCATGCACCGCTCGGGCACCACCTTGCTGGAGCAGTTGCTCGATGCCAGTCCGCAGGTGCTTGGCGTCGGCGAGCTGTACGACTTCACCAGCGCCATGCGCCACGCCACCGACCACCACTGCAAGGGCGTCATCGACCGCACCATCGTCGAGCGCGCGCCGGCCGTGGATTTCGCCGACGCCGGGCGTCACTATCTGGATGGCATGGCGTGGCGGCTTGGCCCGCAGTCCCATTTCACCGACAAGCTGCCGTCGAACTTCCTGAACATCGGTTTCATCTGCCAGGCGCTGCCGCAGGCACGGATCCTGCATATGCTGCGCGACCCGGTGGAGACCTGCTTCTCCAACCTTCGCGAGCTGTTTTCGGACGCCAATCCATACTCGTACGACCAGGTGGAACTTGCCGACTACTTCATCCAGTACCGGCGCCTGATGGCGCATTGGCATACGGTGTTCCCGGGAAGGATCCTCGATGTCGACTACGCCCGCCTGACCAGCGACACCGAGGGCGTCATGCGTGAAGTGGCGAATTTCTGCGGGCTTGATTACATCGATGCGATGATGGATCCGCGCAGCAGCAACCGCGCGGTGGCCACCGCCAGCGCGGTGCAGGTGCGGGAAGGCGTGGTGCGGCGCGATCGCCCGAAGTGGGCGCCTTACGCGCGCCAGTCGCAGCCTTTGATCACGGCATTGCGGCAGGGCGGCATCGACGTTCCGGCACTGCCTACTTAAACCCTGCGGCTCAGTCCGGCATCCCACTGGGTATGCTGATGCTGACCATGCCTACCCCGTCCGACGCACATTGCGATGCTGTTCCCATGGATGGGGCGGACGATGCCGTACTGGCGATGCGCGCGGCAAATGCCGATGTGGCGGCATTCGAGCAGTTGTACCGCCGCCATCATCGCCGCGTATATGGCGTGATCATGCGGCTGGTTGGCCATGCCAGTGCCCGCGCCGAAGACCTGACCCAGGAAGCCTTCGTCCGTGCCTGGCAGGCGTTGCCCGGTTTCCGCCACGAAAGCTCCGTGTCCACCTGGTTGCATCGGCTGGCGGTCACTACCGCGCTCATGGAATTGCGTTCGCGGCGTAGCCGGCCACTGCACGACGAGGACGAGGAAACTTTCGACCACTTGTCGACACCGGATACCGCCGGCAATGCCGTGCTCGGACGCGACCTTGAACGTGCTGTCGCCTCCTTGCCGCCACGTGCGCGCGCGGTGCTGGTGCTGCATGACGTCGAAGGCTGGAAGCACGCGGAGATCGCCGATGAACTTGGCATGGCGGTTGGCAGTTCAAAGGCACAGTTGCATCGCGCGCGCGGTTTGTTGCGTACGCGTATCGGAGAAATGGCATGAACAATGAACACCTGCAGCAGGGCGAAGCCGGGATGCGCATGGCCTTGCGTGGCCTGCGCCGTGACATCGAACCCGGACACGACCTGTGGCCGGGGATCGCAGCGCGCCTGCCATCGCAGCCGCAGTTGTCCCGGCAAGCGCCGCGCTCGTCCCGATCAGGATGGTCGTGGCCATTCGCGATGGCGGCCTCGCTGCTGCTTGCGGTTGGCGTGGCGTGGCAACTCAATCCCGAAAAGCCGGGCCCGTCCGTTGCCCCTCAGCTGGCACAGGCATCACCCGCCAACCGGGGTGAAACGCTGGTGCAGCGGGAAGCCGACAGCATGACCGTCCACTACGAAAGCGCATTGCGGGAGATGGAACTGCTGCCTCCTCCTGCCGGCTGGCAACCTGGACTTGATGCGCTGGATCGCAGCGCGATCGAGATCCGCCTGGCGATGCAGCACGATCCGAACTCACGCTTGTTGCTTGAACGCCTGCGTGCCACCTATACGCGTCGGCTAGTGCTCGCACGCCGCGCGCTCTACGCCTGAAGGGGTTGGACATGCGCAGTTTCTTGATGATTTCCATGTTGGCATTGGCATGCACGATGGCGATGCCCGTCCACTCGGCCACGCCGATCGATCAGACCCGTGCGCTGGACCACCGCGGGCGTGTCGAAATCGACAATCTAAAGGGCCGGGTCCAGGTTCGTGGCTGGGATCGCCCGGAAGTGAAGATCACCGGCAGCCTTGGCGATGGCGTCGAGAAATTGGTGCTCGAGGGAGATGGCAGGGTCTTGCGCATCAGGGCGAAATATCCATCGCGGTCAAAGCGAACCGAGCCGACCATCCTGATCCTGCAGGTGCCCTTGCGCGCAGAGATCGGAATCGACACGGTCTCGGCTGATATCGACGTACATGGCATGGCGTCGCTTCAAATGTCGCTGGAATCGGTGAGTGGCGACATCGTCGCCAATGGCGCACCTGGCCGCGCGCAGGTGGAATCCGTTAGTGGCGACATCACGCTGACCTTCAACAGCGGCGATGTCGAGGTGAGTACGGTCAGCGGCGACGTTGTCCTCAACGGACGGCTCAACGGGAAAGTGTCGCTGGAGACCGTGGCCGGCGACATGCGCATGGACAGCAAGGGCGAGAGGCTCTCCAGCTTCAGGGCCGGCACGGTGTCCGGGGATATCCAGGCGCGTATGGCGTTGGCAGCCGATGGCGTGGTCAAGATGGAGAGCGTCAGCGGTGATTTGCTGCTGATCATGCCGCCGGAGTTGTCGGCGCAAGTGTCCGGCGAAAGCTTCAGTGGCGAGCTTCAGGCGCCGAGCGCGAAGATCGAGCGGGAAGAGTTCGGGCCGGGTTCCAGCTTCCATTCCCAGTACGGCGCTGGCAAGGGCGAGATCCGCCTGGAAAGTTTCTCGGGCGATGCGGAGCTGCGGTTGCAGTAGACGGCAGCCTGTCACTCCAGGATACGAAGGCCACCTTGATGCGGCCTTCGTGGAGATGCGCTGGTGCGATCCGCAGTTGTTGGCTACAAATCCTGCTGGTAGCGAACGTAGGGGACGGTGCCATCGTCATCCGGGCCACTGGTGACAGAGAACGGATTCTTGCCGCGGGTGACGACGTTCTCGGCGCCCACGCTCAGTTGGCCGCTCCATGGCGTGCGCCAGGTCAGGCCAAGGCCGAGGCCTTTCCAGACGTTACTCTCACCCGGAACATTGACCACGCGCCCCACGATATTCGCGCCGAACGAGCCGTAACCGGCGCCGACGCTCAGGCTGCGCGTATTCCACTGGTCAGCGAGCTGCGGCACGTCTGCAGCGGGCACCAGCCGCACGCGCGCCACCTTACCGCCCACGCTGACGAAGCCGTCGCGGCCGATATCCTTCTCGGCGAACAACGAGAAATCATTCTGTTCGACTTTGCTGGCAATCTTGTTGGGTGCCAGCCAGGCCGGGAGGGTGTCGCGACCACTACCGACCGCAACCCCCACCTTGTTGCCGTTGCGACTCACGCTGGCACCGGCGGCGCCATGGCGGCTGCCGCTGCCGGATTTTTCGGCATCCAGCGATGCCAGCACGCAGCTGTTGGCCAGTTGCACGATCTCGCTGCCGATGCCATTGCGGCGGTCACACAGCAGGGCCAGCGAGTCGCCGTTCTGCAGGCCGTACGTCGCTTCCAGCGTCGTGCTACCGAAGCGCCAACGGGTGCCCGCGGTGGTGGTGGTCGGCTCCAGCAGGAGGACGGCCTCGAGTTTGCCGCTGTCCTTGTTGAACACCGGAACCACTGCGGAGTCGCGCTTGACTTGCTTCGCCTGAGCCTGCAGGGCGCCACTGGCACAGGCCAGGGCGAGCAGGGTCACGGCGATGAAGGGCAGGCGATTGCGCATGGTCTGTGATGGGACAAATATCCGACAGGGAAGTTCAGATGACGGGTCGATTGATCCTAGTGGGTTTATGATAATTTAACAATACCTGAAGTGGCCTGAATCGATGCCGCCTTACGTGCTTGGGATCACTGTATTCCAGCTGCCACAGGGAGTTCAGCCGCCGCATTCCTGAACAGGGTCGCCAGCTGGTCGGCGCTGAAACGGTAGTCCTGGCCACAGAACTCGCAGTGAACCTGGGCCTGGCCGCCACCGGCGGCGACGGCGGCTTCGGCTTCGTCGGCGCCAAGCGAGACCAGCATCGCCCCGACCCGTTCGCGCGAACATGAACAGGCAAATCTCAGGGGCTGTTCGCCAAGCAATTCCGGTGCTTCTTCGTGGAACAGGCGGTGGACGACCTCGGCGGGCGGCAGTGCCAGCAACTCGGTGGCGGCCAGGGTGTCGAACAGCGCGCCAATCCGGGTCCAGCCATCGCTGTCGCCGGAGTCGCCGGGCAGCGCCTGCAGCAAGAAGCCGGCGGCACGCTGACCATCGCAGGCCAACAGCAGACGGGTGGGCAGTTGCTCGGACTGTCGGAAGTAGCCCTCGAATGCCTGGTCCAGGCTCTCGGAATCGATCTCGACCAGGCCCTGGTACCGCATCGGTTCACGCGTGCCCAAGGCCGGGTTTTCGATGGTGATCGCCAGCAGCGCATCGTGTCCGAGCGTGCGCAGGTCGCGCGAAGGTGGCGGCATGCTCCCGTCCAGCACGGCCTCGTCGAGTTGGGCGATGCCGCGCAGGGTACCGGCCGCGGTGCACTCCGCGAACAGCGTGCGCAGTGCGCCCTCTCCGCGCAACTGCACGGAGAGGCGGCCATCGACCTTGGCGTGACCGGTGAACAATGCAGCGGCGGCTGCGGCTTCGCCCAGCAGTTCAGCGACGGCCTGCGGATAGACGGCGCGTTCGGCCATGGCCTGCCAGGTGTCCTGCAAGTGCACGACGACGCCGCGCACACCGGCGGTGGGCAGCAGGAAGCGGAGTTGCAGGTCGTGGGAATCGCTGGTCTTCATCTTGCTACCGTAGCGCGACGCGCTTGCGGATAATGTGCGCGCCAGGTACCGGGAAAGCATGTGAAGAAGGGTCTCATGGGCAACGTTATGGGGAACGGCCGTCGGCTTCGCAAGTCCAGCGTGTCGATCGCATGAGCGCCGAAAAAGGGCGCCGGCGCTGGCGCGCGTGGTTGTGGAAGCTGCCACTGTTGCTGGTGCTGTTCAGCGTGACGCAGGTGCTTGCGCTGCGCTTCATCGACCCGCCGTTTTCGATGTTCATGCTGGCGCGCCAGCTGGATGCGGTGTTCGAGGGCGACCTCAAATTCCGGATCACCCATGACTGGCGCGATATGGCGAAGATTTCGCCAAACCTTCCGTTGGCGGTGGTGGCCTCGGAGGACCAGAACTTTGCCCGTCACCATGGCTTCGACTTCGACGCGATCGAGAAGGCACAGGCTCACAACGAGCGCATGGCCGAGCGTGCAGAGAAGCGTGGCAAGCCGATACGTCGCTTGCGGGGCGCCAGCACGATCAGCCAGCAGACGGCCAAGAACCTGTTCCTTTGGAATGGTGGCGGCTGGACGCGGCTGCTGCGCAAGGGCGTGGAGGTCTGGTACACGGGATTGATCGAGCTGTTGTGGCCCAAGCAGCGCATCCTCGAGGTTTACGTCAACATCGCCGAATTCGGCGACGGTGTGTATGGCGCGCAGGCCGCCTCGCGCAATTTCTTTCGCAAGGATGCCGCGCGCTTGACCCCTGCCGAGGCCGCGCGGCTGGCGGCGGTCCTGCCCAGCCCGAAGCGCTACAACGCGGCCAATCCTGGTCCCTACGTCCAGCGGCGTGCGAACGCGATCCAGCGGCAGATGCGCCAGCTGGGCGGCCCTGCCTACCTGCGTACGCTGGACTGAGCGGACGCCCGCGCGCAGGTCTGCGGAAGCTGGCTTACCATCGGCGGATGCACGAGATCCCGAGATCAGATCGCTGCCTCACCATCGTCATCGCCGCCTTCAACGAGGCCGAGGGCCTGCCGGCGCTGCAGCCGCGGATTGCCGCCGCGCTGGATGCGGTCGAGCATGACGACCTGGAAGCGAGGTTGCTGTATGTCGATGACGGCAGTGAAGACGACACCTGGCTGGTGATGAACGAACTGGCATCACGCGATCCACGTATCGCCTTGCTGCGGCTGTCGCGCAATTTCGGCAAGGAGATCGCACTGACTGCCGGGCTGGACCGGGTCGAGCGCGGCGCCGCTTTGATCCTGGACGCCGATGGCCAGGATCCGCCGGAATTGCTGCCGCAGTTCATTGCCAAGTGGCGGCAAGGCTTCGATGACGTGCATGGCACCCGCATCGCGCGCGATGGCGATGGCATGTTCAAGCGCGCCACCGCGCATGGGTTCTACCGCTTGATCGGTCGACTGTCGAAAACGCCAATCCCGCGCGATACCGGCGATTTCCGCCTGCTGTCGCCACGCGCGTTGGCGGCATTGCGGCTGCTGCGCGAACGCCATCGTTTCATGAAGGGCCTGTTCGGCTGGATCGGTTTCAACCAGGTCGCGATCCCCTACCAGCGCGCGCCGCGGATTGCGGGCAGCAGCAAGTTCAGTGCGTGGAAGTTGTGGAACTTCGCGCTCGAAGGCATCACCAGTTTCAGCACCGCGCCGCTGCGGGTGGCGACTTACCTCGGCATCGCCAGCGCCCTGGTCGCCTTCGGCTACGGCAGTCTGATCATCGTCAAGGCGATCCTGTGGAGCGATCCGGTCGCAGGCTGGCCGACGATGATGTCGGTCATCCTGTTCCTGGGCGGCGTGCAGCTTGTCGCACTCGGCCTCATTGGCGAATACCTCGGCCGGTTGTACGAGGAATCCAAGCAGCGGCCGTTGTATCTGGTGGACCGCTGGCAGCCTGCTGGCGGGGTAGACTCGAACCAATCTTCCATCCTGCAAGGAGCGGGCCATGCGCACGGTGCGTCAACTGCTGGACAAGAAGTCGCCTGAAGTCCATTCGATCGGGCCGGAGGCGCCGGTGATCGACGCGATCCGGCTGATGGCCGAACGGCGCATCGGCGCATTGCTGGTGATGGAAGGCCAGCGCTTGGCCGGGATCCTGTCCGAGCGCGACTACGCGCGCAAGATCGTGTTGCAGGGGCGCTCGTCCAAGGACACGCCAGTGCGCGACATCATGACCGCGCAGGTCGTGTGTGTTGGACCGCAGGACAATACCGACCATTGCATGCAACTGGTGACCGACAGCCGCATCCGCCACTTGCCCGTGGTCGAGGACGGACAGGTGATCGGTGTGGTCTCGATCGGCGACCTGGTCAAGGCGGTGATCGAGCAGCAACGCCAGGAACTCGACCATCTGCAGCGTTATATCGCGTCCTGACCTAGTTGTTTGGTGGTGTGCTTCAACCGTCCTGACCGCCGCAGTAGCGGGCATCCTTGCCTTGGCCGAGGTCGGTGGTAGCCGCCAGCCCCGCGACCGGCGCTGCAACATTGGCCAGAACGGCCGCCGCCGCCGCGCGCAGGCCCATTCGCACATAATCGGGATGCACATTGGGCTCCTTGAAACTGCCGCGCACATAGAACGGCGATCGCAGCGATAGCGGGCTGAACTTTTTGTTGCGGGCCTTGAAAGTGAGATCCAGCTGCTCGTCATCGAGGTCGATCAGTCCCTTGCCGTTGAGGCGCAGCTCGGTGGTGTCGAACACCAGCGCGCGCGGTGTCATCACGCCATTGTTGACCGCGAAATCACCGTACGCGCAACGTATCGGAATCTGCCGGTCGTGGGTCAGCTTGATCTTCAGGATGCCGGCGAGGTCCATGGACGCGAATTCCATCAGCAGCTTGCTGATCTGGCCGCGGCCCATGCCCGCTTCGGCGTCACCGTTGGCATTGGCGGCCATCGACGCAATGGAGTTGCCCTGCGTGGTCACGGCGATGTCGGCGCGCACCTTGCCGACCGCGGTACTGCCGAGTTTCGCCTTGGGCATGAGCTTGCCGAGGGTCATGCCACGCGCAGTGATCTTGGCCTGGGTGCGGATGGTGCGTTCGCGTGCATCCATGCGGATCGTGGCGCGCAGGTCGCCGTCGGCGACGCCGAAATTGAGCGGATCCAGGCGCAGCACGCCGTCGTTGATCAGCAGGTGGGCGTCCATGTCATCGATCGGCAGGGTGATTGTGGTGATGCGCCGCGCCTTGAGCCGAACATCGGCGTCCATCGCGCGCAGCCTGTCGAGTTTGTAGGGCTCGTTTGGCAACAGCTTGGAACTTGCGGCCTCCGTGGCCGCCTTGGCAGCGAGCGCCGGCGTGCTGGCCTCGCCGCGACCCGCTTGAGGAGCCTTGCCGATGAAACCTGCGAGATCATCGAAATCGAGCCGCTTCGACAGCAGGTTCGCCCTGAACAGCGGCCTTGCGCCACCCACGGTGACGGATGCGTCGCCCGCCAGGTCACTGTCGCCGACCTTGCCGCTGAACCCGTTGTAATGCCACGTGCTGGTCTTGGGATCGGCGATGTCCCGCGTAAGGTGCCCATCGAGCGTGTACGGCGGGGTGTCCGGCGTGGCGACGCCGATCAGCGGATACAGGTCGGCCAGGTTCTTGCCGGACAGCGCGAGCTCCAGGTCCATGTCTCGGAAGCGTAGCGGGTCCAGCAATGCGCCGCGCGCATGCGCCTTGGTCGACCCGGCGACGGCACGCATGTCGATGCGATAGGGGCGCTCGCTTTCGCGCAACTCCAGCGGCGACTCTGCGCTGCCCTTGACGCTGAAGGCATTGCCGTTCCACTGGCCACCACCGTCAACCAGGATCGGGGATTCCGCGTCCTGCTTGCGGCGCTCGCCACTGGCAACCGATACCTTGATATCGGCCTTCTGCGTTGGCTCGAAGTACGTCATCACGCCTCGGTCGATGCGGACGTTCCTGAATTCCGGCAGGTCACTGTTGCCGCCGTCCTTGAACGTCCAGTTGTTGACGCCGTGCCCGCCGCGCTGCAGGTGCAGGGTCGGCTTCTCCAGCGAAATGCGCGGTATTTCCATCCGTCCGCGCAACAGCGGCCAGAGGCGCAGGTCGAACTCCAGGCGGTCGGTGCTGGCCATCTCCTGTTCACGCGCCCAACGCGAATTGCCCAACCGCAGTCCGTCCGCGGTGATTGTGAGGGTCCGCCCCAGGTCGACATCGAGGTCGCCGTCTATGTGGAACTCGCGCCCCGTGTTTGCCGACACCCGCCGTTCGACGGGACCCTTGAACCAATTCCAGTCCCACAGCAGGATCAGGACGATCACACCAAGCGCAAGCACGCCAAACGTGGTGGCCCAGGGATGCCGGGACATCCATGCACGGGGAGCTTCAGGAGTCGTTTCGACGTATGCCATCCCGCGACTGTCGGCAGAGCGCGGTCAAACCCGGGTGAACAACGTCGCTCGCGTTCAGGTGCGGGGATGGATCTGCGCGAACACCGCAACGTAATGGCAGACGCTGCCGGCGATCACAAACAGGTGCCAGATCGCGTGTGAATAGCGCATCGCAGGTCGGTGATAGAACACCGTGCCCAGCGTGTAGGCCACGCCGCCCGCGATCAGCCAGCCGAGCGTCCATGTATCCAACGCGGCGAACAACGGCTTGGCAGCGACCAGGATCAGCCAGCCCATTGCGACGTAGATGAGGGTCGACAGTTTCTTGAAGCGGCCCGTGTAGAAGAGCTTGAAGACGACCCCTGCCAGCGCCAGCGACCAGATCGTTGCGAACAGCCACCAGCCCACCGGGCCACGCAACCCGATCAAGGTGAAGGGCGTGTACGTCCCGGCGATGAGCACGTAGATCGCGCAATGGTCGAACACCTTGAGCCGGCCTTTCACCAGCGGGTGGTGGATCGAGTGGTACAGGGTCGACGCCAGATACAGCAGCAGCAGCGCGATTCCGAACACGATGGCCGCGCCCAGTTGCCAGGCGTCCCCATGCAGGGCCGCCAGCGTGACCAGGACGGCGCCACCGGCCAGCGCCGCAGTGGCGCCCAGGCCATGGGTCAGGGCGCTGGCCAGCTCCTCACGGGCGTGGTCCAGGCGCATGTGATGGTGCGCGTCATGCGATGTGTCGGCCATTGTGGATTCACTTCCCGGGCAAGTATCCGATCGTGACCGGACATTGCAGGTGCCCGCCTGAATTGGCAACCCAAACTCTTCATCGGCTGCCTCACGAAGCTCTACATCCCCCCGGCATCAACGTCCTTCAGGAAGGCGATCAAGCCGGTCATGTACGTGGCCTGGTCGTCGTAGAGCGCCATGTGGCTGCCGTCCCTGGATCGCAGGAATCGGCCGTGCGGGAATTGGGTTGCCATCCACGCCATGTGCCCGGGATCCATGGTGTCGTGGTCGGCGCCGATCACCAGGGTCGGCACGTTGATCTTCTTCAGATGCTGGCTGCGATCCCATGTCGCGAGGATGCCGCTCGCACCCATCTCGCTGGGACCCTGCATCGGGATGTATACGTCCTTGTTCAGGCGCCCGAACGAGCGCAGGACCGGTTCGGGCCACTGGTCCGGCGGCATGCGCAGGACATGGTCGGTGTAGAAGTTGCTGACCAGCAGTTCTTCGTAGCGTGGGTTGGCGTAATCCTTTTTCGCCTCAAGCGCGAGTATCTCCTTGAGCACCGCCGGATCCATTTTCGGCATCAACACGTCGTGCGCATACGTGTTGTACGCCGGGATCGACGACATCATGTTCGAGATCACCAGGCCCTTGAGATGCTGCGGGTACCTGAGCGCGTATTCGATGGCGAGGATGCCGCCCCAGGAATGGCCGTAGAGGTAGAAATTGTCCTTGTCCAGTCCGAGCGCGGCGCGTACCTGTTCGACCTCATCCACGAAGCGGTCCGTGGACAGCAGCGGCGCCATGTCCTTGGGCTGGTCGCTGAACGCCGAGCCGAGCTGGTCGTAGTAGTAGTACTCGATGCCTTCGGCCGGCAGGAAGCTGTCGAACGCCTCGTAGGCCTGGTGGTTTCCTCCCGGGCCGCCGTGCAGGATCAGCATCTTGATCCGAGGGTTGTTGCCGACGCGCTTGGTCCAGACCCGGAAGTCGCCGGATGGCGTATGGATCGGGATCATCCTGACGCCACCACTCAGCACATCGCCGCGACCGCTGTTGTCGAAGTAGGATGTCTGCGCCATCGTTACCGCAGGCGTCGATGGCACAGGAGGGGTAGAGGTGGGGAATTGCCCGCAACCTGAGACGACCAGCAAGCCGGCCAGCATTCCCGAAACGTGCCTGCGCATGGGACTCTCCACTGCAATGTGCGGCGAGCATGGCAGAGCATCGCCGGGCCTGCAATTCAGATCCATGGGGTAACCAAGGGCATGCCAGCGGCGATTGTTAAGATGGATCGTCGCCTGACCGCCAGTCCCATGATCATTTCGCATCAACATCGTTTCATCTTCGCCGCCGTCCCCAAGACGGGCACGCATTCGGTGCGCCAGGCCCTGCGCGAGCACATGAGCGAGGACGACATCGAACAGGTGGGCCTGTTCGTCAACAAGCGTTTCCCGTACGAGGATCTCGCGGCGATCCGGCATGGCCATCTCGCACTCAAGCAGGTCCGCCCGCATCTCGGCGAGGATGCATTCGCCAGCTATTTCAAATTCGCTTTCGTGCGCAATCCGTTCGATCGCTTCGTGTCCTATTGCGCGTTCATGACCCGTGGCGGTGATGTTTTCGAAAAAACGCCGCAGGTGGTGATGGAGCACTTCCTTTTCGCCGAGCCACCTGAGCAGCACATCCTGTTCCAGCCGCAGGCCAGCGTACTGGTCGATGACGATGGCCGGCTACTGACCGACGTGGTCGGCCGCGTGGAGGACATGCAGGCCTCATACGATGCGATTTGTACCCGCATCGGCATTCCGTCGCGCGCCCTGGAACAGGTCAACAGCAGCCGGCGTGGCGACTATCGCGGGTACTACACCGACGCATTGCGCGAAGGCGTTGCCACGCGGTATGCGCAGGACCTCGCGTTGTTCGACTATCAGTTTTGAGTCCAGCTCTTGAGACCCGCATGAACACGATTGCACGACCTGCCGCCAACCCCCGCAAGACGACCTCGGTCCGGCACCTCGGCGCGGTCGACATCACGGCGCTTCTGGATGCGGTACGTGCGATTCCGGAAGCGGTCTGGGATGCCGAGGACGCAGGCAAGCCCAACAAGTTCGAGGCGCTAGACAAGACTCGGCATATTGTTTTCCGGTTCGTCGACAGCACACGCGATTGGCGCGGCTCGCATGACCGCCCGGCATGGGCGCAATGGCGCCAGGTGCTTGAACCGGTATTGGCCGAGGCGGCGCGTGGTTATGGCTATGCGCGTGGAGTATTCCCGCGGGTAATGCTTGCGCGAATGGCGCCAGGCGGCGTCATCCAGCCACATGTCGATGCCAACCCGGCGGCGAAATGGCCGCACAAGATCCATGTGCCGCTGTGGACCAATGACCAGGTCGGATTCCTGATCGGCGAGACGACCCATCATTTCCCCGTCGGCCAGGCGGTCGAGGTCAACAACCTCGGCCCGCATGCGGTGCGCAACGGTGGCGGCAGCGATCGCATCCACCTGATCTTCGAGTACTACGACCTGGACCAGCCGGAGCCGGAATGGCTGGCGCCATTTCTCGAAGCCGACGCTGCCCGCCAGTCGGGGCGCTAGCTCGATTCCAGCGCATGCGCATGTTCGCGGGTGGCCATGAATTCCACCGCGGGCGAGCGTTCCTGCGCGAGTTGCAGGTTGACCCGGGTTGGCGCCAGGTAGACCAGGTGGCCGGCGCCGTCGAGTGCCAGGTTCATCGCGTTCTTCTCGCTGAAATCCTCCAGCTTCTTCGCATCGGCGCATTTGATCCAGCGCGCAGTGGTGACCTGCACGGGTTCGAACGATGCCTCGACGCCGTACTCGTCCTTGAGCCGGTAGGCCACGACTTCGAACTGCAGCACGCCGACCGCGCCCAGTACCAGGTCGTTGCTCATCAGCGGCTTGAAGAACTGTGTGGCGCCTTCCTCGGACAACTGTGCCAGGCCCTTCTGCAATTGCTTGAGCTTGAGCGGATCGCGCAGGCGCGCACGGCGGAACAATTCGGGTGCGAAGTTGGGGATGCCGGTGAAGGCGAGGTTCTCGCCTTCTGTGAACGTGTCGCCGATCGATATGGTGCCGTGGTTGTGGATGCCGATGACATCTCCTGGAAAAGCGCTTTCGGCGATCTCGCGATCGGACGCCATGAAGGTCAGCGCGTTGGCGAGCTTGAAATCCTTGCCGGTGCGCGAATGGAATGCCTTCATGCCGGCGCTGAACTTCCCGGAGCACACGCGCATGAAAGCCACGCGATCGCGGTGCATCGGGTCCATGTTGGCCTGGATCTTGAAGACGAATCCGGTGAGCCTGGATTCTTCCGGCGCTACCTCACGGGTCAGGGTCGCGCGCGGACGCGGCGAAGGGGCATTCTGGACGAAGAAATCAAGCAGCGGCTGCACGCCGAAGTTGTTCACGCCGGAGCCGAAGAAAACCGGAGACTGCTGGCCGGCCAGGTACGCCGCGCGGTCAAACGGATGGCTGGCGCCTTGAACCAGTTCGAGCTGGTCGCGCACTTCGGCCAGCATGTTGGCGCCGATACGCGCTTCCACCTGCGGATCGTCGAGCGATGCAAAGATTGTCGAGTCCTGGCGGGTGAAGTTGCGGCCCGGTTCGTACAAATGCACCTCGCCGGTGACCAGGTGAACCACGCCCTTCAGCCGCGAGCCCATGCCGATTGGCCAGGTCACCGGCGCGCACTGGATGCCGAGCACCGATTCGATCTCGTCCAGCAGGTCGATCGGGTCCTTGCCCTCGCGGTCGAGCTTGTTGATGAAGGTCATGATCGGCGTATTGCGCAACCGGCACACCTCCATCAGCTTGATCGTGCGTTCTTCCACGCCCTTGGCGACGTCGATCACCATCAGCGCGGAATCCACCGCGGTCAGCACCCGATAGGTGTCTTCGGAGAAGTCCGCGTGGCCCGGCGTGTCGAGCAGGTTGACGATGCGGCCCTCGTACGGGAACTGCATCACCGAGCTGGTGATCGAGATGCCACGTTCCTTTTCCAGCGCCATCCAGTCGGAGGTTGCGTGGCGCGCGGCCTTGCGCGATTTCACGCTGCCTGCCATCTGGATCGCGCCGCCGAACAGCAGCAGCTTTTCGGTCAGCGTGGTCTTGCCGGCATCGGGATGCGAAATGATCGCGAAGGTGCGCCGGCGGCGGGTCTGCAACAAATGCTGGGTAGGGATTTCTGACATGCGATTGGCGAGACGATGCGCGTCGCGGACGGCCGCGACGGGATGGAGGTACGGGATTGCGCAATGATACCAGCGCCGCCTGGACGGTGTTGCGGCGGCCCCGATCAGCCCTGCGGGATGCGCAGCAGGGTGCCGTCCGGGGCGCG
>JBBQHK010000015.1:0-56818 GCA_038323895.1 Lysobacterales bacterium | reverse complement strand
GGCGCCCCGTTCCAGGTCTATCTCTATTACGCCTTCGACAATCGCCCAGCTTCTTTTCGTTTTGCGTGGCGTTGCTCCGACGTGATTCGACGCATGATCCGTCGACTTCCAGCGCCAGCCAAACATGCAGTCACCGATCTGCTGGCGCTGATCGTTTACCTGCCGCTAGCTCGTGGCTCCAGACTGCTTGAGAAAATTGGGCTCGATGTCTCCAATTTGCCCCTGTCCTATTACCGCAACCACAGCTGGTACACCATGCGGACCGACTCCCGGGATCGCTTCGGCACACCGCTGGAACAACGTTTCACGAAAGGACAGATTCAGACAATGATGGAATCCGCGGGCCTTGGGGGTATCCGCTTCTCCGACAAGGCACCATATTGGTGCGCATCAGGCATCAAGCAATGATCAACGTGCTGGGATTGGCGCTATATGGTCCTCTTGCGGCGAGCACGCGCTATCGCTTCAGCCAGTTCGTGCCCGGCTTAGCCGAGCACGGCATAGATCTGCAAATCAGATCGCTGTTGGGCGACGAATATCTGCGCCGTCGATTCGGCGGCGGCGCCATGCCTTGGGGTGCAATGCTGCAGGCCGGTTGGGCGCGGCTTGGTGATCTCAAGAATCGCCGCGACGATGTTGCGATGCTGCACTGTGAGCTGTTTCCATTGATGCCGGGTTGGCTTGAGCGCCCGTTGTTGGGTGAGCGGCCTTACCTTTACGACTTCGACGACGCGTTTTACATGAAGTATCGGGCTGGCAGGTTGGGGAGGCTGCGTCCGCTTCTTGGGGGGAAGTTCGACCGGGTGATTAAGGAAGCCGCAGGCATCACCGCAGGCAACCGAACCTTGGTGGAATACGCCGGCGCGTTGAACCCAGCGACAACTTTTTTACCGACGGTCGTAGATACCGAGCGTTACTACCCTGCCCCGCGCCAACGTAGCAGCACGTTCACCGTCGGCTGGATTGGTTCGCCTTCAACCGCGCCTTATCTGGCTGAACTTGTCGAGCCGCTCCGCCAGTTGGGCAAGGAGGGCGCGGTCCGGTTCGTTGTGATCGGCGGGTTGGCACCGGTCATTCCGGGAGTTGAGGTCAATCAGGTCGATTGGGGTGAAGCCACTGAAGTTGGGTTAATCAACAGCTTTGACGTGGGCGTTATGCCGCTACCGGATGACGATTGGGCGCGAGGCAAGTGCGCCTTCAAGCTTATCCAATACATGGCTTGCGGCATCCCTGTGATTGGATCGCCGGTAGGCGCGAACGTCGATGTGGTTGACCCTAACTGTGGTTTCTTGGCCGGGACGGACGCGGAGTGGCTGTATGCGCTGCGCCAGCTCCGGGATAATCCGGGCCTGGCCAGCGACATGGGGCAGGCTTCCCGCGAACGGGTGGTGCAGCAGTATTCGTTGGATCGATATCTGCCCGTGCTGGCTCAGGCAATCCAACGTTCGGCGAACAGGAGCGTCTGACAAATGTGTGGACTGACTGGATTTTGGGCACGATCAGCGCACGACGTTGGCGATATGGAGGCGATCGCGGCCGCAATGGCAGATCGGATCATCCACCGCGGGCCTGACGACAGCGGTGTATGGACGGATGCGCAATCCGGTGTTGCCTTCGCACACCGCCGACTTTCCATCGTCGATCTCAGCGCCGCCGGACACCAGCCGATGCTGTCTGCCAGCGGTCGTTGGGTGCTGGCCTATAACGGCGAAGTCTATAACCATCTGGAATTGCGAAAACGGCTCGAAGCCGAGAGCGCCGCGCCGCCTTGGCACGGACATTCCGATACGGAAACGCTGTTGGCCTGCATCGAAGCCTGGGGTGTCGATGAAACCCTCAAGCGCAGCGTCGGCATGTTTGCTCTTGCGCTATGGGATCGCAGCGAGCGCGCGCTGTGGCTGGCGCGCGACCGCATCGGCGAAAAGCCGCTCTACTACGGTTGGCAGGGCGAAACGTTCCTGTTCGGCTCGGAGCTCAAGGCGCTTCGTGCGCACCCTGCATTCAATGCCGCCGTGGATCGTGGCGCGCTTGCATTGTTGTTGCGTCACAACTACGTGCCAGGACCGCATTCCATCTACGCGGGCATCCACAAGTTGCCGCCCGGTACATGGTTGAAGCTGGAGGCCGGTCAACGCGAAGCGATGCCGGTCGCCTTCTGGTCATTGGCCGATGTTGCCGAGCGAGGTTCGGCCAACCCATTCACAGGCTCTGATACCGAAGCAGTGGACGCACTCGAGCTTCACTTGGGCAACGCCGTACGTGGCCAGATGATGGCCGACGTGCCACTGGGGGCTTTGCTCTCCGGCGGTATTGATTCTTCGCTGATTACGGCGTTGATGCAGGCCAACAGCACGCGCCCCGTGCGTACCTTTACGATTGGATTCGATGAAAAAGCCTACGACGAGGCGGTTCATGCGCGTGCAGTAGCGTCCCACTTGGGCACAGAACACACGGAGATGCGGCTCTCAGCCAACGATGCTCTGGCGCTGATCCCTCAAATGCCCGCGATGTACGATGAACCCTTTGCGGATTCTTCGCAGCTACCTACGCATCTTGTAATGAAGCTTGCGCGCCAGCACGTCACAGTGGCTTTATCGGGTGACGCGGGCGACGAGTTCTTTGCTGGTTACAATCGTTACGTTTTAGCGCCATCGATCTGGAGGAAAATGCGACTGCTCCCGGCGTGGAGCAGAACGTTGCTCGGAGCTACCTTGGCATATGCGCCGGTTGCGCCGCTTAATAGCGTCTGGCACGCATTGGGGAATCCGCTCGGTACGGCTCAGCTAGGTACGAAACTGCAAAGGGTGGGGCAACGACTGGAATTCGTTCGGTCTCTTGATGACCTATACGTCGAATTGGCGAGCGAATGGCGGCACTCGATGCCGGTGGTAGGTCAAGTTGCTAATTCTGCAAGCCTTCTCAGTGAGAGGGGTAGTTGGCCAAATTTGCACGATCCAGTAGCAAGAATGATGGCGCTTGATGGCCTCACCTACCTGCCTGACGATATCCTGGTGAAGGTAGATCGTGCATCGATGGCCGTATCTTTAGAAACCCGCGCGCCGTTCCTGGATCGCGACGTGATGGAGTTTGCTTGGTCCCTTCCAATGCAAATGAAACTGCGTGACGGCAAAGGCAAGTGGATCCTGCGTCAGCTGCTGGATCGCCATGTGCCCCGTGCACTGATTGATCGGCCGAAGATGGGGTTCAGCATTCCGCTGGATGACTGGCTGCGCGGACCATTGCGGGAGTGGGCTGAAACGTTGCTCGCAGAGGATCGCCTGCTTCGAGAAGGCTACTTGAACCCTAAACCCATTCGTGAAACGTGGCTCCGTCATGTGCGTGGAGAGGCCTCTGTTGGCTACAGGTTGTGGTCAGTGCTGATGTTCCAGGCTTGGCTGGAGCAGCAAGGAACCACCGTCTGATGTGGCCCTATTGGTTGATGTTGCTGATTCCGGCATGGGGCGTCCTGGCGCCTCGTCGGTTGCCGGCATCGCAGGCTCGCGTTGTCTGGTTCCTTGTGGGCTGCTTGTTCGCAATCCTGATGGGCTTCCGCCATGACGTAGGCGGTGATTGGGACACCTATGTTGAACATTTCGACTGGGTGAAGCGGCAGTCTTTCGGGACATCACTGACGGACCGTGGTGACCCGGGCTATTACGGCATGAGTTGGGTGATCGCCAAACTTGGGGGAGACATCTATGCCCTTAATCTGATCTGCGCAGGCCTACTCGCATGGGGAACCGTGGCCTTTTCACGCAGGCAACCGGCGCCCTGGTTGGCGCTGTTCGCCGCAGTTCCGTATTTGCTGATTGTGGTCGGCATGGGCTACACCCGTCAGTCTGCCGCGATCGGGTGCGCGATGCTGGGACTGATCGCCCTGGGCGATGGGCGTCGACGCAAGTTTGTCTTCTGGATTCTGCTGGCGGCGGCATTCCACAAGACGGCGGTGGTGTTGCTGCCCATTGCTGCGTTGTCGGCAACCCGTAATCGCGGGTGGACATTTCTTTGGGTAGGCGTCATGGCCTTTTTGGGCGGCTGGCTTTTTCTCTATGACAGCAGCGATACGCTATTCAAGAACTACGTGGAGTCCGACTATCGATTCGCATCGCAAGGCGCCGGCATTCGTGTGGCGATGGATGTCGTGCCAGCGGCGATCTACCTGATGTTTCAAAGACGGCTTGCTGGCAATGAGCAGGAGCGCAAGTTGTGGATGTGGCTCTCCGTCGTTGCTCTGATCTGTGTGCCGCTGCTGAGCGTGTCGCCCACGGCGGTTGATCGAATGGCCTTGTATCTCATTCCGATCCAGTTGTTTGTCTTCGGGCGCTTGACCCTTCTTGCCAAGACCGTACGCGGTCGCACACACGTCGTGTTGGCGATTGTCGGGTATTACATCACAGTGCAATTCGTCTGGCTCAATTTTGCCCAGACCGCGTTCGCGTGGCTGCCATATCAGTTGTATCCGCTGGCGAGTTGACGTTGTAAATGAAGGCCGTTCTTTTCGCAAACACCGACTGGTACCTCTACAACTTCCGCCGCTCGCTCGCGCTGGCGTTGCGCGATGCGGGGCATGAGGTGTTGCTGATCTCGCCAGCAGGGTCGTATGGCGAGAAACTCCGCGCGCTCGGCCTGCGTTGGCAGCCATTGCCGATGGACCGCCGCAGCCTGAATCCGCTGCGCGAGGCGGCTTTGCTGGTGCACTTGTGGCGCTTGTTCCGTCGAGAGAAGCCCGATCTAATGCATGGCTTCACCATCAAGTGTGCGGTGTATGGCTCGCTTGCGGCGCGCTTGGCCGGTGTTCCCGCGCGCGTCAACGCGGTGGCGGGGATGGGCTATGTGTTCATCAGCAACGCACGCAAGGCGCGAGTCTTGCGCCCACTGGTTCGCACGTTATTGAAACTGGCGCTGGGCGGACGCGGCGCGCGGCTGATCCTGCAGAATCCCGATGACGTGGCCTTGTTCGAAATGGCCGGTTTGGTGGATGCCGCGCAGGTGCGGTTGATCCCCGGGTCCGGCGTGGATTGTTCGCACTTCGTTGCAATCAACCGTGCGCGCGAAGCCGGCCAGCCGCTGCGCGTGCTGCTGCCCGCGCGGCTGCTGTGGGACAAGGGCATCGCGGAATTCATTGAGGCGGTCCGGCGTCTGAAAGGTGAGGGCAGGGCGATCGACTTCCTGCTGGCCGGAGATCCGGATCCCGGCAACCCCGCTGCAGTGCCGGTCGTAGAACTGCAGGGCTGGGTGGACGAAGGCCTGGTGCAATGGCTGGGTCATGTGGATGACATGCCCGGTTTGTTCGCCAGTGTGGATATGGTGGTGCTGCCGAGTTATCGCGAAGGCTTGCCGAAAGGTCTCATCGAAGCGGCGGCTTGCGCGCTGCCGCTGATCACCACCGATGTCCCCGGTTGTCGCGAAGTCGTCACCGATGGCGTTGATGGCTTGCTGGTGCCGGTGCGCGATGCCGATGCATTGGCCAATGCCATCGCCCGTTTGCACGATGACCCCGCGCTCGCGCAGCGCCTGGGTGAGGCGGCCAGGGCCAAGGCATTGGCGCAGTTTGATGAGCGGATCGTGATCCAGCAAACCATCGCTGTGTACGCAGAACTCATCGAGGCAGGGCATGGTGCTTCGAATGGCTGACGCTGTCGTGCGAGCGGCGCGGCAGCGCATTGCAATCCTGGTGGCGTTGGCGGTGCTCGGCCTGGCGGTCGTAACCGCGATGGCGCTGACGTCCAATGCCATGTCTGACATACGCGGTGCATTTCCGCCGTTGAGCCGGGCGATGAACTGGCTGGAAGGCCTGGACACGCCGTTCGACATGGATCATGTCGCCTTCTTTGCTTTGGTGACATGCGCCATACGCCTGCTGTTGCCGCGCCTGCGCTGGTGGTGGATCGCACTGGCGGTGGTGGCGATGGCGGCTGGTACCGAGCTGATGCAGTTCGCGGTGCCCGGGCGCACACCGAAGTTGCAGGATGCGCGTGACGACCTGCTTGGCGGCGGAATCGGGTTGCTGCTGGGTGGGTTTCCGCTTTGGCTGGCGAGGTTCACACCGCACCAGTTGGGTGTATCGCGTGCACTGTTGTTGGCCGGCGTGGTCATGCTGCCGTTGCAGCAGTGGTCGCCGCTGCAGGCCTTCGGATTTCCGGGGCTGGTGTCCGACGGATTGTTCGCGGCGGCGGTCGGTGTGCGGGCACTCGCCTGGCTGGGCGGACAAGCGCCGCTTCGCATCAACAAATTCCACGGCTGGCTGCTGGCCTATCTGATCGCGATGGGACTGGCCTGCATGACAGCATGGCCTGGCCCAGACAATGGAGGCTGGATCGGGATGGCCTGCCCACTGCCATCGCCTTACCTGTGGACCAGCGTTGGCAAATGGATCGGCATCGCGTACCTCGCAGGCGTGGCCGTCGTTGTGGCGGATTTTGCCCGCGATGCGTGGTTCATGAAGGAACTGGCGTTGGCCTGGATCGTGGCGGCCGCGGTCACCTCGGTGATTTCGATGCTTGCAATCATCGCGTTCTACGCGGCGCCGGACGCCACCTGGTTGCAGCCGCTGCTGTCGCACTACGGCAGCCTGCCGCCCGGGAATTACCCGCGTGTCCAATCGCTGTTCGCCGATGCCAACATGTTGTGCAACTACCTGGTGGTGGCAGTCTGTCTGTTGCTGTTGGCTCATCGCTTTAATTGGATATCGCACGGCATTTTCAAGACACCGTTTGCGCTGATGCTGGTCGCCGGTTTGGCCACCATTTCACCGGGACTCGGTGGACTGGTGCTGGTGCTTGCGACGTGGGTTTGGCTGCTGACGCGCGATCGCTCGCCGAAAACGGCGCTTGCCATTCTGCTGGCCGGATGTGGATTGGCACTGCTGATCTACGCAGGCATGTGGCTGAACCTCGCCGATCCCTTCGCCACTGAATCTGTCCGCGCGCGCATCTGGCAGCAAGCCGTGCAGACCTTTCTGGCACATCCGCTTCGCGGCGCGGGGTTGACGGTGCCTGTTGTCGGCGTGGCCTTCACCGACCCGTCCGGCGGCCAGCAATGGCTGACCGACGCGTATAACACCTGGCTCAATGTGGGCGGACAGGCGGGGCTGCTCGGGATTGCCGCGCTTGCGGGGCTTTGCGTCTGGTTGCTGCGCAATGCTTGGCGTGCGGCCGGCAGGACCGATGTGTCCGCGGCGACTGCGCTTGCCCTGTTGCTCTCCTTCGTTGGTGCGTTTGGTTATGGCGGGCTGACCGGCTCATTTGAAGATGCCCGGCATCTGTGGGTCCTGATCGGTATGTTGGGCGGACTGCCGCGCCAGTATGATCGCCGGGCGGACGCTCGGCCGGTGGCGTCGGGAGCGTGATGCGTTGTGGAACTCGTGACTGCCCACTCAGATGACGTGCGGAAGTTCTGCGCCGCGGGATTGCTGGGACTACATCCGGAGCCCTCAAGATTCTGCGATGCGCATGGGCGCCGCGCCGTGACGGCGACAGCGGAAGCGGAAGGTGTGCTGGTCGCGCTGCACGCATCGCTTCCTTCCGACTCCCCCATCAGGGCAGAGCTGGCACCGGCCATGCGGGAAGCGATTGCGCGCAACCTGCTTTGTCTCGTTCAGGCGCGCGCAATCCAGCAGGCCCTTGATGCCGCAGGCATCCCCTGTATCTGGCTGAAAGGTATCGCCCTGGGTCAGTGGTTGTACCCGTCCCCGCATCTGCGTGACGTGGCCGATGTGGACCTGCTGCTGCCCGATCATGCGGCCACGCTGCGAGCGGCCGTGGTGCTGGCGCCACTCGGTTACACGCTGCTGAACCCGCATATCGCAGGCGATCTGGTGGTGCACGAGTTGTTGGCGTTGCACGCAGGCAGCGGCCTGGAGCTGGACCTTCACTGGTCGCTTAGCAACGACGCCCTTTTTGCCAACCGCCTGGACTGGGATGAGCTATGGGGCGCCGCCATTACATTGCCGGGTTTAGCCCCCAATGCCAAAGGCCTGGGCGCGGAGCACGCGTTCCTGCACGCGTGCATGCATCGCGCACTGAACCACCTTACGGCAAAGCATGACCGGCTGCGATGGCTCTACGATCTTCACCTGATTGCCGGTCAGCTCTCGCCCGAGCAGTGGCACCGTGTGTTGGAGCTGGCGGTTGCGCGAAAACTCGCCGATGCCTGCCTTGAAGCCTTGATGGCAACGCAAAGGACCTTTCAGACGGAGGTTCCGGATGACGTGATCCAGGTGTTACTGGTGGCGGCGTCGAACGAATCACTCCGCTGTGCAAGGCTGGGTAGCTGGGGTTATTTCCAGCGTGCAACGTGGCGCGCATTGCCTGATCTGCGAACCCGACTGCGCTGGTCAAGACAGTTGCTGATTCCTGATCTGGCTCACCTGCGGACCCGCTATGGCCAGGACGGCGCGGGCCACCTGCGGATTCTGTGGCGGAGGATGTACGACGGGGTCGCCCGTTGGCGACGCTACCAATAGGGTAGCGTCGTCCACGGACTCTTTGAACGGGTTTTTGTTCACCCTTCAACAGGCTCAGGGCGAACGGGTTCACTCTCATTCGGTGAACCACTCACGCTCCAGTTCGGAGAATTTGTAACATTCTAATTCGGTGAACCAGTACCGCTGATTCCGTTCGTGGTGAGCTTGTCGAACCATGATCGGAATCAGCGCTCGGTGACTCGTCCGAGCTTCCAAGCTTCACTGGAGAGTCTTCTGTAGAGTCGACACGTGAAGGCTTGGTGACGGTACGGGGGTAATTCGGCCGACTTACCTCACGCCGCAATCAGGTTGATGAACAATCGGGCGCGACATCAATTAAATCACTCTTGAACGGTTCTTTTACGGACAATTTGGTGGTAGTTTTATAGTTCGTCTTATGGATAGAGGTGCGTGATGTACAACGCGACGCGCAAATTGGACCAAGGAACGGCCCGTTCTTACGAAACCCCGCGCCTGCAGGTGTTGGGCAAGCTGGTCGAACTGACCGCTTCAGGCTCGGTAGGTGCTACAGAACGTGGTACACAGCCCAGTTGTAATCCCGACGAGGGTAGGCGCCCCTGCTTCTAATCGCTCGCGCAGGTATGCGCGTTCGTGCAGTGGCACTGCAGCAGGCGATTTCTGCTGAGCCTTACCAGTCATGGGGAGCTGATTCCGAACCCTCCGCCCAGTTCTATGAATTGGGCGGGGGGTTCCTTGTGCGTTTTCCCCGCATCGCCGACTTTCATTTATCGGCTGATGGTCAGGAGGTGGTGTGTACGCCCGCCCCGGACGGGCAGGATGTCTTCGAAGGACTTTATGCGCAGCAGGTAGAGCCTTTGCAGATGTCACTACGTGGACAGCCGGTGTTTCATGGTGGCGCTGTCGTGGATGATGGTGACGCGCTGGTGTTCCTGGGGCCGTCGGGCCGCGGGAAGTCGACGTTGACAACGGCGTTCGCCTCGCGCGGGATTGCTTTCCTGTCTGACGATTGCGTGCGCCTGAGTACGGAGCATGACGGCGGCACTGTGCTGGTGCACGCGCATGCGTCCACGATTCGGTTGTGGCAGGACAGCGTTGATGGCATCGCACCTCAACCGACTGCCGCTGTGCAAACACGCGGTTCTCCCAAGCCGCGTATCAACGCAGGCAGCGACCTGCCACATTGCACGCACGCGATGCCGTTGGGTCGTGTCTATGTGTTGGGAGACGCGCTGGTCGAGGAGCCGGTGATCCGTCTGATGACGCCGCTTGAGACCATCACGGCGTGGACCAGCAACGCGTTTGTGCTGGACATCAAGTCGGCAGTGACGCTCAAGCGAAATCTTGCACTGGCGTCGCGGCTGAGCGTCACCGTTCCAGCCCGACGACTGGACTATCCACGCCGCTACGAGCGGTTGAATGACGTCGTGGATCTGATACTGGCCGACGCTGCCGCCCAGTAGACGCTTCGCAAGTGCGGCGCCATGGGTGTGCCTGACCGCTATCATTGCGTCGTGAACGCTGCCGCCACTGTCACGACGCACCAAGGTTGCGCGCTCTGATGGCGGCGATCAGCGGTTTGTTCTGCTTTGATGGGGCGCCTGCGGCGGCGTTGTGCGGACGTGTTGCAGCGCGCATGACCCATCGCAGTCCAGATGGGATTCACGTGTGGGACGGCGCGCACGTGGCGCTGGCCAGCGGCGCCTTGCATGCCAATGCCGAGGCCGGTTTCAATGTGCAGCCATTGCACCTGGCTGATGGCTCGGTCTTTGTTGCTGATGGGTGGGTGCAGGATCGGCCCGGGCTATGCCACGCATTGGGCTTGTCGCCCGCCACCGTTGCGACGTTGAGCGACGCGGCGCTGCTCGCCCGCGCTTGGCTGCGCTGGCGCGAAGACCTGTGGCAATACGTGACGGCCGAATACGCGCTGGCAGTTTGGGAACCCGCCACGGCCCGCTTGAGCATCGTGCGCGATCGCGTCGGCATGCGCCCTGTCTATGTTGCACAGACGTCGAAATTCGTCGCGTTCGCCTCGGAGCCCGAAGCGCTGCTTGGTTTGCCGGGCGTGGCCTCGAATGCCAACATGGAACGCGTGGCCAGCAACCTGACGTTGACGTTCGACGATGCGGACCGCGGCGCAACCTTGTACCGCGACGTGCGCCGCGTGCAATCGGGGGAGATCATGGAGGTCGGCTCGTCGGGTCACATGGCGACCCGTCCCTACTTCCACTTTGCGCCTCGTGACACGCTTCGCCTGTCGTCCCATGGCGAGTATGTAGAGGCATTCCGCGCCACGTTCGATGCGGCTGTCGCCGCCAGCGTGCGTGGGACCACAAAGCCCGCGCTGATGCTGAGTGGCGGAATGGACTCCGCTGCCGTGCACGCCAGTGCGCTGGCGCAGGGCTTGCCGTTGCGTCGTATCGCAGTGCTGGCCGACCAGGCAGGCGCCGAGGAAGAACGCGTCAACATCGAGGCCATGCTGGCACTGTCGCCTGACAAGTGCCGCATAGAGGTTCCCGCTGTTGCAGCGGACCCGACGTTCGATCTGGCCGTGCTGGTCGCGCGGGCGTTCAATCATGCGCACCCGGTCGTCAATTCCATCCTGTTGCCGTTGATGGTGAACCAGGTCGCCGCGTCATCGGGCAGCCGGGTCATGCTCGACGGCATCGACGGCGATCTGGTGATGTCCGCACCGGACAATTACGTCGGACGGCTGGTGCTGGCGGGGCGTTTGCAAGCGGCATGGCGTGAAGCGCACGCAGCGGCGCGACACCATACCTACCTGAAGCATCTTCCAGCCTGGAAAATCCTGGGCTGGAGCGTTGCCAGCCGCATGGAACCGGGCTGGCTGGCACGCTGGCGCTATCGCCTCGCCGATCAGCGCGACGGCGATCGGCCCTACCGGGGCATGTTGCATCCGGACCTGATCCACGGTCTGCGCCTGCGCGAGCGCAACCTGGAGTCACGCATGGCGCTGCGAGGTGACAGTGGGCTGCGCGACTGGTCCGGCTATCGCGCGTGGATGTGGGCCAATCCGGGCTTCATGCGGGGCGGGGAGGGCTTCGACCTGGCCGCTGCGCGCTGCGGGATCGAGACCCGCCACCCATGGTGCGACCCACGCGTCATCGATCTGTTCCTGCAGCTTCCGATGGACGTGGTGGTCCGCAACGGGTGGACCAAACACGTCGCACGCACCGCGTACGAGCCTGAACTGGGCGCGGTGGCCTGGCATTCCGGCAAACGCCATTTCGGCCCGCAGGTCACGAGATTGATGCTCAACGCGGGAAAGGAGGAGGTGGAACGTGCACTGGCGACAGCGGATGAGGTGCTGGCAGGCGTGGTGGACCCGGATGCCATTGCAGCCGCGCGTACGGCGTGGGCCAAGGGTCCGGACGATACGTCGGCGAACGATTCGATCCTGGATATCGTGACCCTGGTCTATTGGTTCCAGCGGATGGCCCGGGAATCGAACGAAGGCTCCCTGGGTCTCTCACCCGACCCGGATCCTCCGGACCTATGACCCGGGTGGCTCCGGATACTGGCTTTTAAACGCAGTATGTCGCTGCGACGTCTGGCCCAGGCGCACGCCTTCCAGTTCAATCCACGCATGCATATCCGGAGCTGCATCAATCCGGTCAACGCCGAACTGAAGTTCAGGCTGCAAGCCACGACGGCGCAGCCACCAGTAAACCGTCAGCGCCTGTCGCAGGCATGTGACGCGGGCAGGGCCGTGGCGACCAGCAACCGCTGCGAGCTGCGCAAGGCGTTCTGCATGGGCCAGTTGAGCATCATTGGCAGTATTTGGAGAAGCATGTCGGCTGCATCGCTCCAGCATCCGATGCGTCGCCCTGTATCCGAATACGCGCAGGGCCAACGACACCAGCGGTTGCACCATGGCCAGGCCAACGAGCTGCCGGCGCTCGCGCGGTTGCAGCGCTCGCCACTGCTGATAGCGTGACCGCAAGGCTCAGCCCGCCTTGACCAGTCCGGCTACCAGAAGATCAGAGAGGAGCGTGAGCAGGTCATCGCGAATCCGCGTCGGATCGGCATCAAACTCCATGGCCAGAACCTCGACAATAGGCTGCAACGTGGCGTGCTCGCCCAGCAGCTCCCAGATCCGTGTGCCCACCCCGTTCAGGCCGAAATACTGCTCGCTGGCCAGGTCAAGCAGGACCGCCTCCCCGCTTACCTCCTGGAACAACACCTCCTCTGATCGCGTGATCCGGCTTTCCAGGGTGACGGATGGGAGTGTTGCGGTCATGCTTCAACCAACGGCGGACTCAATCCGGACAGGGTAGGTGAGTGGGCAACGACGGTAAAGAGGATGCGCTGGGCCGCACGTTGCTGCTCCAGTTGCTACGCGCGCACTTGCCCGCCCTGTTGCTGGTGTTGGGCCTGATGCTGCTGCAAAGCGTTGCGACCCTGGTGCAACCTTGGCTGGGCGGCGTGCTCACCAATCGCATCATGTTCGGTCAAGGATTCGGCACGCTGCTGTGGGCCTTGTTCGGGCTGATCTTCGTGCAGGCGGCATTGGGCTATGTGGTGTCGCTGCAGCTGCAGAAGGTCTCCGGCCGGCTGGTGGCAGATGCCAGTGGCCATGTGTATACACACCTGCAGTCGCTGCCGCTGGCCTGGCATCAGGAGCACCGGCGAGGCGACGTGCTGGCATTGTTGATTGGCGACATCCACCGGATCAGCGGCTATCTCACCGGCACGCTGGTGCCGCTGATACCACTGGTGTTCACCTTCCTCGGCGCGCTGGTGATGATGTTGCGGCTGGCGCCGATGATCGCGGTCGCAGTCGCGGTGCTGATGCCGTTGCTGTTTGTCGGCATCAAGCTCGCGGGTCGCTGGCTGCGACCGCTCGGCCACGCGACAACCCAGGCATGGGCGGATCAGTCCGCGCTTGCCGAGCAGAATCTTGAACTGTTGCCGGTGATCAAGGCCTTTGCGACCGGTCCTGTCGAAGCCCGGCGTTACCGCGGCAGCGCGGAGGCTGTCTATGCCACCGAGTTGCGCCAGGCGGCGCTGCAAGGTGCAATCACCCCGGTCGTGCACGTGATCGGTGCTGGTCTGATCCTGTTGTTGCTGGGCGTCGCGGGCAGCCAGATTGTCCGTCAGGAAATGGGCATGGGCGACCTGATCAGCCTGTTCCTGTATGGCCTGGTGCTGGTCAATCCCGTGAGCCAGCTGGCGCGCGTGTACGGCAACACGCATTCAGCTTTGGGGACCATGCAGCGCCTGCGTGGCGCGTTGTCCGCGCAGCCGGAAGTCGACGAAGGAACCGTCGAGCAGCTGCCACGCGATGGTGATATCCGCTACGACAATGTCGGCTTCGCATATACGGATCGCACGCCGCTTTTTTCCAACTTCAATCTTGAGATCCGGGCCGGTGAAACCGTCGCCTTGACGGGTGTCAATGGGGCCGGCAAAAGCACCCTGGTGCATTTGCTGTTGCGCTTGCTGGAGCCCCAAACTGGCGTCATCACGATTGGCGGTATCAATCTGCGCGATTTCAGTCTGTCTGCGCTGAGGAACCAGATCGGACTGGTGGCGCAGAACGTCATGCTGTTCAACGCCACGATTGCCGAGAACATCAGCTACGGACGCGAGGAGACGACGCCCGATTCCGTGGAAGCAGCCGCGCGGGCTGCCCGTGCGCATGACTTCATCGCGGCGCTTCCGGATGGGTATCAGACGCGCATTGGCGATCAGGGCGTGAAGCTTTCCGGCGGCCAGAAGCAGCGCATCGCACTGGCACGGGCTCTGCTGAAAGATCCGCCGATCCTCATTCTGGACGAAGCCACCGCGATGTTCGATCCCGCTGGCGAGCGTGAGTTCATCGCCGAGTGTCACGATGTACTGAAACATCGCACCGTCATCCTGATCACTCATCGCCCGGCGAGCCTGGCGTTGGCGGACCGGATCCTGCTCCTGGACGCGGGCATGCTGAGCGAGGGTCGACCCTCCATCCGAGGCTCCCGGCAGACCGTTTGAGCACATTTGAAGACGATCCTTCAAAAATAGCCATCTTCACGATACCGTGCCCCCTTATCTGGTGGGATAGCAGCACGCGTCGATAACCATGGAATGGTATGGGTCTTGGGTTGAACTTGGGGGCTGCTTCAGTGGCATTCGTCGGCACGGCGTTGCTGCTGTGGCTGCTGCATCCGCTGGCAGCTCGCATTGGCCTGCTGGACCATCCCCATGGGCGCAAGGATCACGCGCATCCAACCCCAGTGACGGGGGGGCTGGCCATGCTGCTGGTGTGCGGACTGGTGTTTTTCGCCTTTGAGCCGCTTACCGATTCGCTCATGGCGTTTCTTGTCGCATCGAGCCTGCTCGTGGCAGTAGGCCTTTACGACGACATCCACGATGTTCGCTGGTATTGGCGCGTGGGCTTCCAGGTGTTGGCGGCGCTCATCACGGTGTACTGGGGCGGTATCCGCATCGAGCAACTCGGCCCGTTGTTCGGCCTGCAGGCGACCTCGCTGGGGGACTGGTCGATCCCATTCACCGTGTTCGCGACCGTTGGCCTCATCAATGCGGTCAACATGATCGATGGCATGGACGGCCTGGCGGGGTCACTCGGGTTGACGGCACTTGCGATGCTCGCGGCAGCCGCGGTCTATGCGGGTAATACGGAGCTGGCGGCTCGCGTGACCATGCTGTGCGGAGCGCTGGCGGGGTTCCTGCTATGGAACTTCCGCTTCCCGTGGCAGCCGCGTGCCAGGGTGTTCCTGGGAAATGCCGGTAGCGCCTTCCTTGGACTGGTGATTGCCTGGATTTCCTTCCGCCTGACCCAGAACGAAGGTCATCGGGTGAGCCCGGTCCTGGCGCTGTGGTTGTTGCCAATCCCGGTGATGGATTGCCTCGTGCTGATCGTGCGGCGGCTGCAGGAAGGGCGCTCGCCGTTCGCCGCTGGGCGGGATCACATCCATCACCTGATGCATGACGCCGGTATCCAGCCGTCCTGCGCAGTGGCGTGGCTGGTGGCCCTGTCTTTGGCGTGCGGATTGGTGGCCGGCCTGGCGCTGCGAATGGATATCCCGGATCCGGTGTTGCTGGTGGCGTTTGCACTCCTGTGCACGGGCTGGTATCTGTTGACCCGGCGTCGCGAACGGGCGGTACGCTTCTTCGCCAGATTGGCCGGCATTTCCACGCCTGCGTCGACGTCTCCGCCAGCGCCCGCTTCCCAGCCTGCGCCCACCTTGGAACGCGAACTTTATTGAGTGGTCCGCGTCACTCCAGTTGCGACTGCGCAAACGCCACATCCAGCGCTTCCATCGCATCCATCGGCGTGCACTTGGCCGCCTTCTCGTAGGCATCCGCAGCGGCATCCTCGTTGCGACGCGCATCCAGCAACAACAGGATGTTGCCGTGCTCGATATGGGCAATGGGCGAGGTCGGGGTCAGCTTCAGGGCGGTCTTGATGTGGCCTTCGGCCTCCGAGGCCTTGGCGCCGTAGGTCAGGCCGCCGATCATCGCGCCAATCTTGTTGATGATCTCGGCGTGGTACAGCGCCAGCGCGGTATGCGCCTCAGCGTGCTTGGGTTCCAGTCCCAGGGCGGCGTCCAGTGAGGTGCGCACTTTGGTGGCGATGCCCATCTTGAGCGCCTTGGCGATGCTCAAGCCCTGGCTGTAGCGGCCAAGGGCGAACGCGTGGCGATAGTGGCTGTTGGCATCTTCAGGCAAGGCCTTGATCGCAGCCTCGGCGGCAGTGGCTGCCTGCTCGTAGCGGTTGAGCTGCTCCGCTTCGTCATCGACGAGGTAAGTCGCGTGGATGCCAAGCGCCTTGACAACGACTGAGGCGCCGATCGGACCCAGTGCGGTGCCTGCATCCAAAGCGGGCTTGAAATCGCCCCGGTGAAATGCGCGCCATGCATCTTGCAGGGCTTCGGCAAGTGCATCGGCAGCAAGCTTGGGCGCGGACTTGCCGGTGGCCTTCAGCAGGGCAGCTGCGCGTTTGGCGTCCGGGTAGGGCTCGCAGTCCCCGGCATGAAGTCTGGGCCAGGCCTTCTTCAGGGCGTCGCCGGCATAGGTGAACGCCTTGGCGTCATGCGGAAATGCCGCCCAGGCGGATGCGCCACTTTTCTTCGCTGCCATGCGGATGCCCCTGTCGTCGAGATGGTGAACGCGCAGCATCCCGCATTCGCTAGACCGCCCGCAATAACCGCGCAGGCCGGAAACTTCATTACGAGGCTGCGACGTTGGTATGCATGCGTGTGATCAGTCGAAATACGCGCGCGTCAGCGTATGCATGTGCAGGCGCTCGGCGTCGCGCAGGAACGGCGCGATCAGCATCATCACCTGCACGATGCCGTCCCGGATCGAGGCGCGTTCGTCCTTGTCGCCACGCGCTGCGGCGTAATTCATCCAGAACGTTGCGATTACCAGGATATTGGTCGCGGCGGCATCCACTTCATCGGCGGATGCGCGCATCACTTCTGCTTTGACCAGGCCGCGCATGACCTGATGGGCCTGTTCGTCGGCGCGCTTGAGGATGCGGGCGAAGCGCATGCGCAGCCGGCGGTTGCGGCTGAGGATGTCGACCAGGTCGCGATACAGGAAGCGGTAGTCCCAGATGCACTCGAACACCAGGTGCAGCTGCAACCAGACGTCCTGGAGCCCCGGCAGGCGGTCGCTTGGCGCGGCGAGGGCGGCGTCCATCCGCGTCTCGTAGCTGCCGAACAGGTGCTCGATGATGTCGTCCTTGTTGCGGAAGTGGTAGTACAGGTTGCCGGGACTGATCTCGAGCTCATCGGCGATATGGTTGGTGGTGACGTTGGGTTCGCCCTGCGTGTTGAACATCGCAAGCGACGCATCCAGGATGCGTTGTCGGGTCTGTCGTGCCATCGTCGGTGTGCTGCCTGGGCCGTACTTATGCGGTCAGTTTCTTGACCAGGTCGATGTATTTCTGCTTCGCATCGTCCTGCCCGGTGCCGGCCAGCTTGGCCCAGGCTTCGTACTTGGCGGTGCCCACGAAATCGAAGAAACCGGGTTTCGGCCCACTCACCTCGCCCTCGGCGCCTTGCTTGTAGAGGGCGTAAAGGCGCAGCAGGGTATCGTTGTCGGGGCGCTCGCTCAAGGCGTGCACGTCCTTGGCGGCTTGTTCGAACTGGGTGTCGAGATCGGACATTGCTGGCTCCCTGCGGTCTGGGGGCATCAGAGCATGCACGTCCGGAGGGGTCAATACGGCGGGGAATTGTCGGCGGCGCTTCGCTCTGGCAACGTAGGCGGTCACGCGGTGCAGACTTTGCCCCGCAGCCATCATGGAGCGCAAGGCATGGGTTATTTCGTCACCGGCGGTACCGGCTTCCTGGGACGCTTCCTGATCGGCAACCTGCTCAAGCGCAAAGGCACGATCCATGTGCTGGTGCGCAAGGCCTCGCTCAAGAAGTTCGTGGCCTTGTCGAAGAAGATGGACTGGGACCCCAGGCGAGTGGTCGCGGTCACCGGCGACATGACCGCGCCGAAATGCGGATTGACCGCTGCGCAGATCCGCACGCTGTCGGCGAAGAAGATCCAGCATTTCTTCCATCTGGCCGCGATCTACGACATGACCGCCAGCGCGGAAAGCCAGCGCGCAGCCAACGTCGATGGCACCCGGCACGCGCTGGACCTGGCCGCGGCGCTGAACGCCGGACCAGCTTCTGGTCCGGTGTTCCACCACACCAGTTCAATTGCCGCCGCCGGCATGTATCCGGGCGTGTTCCGCGAGGACATGTTCGAGGAAGCCGAAGGCCTGGACGATCCCTATCTGCGTACCAAGCATGATTCCGAAGGCCTGGTCCGCGAAGAGACACGGATCAAGTGGCGCATTTACCGTCCGGGCATGGTGGTCGGCCATTCGCAGACCGGCGAAATGGACAAGATCGATGGTCCGTACTACTTCTTCAGCTTCCTCAAGAAGCTGCGCGAAATGCTGCCGCCGTGGATGCCGACGCTGGGCATCGAGGGAGGACGCATCAACGTGGTGCCGGTGGATTTCGTGGTCGATGCAATGGACCACATCGCGCACAAGCCAAAGCTCGATGGACACACCTTCCATCTGACCGACCCCGAGCCGATGCGCGTCGGTGAGGTGCTCAATACCTTCGCGCGCGCCGGCCATGCGCCGCAGATGACCATGCGCATCGATGCACGCATGTTCGCCTTCGTGCCGGGCAGCATTCGCATGGCGGTCGGCAACCTGCCGCCGCTCAAGCGATTCATGGGCATGCTGTTGCGCGATTTCCAGATCCCGAAGCAGGTGCTCAAGTTCATCACCTATCCGACCCGCTTCGATAACCGCGAGACCGAGCGCGCGCTGAAGGGCAGCGGCATCAAGGTGCCGCCGCTGGAATCCTATGCCTGGCGGCTGTGGGATTACTGGGAGCGCTACCTCGATCCAGACCTGTTCATCGACCGTACGCTGAAGGGCAAGGTCCGCAACAAGGTGGTGGTGATCACCGGCGGCTCGTCAGGCATCGGCCTGGCCACCGCCAAGAAGGTCGCGGCGGCGGGGGCGGTGACTGTCATCGTGGCGCGCGGCGAGGAAGAGCTGGTCAAGGCGCGCGACGAAATGAAGGCCGCTGGCGGCAAGGTGTTCGCGTACACCGCGGATCTGGCCGAGATGGCCGATTGCGACCGGCTTGTCGCCGAGATCCTCAAGGAGCACGGCCAGGTCGATGTGCTGGTCAACAATGCCGGGCGATCGATCCGGCGTTCGATCGAGGCCAGCTACGACCGCTTCCATGATTTCGAACGGACCATGCAGCTGAACTACTTCGGCAGTATTCGTTTGATCATGGGGCTGATGCCGAGCATGACCCAGCGCCGCAAGGGCCACATCATCAACATCAGTTCGATCGGCGTGCTGGCCAGTTCGCCGCGCTTCTCCGCCTATGTGGCATCGAAAGCCGCGCTGGATGCGTTCAGCCGCTGCGCGCAGGGCGAACTGTCGGGCAAGGGCATTTGCTTCACCACGATCAACATGCCGCTGGTGAAGACGCCGATGATTGCGCCGACCAAGATGTACGACAGTGTGCCGACGCTGACACCGGAGGAAGCGGCCGACCTGATCGTGAAGGGGATTATCGAAAAGCCCAGCCGGATTGCCACGCGTCTGGGGATCTTCAGCGCGCTGATCAATGCGCTGGCACCGAAGGCTTACGAGGTGATCATGAGCACCGCGTTCGAGCTGTTCCCGGACTCGGCTGCAGCCAAGGGAGACAAAGCAGCGCTCAAGGGCGAGGCGCAGCCCAGCAACGAGCAGATTGCGTTTGCCTCGCTGATGCGCGGCGTGCATTGGTGATTTGAATTCAACAAGCCAAGGTACCTTTGAACAAGCGCCCGTTCACCCTTCGACAGGCCCAGGGCGAACGGTAGCCCTCTGATTCCGTTCGTGGTGCGCCCGTCGAACCATGATCGGAATCAGCGCGCGGCGACTTGCTCCAAGGTTTCCTGGCTCAGTACGACCGACACTGGATGAAACGCACTGGTCGATCACTGCCGGGCGGCGGCTGCAGCTGCACGCGCGACGCGGCAAGCTCCGGATAGCGTTCCAGCAGCGGGCAAAGCTGCGAGACCGGATCCGCGTCGGCGCTGCTCAGGTTCACCTGCAGGGTCGATTGGGTTGACCAGAACGCGCCCTGGACGCCAAACAGCGTCGAGATGGTATTGGTGGCTTCACGCCTGCGTTGTTCCAGGGCCGCAGCATCGGTAGGCACCAGCTCAACAGGCGCGCTAGCCGGTGGGCTACTGCCGGCCGCCGATGCAGGACCTGGTGCCGAGGCGGGCGACGCTGACACGCTCGCATCGGGTTCCGCATCGATCGGCGCCTGCATGTTGTAGGCAAGCAGCCCTGTGACGACACCCAGGACGGCGGCCGCGACCCACGCGATTCGCATTGCATTAGAGTTCGGCGCGCTGGTGTTGCCCGGCAGCATTTTTTCGGGAATGAAGGGCTTCACCTTGGGCCACAGATGCTCGCCGTCGATCAACTCCACCTGTTGTTGCGTGGCTACCCGCCGCGCTTCGGCATCGAAGCGACCGGGAGTGACCACGATGGCGGCCGTGGCGCCCCGCAATTGTGCGGACTTGCCAAGCCCGAGCACGGCTTGCGCTGAAACAACCGAGGAACTGCCATGCTTGCAGGACAGCAGCGTGCGTTGTCCTCCGCGTTTGAGCAGGATGTCCTTGCCGTCGGAGGCCAGGCCATCATTCGGCTTGCCGTCATCGCCGATGGTTGAATACCCGGCGGCATGCATGGCGCGCAGCACCAGTCGTATGAAATCCGCCCAGCGCAGGCCTGCCAGGTATTCCAGCCCCTGCATCAGATCGTTTTCTTTCGGCGGCTGCCGGCGCAGCCATGCGGTGGCAGCTGCACCAGCAAGCGTGAATACGATCAGGGCAAGCAAAAACGGAAACATGAAACCGTCCGGGGATGATGGAACCGATACCGGAAACTATAGCCCTGAACGGGTGAACCGGCGATGCCTGCGCTTGCGTGGGGGTGTCATAGTCTGGCAAGCACGGCTCTATGAGCGGGGCAGACTCGCATCTGTCCTCCCCCTGCAACTCGCTGCAAGGTGCCGCAGGCGGATGGGGGCGATCTGATGGTGCGGAAGCTCGCCCCCACCCCACCCATCCTCCGCAGGCGGCGGAGCGAGACAAGCGGGATGATGGGTGACGGGGCCCGAGGGGGCGCGCCCGGCAGGAAATTACTCCGCGGCAGCAGGCTTGGTGGTGGTTTTGCGGGCTTTCTTTGCCGGTGCCTTCGCAGACGGCTTGGTTGCCGACTTCGTGGACTTGGCTGCGGATTTGCGTGGCGCCTTGGCCGGCTGTGCGGCGGGCTTGCCATTTGATCTGCGCAACTCGGCAGTCAGCCGCTCAACGCGTTCAGTGAGGGTCGTGAGGTCTTGCCGGCTGGGGACGCCGAGTTTGACCATGGCGCGCTGCACGCGATCCTCGAAGACGCTCTCCAGCTTGTCCCAGGTGTCGGCGGCGCGTTCCTTGGCTTGGCCAACGCGGCCTTCGACCACGTCACGGACCACGTCGGCGCGGTTGCCTGCGAACTTGCGCGCGCTCTGTTCCAGCGAGAGTCCGTCACGAACCAGGCTCTCGAACAGCTTTCCGCCTTCGGCCTGCGCGCGATTGAATGCACCCATGCCAGCCAGCCAGATCTGCTGGGCAGACTCGGTGATCGAATTGCCCAGCCGCTCGGCCTGCGCCTTGGAGTCCTTTTTGTTGCCGGCAGTGCTCTTGCGTGCAGTCTTCTTCAGCTTGGCCATGGATCCTCTTTTTGGCGTCTTCAGCGACGCACGAGTTTGGAGTAGGGAGCAGCATCGCCCGGCGGTCTAGAGCATTCACACCATGCCGCGTGCGGGGCCGAGGCGATGTTCGATGTCATCCAGCGCGCGTCCAAGTCGCGCGGTGGTTTCGGTGCGGCGTGTACTTGGAGGCAAGTGCGCAAGGATCGAGCGCGGTCTGTTTGCGATCACATCGCTGCGCAGGCAAATGCCGTGTTCTGCGAGGATCGGCGCCAGCACCTCGCGACGCTTGTGCAGGTCTGCCAATGTGTTGCGATAGGCCAGTTGAGAGATCCGCCGGCGTGCGGAGAAGCTGAAGATGTTGGTGTAGAACAGTTCGCGGTTGTCGGCGTTTGGCTCGAACACCAGTTGGTCGATGTCGGGATATTGCTGCGGATAACGCGCCAATCCGACCTGCATGCGCGACTGCAGCATGGTCCGCAGGGTCTGCGAGAGCACGCCCGGCAGGCCGCCATCGGCGATGCGGCGGTGACTGTAGCGATGTGTTTTTGCGACGTGCTCGGCACCGTTGCCTGGATTGAATGGGACCAGTGGATTGATCCCGAGCATCAGGTCGACGCCGCGGTCGAGCACGATCGATGCGTGCATGGTCCGGCGCAATGCGCCATCGACGAAATGGCGCGTGCGCCCGCTCTTGTCGAGTAACCGCACCGGCGGATACAGACCGGGCAGGGCGGCACTGGCCTGTACCGCCTGCGAGATCGGCACGTCATCCCAGCCCTTGTCGCCGAAGCGCACGGCTTCGCCAGTGTCGAGATCCACGCCGATCACGTTCAACGCGCGATCGAGCTGGCGAAAATCATTGGTGCGTCCGCCACGGGTGAATACATCGCGCAGGAATCGCTCCACCTGGGCGTTGTCGAACAAGCCTGTCGGCACCAGTCCGCCGACGCTGTTGAGCAGGTCCGACCAACGCGAATCGCCGTGGCCGAACCAGAAGTCGCGGGTCAGCCTTGCGGTCAGTCGTGGGATCGCCGTGGCGCGGCGCATGTATTCCAGCAGCGCCGGCCGCAAAAAAGTTTCAGGGCGAAAACTCACATCCTGGCTGTCGCCACTGATGAAGATCCGGCACAGCTCGGCGGTGTCCATGCGGTTGGCCAGGCCAGCCGCGAAGAACGCACCCGAGCTCACGCCCACGTAGCAATCCAGGCGGGTCAAGTCCAGCCCGTCGCATGCTTCATCCAGCGCACGTAGCGCTCCGAGTTCATACATCGCGCCGATCGGCCCGCCTCCCGCAATCGCCAGGCCGATGCTGGGGGGCTGGCCGCTTTTGCGGCGCGTTTCTGCGGCGTGCAATGAAAGCATCAGGGCGCGTGTCAGCGTGAGTCGAATCGAGTCGGGCCCGAGTGTAGCTGAGCGATGGCAAGTATTGCGTCGACGCCGATTGCTGAAGACACTCGTGCCATGGCTCGCAACATTGATTACAACATCGACCAGGCCGACGTGCGGGCATCAGGCCATGCAGCACGCCTGGCGCGTCGCCTGGCCTGCCATCAGGTCTTGCACGATCCGCAACTCGAGCCGCGCCACCGGTTGCGCTGGCTCAAACCGCTGCAAACCTGGCAAACCCAACGGCTGGAGCGCAGCTTTTCACGTTTCCTGCAGGATCCGGCGAGCCGTCCGGCCGCGCACTTCTTCCTCAGCGATGTCTATGGCGACCGCGATTTCAGCCAGCGCGATGCGGACATCGCCAAGGTCATGCCGATGATGCAGCGGCTGTTGCCGTCCGCGCTGGTGGCGACGGTGACCGATGGCATCGAGCTGGGGGTGTTGACTCACGCCCTGGACCTGCGCATGGCGCAGGCGCTGGAACGGCTCGCACCGGGTCGGCGCACGATTGACGAGGCCCTGTATGCCAAGGCCTACCGTGACGTGGGGTTGCCACGGCTACGCGCGCGGCAGATCGCGCTGATCGACCATGTCGGGCAGGGCCTTGCGTCTGCATTGCGCATGCCCGGGGTCAGCTTGTTGCTGAGGTTGTCGCGGGTTCCTGCGAGCGCTGCTGGCCTGGGCGAATTGCAGGTGTTCCTGGAGCGCGGTTTCGCGGCGTTTGCGGGACTGGACGATGCACAGGCCTTCCTGGCCGACATCCGCCATCACGAATCGACCGCCATGGCGCGACTGTTCGCGGGCGAAGCCGATCCGTTCCGGATGGATTGATTCCCAGGCGGTCCGGCGGTTGATTCAACGCGTCAGCGCGCACCGAACATCAGCAAGCCGGAAAGGGCCGCAGCCAGCAGGATCGCGGCAAGCAGCAGCCACGGCATGCGCCCCAGTCCGCGCCGGCGGGGCCTTTGCGGCGGTTCGTCGAGCTCATCGCCGAATTCAGAAGGTCCGTGCATCCTGGTGTTGCCGGATGTCGCGTGCCGTGGCGTGCCCTCGACCACGAAACGATGCTGCACGTCGAATGCGATCTGGTCACCGGCCTCCAACACGGCTTGCCGGGTGCGATGGCCATTGATCATGACGTCGGCCTGCGCATCGCGCAGCACGGCCTGGCCATTGACGGCCTGTATCAGCGCGTGATGCTCGGTGATGCCCTGTCCTTCGATGCGGATATCGACATCGTGGCCGCGGCCGATCCGACGCGGTTGTTCCAGGCTGATGCTGCGGCCATGGTGCTGGCCCCCAATTCCGCGCAGGACAAGTCGAATGCTGGTGGCGGCCATTTCACGCTGGCCGTTGTCCGCAGGCAAGGTCACGACCGGTTCGCTGGCAGCCGTCAGCAGCAACTCACCACCGTCGACATGAATGCTGTCGCCGGCGCGCAGCATGGCCACGTGCTGGACCGGGCGTCCGTTGACGTGCACGCCTCTCAGGTCATCAGCCACGGTCAGCCAGATCCCGCGACGGTCGTTGCAGAGCTGCAAAAGCCATGGCAGTTCGGCATCGACTGGTCCCAGCCCGGTCGGTAGCCTACCAAGAGCATGCAGCCCGGCTCCGAGCATCAGGTCGGGTTGGTCGCCATCACAGAAACGTAGCCGCAGTTCATTCATCGGCGGAAATCTAGCATGTGCACGCCGCAGTGATACCTCGGCGATGACGTGTCGTGACTGTTCGTGACTGGTGGTGCGTGGCGCCGCCCGGCACAATGCGGCAACTCCAGCCGCCCGGCACCGCCCATGTCCCGCATTGATATCCAGCATGCCCATTCCCTGTCCAAGTCCAAGGCACGCAAGGCAGTCGAGGAGGTGGCGCAGAAACTGGCCGAACGCTTCCAGATGGAATGCCAATGGGAAGGCGATGTCCTGAACTTCTCCCGTTCCGGTGTGGACGGTCAGATTGCGCTGGGGCCGAAGGACCTGCGGGTGAATGCCAAGCTAGGTTTCCTGGCGGCGATGTTCAAAGATTCGATTGAAAGCGAGATCCGGCGGGTGCTGGAAGAGAGGTTCTGACGATGGCGGCGGGCCATCTGGAATGTCACGGAACCTTTGAACGAGTCGCCGAGCGCTGATTCCGATCATGGTTCGACAGGCTCACCACGTACGGAATCACAGCGTTCCCGTTCGCCCTGAGCCTGTCGAAGGTTATAGGCACACTTTGTTCAGAGGTTCCCAGGCGGATAGGACCGAGGGCGCCCCTGCACGCACGATGCTGCGCTGCGGCATACTGTGGATTCCCTCGGATTTCGGAGCCTGACCATGTCGCGTGCGTTCAATTTCAGTGCCGGACCCGCGACCCTGCCGGAGGCCGTGTTGCGCCAGGCGCAGGCGCAGATGCTGGAATTCGGCGATGCCGGTGCGTCGATCGTCGAGCTCAGCCATCGCGGCCCGGAGTTTATCGGCGTGGCGCAACAGACCGAAGCCGACTTGCGCACACTGCTGTCGATTCCCGACGACTACGCCGTGCTGTTTACCGCCGGCGGCGCGACGACGACACAAGCCCTGCTGCCGCTGAACTTCGCCAGCCCGGGACAAACCGTCGACTATGTGGTGACCGGTCACTGGGGCAAGACCGCGCTCAAGCAGGCCACGTCCGGTGTGAACGTCAACATCGCGGCCAGCAGCGAGGCGGGTGGTTATCGGTCGATTCCGGCGCGCGGCGACTGGTCGCTTTCCAAGGATGCGGGCTACGTCCACATCACCGCCAATGAAACCATCCACGGCGTCGAGTTCCGTGACATTCCAGAGACGGGGGACGTGCCGCTGTTTGCCGACTTCAGTTCCTCGATCGCGTCCGAGCCGCTGGATATCTCGAAGTTCGGGGTGATCTATGCCGGCGCGCAGAAGAACTTGGGGCCGGTCGGTATTACGGTGGTGATCGTGCGCCGCGACCTGCTGGCCCGCGAAGGCCTGCCGCGCGCCCAGATCTTCGATTACCGCAGCCAGCTCAATGCGGAGTCCATGCTCAATACGCCGCCCAGTTGGAACTGGTACATGCTCGGACTGACCGTGAAATGGATGCTTGATGAAGGCGGCGTGGCGGAATTTGCCAGGCGCAATGCGTGCAAGGCGGCGCTTCTTTACGACGCCATCGACAAATCTGGCGGCTTTTACCGCAATCACGTTGATGCATCGGTGCGTTCGCGAATGAACGTGCCGTTCTTCCTGCATGACGATGCGCTCGACAAGGCATTTCTATCTGGCGCCAAAGCCGCTGGACTGATCGGGCTGAAGGGGCATCGCGTGCTCGGTGGCCTGCGCGCCTCGATCTATAACGCAATGCCCGAAGCGGGCGTGCAGGCATTGGCCGATTACATGCGCGGGTTCCAGTCCAGTCATGGCTAAGAAAAAAGGCGGGAAGGTCACCGCAGAGAAACCCGACCTGTCCCAGGTGCGGGAGCAGATCGACGGCATCGACCGCCAGATCCAGGAGCTGATTGCGCAGCGCGCGCAGTGGGCGCATCAGGTCGGCAAGGCAAAGGGCAAACTGGCCGCGGCGATCGACTATTACCGTCCCGAGCGCGAGGCGCAGGTGCTGCGACGGGTGGTGGACCGCAATGATGGTCCGCTTGCCGACGAAGTACTGGTGCGGCTGTTCCGCGAGGTGATGTCCGCGTGCCTGGCCCAGCAGGAGCCGCTGAAGATCGGCTACCTGGGTCCAGAAGGCACGTTCAGCCAGCAGGCGGTGCTCAAGCATTTCGGGCACTCCGTGCATGGGCTGCCGCTGGCCAGCATCGAGGAGGTGTTCCAGGAAGTGACGGCGGGTCATGCCGATTTCGGCGTGGTGCCGGTGGAGAATTCCGGGCAGGGCACGATCCAGATGACGTTGGACTTGTTCCTCACCTCGCCGTTGCGGATCTGTGGTGAGGTCGAGCTGCGCGTGCACCAGCACCTGCTGTCGCGTAGTGGTCGCATCGAGGATGTCGAGCGCATCTACTCGCATCCGATGTCGCTGGCGCAGTGCAGCGGCTGGCTGCGCGAGCACCTGCCCAAGGTCGAACGCATCGCGGTCTCCAGCAATGCAGAGGCCGCCCGGCGCGCGCGTAATGCGGACGATGCGGCAGCGATTGCGGGCGAATCGGCCGCGCATGTGTATGGCCTGAAGAAGATCGCCGGGCCGATCGAGGATCGCAGCGACAACACCACGCGTTTCCTGGTGCTGGGACGTGAATCCTTCCCGGCGTCGGGGCATGACCGCACCTCGTTGTTGGTGTTCATCCGCGACCGCCCTGGCGCGCTGTATGGCGTGCTGGAACCGCTGGCACGGCGCGGCATCAGCATGAACCGGATCGAGTCGCGTCCTGCACATGGCCACTTGTGGCAGTACGCGTTCTTCATCGATGTCGCCGGCCATTGCGACGAATCGCCACTGAAGGATGCGCTCGCTGAGATCGGTGAAAAGGGTGACGACGTTCGAGTGCTGGGCTCGTATCCGGTGGCCATCCTCTAGCGCCATGGTCGATTTCGAAAGCCTCGCCAATACAGGCGTGCGCGGATTGCGCGCCTACGATCCCGGCCATGACCTGGTCACGCTGCGCCGCCGCGTTGTCGAGTCGCAACCGGGCGGCACACCTCTGATCGAGCTTGGCTCCAACGAGAACCCGTATGGGGCCAGCCCGCGGGCGCGCCAGGCGATCATCGATGCGCTGGCCGGTATCCATATCTATCCCGATCCTCTGGGCGGCGAGCTCAAGCGCGCATTGGCGGCATTCCATGGCGTCGCAACCACGCAGCTGCTGCTGGGCAATGGCTCGCACGAGTTGCTGATGCAGTTCGCGCAGGTATTTGCCGGCCCTGGGGATGAGGTGGTGGCTTCGCAGTTCGGCTTCGCGGTGTACGCGCTGGCCGCGCAGGCGGCCGGTGCAACGTTCCGTCCGGCGCCGGCGCTGCCGCGCAGGCATGCGATGCCGCACGGCCATGACCTGCCTGAATTGCGTGCGGCAATCGGACCGCGCACCAAACTCGTGTATCTGGCGAATCCCAACAACCCGACCGGAACCTGGTTTGCGACCGAAGCATTCGCCGCGTTCATGGCATCGGTACCGACGCACGTGATTGTGGTGGTGGACGAGGCCTATGCCGAGTTCGTTGACGCGCCGGATTACGCGAGCGCATTGCGGTTGGTCACGCGCCATCCGAACCTGGTGGTCACCCGCACCTTCAGCAAGGCCTATGCGCTGGCCGGCCTGCGGGTGGGATTTGCCATTGCCGATCCTGACCTGATCGCCGTCATGGAACGCGTGCGCGAAAGCTTCAACGTCAACGCATTAGGCCTGGTGGCAGCGCAGGCTGCACTGGGCGACGACGTACATCTTCAGGCATCCATCGCCGGCAATGCCGGGCAGCGCAATGCCTTGTCTGCCGTCTTGCGCGAACGCGGGCTGCACGTGTCGCCATCGCAAACCAATTTCCTGCTGGTCGAATTCGGCCAGCACGCCGCGCGGGTTGAAGCAGGCCTGGTCTCACGTGGCGTCGTGCTGCGTCCAATGGGCGGTTACGGGCTGGGCGAATATCTGCGTATCACCGTGGGCACTGCATCCGAGAACGAACGATTGCTTGTAGCGCTGGACGAGGCGGCGTCATGACCGAGCGCCCCCACCCCAACCCTCCCAGCTCGACCCCCTCTACGGGCGCCGCGGCAGGGGAGGCAGATGTTGCGTGGATTGCCTCGCGCGGTGGCCCGCTGCTCGGCGCTGTCGTGGTGCCCGGTGACAAGTCCGTTTCGCACCGCGCAATCATGCTGGGCGCGATTGCCGAAGGTGTGACCCGTGTAGATGGCTTCCTCGAAGGCGAGGACACCCGCGCAACCGCTGCGATTTTTCGTCAGCTTGGGGTGCGCATCGAAGCGCCCGGCGAAGGCGTGCGCATCGTGCATGGCGTTGGCCTGCATGGCTTGCGGGCATCGCAAGAGCTGCTTGATTGTGGCAATGCAGGCACTGCGATGCGCCTGCTCACGGGGTTGCTGGCAGGACAGGCGTTCGACAGCACCCTGGTCGGTGACGGGTCGTTGTCGCAACGGCCGATGCGGCGCGTGATCGATCCATTGGCAGCCTTAGGCGCCCGCATCGAGTCCGATGATGGCCGTGCACCGCTGCGTATCAAAGGTTGCCAGTCACTGCGCGGTGCGCGGATTGACCTGACGGTGGCCAGCGCCCAGTTGAAGTCCGCGGTGCTGCTGGCGGGGCTGTATGCCGATGGCGAAACCCACGTCACCGAACCGCACCCGACCCGCGACTACACCGAGCGCATGCTCACTGCGTTCGGCGTGCCATGTGAATTCGCGCCGGGAATTGCCACGATTCGTGGTGGCGCGACCTTGTTTGGCACCGAGGTACATGTGCCGGCAGATTTCTCATCGGCGGCGTTTTTCCTGGTCGCGGCCACGTTGATACCGGGCTCCGACCTGGTGCTGCGCCAAGTCGGACTGAACCCCCGCCGGACCGGGCTGCTGCATGTGCTGCGGATGATGGGTGCTGACATCGTCGAGGAAGCGGCAAGCATGCGGGGCGGCGAGCCGGTGTGCGATCTGCGGGTGCGGCATGCGCCGCTTCGCGGCATCGAAGTGCCGGTCGACCACGTGGCGGACATGATCGACGAGTTCCCGGTCCTGTTCGTGGCCGCGTCGTGTGCGCAGGGAACGACCATCGTGAGAGGTGCCGCCGAATTGCGGATCAAGGAGTCCGACCGCATCGCGACCATGGCAGCCGGTTTGCGTGCGCTTGGCATCCGCGTCGATGAAGCCCCCGACGGCGCCAGCATCCACGGGGGTCGCCTGCATGGCGGCACGGCCGCCAGCCATGGCGACCACCGCATTGCGATGGCATTCGCGGTGGCGGCGCAGGTCGCGGATAGCGAGGTAACCATTGGCGATGTCGCCAACGTGGCGACGTCGTTCCCGGGCTTCGATGCATTGGCGCGCGGCGCGGGATTCGGATTGCGTACCGCCTGAAATGCCGGCCGGGCGTTGCGCGGTGACTGACCGCTAGGGTGAGAAATCCACCGGAATCACGACGGTCGCCGACACCGGCTGGCCATTGCGCATTGCCGGCGAGAAGCGCCAGCGACGTACGGCTTCCATCGCGGCCCGATCGAGATAGCGATTGCCGCTGGATTGGGCGACATCCATCCGTTCCACGCTGCCGTTTGGCGAGACAGTCACCTGCACGCGCACGGTGCCGCCCGCGCCGCGGCGCAGCGCTTCACGCGGGTAGGTCGGGGGTGGACGACTGATCGCAACCGGTGACGTGCTGTTGCCCGCCATGGCGGGCGAGTCCTGGGTTGGCATGGCCGCTGCAGGCACTGCAGGCGCAACTGGAGCAATGGGTTCGATGATGCGCGGCTGCTCCCCGGCTGGGATGCCTGACCGCTGACCCGGGGGCGGCAAAGTGAGGCCGCTCGCATTCTGGTCGTCGCTGGCCACATCCGCTGGCAGTGGCGCGGGCAAGCCGGCATCTTCGCCGGAGGTTGCGTCGGTCCCGCTGGCCTTGAAGAAATCGGTGTCGTTTCGCTGGTCCATCCACAGGAACAGGAACAGCAGCAGGCCAACGCCGAAGGCGATCGCCAGCAGCTTCAGGTTGCGCGGTGACAGCAGGGATTTGAGCAGCGGGTGCGTTTCGGCCATGGCCGCATTCTGGCATAGCGATGTCGACGCACCGCCAACGCATGTCCAGGATCTGCAGCAGACCCCAGCTCGGGCGATAATGCGCGTTCACCCGTCGCCAGACCTGTCCATGCTTGATCCAGCCCTGTTGCGCACCAACCCTGCCGAACTCGCCGAACGCCTGCGTGCAAGCCGGGGCTTTGATCTGGACGTGCCACAGATCGAATCCCTGGAAGCAGAGCGCAAGCACATCCAGGTGCGCACCCAGGAGCTGCAGAACCTGCGCAACACCCGCAGCAAGCAGATCGGCGTGCTCAAGGCCAAGGGCGAGGACGTGGCGGCGGTGATGGCGGAAGTGGCCGGTTTCGGTGAGGAATTGAGGGCATCGGAATCGCGGCTCGACGAACTGCGCGCCGGGATCGAATCGATTGCGCTCGGCATCCCGAATCTGCCGGATGCGTCAGTGCCGGTGGGAAAGGACGAAGCCAGCAACGTTGAACAGCATCGTTGGGGCACTCCACGCGGCTTCGACTTCGAGGTCAAGGACCACGTCGAGCTGGGCGCACGCAACGGCTGGCTGGATGGCGACACCGCCGCAAAGCTGAGCGGCGCGCGCTTCACTGTGCTGCGCGGGCAACTGGCGCGGCTGCATCGCGCGCTGGCCCAGTTCATGCTCGACCTGCACACCGATACGCATGGGTACGAGGAAACCAACGTGCCGCTGCTGGTCAATGCCGAATCGATGCGTGGCACGGGGCAATTGCCGAAGTTCGAGGACGACCTGTTCGCGACCGAGGTCGGTGATGGCGAGTCGCTTTCCGACAAGCGCTACCTCATTCCTACCAGCGAGGTCCCGCTGACCAATATCGTCCGCGACGGGATAATCGATGCCGAGCGCCTGCCGATGCGCATGACGGCGCATTCGATGTGCTTTCGTGCCGAGGCCGGAAGCCATGGTCGCGACACCCGCGGCATGATCCGCCAGCACCAGTTCGAGAAAGTCGAGCTGGTGAGCATCGCAAAGCCTGAAGATTCCGCCGCCGAGCACGAGCGCATGACCCGTTGCGCCGAAGTCGTGCTGGAAACGTTGGGCCTGCCGTATCGCAAGGTGCTGCTGTGCACCGGCGACATGGGTTTTGGCGCAATCAAGACCTACGACCTGGAGGTGTGGCTGCCTTCGCAGGCCAGCTATCGCGAGATTTCGTCCTGCACGAACTGCGGCGATTTCCAGGCCCGCCGCATGCAGGCGCGCTGGCGCAATCCGGCCACAGGCAAGCCCGAGCTGGTACATACGCTCAACGGTTCCGGCGTCGCAGTAGGCCGCGCATTGATCGCGGTGATGGAGAACTACCAGAACGCCGACGGCAGCATCGACGTGCCCGAGGTCCTGCGTGGGTACATGGGCGGCGTCGAGCGGATTTCCTGAGGCATGAATGACCTCAACGACCTGTACTACTTCGCTGCCGTGGTCGACCACGGCGGATTTGCGGCCGCCGAGCGCGCGCTGGGCATCCCCAAGTCGCGCCTGAGCCGGCGGATCAGTTCCCTGGAAACGGAACTCGGCGTGCGCCTGTTGCAACGTTCGACGCGTCGTTTCTCGGTCACCGATGTCGGCAATAGCGTGTACCGGCATGCGCAGTCGATGCTGGCAGCCGCACAGGCCGCGCGCGAAGCAGTGGATCGGCTGAGCGTGGAGCCGCGCGGCAGCGTGCGGGTCAGCGTGCCGGTGTCGATAGCCCAGCAGCAGTTCCCGAAACTGCTGCCGGAATTCATGGCGCGGTATCCGAAGGTTCGGCTGCAGCTGATCGTGGGCAACCGGCGGGTGGACGTGATCAACGAGGGTATTGATGTCGCCGTGCGGGTGCGTAGCAAGCTGGATGATGACGGCAGCCTGGTGATGCGCAGCTTCGGCCACATCCAGGAGCTGCTGGTCGCCAGCCCGAAATACCTGGAGGGGGCAGGGCGCCCGCAATCGCCTGAAGAACTGGCCGACCACGTCACCCTGAGCATCAGCGAGGACGAGGCGCGCCAGCGCTGGGACCTGCATGGTCCGGACGGGGACGTGCGGCGGGTTGAATTGCAACCGCGGATCACCGGCTTCGACTTTCCGATGATGCAGGCGATGGCCCGCGACGGCATCGGTATCACTCTCTTGCCGGAAACAGTCTGTGCCGACGCGGTCCGACGAGGCGAGCTTGAGGTCGTGCTTCCCCAATGGCGGTTGCCACAGGGCATTGCGCATGCGGTATTCGCCTCGCGACGCGGACTCTTGCCGGCAGTGCGGGTGTTCATCGATTTCCTGGCAGAGAAACTTCCGCCCATGCTGGAAGCTGCGCGTCTTGAGTGTGCGGAGTGCCCGGGCGGGGTGTACCCGAGGAACGTCAAGCTGGTTCAGCCTTTCGAGGCATAGGGAACCCCTGTATAGGCAATCGTTCACCCTTCGACAGGCTCAGGGCGAACGGCAACCCTCTGATTCCGTTCGTGGTGAGCCTGTCGAACCATGATCGGAATCAGTACTCGGCAACTTTTTCCGAGGGTCCTTAGCAAGCTCGGAAGTTGGCGGAAGCGGTGAGATTCGAACTCACGGTGGGCTCACACCCACGGCAGTTTTCAAGACTGCTGCCTTAAACCACTCGGCCACGCTTCCGTGGCGCAAATTGTCGCATGACTCAGCCTGATTACTGGAGTTCGACAGATCGGCAGGGAGAGCACTCGGCGTTTGCGGGGCACTGCCTCGCGCCGAGTGCGAACGCCCTGCGCGCTGCGCGGGGGCCAGCCGATCTGGACAGCCGGAGGCTGCCCGCGCAGCAGGTGAGGGCCATGGGTGAGATGCCGCGCTAGCGCGCCATGGCGCGCGCGGCTCCGAACGCCCGATCGCTACGCGACAGGGCCGGCAAGCCCGAATCGATCTCACCGCCTCCGCCATCTCCTGACCTCCCGCTGCGTATTTCAGCCCGTAGGACTTTTCCTACCTGACAGTGCGGCATTTCCGTCTTGGCTCGTGCGACCTGGCGGCGTAGCTTGTTCCCAACACGAAGGGGAGCAAACATGGGAATCAAGGTTTTTATCGTCGATGATCACGCGCTGGTGCGCACCGGGCTGCGTCTCACCCTGCTTCAGGCGGGCGACATCGAAGTGATCGACGAAGCCGAAAGCGGCGAGGAGGCCTTGCCGCAGATTCGCAGGCTCAAGCCCGACGTGGTCCTGTGCGACCTTCACCTGCCCGGGATCAGCGGCCTGGAAGTGACCGAACGGATCGCGCGTGGCAACTACGGAACCAAAGTTATCGTGGTGTCGGTGCTGGAGGATGGGCCGATGCCACGACGGCTGTTGGAGGCCGGCGCCTCGGGTTACGTGGGCAAGGCGTGTGACGCAGATGAGCTGATACGGGCCGTGCGCGACGTGTCGCGGGGCAAGAAATACCTCGCCAATGCAATCGCCCAGGGCATGGCCCTGTCCGGCATCAACGGCAACCAGGAATCGCCTTTCGATGCATTGACGCCGCGGGAGATGGAAGTGGCCCTGCTGCTCAACCAGGGCATGCGCCAGGAGGCCATTGCCAAGCACCTGAGCCTGAGTCCGAAGACGGTGAACACGCATAAATCCCGCTTGTTCGAAAAACTCGGGATACGCGACAACATCGCCTTGGCCCGCCTGATCAGTCAGTACGGGCTGGTAGATGCTGCGTACGCCGCGCACTGACGGCGTACGCGGCCCAACTCACCTCAGGCGTTGCGGGTAGCTTCTTCGGTTTCGCTTGCCAGGCTTTCGTTGTTCGCCGCAAACGGTGCATCAGCGACATCGCTGTTGACCCGTGCAGTGTCGAACAGGCCACGCAATTGCTCTGCACGGCTGCTCGCGTCGGAAACCGAGGTGTTCGCGGACTCGGGCGGCATGGACTCGGTCATTGCGACATCTAAGGCGCGATCTGCGACGGGTTCAAACACGTCTTCGACGACCGGCTCCGGCACGACATTCTCAGCTGCATCCGCCGCTGCAACGGGCGTGTCCTGCTGGGCAGCGGCTTGCGGAGCCTGTTCGAATTTGGCTTCGGCGGGGGTTGTCTCGCCAGTGCCCGTGGCTTCGACAGCACTCACAACAGGTGTTGCAGACGCGTCGGACCCGGCTCGCGCTGCAGACATGTTGGCCTGGGTACCAGCTTGGGCATGCGCATCCTCGACAGTGGGCGATGCTGAAGCCGATAGCGATTCACTGCTCACTTCAATGTCGGGATCCTGTGCTGTCTCCGATTCGACGATGGCCGCCTTGGGAGGCTTCACGGCTTTGGGCGCCGGTGCTTCGATATCGTCGAAATCGAATTCGGGCTGGGAGCCGTCTGCGTTCAGCGCTTCATCCGCCGTTGCATCCTGGTCGTGCGTCGTTTCACTGGCGTCACCGGCAGCATCGGCACCGCCGCGACGACGACGACGACCACCACGGCGGCCACGACGACGCTTGCTGCCGCCTTCGCCGTCACCATCGCCATTGCCATTGCCATTGCCATTGCCACTGCCGGTGCCGTCATCATGCGACCTGGGCTGCGACTGGTCCGCCTGATCCGGCGCCAGGGTCTCGACCGCGACCATTTCGGACGTCACGACCATGGCCGCTTCCGTGGCCAAGACGCCACTCGCCGGGACAACTGATTGGTCGATCGCGGAGCTTTCGCTTTTCGGCTTGTCCTGTCGTTCCTGGCGTTCCTGCTTGGTGCGTTCCTGCCTCGGCTGCCTGGGCTGAGATTGCTGCTTCTCCTGCTGGGCAGGTTTTTCGCTTCGCGGTTGCTTCGGCTGGCGCGTTTCCGGCTGGGCCTGCTTCTGAGGCTCAGCTTGTTTGCCGCCACGAGCATCCTCCTGCACGCCGCTGCGTCGGCTGCTGTCGCGATCCCGGCGCTGGTGGTTGCCGCGACCACCGCGGTCGTCGCGACCGTCACGGCGGTTGTTGCTGCGACTCTCACGGCGTCCACCCTTTGAATCTTCGCTCGCAGGCGACTCGGGGCCGGTCGGCGGCGGGCTGGCAGCGAACAGGCCGCGCAGCCAGCCGATGACGCCACCGGCCTGGACCTGAGTGGATGCCGCTTCGACGGCCACTGCCACAGGCGCGTGCTCTTCCGGCATGGGCTTTGGCTCGCGCACCGGTGCTGGCTGCGCCGGCTTGACCTTGGTCACTGCCGGTGCCGGCGGGACGTTGAGCTGGGCCTTGCTGAGGGCAATCGTCGCAACCTTGCGCGGGGTGCCGCGCTGGTAGCTGGGACGCGCGGTTTCTTCGCCCAGCTCGTTGTCGCGGACTCGGGTGACCTCGTAGTGCGGCGTCTGCAACTGCTCATCGGCCACGATGACGATCGGAGCGTCGTGTCGCTGCTCGATCTCGCGCAGCGCGCCGCGCTTTTCGTTGAGCAGGAAGTTGGCGATTTCCACCGGAGCCTGCACCAGCACCTGGCCGGTGTTGTCCTTCATCGCGTGCTCTTCAGCCACACGAATGATCGACAGCGACAGCGACTCGATGCTGCGCATGCGGCCGTGGCCTTCGCACTGCGGGCAAACGATCTGGCTGGCTTCGCCCAGGCTGTTGCGCAGGCGCTGGCGGCTCATCTCGAGCAAGCCGAATCGCGAGATGCGGCCGATCTGCACGCGCGCGCGGTCGTACTTCAGCGCGTTCTGCAGGCGGTTCTCGACGTCGCGCTGGTGCTTGTTGGACGACATGTCGATGAAGTCGATCACCACCAGGCCACCCAGGTCACGCAGGCGCAGCTGGCGGGCAACTTCGTCGGCGGCCTCCAGGTTGGTGTTGAATGCGGTTTCCTCGATATCGCCGCCCTTGGTGGCGCGCGCCGAGTTGACGTCGATCGCGGTCAGCGCTTCAGTCTGGTCGATCACCAATGCGCCGCCAGAGGGAAGGCGGACGGTGCGCTCGTAGGCGCCTTCGATCTGCGATTCGATCTGGTAGCGGTTGAACAGGGGGGTATCGTCGGTGTAGTGCTTGAGCTTGCGCAGGTTATGCGGCATCACCTGTTCGACGAACTCGCGCGCTTCCTCGTACATCTCCGGGGTGTCGACCAGGATTTCGCCGATGTCGCTGCGCATGTAGTCGCGCAGGGCGCGCACGATGAGCCGTGATTCCTGGTAGATCAGGAACGGGGCAGGCTTGGTCAGCGCGGCTTCCGCAATGGCGCGCCAGATGGACAACAGGTAGTCGAGATCCCATTGCAGTTCTTCCGCATCGCGGCCGACGCCGGCAGTGCGGATGATCACCCCCATCTCGTCCGGGATCGCCAGCGAATCCATCGCCTTCTTCAACTCGGCGCGGTCGTCGCCTTCGATCCGGCGCGAAACACCACCGGCGGTGGGCGAGTTCGGCATCAGCACCATGTAGCGGCCGGCCAGCGAAATGAACGTGGTCAGGGCGGCACCCTTGTTGCCGCGCTCTTCCTTGTCGACCTGCACCACGACTTCCTGGCCTTCGCGCAGGAGTTCCTTCAGCGTCGCCTTGTTGGCGTCGACGCCGGCCTGGAAGTAGTCGCGGGAGATTTCCTTCAGCGGCAGGAAACCATGTCGGTCGCCGCCGTATTCAACGAAGGCCGCTTCAAGCGACGGCTCGAGCCGGGTAATGCGGCCCTTGTAGATATTGGACTTCTTGTTTTCCTTCGACGGCTGTTCGATGTCGATGTCGTACAGGTTCTGACCGTCGACAGTCGCCACGCGCAGTTCTTCCGCCTGCGTGGCATTGATGAGCATTCGCTTCATTGTGCATTCCTCGCGCGCTGCTCCCGCCTGGGCAGGCACGCGGCAACGCCGTGGGCGTATCGCCTCTGGATACCGCAAGCGCCGCAGCCGCGCAGTGCGCCGCCGTGTCGCTTCTAGTCTTCCAGCGCTACGACACCACGGCAGGCCGCGGGAGCGCTTGTGCTTCTTCCGTGTTGCAGGGCCGGTGACAGCGGCCTGGGGCCGGTCACTCGGGACATTGTTCAGCGTAAGCACGAACGCCAAAGCGTCCGGCGAGCGTCTGGCTTGCCGTACAGTCGTTAACATGGCCGCCCCGGGGGCGGTGGCAACGGACTGTGCCGGGACGAAGAAAGACCGGCTTTTGGCCGGGGCAACTTCCTGCGGAATCAAACCCTTATCTCGCACGGCGAGTGTATCAGATCACGATTACCATGACCCATTCAGAAAACGACGATAGAACCCCCGGCAGCGCCCGCAATTACAGGGTCTCCGAGGACCGCGAAGGCCAACGCCTGGACAATTTCCTGCTGAACCTGCTCAAGGGCGCACCCAGGTCGCTGGTCTACAAGCTGGTTCGCAGCGGGCAGGTGCGCATCAATGGCGGCCGGGTCAAGGCGGATAGGCGCCTGGAGGAGGGAGATCAGATCAGGATCCCGCCTGTTCGGATCGAGAACGCCGAAGATCGCGACAGAACGCCGCCACAGGGGCTATTGGATGCCCTGACTGAAGCCATCGTGTTCGAGGATGCTCGCCTGTTGGCTCTGAACAAGCCCTCGGGGCTGGCCAGCCACGGCGGTAGCGGCATTTCCTGGGGCGCGATCGAGGCTTTGCGCGCGATGCGGCCACGGGAATCTCTGGAACTGGTGCACAGGCTGGACCGGGACACCTCGGGTCTGCTGGTCATCGCGAAGAAGCGTTCGGCACTGATCGAACTGCAGGCGCTGCTGCGTGAAGACCATGGCGCCGGCATCCGCAAGCGCTACCTCGCCTTGCTGACCGGACGCATGCCGGACGGGTTGATGTCGGTGGATGCCCCGCTGCATGTCGGCTTGCGCCAGGGCGGCGAACGCCATGTCCAAGTGAATACCACCGGCAAGCCATCAAAGAGTCATTTCAAGGTGCTCGAACGTCGTAGCGGGCAGAGTTATTGCGAGGTCCGCATCGAAACCGGGCGTACCCACCAGATTCGCGTGCACGCCCAACACATCTCCCATCCGGTGGCCGGCGACGACAAATATGGCGATCAAGCTGCCAACGCGCGGTTGCGCGAGCAGGTTGGCCTGCGGCGATTGTTCCTTCACGCCGCCAGTCTGGAGTTTTCGCTGGATGCGGGAAAGTCACCGTACGTGCTCAATGCGCCGTTGGCCCCGGATCTTGTGGCGGTACTGGAAAGACTTGGCTAGGAGCGGAGTACGCGAAAAAAACCGTGGCGCTCAGGCTGCCAATTGGTCCGCTTTGGCCGCGCAGATGAAGTCATTCTCGCTCAGTCCGTCCACGTCGTGAGTGGAGAAACGCACCACGCAGCGATCGTAGTGGACCGACAGGTCGGGGTGATGGTCTTCTGCATTGGCAACATGTGCCAGTGCATTCACGAACGATATCGTCCGGTAGTAGTCCTTGAAGGTGAACGTGCGGGTCAGTGCATGTCCATTCTCGGCAAGTTCCCAATCGGGAAGCTGCGGGAGGAGTGCGCGGATGCTGGCCTCGGTCAAGCGGTGTTCGCTGCCGCGGCGGGGCGCACAGCTTGCGCGGGCGAGTGGAACCGGATCGGACATGGGGATCTCCTGCAGTGCGGCGCTGAACCGGAACCATCGCGCTGGCATGGACGACGCGGCGCCGTGCTGCCGGCCGATGGCGTGGCTGGACTAGAATAGCCGCATGATCCAGATATCAGAATCCGCACAGGCCCATTTCCGCAAATTGATCGAACGCGAAGCATTGCCAGGCTTGGGTGTGCGGCTCGCCGCAAACGACCCAGGCACTCCGCGTGCCGACGTGCGTCTGGAGTTTGCCGAACCCGGCGACCTGAAGGGCGACGAGTGGGCGATCGACTGCGCCGGCTTCACGTTGTGGCTGGATGCGCCGAGCGTGCCGTTCCTGGATGGCGCCGAGATCGACTACGAAGCCAAGGCCACCGGCGGGCAGTTGCAAATACGTGCTCCGAAGATAAAGGGCCGGGTGCCTGGCGTGGATGCCTCGCTGGTGGAGCGGGTGCGCTGGACCATCGAGCACGAGATCAATCCGCAACTGGCACAGCACCGGGGCCACGTGAGCCTGCAGGAGATCACGGCAGACGGCGTGGTGGTGCTGAGTTTCGGTGGGGGTTGCCACGGCTGCGGCATGGCCGACGTCACCCTGAAGCAGGGCATCGAAAAAACTTTGCTGGAGAAGGTCCCGGGTGTGACCGCAGTGCGCGATGCCACCGACCATGAAACGGGCGATGCGCCCTACATGACGCGCGAGAGCGCGGCACGGGAATCGGAAACGCTGCCGCGCGAGAGCGCGGCAGTTGAATCCGACACGCCATCGCGCGCGGACTGAGCGGATTTCCCACGCGTGACGACTTCCGCTGACGTCATCGCTGCGATCAACCAACGACGCACGCGGCTGACGATCCGTCCGGAAATAGCCGGGGCGTTGCCAGCCGGATGGCAGCAGTGGCTGGACGCGATGCCGGTGGTGGATGCGCACGCACTTGGATCGCGAGCGCCTGCATTGGTGGCTGCGATGGCGCAACGACCGTTGCGGCCGATCCCGCGCAGCCCGTCGTCGCTGGGCCGCCTGGGTTCATTTGCCAGCCTGCTGCAACAGCAATGGCAACCGGATCTTCGTGACGAGCGTGGCATGCGCATTGGCGCAGGTGCGGTCGACATCCTCCTGCATGTGATCCTGATCGGCTTGTTGTCCTGGCTGATGTACCTGCACTTGTTGATGCCGCCACCTCCGGAGGAGGAGGGCGATGAGGTCGTGCAGGTGGAATTCATCGGGCGCGGCAACACCGCTGAGGGTGGCGGTGCGTTGGCCAATGCAGGCGCGGAATCCGCAGCTGCGGCGGCTGCGCCCGCGGCCCGCGCGGCAACTCCGGCACCTGCCACCGGCACGCCGGACGCGCCGATCACGGCAATCCCGATGCCACAGCCGCCAGTGTTGAGCGCGAGCAGCGAGATACCCCAGCGCGTCCGCGAGTTGCCCCCACCGGCGGCAGCGGAGGCAGCGCAACCCTTGCAGGTCAGTGAAGTGCCCGCGCCCGCGCCGCGGTCATTCCAGTTGCCTCCTCCCAAGCTGCAGGACGTGCAGATGCCGCAGGTCCCGTTGCGTGATGTCCAACTCGTTCAACAGGTGGAAGCCATCACCAGCTTGCAGCCACAACCGGTGCGCACCCTGAAGCCGCGCGAGGTCCAGGCCGAACTGCGTGCGCCGCAGTTGCAGCAACAGGTCCGGGCCATCGAAGTGCCGCAACCGCAGCGCCTGGCGACTTTGCCAGCAAGGGCGCTGCCGACTCCGGCGACGAGCAGCGTGCAGGTGCCGCAGCTGCGGGGACAGGTCACCGATATCCCGATGCCGCCGGGTGGTGCGCCCACGACTTCCACCCAATCCGGTAACGGTGTGGCCCGGCAGGCCAGCACGGCAGCCGGGGCAGGTGGCGAACGTGGCGCAGCACCTGCAGCCGGAACAACGCCAGCAGGCACTGGACAGGGCGCACAACCTGCCGTCCAGGGTGGGCGTGGCGTGGCTTCGACGGGTGCCGGCGCAGGTCCGGGCAGCAAACCTGCACCGGGCGGATGGCCGGGCGCGGCGAAAAGCGATGACTGGGGCGCGTCCAACCGCAATGTCGCAGGCACCGGAACCGGAAATGGATCTGGCCAGGGCAAAGGCCGCGATGGCGATGGCAAGCCAGGGTTACTCAACAGTGACGGCAGCGCCCGCCTGGGTGACGAGTGGACCGAGCAGAGCGGCATCGACATCGACCGCGCCGGCACGTGGCTGAAGCGCCCCGGGCTGGAATACCGCGGGACGCGATTCGACCAGTACTGGATTCCAAACGGGACATTGCTGGAAGAATGGGTGCGAAAAGGAATAAAGCGCGTCTCGATCCCGATTCCAGGCAGCTCGCGACGGCTGGAATGCGTGGTATCCCTTCTGCAATTCGGCGGAGGCTGCCTGCCCGTAAGCGATGACGTGAACGAGCAGCCGGCGCGAGCGAGGCCGCCACCGAATATTCCGTTCAAGCCGGATTTGCAGGAAGACAACGGCAGTGTGAAGCCGGCGAGCCCTTGAGGTTCGTACCCGACATCGCAAACGATGTCGCAAGCAGGGTCTGAATTTCTGATGGTGAGCGTTCGCAATGAAAAAGGGCCTCGCGGCCCCTTGTTCATGACGCCACCAATGTGGCTCAGTCGGCCTTGCTCAAATCGTGAAGTTCGGACTTGACGCTGCCGTAGTAGGCGCCGAGATCGGCGATCTGCTGGTCGGTCAATTCCTTGGCCTGGCTGGCCATCAGGTCAGTGGTGGGGCTGCCGCTGCGGTCGCCGGAGCGGTAGGCCTGCAGCGAGTGCTCGAGGTAGTCATGGTACTGCCCACCCAGCTTTGGATAGCTGGAATCGATGGGTGCATTGCCCTCTACGCCGTGGCAATCCACGCACGCCTGGCCGGAAACGCCCTTGGCGGAAGCCAGTGCCTTGCCGGCGGCGATATCGCCCTTGGGGAGACCGGCGGAGGACGATGCATGCCTGGCTTCGGCAGCATGGCCTTCCGCTGCGTCCTGGGTGCCGCCACAGGCGGACAGCCCCAGCGAACAGACGATGGCGAGCACGATCAGCGGAGTGTTCCTGGCGGTTGTCTTGGTCATGCTCTTGGTCGTGGTGGTCATGGTGCGGCTCACTTGATGCTTGACAGGTAGGCGGCGATGTCGGCGATGTCCCGCTCCGAAAAACTCTCCGCTTGCGCTTGCATGGTCGGGTGCTTGCGCTTGCCCTGGCGGTATGCGATCAGGGCATTGAGGAGGTAGACCTGCGACTGGCCCCCGAGCTTGGGCACATGATAGGTGGGGTACGCATTCTTGTACCCGGCCACGCCATGGCAGCCGCGACAGGTATACGTCAGCCCCTTGCCGCTGGAGGCATCTCCAACCAGGGCTGCGGGCGTCGCTGCGGCAGGAGCCAGCACCATCACGGGTGATTGTCCAGCGGCTGGCGGAGCTACGGCGGGTGCTGGCACGCCTGGCTGTGGCGCGACTGGGGCAGGCACAACGGTCACAGAGGCGGTAGGCGCAGCATCGGTGGACGGGGTCTGGGCGTCCTGCGCGATGGCGGCGGACGCCGCGATGACCAAGGCAAGTGAAGCGGCGATCGAAGACATTCGCATGGTGTCGTGGGTCCGGAGTACGTGGTTCAATGGTGTGCCGCCTGTGCGACACGCAATCAGGCAAGTATAGCGATATGTCGCGGGCCCTCGCAGGCGCTTGTTCGCCACGTATGCCGCAGATCGCGGCATCCGCCACGCCATTGTTTACGTATGCGTAGGACCATGACCTTCGGCGCATGCGTGCGGGGGTTGGTCAGGTGAGATACTTGACTACAACACCAATCAGGCTTTTCCCCATGCAAGAAGCGACTTCGACCACCACGACGCGTGCTGGTCGTTCTTTTCCCCAGGTCCGCATCGGCTTACTCGTTTTGGTGCTGGCGCTTGCTGCATGCAAGGGCGATGGCGACGGCATGCACAAGGACGGCAAGACCGCCGACAAGGGCCCTGAAACGGTTCCGGTCGAAGTTGCCATGGCCAGCCGGCGCTCGATTGCCGCCAGCTATAGCGGCACTGCGGCGCTGGAAGCGCGTGGCGAGGCGCAGGTCGTGGCCAAGACCTCGGGGATTGCATTGCAGGTGTTCGCGGAAGTCGGCCAGCGTGTCAAGGCGGGTCAGGCGCTGGTGCGGATCGATGCCGATCGCGCCACCCTGCAGGTTGCGCAGAGCGATGCCCAGGTCAGGAAATTGCAAGCCAACTTCGCGCGCGCGCAGCAATTGGCCACGCAGAAAATGGTCAGCGCCAATGACCTCGACACCCTGCGCTACGATCTCGAAAACGCACGTGCATCCAACCGCCTGGCACGTCTGGAACTGTCCTACACGACGGTCAAGGCGCCCATTTCCGGCGTGATTGCGGAGCGCTCGATCAAACCGGGAAACCTGGTCCAGATCAATACGCCAATCATGCGCATCGTCGACAACTCGCGCCTGGAAGCCACGCTGAATGCGCCGGAACGCGAGATCGAGACGCTGAAGACGGGTCAGGCGGTGCAGCTGATGGTCGATGCGCTGCCCGGCAAGACGTTTGAAGGCCGCATCGATCGGGTATCGCCGGTGGTTGATGCCGGCAGCGGCACCTTTCGGGTGGTTTGCGCGTTCGATGGCGGGGGCTTGCTGCAGCCGGGCATGTTCGCCCGCATCCGGATCAACTATGACCAGCGTGCCAATGCGCTGGTGATCCCGCGCAACGCGTTGCTGGAAGACGGCAGCGAGCCGGCGGTGTTCACCGTGCGTGCGGAGAAGGCGAGTCGCGTTGCGCTCAAGCTCGGCAACATTGACGGTGAATGGGTGGAGGTCCTGGGCGGCTTGAAGGAAGGCGAGCCGGTGGTGGTAGCCGGCAAGTCGGCCTTGCGCGAAGGCAGTGCCGTGCAGGTGATCACGCAGGATGCGGCGCCGGCCAGCAAAGAAGAGGCCCGCGCGGCGCCGGCGAAGGCCGCGCAATGAGTTCGCCCGACAAACACGACCCGGGCAGCACGCACGATCCGATGTATGCACCGGTCGGCTTCAGCCTGGTCGAGTTTTCGACCCGCAGGCGCGTCACCATCGCGATGATGACGCTGACATTGGTGCTGTTCGGCCTGATCGGGTTGTCCAGCCTCAAGGTCAACCTGCTCCCGGACCTCAGTTATCCAACGCTGACCGTGCGCACCGATTACACCGGCGCCGCGCCGACTGAAGTCGAAACCCTGATCAGCGAGCCTGCGGAAGAAGCGCTGGGCGTGGTCAAGGGTTTACGCAAGTTGAAGTCGGTGTCCCGTACCGGCCAGTCAGATGTGGTGCTGGAGTTCGCCTGGGGCACCGACATGGACCAGGCCAGCCTGGACGTACGCGACAAGATGGAAGCGCTGCAGTTCCCGCTCGAAGCGTCGCCGCCGGTGCTGCTGCGCTTCAACCCGTCGACCCAGCCGATCATGCGCCTGGCGCTTTCGCCGAAGCATGGCGACAAGAGCGCAGCCGGCAGTGATGCCGAGGCGATCCGCCAACTGATGGAACTGCGCCGGTTCGCCGATGATGACCTCAAGCGCAAGCTTGAAACGGTCGATGGCGTGGCCGCGGTCAAGGTGGGCGGTGGCCTAGAGGACGAAATCCAGGTCGACATCGACCAGCGCAAACTCGCCCAGCTTGGCCTGGCGCTGGAGACCGTGGTGCAGCGCCTGCAGCAGGAGAACATCAACGTCTCCGGCGGGCGTCTGGAAGAAGGCTCGCAGCGTTACCTGGTGCGGACCGTCAACCAGTTTGCCACCGTGAATGAAATCGCCAACATGCTGCTGACCACGCGCGCAGCGGCAGCCAACAATAGCGGCTCCGACCAGGCGATGCGGGTGGCCGCGGCCAGCGGCGATGCAAGCGTGATGGCTGCCTTGTCGCAGCAAAGCAGTGGCAGCAGCAGCAGCGCTGTCGCTGGTGGCATGGCCTTGCGCCTGAAAGACGTGGCCGAGGTGCGCCAAGGCTACAAGGAGCGTGAGGCGATCATCCGCATCGACGGCCGCGAAGCCGTCGAAATGGCGATCTACAAGGAAGGCGATGCCAACACCGTTTCCACCGCAGACGCGCTGGAAAAAAAGCTGAAGGACATTCGCGAAAAACTGCCAGCAGACATCGAAGTCACCACCATTGAAGACCAGTCGGTTTTCATTCGCAACGCCATTCGCGATGTAAAGGTCGACGGTGTCATTGGGGGGCTGTTGTCGATCCTGATCATCTTCCTGTTCCTGCGCGATGGCTGGAGTACGTTCGTCATCGGGCTGTCGTTGCCTGTATCCATCATCGCGACATTCTTCTTCATGGATCGGCTGGGACTCAGCCTCAACGTGATGTCACTGGGTGGGCTGGCGCTGGCCACTGGCCTGGTGGTGGACGATTCGATCGTGGTGCTGGAATCGATCGCCAAGGCGCGCGAACGAGGGCTCGGGATCCTCCAGGCCGCGATTTCCGGCACGCGTGAAGTCAGCATGGCGGTGGTCGCCTCGACCCTGACCACGATCGCCGTGTTCCTGCCGCTAGTCTTCGTGCAGGGCATCGCCGGCCAGTTGTTCCGCGACCAGGCATTGACCGTGGCGATTGCGATCGCGGTGTCGCTGGTGGTGGCGATGACCCTCATCCCGATGCTGAGTGCACTCAAGGGTCGCCCGCCGCTTGGCTTTCCCGATGAACCGGCGCATGCGCGTTGGGCGCCCGAACGGCGCTGGCAGAAGCCCGTGGCGCTGGGTGGTCGCGGTGTCGGCGCGTTCTTCCGCGGCATCTTCTTCGGGATTACGTGGGCCATCGTCCGCGTCTGGCGCGCGATCGTGATGGTGGTCGGCCCGGTGATGCGCAAGGCCAGCGACATCGCGATGTCGCCATACCATCGTGCTGAACGCAGTTACCTGCGCATGTTGCCCAACGCATTGGAACGTCCGGTGCCGGTGCTTGCGATCGCTGCGATCGCCTTTGCGCTGACCATGCTGGCGGTGCCGTTTCTGGGTACCGACCTGATCCCGCAGTTCGCGCAGGATCGTTTCGAGATGACCGCCAAGTTGCCGCCAGGCACGCCGCTGGCGAAAACCGATGCGTTGGTTCGCGCGGTGCAGGCAGACCATTCGAAGGACGCTGGCGTGCGCGTGTTGTATGGGGTGTCCGGCACTGGCACGCGGCTGGATGCCAGCCCGACCGAGAGCGGCGAGAACATCGGCAAGCTGTCGGTGGTGATGACCAGCAACGATGCCGAAGGCCCGCTCACCGAAGCGCTGCGCAAGACGATGCAGGCCTACCCGGCGGCGCAGGTCGACTTTGCGCGACCCGAGTTGTTCAGCCTGTCGCCCCCACTCGAGATCGAGGTCGAAGGCACCGACCTCGAGTCCATCCGCACCGCGGGTAATCGCCTCGCCAAGATGCTGCGCGGCAATGCGCACTACGCCGACGTGAAATCCACGGTGGAGCAGGGTTTCCCGGAGATCCAGATCATCTTCGACCAGGAGCGCGCCGCTGCACTCGGGCTCACCACCCGCCAGATCGCCGACGTGGTGGTGAACAAGGTGCGTGGCAACGTGGCGACCCGTTACAGCTTTCGCGACCGCAAGATCGACGTGCTGGTGCGTGCGCAGGAATCCGACCGTGCATCGCTGGACGACATTCGCCGGCTGATCGTGAATCCCGGCAGTGGCGCGCCGGTGGAACTGGCATCGGTGGCAGACGTGGTGTCCACCACCGGCCCCAGCGAAATCCACCGCGCCGACCAGCGTCGGGTGGCGATCGTGTCGGCCAACCTGCGTGACATCGACCTGGGCAATGCGATCCGCGAGGTCGAGTCGATGGTGTCCGAAACGCCGCTTGGCACCGATATCGACATCCATATCGGTGGCCAGGGTCAGGAGCTGGACGAGTCGATCCGCTCGTTGCTGTTTGCGTTCGGGCTTGCCATTTTCCTGGTTTATCTGGTGATGGCTTCGCAGTTCGAATCGCTGCTGCATCCATTCGTGATCCTGTTCACAATCCCGCTGGCACTTGTCGGCGCGGTGGCGGCTTTGCTCGTGACCGGTTCGCCGGCGTCAGTGGTGGTGTTCATCGGCCTGATCCTGTTGGTTGGCTTGGTGGTCAAGAACGCGATCATCCTGATCGACAAGGTCAACCAGCTGCGCGAAGAAGGAGTGCCCAAGCGCAACGCATTGGTGGAAGGCGCGCGCTCGCGCCTGCGTCCGATCATCATGACAACGATGACCGCGCTGTTCGGCTTCATGCCGCTGGCGCTGGCGTTCGGTGAGGGCGCGGAAGTGCGCTCACCGATGGCGATCACCGTCATCGGCGGCTTGCTGGTCTCGACCTTGCTGACCCTGCTGGTGATCCCGGTGGTTTATGACCTGCTGGACCGCAAGCCGGACGAGTTCTACGCCGAGCGTGGGCGCCGCGCCCGCACTGACGCGGACGCCGTGGCCGAAGTCCTGTCGCACGAGCACGACGCATTGAATGGCCTGGCTGACGGTTCGGGGAATGATGTGCATGGCGCGCACGGGCCAAGCGGAGCCTGATGCGCCAATGAACATCACCGAACTGAGCATCCGCCGCCCGGTCACCACGATCATGATCTTCGTGTCGCTGGTGGTGATCGGATTGATCGCCGGTTTCCGCCTGCCACTTGAGTCGCAGCCGGAAATATCGCCGCCGTTCTTCTTCGTGCAACTGCCCTATCAGGGTTCAACGCCCGAGGAAGTGGAGCGCAACCTGGTGCGGCCGGTGGAGGAAGCTATTGCCACCATGCCAGGCATCAAGTCGATGAATGCAAATGCCAGTGCCGATGGTGGTGGTTTGTTCGTGCAGTTCAGCGACTGGAGCCAAGACGTGGCAATCGCCGTCTCGGAGGCACGCGAGCGCATCGATGCGATCCGCGACCAGTTGCCGGACGACTTCCGTCGCTATTTCGTGAGGCGTTGGAGTACGGGCGACCAGGAAGCGATCAGCCTGCGCCTGACCAGTCCGATCGATCTCACTACCCGCGGCGAGCTGATCGAGCGCAGCCTCAAGCAGCGCCTTGAGCGCCTCCCCGGCGTGGCCCGGGTGGAAGTGGAGGGCGTGCCGAGTCAGGAGATCCTGATCGCGATCGAGCCCGACCGGCTGACCGCCAATGGCGTCGGATTGAACGAACTCGTGTCCCGGTTGCAGGCGTCGAATTTCTCGGTCTCGGCCGGTCAGATCAACGATGCCGGCCGTCGGCTGCGGGTCCAGCCCAAGGGCGAGTTGACCGACCTGCAGTCCCTGCGCGACTTGCCAATTTCGGGCAATGGCACGCGCCTGTCCGATATCGCCGAGGTGATCCTGCAGCCGCAACGCATGAATTACGTTCGGCAGGTGGATGGCAAGCCTGCGGTGGGTGTCGATATTTACAAGGAGCGTGCGGCGAACCTGGTCGACCTGTCGCGCGACGTCCGCCGCGAAATCGAGGACCTGGAGCAGGATCCGGCGATGCGCGGGATCAGCATCGAGGTGACCCAGGACCAGGGGAAGGAAGTCACCAGTTCCCTGCTGGCGCTGGCTGAAGCCGGTGGCATCGGGTTGCTGTTGTCGATCGCGGTGCTGTACTTCTTCCTTCGCCACTGGCCCTCGACACTGATGGTCACCACTGCCATCCCGATCTGTTTCGTGATGACGCTGGGCTTCATGTATTTCGTCGGCATCACCCTCAACGCCCTGTCGATGATGGGCCTGTTGCTGGCGGTGGGCATGCTGGTCGACAACGCCGTGGTGGTGGTCGAGAGCATCTACCAGGAGCGCGAGAAATACCCGAAGCAACCGCGCCTGGCTTCGGTGATCGGCACACGCCACGTTGCGATCGCGCTCAGCGCGGGCACCCTGTGCCACTGCATCGTGTTCCTGCCGATGATGTTCGGCGAGAAGAACATGATCACCATCTACCTGACCCAGCTCGCCGTCACCATTTCGGTGTCGTTGCTGGCCTCGTGGCTGGTTGCGATCAGCCTGATCCCGATGCTGTCGGCGCGCATGCAGACGCCGCCGGCGGTGAAGTCGCCGTTCATCTCAAAGCTGCAGGCGCGCTATGCCAGGGCATTGCGTTGGTCGCTGGGCCATCGTGGTTGGAGCGTTGCCTGCATCGTGCTGATCTCGCTGCTCAGCATCATCCCGATGAAGCTGACCAAGGGTGATTCAGGCGACGAGCAGGACCCCGGCGAGATCGCGGTCTACTACCAGTGGAAGGGTTCCTATTCCAAGGAGGAAATGGGCAAGGAAGTGGCCAAGGTCGAGGCGTTCCTCGACGCCAACCGGGAGCGCTTCCACGTCGAGCAGGTGTACAGCCGCTTCAGCGAGCAAGGTTGGGCACAGACCCGCATCGACATCGACATCAAGGATCCGGAGCGCACCAAGGAGATCGAGGAAGAAATGCGCAAGGGCTTGCCCCCGTCGGCACGGGCCAACATCGGAATCGGTCGTCAAGGGGGCATGGGTGGCAACGACAAGGGGATCCAGTTCAGCCTGACCGGTGACTCCACCGAAACCCTGCAGGAGCTGTCGGCCGGCATCATCCCGATCCTGTCGCGCAGCAAGAACCTGCGAGACGTGCGCGTGGACACTGGCGACAGCAACAGCGAATTGTCGGTGCGCGTCAATCGCGAGCGTGCGGCCTCGTTCGGTTTCAGCGCGCAACAAGTGGCGCAATTCGTCGGCATGGCACTGCGTGGCACGTCCTTACGGGAATTCCATCGCGGTGAAGTCGAGATTCCGGTCAACGTGCGCTTCGCGGGTGCCGAGCATTTCGGCGCAGCCGATCTTGAGTCGTTCACGGTACGCGCAGCCGATGGTCGCTCGGTGCCGTTGCTGGCGATGGTCGATGTCAGCGTGAAGGCATCGTCGACCACGATCCAGCGCATGAACCGGCAAACGATGCTCAAGATCGAGGCGGGCCTTGCCGGCGAGGCGACCATGCCGGATGCCAGGAAGGAGATCGAGGACACGCTCAAGAACGTGCAGTTCCCGCCCGGCTACAGCTATACCTTCGAGGGCGGCGGGTTCGGTTTCAACATGGATGCCCAGGCACAGATGCTGGGCAACATCGGCATCGCGCTGGTCCTGATGTTCGTGGTGATGGCAGCGGTGTTCGAGTCTCTTTTGTTCCCGTTGGCGATCATGAGCTGCGTGCTGTTTTCGATATTCGGGGTCTACTGGTTATTCTGGCTGACCGGCACCGAGTTCAACATCATGGCCATCATCGGCATCCTGGTACTGATGGGTGTGGTGGTGAACAACGGCATCGTGATGGTCGAACACATCAACAACCTCAGGCGGCGCGGGATGAGCCGGACCGATGCGTTGGTGGAGGGTAGCCGCGAACGCCTGCGGCCGATCATGATGACGATGGGTACTGCGATCCTGGCGATGGTGCCCATCGCGCTGTCGGATACCCAGATCGCAGGTGAAGGCCCTGCCTATTACCCGATGGCGCGGGCAATTGCGGGTGGGCTGGCGTTCTCGACCGTGGTCAGCCTGCTGTTCCTGCCCACGATATATGCGTTGCTGGATGACCTGCGCAACGGTAGCGGCAACCTGGTCAGGCGCGCGCGCCTCAGCCGGCAGCAGCGGCGGGAATTACGGGCGCAGCCGGCCGCTTGATCCCCGCATGCTTCGTGGGTCGAACCGTGTGGTTAGAGCCATGCTGTGCCGGTCACGGATTGGCGCTGTGGCTCAGGCGCCAGCGAGGCGGTTACAGCAATTTACCAAGAATCCGTGCGCCAGCCATCCATACCCCGATCGCACTGCCGATGTTGGTGAGGATGAACACCATCACCACCCGGCACACGCGGTTGCGATACCAGCCACCGAGGGTCTGCGCGTCCTCGCGCAGGGCAAGGAAATCCGGATAGGCCGGCTTGCGCAGGTGCACTTCGACCAGGGCGCTGAACATGCCGGGCGGCAGGCCGGGACGGAACGGCTTCAGCGGCGCCGAAATCGCCGCAGCCAGGATGCTGAGGATGTGGCCGCGGGCCAGCATGGCACCAAGGCCAGCCAATCCGCCGGTCCACGCAACCCACTGCAGCAGCAGTTCGCGGCCCAGTTCCCGACCACCTTGCGCATAGCCCCAGGCAATGCCTGCGGCGATCAACAGCATCAGCACCAGCGTGATCCAGGGAATCTTGCGCTTGCTGGTCACATGCACCAGTTCGCCGGTGATGTCATCAGGCGTGCGGGTTTCTTCGGCCAGGTAACGCGCCATGCCCTTGAGGTGGCCCGCGCCGATGACGGCAAGCACATGGCTGGCCCCATCACTGCGCTCACGCAGGCGCGCGGCCATGAACTGGTCCCGCTCATCGATCAGCGTGGCGTACAGCGAGGGCGTTTCGCGCGCGAATTCTCCGAAACTCGACTCCAGGATGTCGCCTTCCTTGAGGCGTTCGATGTCCTCGGACGACACCTCGTCGTTGGCGAACAGGCCGCCGCCAATTCCGCCGATCAGCTTCATCCGGTCCCACCAGCGCAACGACTGCAGGATCCGGCGAAAGGTGATGCCGACGTCGCGGTCGATCAGCTGCAATGGCAGGCCGCGCGCGCTTGCTTCGAGCGCGGCGGTCTTGAGTTCGGCACCTGGCTCGATGTCGAGCTGCTCGGCCAAGCGCCGCTGGTAGGCTGCCAGCGCCAGGTTGGCAGCGAATGGCGCAACCTTCCGTTCGCGGATCACCTTGATCAGGTCGAGCTGGGCCAATGCATCCGGTTCGGTCAGCGCCTTGTGCCGCTGTTCGTCCAGCTCCACTGCTATCGCATCGAACCTGCCGCTGGCAATGGCCGAACGCACGGCTTCAATACTGGCCTTGGAAATGTGCGCGGTGCCAAGCAGGGTGTAGTGCACCCCATCGCGTTCGATTTCAACATGCGGCTGGTTGGTCCAGTCGGAGGCGTCTGCCGCAGGCGCCTCAGTCACGATAGCGCTTCAGCAAATCGTCGTAAGCATCGATCCGACGGTCGCGCAGGAACGGCCAGATCCGGCGCACGTGCTCGCTGCGCTGCATGTCCACTTCGGCCATCAGGATCGTGGGTTCGCTGCCGGCCTCGGCGATGAATTCGCCCTGCGGCCCAAGCACATGCGAGTTTCCCCAGAAGTCGATTCCGGATGCGCCGATGGCCTGCTCGAAAGCCTGCGGTGAAGCCTCATGGCCGACGCGATTGCAGCTGAGCACGGGCAGGCCATTGGCGACAGCATGGCCTCGATGACTGATGATCCAGGCGTCGCGCTGGCGATCTTTTTCAGCTTGGTCATCGCTGGGGTCCCAACCGATTGCGGTCGGATACAACAGCAGCTCGGCACCAGCAAGCGCCATCAGGCGCGCGGCTTCCGGGTACCACTGGTCCCAGCACACCAGCACGCCGAGGCGACCCACCGCAGTGTCGATCGGGTTGAAGCCCAGGTCGCCCGGGGTGAAATAGAACTTCTCGTAAAAACCCGGGTCGTCCGGGATGTGCATCTTGCGATACTTGCCCGCAATGCTGCCGTCGGCGTCAAACACTACGGCCGTGTTGTGATACAGGCCGGCGGCACGCTTCTCGAACAGCGAGCTGACCAGCACCACGCCATGCTGTTTCGCAAGCTTGCCCAGGCGCTCGGTGGACGGGCCGGGGATTGGTTCTGCAAGGTCGAACGCATCCACGCATTCGTGCTGGCAGAAGTACGCGCCGTTGTGCAACTCCTGCAGCAGGACGAGCTTCGCGCCGTTGCCGGCTGCTTCGGCCACGCGCGCTTCGATGACAGCCAGATTGGCGGAAGCATCGCCCTGGTTGCGCTCCTGAATGAGCGCGACAGGAAGTTTGTCGTATGTGGCCATCAGACCAGTCCTTCGGGTAGCTGCATCGTGATGCAGTGCAGGCTGCCGTTTTGCCAGATCAGCGGCCGGCACGCCACCGGCACGATTTCGCGTTCCGGGAATGCGCGTGCGAGCACTGCTGCCGCTTCTGCATCCGCTGGATCACCGTAGGCCGGCATCAATACCGCGCCATTGATGATCAGGAAATTGGCATAGCTGGCGGCAAGCCGGCGGTCATTACCGTGCTGAGCGATGTCGATGATGGGTTTTGCCCAAGGCAATGGGAACAATCGATACGGCTGGCCTTCACGGGTGCGAAGCGCCGCGATCTCATCAGCCATGCTTTGCAACCCGAGATAGTGCGAATCCTCGGGGTCATCGCACGCCTGGAACACGATTGAATCGACCGACGCGAAACGGGCGAGGGTATCGATGTGGGCGTCGGTGTCGTCGCCTTCCAGCGCACCATGGTCGAGCCAGAGGACGCGGTCCTGATGCAGCCAGCCGGCCAGTTTGGCAGTCAGCTCCTCGCGGCTTGCGTCCGGATGACGCTCGTGTAGGCAGTGCCAGGTGGTCAGCAGGGTGCCTTCGCCATCGGTTTCGATCGCGCCACCTTCCAGAGCAAAATCAATTGCTTGCCGACTATTATTGAGAAACAACATTTGCTTTTCGAGACGCTCGATCAGTTGATCATCGTTGCGTGCATCGAATTTGCCACCCCATCCGGTGAAACGGAAATCCAGCAACCTAAAGCCGCGGTCGTTACCCAGGCCGCTTTCAATCAATGTGATCGGACCGCTGTCGCGCAGCCAGGTGTCGTCATAGGCGACCGTCACGAAGTGCACACGTTCCATGTCAACCCGGTTCGAGCGCAGGCGCATCTCGGCATAGGTTTCGACATCGTCGTCGGCCACGCAAACCACCACCGCTTGAAAACGGGTGATTGCCGTGACCAGTTCAATATAGGTCTCTTCGACGTCGTCCAGGCGCTCGGCCCAGTCAGTATTGGCGTTCGGCCAGGCAATCAGCACCGCCGCCTGGGGTTCCCACTCGGCGGGGAAACGCACGGATGAATCTGTCATTGGGCTCAGGGCGTGCGGCTCTCGGGTGATAGCTCAATTCGGGGATTTCACGTCGTCGGCGGCTTCGGTCCGATCTCGTACGGGTCAGTCTTGCTCATGACGACGTCGATGACCTTGGTGCGTTCGAAATACACGATGAAGGCGGGGTAGACCCATCGATTGATGGTCGGCCAATCGCGCTTCTGTCCACCGCGCGGATCCAGACGCTCTCTCGGCGTGCCGAAGCGGGCTTCGACCTGGGCCATGCTCATTCCGCGACCTGGGATGTTACCCGGCTCTTCCATGACGCGTTCGATCAGCAGGGTGTCGCCGACGATCTGCCGATCCTGGGCAAAGACGTTGCCGCTCAGGCTCAGCAGCACGGTTGACGTGCCGATCTGGAGCAGGATGCTGCGGGTCAGGCGATTCATGGCGACGCTCCCAGTGCAAATGAAGTCAGGTTCCGGATTCTAATCCGAATACGTGAACGGGCCGCGAGGGTAGGGATGCCCCGACTGTCAAAAGCAACGAAGGCCGCACGTGGCGGCCTTCGCATACACGACCTGCGCAGGTCTCAGCGCTGACGTGCTTTGGTCATACGTTCCTGTTTCTCAGCGTTGACGCGCTTTGAAACGTGGATTGGACTTGCAGATGACGAAGATCTTGCCACGACGGCGAACTACCTTGCAGTCGCGGTGACGGGTCTTCGCCGACTTCAGGGAGGACAGAACCTTCATGTCAGAACCTCGGCAAAAAAATTGGAGTAATGGGCGGTAGCAGTTGCTTGCAGACAGCAGCATATGCCAAGCCGCCCATTCTAACGGGTGATGTTCTACCGAATCAACAGCTTGTGGCCTGGAACTTCGTGGTGAAGCGCGGTTTGTCATCTGGATGGCCTCAGCTGCAAGCAAGTTCGCCATAATCGACTCATGCAGACTTCAGCGAATCACTCTCCAGTCCCCGTCCTGACCATCGATGGTCCTTCAGGTTCAGGCAAGGGCACCATCAGCCGCATTGTCGCCCAACGACTGGGCTGGCACTACCTGGATTCCGGTGCGCTGTACCGGGCGGTTGGCATCGTCGCCAGCTGGGCGGACCTTGACCTGTCCGATGCCTCCGCGCTCGTGCGCTGTGCATTCGATACCGAGATCGGTTTTCGCGATGACGCGGCAGGCGAGCCGCGCGTGATCGTGAACGGGCAGGACGCTACCGACGAATTGCGCACCGAAACTGCTGGCGGAGCCGCGTCGGCAATTGCCGCCATTCCTGAAGTGCGGGCGGCGCTCAAGGATCGCCAGCGGAAATTCCGCCAGATGCCGGGACTGGTGGCAGACGGCCGCGATATGGGGACGGTGATCTTCCCGGATGCCGGGCACAAGGTATTCCTCACTGCCAGCGCCGACGAGCGGGCTGAAAGGCGCCATAAGCAGTTGAAGGACAAAGGGGTTTCGGTTACATTGGACGGTCTGCTACGCGAGATTCTCGCGCGTGACGCCCGCGATGCCAGTCGCGCGGTGGCGCCCTTGCGGCCGGCCAATGACGCCGTCCGCATCGACACTACCGGCCTTGGCATCGAGGACGTGGTCGCGCAGGTGCTGGACGTGATGTCCCGCCCTGCCGGCTGAGCCGCACGGACCAACGCCGCATGCTTCAAGGCAGCGAGGACCAACCGTCGCAGAACCGTTCCGTGGTCGCATCACCTGCCAGCCATTCGCTGCCAGGACGAGGCGGGCCGCGGTTTTCCTTTCCACCATCACACATGGCCACGCACTGCACGCAGCATTCAGGCGCAGCGCTGATGCCACACCCAAGGTGGGCCGATGTACGCAGCATGGTGCTGCGACGCGACCCGTGTATCCACTGAGATGTCCAATGAATTCCGTAATGACCGAATCCTTCGCTGAATTGTTCGAACAGAGCCAGGCCCACATCGCCAAGCTCAAGCCCGGCTCCATCGTCAAGGGCATCGTGGTTGAAGTCCGCAATGACGTCGTAGTGATCAATGCCGGCTTGAAGTCCGAGGGCATCGTGCCGATCGAACAGTTCCGCAACGACGCTGGCGAGATCGACGTCGGCGTTGGCGACGAAGTCAAGGTCGCGCTTGATTCCCTCGAGAACGGCTTCGGCGAGACCGTGCTGTCGCGCGAGAAGGCCAAGCGCTCCATGGTGTGGGACGAGCTCGAGGAAGCCCTGGAAGCCAACGCGACCATTGTTGGACGCATCAGCGGCAAGGTGAAGGGCGGCTTCACCGTCGACATCAAGGACGTCCGCGCATTCCTGCCTGGTTCGCTGGTCGATGTGCGCCCGGTGCGCGACCCGGTGTACCTGGAAGGCAAGGAGCTGGAATTCAAGCTCATCAAACTGGACCGCAAGCGCAACAACGTGGTCGTCTCCCGCCGTGCGGTGGTCGAGAGCGAGCATTCGGAAGAGCGCGAGCAGCTGCTCGAGAAGCTGGTCGAGGGCGCGGTGCTGAAGGGCGTGGTCAAGAACCTCACCGACTACGGCGCATTCGTTGACCTGGGCGGCATCGATGGCCTGCTGCACATCACCGACATGGCCTGGAAGCGCGTGCGCCATCCGTCCGAAGTTGTTGAAGTCGGCCAGGAACTCGATGTGCGCGTGCTCAAGTACGACAAGGAGCGCAACCGCGTCAGCCTGGGCCTGAAGCAGATGGGCGAGGATCCGTGGGACAACATCGCGCGTCGCTACCCGTCCAATAC
>JBBQHK010000014.1:0-58431 GCA_038323895.1 Lysobacterales bacterium | reverse complement strand
ACGGCGGTACGCAGCATGGAGCGCTGGGCGACGTTGCGAGCATTGCGCACGACGGTCTGCTTGGCGCGCTTCTTGGCGGACTTGATATTGGCCACGACGGGAATCCTGAATTGGTTCTGCTGAAAGCAGTGGAACTTGGGGCTGGAAGGATCGGCGGCTGGCGGAACTGCCAACAATCGAATGAGTCTGGTAGACCCGAAATTATGGCGGATTCAATGGCTTGGGTCAACATTGCGGATGCAAGCATGACAGTCGGGGCGTGGCGGGACGCATGAACGGAACTGCGGAGACAAACAAGGGCGGCTCCAGGGGCCGCTCGCCGGGTCTGTTGCGGTCCAGTGCGGTGTTCAGTGCGATGACCCTGCTGTCGCGGATCGCGGGCTTCGTTCGCGACATGCTGCAGGGGATGCTGTTCGGCACTGGAGGCGCGATGAGTGCGTTCATCGTTGCCTACCGCATCCCGAATTTCCTGAGGCGCGTGTTTGCCGAAGGCTCGATGGCAATGGCCTTCGTGCCGGTCCTCAACGAGATCCGGCAGCGCGAAGACAAGGCCGCACTCAAGGATTTCATTGACAACATGGCGGGCGCGTTGTGCGCAGTAGTGCTAGTGGTGAGCGCCGCTGGCGTGTTGTTGGCGCCCTTGGTGGCGGCTGCGTTCACGCCAGGCTGGGCCGCCGACGAGCCGCTCAAGTATGCCCAGGCCACCGCCATGCTGCGGGTGACGTTTCCATATCTTTTGTTCATTTCGATGATGTCGCTGTCGGCATCGGTGTTGAACAGCTTCGGGCGTTTCGCGCTGCCGGCATTCACCCCGGTGCTGCACAACCTGACCATGATTGCGGCGATGTTCTGGCTGGCACCGCGCTTCGACGTTCCGCCGATGGGACTGGCCTGGGGTGTACTGATTGCCGGCTTCCTGCAAATGCTGTTGCTGTGGCCGGCATTGGGTCGGCTTGGCTTGCGGCCCAGGCTTCGGCTTGGCTTCAAGCACCCGGATGTGCGCAGGGTGGGCAAGCTGATGCTGCCGACGTTGTTTTCCTCATCGGTAGCGCAGGTCAACCTGCTGGTGGGTACGGCATTCGCATCGATGCTGGTGGATGGCAGCCAGGACTGGCTGTACTACTCCGATCGCCTTGTCGAGTTCCCCCTGGGCCTGTTCGGGGTAGCGCTGGGCACCGTGATCCTGCCGCATCTTTCGCGGCGCCACGCCGATGCCGATGCCGGCGGCTACAACGCCTCGCTCGACTGGGGCATGCGCACCGCGTTGCTGGTCGGTGTGCCCGCAGGCCTGGGCTTGCTGCTGCTGGCCGAGCCACTCACTGCCACCATCTACAACTACGGAAAGTTCACCGCATACGACACCCGCATGGCGGCGATCAGCCTGACGGTGATGAGTGTCGGCATCCCTGGTTTCATGATGAGCAAGGTGTTGGCGCCGGCTTTCTTCGCGCGCCAGGACACCCGCACGCCGATGCGAGCGGCAATCTGGACCGTGGTGGTCAACGTGCTGTTGACCATGGCCATCACCTGGCCGTTGTGGCACAACCAGGTGCCGGGCGCGCATGGCGGCATTGCGGCGGCGACAGGCTTGGCCGGGCTGTTCAACGCATGGTTGCTGTGGCGCTACCTGCGCCTTGCCGGCCTGCACCAGCCGCTGCCGGGGTGGGGTTCATACTTGTTGCGGCTGCTCGCTGCCTGCGTGGTCATGACCGTTGCCGTGCTGGGCGTGCGTTGGTGGGTGGGCGAATGGACCGCACTGCACGGTGGCGAACGAGTCCTGTGGTTGCTGGTCGCGGTGGCTGCCGGCGTACTGGCCTATGCGGCGACGCAGCTGGCGCTTGGGCTACGTCCCCGACACCTGCGCCACTGACCCCGGATGTTGCACCGCAGCTATACTGCGTGATCATCATGAAGAACCTGTTTCGCGACGTGAGCTCCGCTTCGGGGCGTGCTGGGCCACTGTGCCCACAGGACAGCGTGGCTTGCATCGGTGCGTTTGATGGCCTGCACCTGGGTCATCGCGCATTGATCGGCCGCGCTGTGTCGCGTGCGCAGGAGTTGTGCGTTCCTGCGGTGGCCGTAACGTTCGAACCTCTGCCGCGCGAGTTTTTCGCGCGTGATGCAAAGCCGCCACGGCTGATGCTGCCGCGTGCAAAAGCCGAAGGCTTGTTCGCGCTGGGTTGCGACAACGTCGGCCTGCTGCGTTTCAACGCCCGCTTGGCGGCGATGAGCGCAGAAGATTTCGTCCGCATGTTGCTGGTGCAGCGAATGAACGTGCGCGAAGTGTGGGTTGGCCCCGAGTTCCGGTTCGGCAAAGGGCGCATCGGCGACCTCGCACTGCTTCAGGCGATGGGCCGTGAATCTGGATTCACTGCGCACGCGATAGAACCTGTGCTGTGCGGTGGCGAACGTGTCTCCAGCACGCGTGTCCGCGCGGCGCTGGCCAGCGGTGATTTCGATACCGCAACACGATTGCTGGGTCGGCCATATGCAATAAGTGGCCATGTTGTCCACGGCAAGCACCTCGGTCGCACCCTGGGCTATCCGACCGCCAACCTGCGCTTCGGTGGCAAGACCCCGGCGTTGCGCGGCATCTATGCGACCTGGGTGCATGGCGTCGGCGATGCACCCTGGCCTTCGGTGTCCAGCTTCGGCACCCGGCCCACGGTCGACGGCATCGAACCGTTGCTTGAAGCACATCTGTTCGATTTCGATGGCGACCTGTACGGCCAACGCATCGAAGTGGAATTCGTCGCCCGCCTGCGCGATGAAGAAAAGTTCGCCAGCCTGCAAGCGCTGGTGGCGCAGATGCAGGTAGACGACCAGCAGGCGCGTGCCATCCTCCTTCAACACACAGCACAGCGAGCCATCGCGTGACCGAAGATCGTTCGAACAAGACCAGCGACAACCCCTACAAGGCCACGATCCTGTTGCCGGACACCGCGTTCCCGATGCGCGGAGACCTGCCCAGGCGCGAGCCCGACACGCTGGCGCGCTGGGAGGTCGAAGGCCTGTACGGCCAGATCCGGGAAGTGGCGAAAGGCCGCCCGCAGTTCGTGCTGCACGACGGTCCGCCGTATGCGAACGGCGCGATTCACCTGGGTCATGCGGTCAACAAGATCCTCAAGGACATCATCGTCAAGTCGAAGACCGTGGCTGGTTTCGATGCGCCGTACATCCCGGGCTGGGATTGCCACGGCCTGCCGATCGAGATCGCAATCGAGAAGAAATTCGGCAAAGTCGGCGTCAAGCTCGACGCCGTCGAATTCCGCCAGCAATGCCGCGACTACGCCAATGCGCAGATCGATGTGCAGCGCCGCGACTTCAAGCGGCTCGGCGTGCTCGGCGACTGGGAAAACCCGTATCGCACGCTGGACTTCAAGTTCGAGGCCGACGAGATCCGCGCCTTGGCCAGGATCGTCGACAACGGCCATCTGCTGCGTGGCGTGAAGCCGGTGTACTGGTGCTTCGACTGCGGATCGGCCCTGGCCGAGGCCGAGATCGAATACCAGGACAAGGTCTCGCCCGCGATTGATGTCGCCTACAACGCACGCAACCCGCAGGCAGTGACGCGCGCATTCGGCAGCGAGCTGCCTGAAGACGTCGATGTCGCGATGCCGATCTGGACCACCACGCCGTGGACGCTGCCGGCATCGCTGGCAATCAGCTTGGGCGCCGAACTCCATTACGTGCTGGTCGAGGGGCCAGCGCAGGATGGTCGCCGTCGCTGGCTGGTGGTGGCCGAGGCACTGGCGGCGAAAGCCTTGCAGCGCTATGGCGTCGACGATGTGGTTGTTCTCGGTCACGCTCAGGGCGAGAAACTCGAAGGCATGCTGTTTGCGCATCCCTTTTATGCCGAGCGTGACATCCCGATCCTGCTCGGCGAGCACGTCAGCGCCGAGGACGGCACTGGCGCCGTGCATACCGCGCCCGGCCATGGCCAGGAAGATTTCGCGGTCAGCCTGCAGTACGGCCTGGTCGAAAAATACACTGCAGCGCAACTCAATCCGGTCGATGGGCGTGGCGTGTACCTGCCATCGACGCCGTCGGCAGGCGGCACAGAAATCGCGGGCCTGCACGTGTGGAAGGCGAACGAGGTGCTGGTGGACGTGTTGCGTGGCAATGGCCAACTGCTTGCGTTCTCCAAGCTCAACCACAGCTATCCTCATTGCTGGCGGCATCGGACGCCAGTCGCGTTCCGCGCCACGCCGCAATGGTTCATCTCGATGGACCAGGCAAACCTGCGCCGCGACGCGTTGGCGGCGATCGACACGGTCACCTGGTATCCGGCCTGGGGCAAGGCGCGTATCGCCGGCATGATCGAAGGCCGACCCGATTGGTGCATCAGTCGCCAGCGTACCTGGGGCGTGCCGATTACCTTGTTCGTGCATCGCGAAACCGGCGAGCCGCATCCGCTCAGCGTCGAGCTGATGGGCGAGGTCGCCAATCGCGTCGAGCGCGAAGGCGTGGATGCCTGGTATTCGCTGGAAGCCGCCGAACTGCTTGGCGAGGAAGCATCCAGTTACGACAAGATCACCGACATCCTGGATGTCTGGTTCGATTCCGGGGTCACCCATGAAACCGTGCTGGTGGAACGTGGCCTGGGCAAGCCGGCGGATCTTTACCTGGAAGGCTCCGACCAGCACCGCGGCTGGTTCCAGTCGTCCTTGCTGACCGGCGTTGCGATCGACAAGGCTGCGCCATATCGGCAATGCCTGACGCATGGCTTCACCGTCGACGAGCACGGCCGCAAGATGTCCAAGTCGCTCGGCAACGGCATCGAGCCACAGGACATCATGAAGACGCTGGGCGCCGACATCCTGCGCCTGTGGATTGCATCGGCCGATTACAGCAACGAGATGTCGCTGTCGCAGGAAATCCTCAAGCGCAACGCCGATGCCTACCGCCGCATCCGCAATACCGCGCGATTCCTGCTCGGCAACCTGCACGGCTTTGATCCGGCGCGCGACCTGCGCCCGCTCGATGACATGGTCGCGCTTGATCGGTGGATCGTGCATCGCGCTTGGCGCGTGCAGGAACAGGTCGCCGCGGCGTATGCGAATTACGATCTCGCCGCGGTGGTGCAGGCATTGATGAATTTCTGCAGTGTCGACCTCGGTTCGCTGTACCTGGATGTCACCAAGGATCGCCTGTACACCATGCCGGCCGACTCGCGTGGTCGGCGCAGCGCGCAATCGGCGATGTATCGGATCGCGGAGGCGTTCGTGCGCTGGATTGCACCGGTGCTGAGTTTCACCGCCGACGAGATGTGGTCGTATATCCCGGGGGCGCGCGCCGGCAATGTGCTGTTTGCCACCTGGTACGACGGCCTGGCACCACTGCCCGATGATGCAGCGCTGTCGGCCAAGGACTTCGAGAACCTGCTGGCCCTGCGCGAGCAGATGTCCAAGGTGTTGGAACCGATGCGTGCGGCTGGCCACATTGGTGCAGCGCTTGAGGCCGAGATCGAACTGCGTTGCGGCGTGTCGGACCAGAACTGGCTGGCGCCCTTCGTCGATGAGCTGCGCTTCCTGCTGATCAGCGGCGATGTGCGGATCGTGCCTGACGCCGCCACCAATACGATTGTCGTTTCAGCGACTGCCACCAACAAGCCCAAATGCCTGCGCTGCTGGCACTACCGCGAGGACGTTGGCACGCATGCCGGGCACCCACAGCTGTGCGGACGTTGCATCGACAATATCGAAGCTGAAGGCGAGGATCGTCGATGGTTCTGATGTCACCCGTGAAACCCAACGCACTTCCCTGGCTCGGACTCTCCGCATTGGTGCTGGCGCTCGACCAATGGAGCAAGGCCTGGGTGCTCACTACGCTACCCGAGCACGTGCCGGTGCCGGTGATCGACGGCTTCTGGAACTGGTATCGCACCTACAACACCGGCGCGGCCTTCAGTTTCCTGGCCGATGCCGGCGGCTGGCAGAAATGGTTCTTCGTCATCCTGGCATTCGCGATCAGCGGGCTGATGGTATGGATGCTCGCGCACACGTCGCGTCGCGACTGGCGCTCCGCGATGCCGCTGGCGCTGGTGGTCGGTGGCGCGATCGGCAACGTGGTTGATCGACTGCTGCATGGGCATGTGATCGATTTCGTGCAGTGGTATGTCGGCCAGCACTATTGGCCGGCGTTCAACATTGCCGACGCGGCGGTGGTCGGCGGCGCGATTGGCATCGCCTTGTTCGGCATGCTGTCAGGCAAGCCGAAGCGTTCCGGCGGATAATCGGCATATGGACGTACTGCTCGCCAATCCTCGTGGTTTCTGTGCTGGCGTCGACCGTGCGATCGAGATCGTCAAGCGAGCTCTCGAAACCCTCGGAGCGCCGATCTATGTGCGCCATGAAGTCGTGCACAACCGTTTCGTGGTCGATGACCTGAAGGCGCGCGGCGCGGTGTTTGTCGAGGAACTCGATGAAGTGCCGGATGGCGCGACGGTGATCTTCAGCGCGCATGGCGTGTCGCAGGCGGTGCGCATTGAAGCCGACCGGCGCGGGCTGAAGGTGTTCGATGCGACGTGTCCGCTAGTCACCAAGGTGCATCTGGAGGTCGCGCGCCAGTGCCGCAATGGGCGCGACATGGTCCTGATCGGCCATGCCGGGCATCCCGAGGTTGAAGGCACCATGGGCCAGTGGCGCACCTTCAAGGAGCCGGGTGAAGGCGAGGCAGGGCCCGCTTTCAACGGGAAAATCTACCTGGTCGAGGATATCGAGGGCGTGGCCACGATCGAGATCGCGCAGCCCGATAACGTGGCCTACACCACCCAGACCACGCTGTCAGTGGACGACACCCGCCACATCATCGCTGCGCTGAAAGCGAAGTATCCGGCGCTGCAGGGCCCGAAGAACGACGACATCTGCTACGCCACCCAGAACCGTCAGGACGCGGTGCGTGAACTGACCGCACATTGCGACCTGGTGCTGGTGGTGGGCTCGCCAAACAGTTCAAATTCCAACCGCCTGCGCGAACTTGCCGAGCGCGAGGGCGTGCAGGCCTACCTGATCGACGGCGCCGACGAGATCGACCCGGGCTGGGTGACGGGAAAACGCAGCATCGGCGTCACCGCCGGCGCGTCCGCACCGGATGTGCTGGTGCGTGGAGTGTTGGCCCGCCTGCATGAGCTGGGCGCTGCCAGCGTGCGCGAGTTGCATGGCGAACCCGAGAACATGGTGTTCGCCTTGCCCAGGGAATTGCGTGTGCAGCTGGTGGACTGAGCCGGTAGCAGCTAGAATTGCCGCCTTGTGCCGGAATAGCTCAGTTGGTAGAGCGCGTCATTCGTAATGATGAGGTCGTAGGTTCGATTCCTATTTCCGGCACCACTAGATCGATCAACAATTCTGAGGGCAGGCCATGGACGAGATTTCGCTGGAGGACCTGGCCCTGCTTGATGTGCTCAGCCGAATCGACCAGGGCATCGAGTTGGTGCAGGGCGACACCGCCATCAGGCAGCGCATGGTGGAAAGCGGGCTGATCGAAGACGACGTCAACGGGCTCCGCCTCACCGCCGCGGGCATCGAGATGTGCAAGTCGCTCCAGCATCGCGTGGCCGCCGACGCGCAGATCGAGAAGATCATGCAGAAACGCGCGGGCAATGAAGCCGCGACGAATGGTGCGCAAAAGGCGACTGCGCAAGGCTGATCAGCCCGCAGCGGCTTCGCTGTCACCTACGCCGGTACCTACAACACCAGGTGCTAATTGCCCGGCGGGCATGCTGACCTAGAAAAACGAGTACGCCCACGCGCGGTCGCGAAGCGCATCGCGGATCGTCGCATTCGCTGAAGCCACCGCGATTCCGCCAGTCACGCGCTCGGCGTCCACGATCCATGCGTCGAGGCGATCTTCCGCACGGATCACGCAACGCTGACCATGGTCGAGGGCATCAGACGTCTCAATGGAGGCGCCCGCTGCGAAGCGAAAGAGTGAGGTCGGTGCCTCGAATACGGGGCCGCCATCGCAAATGCGGACCTGCCGGCTCTGCCGGAATCCACATCGAACCACTGCATCGCGAAGGACCATCGCGTCCTCCGCAGGAGCGCCAATTGCCATTTGCGTGTCCGTGTCCAGCAACGAAACCACCAGTGGCTGCCGCGGAAGCAGCGAAGCCAGATAGGACTCCCACTCAAGTCGGGCGTCACCGGTGAGGATGGGGAACGGGCGTGGATAGAAGTGTCGGCCAATCCCCATCCAGAACGGGGCGCGCTCTGCATGCCCGCAGCCAGGCACTTCGAGGATGACCGGTGGCGCCGGGCCAGGCCCGTTGCCTGCAGACGGCATCAAGGCGAGTGTGCCCATCAGCAGTGCATCCAGGATCGTTGGGTCTGCCGGGTCGACGAGTCGGATCCCGCGCAGTTCATGGGCGCCAGTGAAGTCATTGCCCAGCAGCAGGACCCGATCATTGCGGGCCAGCATCGGCTCATCGGAGCGATACGCGACCTTGCCGACGTAGTACCAGTAGCGCGGGACGGTCCCGCCCACGTGCATGGCAACCTGGATCGCTCCAGAAATGTTCGGTGCATCTGCGTCCCCCGACGTGAGCAGGAAGCGAACATCGTTTTCCGAAACGTCGTTGAACCATGTATCGGCAGGCGCATCCAGCGTCGTGCCCCGGGGTGCCGCACAAAGGTGGTGGATGGTCATGCCAACTCCTTCGTTCGCACCGTGAGTTCACTGGTGCAGGTGAGGTCGCCAGTGGCCAGGCCGATATCCTCTTCGAATCCGTCCGGCACAGCCACGCCGCGGACGGTGGGGCTGACGATCGCAAGCGTCGCCTGGAAATTGCTGTGGGACGTGTTGGCCACGATGCGCAGGGAAGCCGCTGCGCGTCGATCATCAGGCGTCGGTTGCGCGACCCGGCTGATCGACATGCGCGTGATCGTGCGCAGCTGTGCAGGCCTGGACACCATGATCGGCCCGCCGTCGAAGATGTCCACGTAACCGTCCGCCTCGAATCCCTCGTCGACCAGGATCGAGAAGGGCAGCTCGGCCTCGGGGTGGAGTTGACCAATGGCCCACTGCGCCTCGTCCGACAACATGGGCACGTGCACGGGCGAGGTCGGCATCATGTCGGCGATGAATGACTTGCTGCGACCGCCCGCCAGCGCCTCGACCGCAGGGTAATCCATGTTGAAGAAGCGACGGCCGACGGCTTCCCAGAATGGGCAGCGCCCGCCCTCGTCGGCGAGCCCGGGACTTTCGGAAATGATCCTGTCCGAGAAACGTTCGGGGTGCTGGCCGATGTAGAGCAGGCGGCCGCGCGACAGCAGGTGCGGCGCAAGCCCGTCGCGATACCTGGGCTCGATGTAGAACGACGTCAGTACCGTGGTGCCGGTCAGGTCGTGGCACAGGTGCAGGGTATGGATCCGGTTCGAGTACTCCAGCGCCTTGCTGCGATGGACAACGAATTCGTTGCGATAACTGTAGAAGCGGTCGGATTGGCCTGCCTGCGCACTGATGCCACTGACGCCGACGACGCGCGCGGCGGCCAGGTCTTCCAGCACGAACAGATACGACTCCTCGCCGCTTACGTCATCCGTGGCGAATGAATGCAGGGATCGGTCGATCCGCCCGCGCAGTTGTTGCGGGTTGTTCGGCAGCGTCGTGAGGCCATGTGCACTGGCCGCGGCGAAAGCGAGCAGCGCGTCGAGGTCGTCATGCTGGATCGGGCGCAATCGCAACCGAGGCAGCGCCGTGCGGAGATCATTCATCGGATGTCCCGGGGTTCGAGGGTGCTGCAAGTGGTGCATGGGATTGCGACCACCATGCAGCCGAGCGGACGGTGCGTTCTTCGCGCGGCGTGCGGCCGAAGTAGCCGCGGTAGGCATTGGAAAAATGTGCGCCGGAGTTGAAACCGCAACTCAGGCCGATCTGCAGGATCGATTGCGAGGACTGCCGGAGCAGGACCTGCGCCCGTGCCAATCGCTGCTCGAGATACCAGCGCGATGGCAGCGTATCCATGTGCTGACGAAACAGACGCTCCAGCTGGCGGCGTGACACACCAACAAGTTCGGCGATGTCATTGGTGGATAGAGGCTCGCCGATGTTGGCCTGCATCAGCGCAAGTGCGTCTGCAAGTTTGGGCGACATGCGCCCGCTGCCGGGGTGCGAAACAGGTTGTCTGTCCTCGGGCGTGCGCAGGCGATCAAGACCAAACCACTGGGTCAGCTGGCCTAATAGCTGGTGCCCGTGCCGGCGCCCCAGCCAGGTGATGGTCATGTCCAGGCTCGCCGTGCCTCCGGCGCAGCTCAGGCGCGTCCGGTCCAGCTCGAAGACATTGCGCGACACCAGGCATTCGGGTTGGCGAATGCCCAATGCGTCCGCGTACGCTGCCTGGATTGTGCACCGATGGCCATCCAGCCAGCCTCCCGGCGCAAGCCACGCGCTACCGGCATCCACGCCAGCCAGGACACCGTGGACGGGATCCAGATCCGCCAGTGCGCGTTGCAGCGCCAGGGACGCGTCCTGGTCTTCCGGGGGGCGTGATGCCGATACGAACAGCGCCGACCACGCTTGCACAGGCAAGGATTGAGGATCGCCAGGGTTTGGCGACGTTGCGAGCACTTCGACGGCATAGTGCGGTACGTCGAGCAACGCATTGGCGGCGTGCAGTGCATCGCGCACACCTGCCAAGGGCAGCCAGGGCCCCTGGTCGAGTGCGAGCAGGCCGATACGTTCCATCAACGGATTATGGCGTGGCCTGCCACGGGGTGTGCAGGGGCTGGGCCATCCTCACCGGTTCGACATCCAGGTACACGCGCTCAAGCGTGTAACGCTGGCTGCCGCTTTGGTTTGCCAGCCAGGCGCGGCTGCCCACACCCTTGTACAGGCGGAATTCGAACCCAAGATCGCGCATGGGCCCGGTCTCGGCGCTGGGGGCGAATGCGAGTCCGCTGACGTCGGGGGCGGCGCTGTCCATGAGCCTGGCCATGGCGATTGCCAGCGTGTTATCGCCCAGGAAGTCGGCATAGAACGACCCGTCTGCATAGTAGGGCGCGTAGTCGGGTGACGCTGGTTCAAGCAATTGTCCGCTGCGCTTCGCCGTGGCGGGCCGCACCACCCGCGTGGCGAGATCGACCTGGTCGCCCTGCTCCAGGTAGTGCAGCCGAATTCCGCGGAGATTGAGGGCTCCGCGCGCAGGTTCCGATGACGCGTTGGCCAGGTCGACCAGGACAATGCCGCGTGACCCGATGGCTTCCACGGTCCCGTCGTGGAAGATGGCGCCGCTGTCCTCGTCCACGCCGATACCCAGCTCGATCCGTTCGGCATGCATGGCCGCGAGCATCCTGCCGATGCGGCCCCTGCGCAGGAAGTGCTGGTCGACGAACACTCCGGGTCCGACGAATCCCAGGCCGTCTCCCACGTCGACTTCAGGCACGGGGCCATGCTTCATCACAGTCAGCGTATCGGGCGGATCGCGGAACATGCGTTCGCTCATGACCGCGGCCCCCGCCGAAGTACCGGCCACGACCCCGCCGCGTGCCTGCAGCGCACAGATGGCATCAAGCATCGGCGACGGATTGCCGTAGGGACGCAGGGCGTCGGTAATCTTGGATTGCGCGCCGCCGGTGAAGTACACGCCGGTCGCTGCCGTGATCCGTTCAGCCCATGCACGCTGGGCTGCACTCGGCGCCGCGTCCGAAGGCGCGCGCTTCGGGATGGGCAGGTACTCCGCATGCGCGCCTCGCCGGGTCAGCGCTTCGATGGCAGCGGCTGCGGCTTGTTCCGGCTTTTCGGACGCCAGTGCGATGACCACGAAGTCGGCCTTGTTGCCGCCTGCCAACAGGACCAGCCGCTCCCAGATCGCGTTGTTGTCCGGTGACACCGCGCCGCCCAGTGGAACGGCATAGCCCGCCGGCGCATTGCATGCCAACGACGGGAAGGCGAGCAGCAGGGTGGCCAGCAGCGTCGCCAGGCAGCGAAGCGGCAATGGGATGCACATTGGAACGCTCGACAGGTCAGGATCAATGCCTAGCATTGCATTCGTGTGTCCAGGAGTCGCCCCATGGGCGCGCCATGTCGGCCTGATGCAAGTCCGGGTCGCCTGTGCGCAACTGCGGGCGGGGCGCATGCGAAGAACTGTCAAATCTGCGACGCGGAGTTTTCGCATCGCGACACCGGGCACGCAATGCGCCACATGGCCGGCGCAATGACTCTAGAGTCCTCCCACGGCACGCTCCGCGGCACACTCCGGCGCCTGCCCACTTCCACGTGGCTCGAGGGGATCATCGATGAAGCATCACGCATCCGGCACCATGACGCGCAGCATCCGCCTGCGCCGCACCTCCACATGGCTGCTGGCGGTTGCCTGCAGCATGGCCCTGCACCAGCAAGCGCTGGCACAGGACGCACCCAGTACGTCGGCAGGCACCGAAGCCGAGCAGATCAAGAAGCTGGACGCCGTGGTCGTCACCGGCTCGCGTATCAAGCGCACCGATGCTGAAACGGCGTTGCCGGTCGAGATCATCACCAAGGACGAGATCGCCAAGCGCGGCGTTACCACGGCCGCCGAACTCGTCAAGACCCTGTCGGCCAACACGGCTCCGATCAGCGATGGGATGAGCATCACCGACGGCACGTCGGGCCAGCGCGGACTGAATGCGGCCAACCTGCGAGGCATTGGTGCCTCCAGTACGCTGATCCTCCTCAATGGACGGCGCCTGGCCAATTTCGCATCACCTGGAGACAGTGCCGCGGTCGATCTGAATGCCATCCCGGTGGGTGCAATCGAGCGGGTGGAAGTGTTGAAGGACGGGGCATCGGCCCTCTACGGCACCGACGCGATCGGCGGCGTCATCAATTTCATCACGCGCAAGGACTACCGGGGCTTCGACGTGGGATTGTCGGTGGCAGACACCCAGCATGGCGGTGCGGGCAAGAAGACGCTGACGTTGAGCGGCGGCTTCGGCGACATCGGCGCCGACCGCTTCAACGTGTTCGGCGTGTTGGATATCCAGAACCTGGATGCATTGCGATCGACCCAGCGTGACTTCATCACCGAGCGCCCGCTGGCCACGCTGCTGCCGGCGCTGATGTCGTCCAACACCTATCCTGCCAACATCGACATCAGTTCCGCGCAACGCAACACATTGATCGGCGCGGGGCTCCTGCCTGCGGGGGCGACCCGCAACCGCATCAATCCGAGTTCGCCGACCTGCAATCCGCCGGCCACCGTGTATGCCCCGCAGGGGCCCGGCGGACCTCTGGCCTGCAGCTACGATTACATGGAAGACACGGAAATCTATCCGGAGGCCAGCAAGATCGGCTTCGTGGGGCGCGGAACATTCGCCATCAGTGGCGAGCACACCGCCTTTTTCGAAACGGTGCTGACCCGGGCCGAAACGACCTATCGGCTCAGTCCCAACCCGATCCGCCTGCGCAACTGGCCGGTGTCCGTGCTGCCCACCGCGTACCGCACTGCGCTGACCAATGCCGGGTTCTCCACCTTCAGCGGCATTCGTTACAGGATGGCCGAAGCGGGCAACCGCACCCATGAAGTCACCAGCGATGGCCAGCGCTACGTACTCGGGCTGGAGGGCCTGCTGGGCGAGTGGGATTACGACGTTGCCTATACCTACAGTCGCAACGAAGTATCCGATCGCTACGTGGACGGGTATGTCCTCTTCAACGAGTTCTCGGCCGGGGTTCGCTCCGGCGCGATCAACCCGTTTGGACCGTCGTCCGATGCTGGACGTTCGTTGATCGACGGCATCAAGGTCGATGACGTCGCGCGCAGTTCAGCGGGCACCACGCAAGGTGTCGATTTCGGGGTTTCGCGCGCGTTGATGGAGCTTGAAGGCGGCAGCCTGGGCCTGGCGCTCGGGACCGAGTATCGCAAGGAAAATCAACGGTTCACGCCCTCGGCGCTACTGCTCAGCAACAACATCGCAGGCGATCGCAGCAGCAGCGGCAACACCGCGGGCATCGAAGCAACGCGCAATGGACGCAACGTGGCGGGCGCGTATGCGGAACTGGTTGCGCCCTTTTCCAAGGCACTGGAGATGCAGTTCGCAGTTCGCTACGACCACTACAGTGGTGGCGTGGGTTCAACGCTGAATCCCAAGCTGGGGATCCGCTGGCAGCCGGTGACCGATTGGCTGTTCCGGGCGTCCGCCGGGACCGGCTTCCGTGCCCCTTCGCTTGACGACCTGTACCGCCCGACGACCTTTGGCACGGCCTCTAGTTTCCTGACCGACCCCCAATGCGCCGCACAGGAAGGTTCCATCGACCTGTGCACCGACCAGTGGCCAGTGGAGCGGCGCAGCAATCCGAACCTGCAACCGGAAGAGTCGCGCCAATTCTCCACCGGAGTGGTGTTCTCTCCCAGCGTTCGCTTCAATGCATCGCTCGACTACTGGAACATCCAGAAGACCGACGTGATCAGCACCCTGGGCGAGCAGATCATCATCGAGAACCCGGCGGCCTATAACGGCAGGTATATCAGTCGCGATGCGGACGGCTTCATCACCAACGTGATCCTGGCCAAGGAGAACCAGGGCGAGTTGCGGACCTCCGGCATCGACCTGTCAGCGCAGGCGCGCACCGAAGAAGCGCCGTGGGGCACACTTGGCGTGGACGTCTCCGGCACTTACGTGCTCGAGTACAAGCGGCAATTCGGCCCGCTTGAACCGTTCCGAAGCAACCTCGGCCTGTTCCTCAACGACCAGGTCATCCAGCGCTGGCGTCATCGCGTCAGTTTCGACTGGGAGCGCAATGCGGTGTCGCTGTCGCTTTCCAACAACTATTCATCGCAATACCGCGACCAGAACACCACTTACGATCCCGTCACCGACACGCGCTTGCCGGATCGCAACGTCAAAGCGTATTCGCTGTGGGACCTGACCGGCCGTTGGCAGGTAAGCGACAGCTTGCGCCTGCGTGCAGGGGTATTGAACCTGCTGGACACTGATCCTCCGTTCTCGAACCAGGCCTTTTACTTCCTGGCCTCGTATGATCCGACTTACACGGACCCCCGCGGTCGCAGTTTCTTCCTGGCGCTGGATTACCGGTTCCGCTAACGTTCCGCACGTGGGCGGGGTGCGTCTCTGGCCCCGCCCCGCATGCGCAACCCCTGCATTGCGGCGGTCATGATGAGCCACCAAGCCAGCGATTTCCGTCAACCGCGCGAAGGTCCCAATACGCTGGTCATCCTGTTTGTGCTGGTGACCGCGCTGGCGTTGGCGACGCCGTTCCTGCCGCGGGGCTATTTTGCCGCCGGGATGCCAGTCTCGCTGGCCAGCTTTCGCGCCGCTGACACATCCGCGCACATGCAGTTGTTCGCAACGGGTGATGATGTCGGCTTTCTCAATTTCCTGTTCCATGGCCTGACCTCGGGGTCCGCCACGTCTGCGGCAGTGGGCGTCATCGCACTGCTCTTTCTGGTCGGGGGCGCATTTGCGGTGGTCAATGCGACCGGCGCAATTGACCGCGGCCTGGTACGCCTGATCAAGGTCACTGGCGGGCAACCGGCGTTGCTGCTGGGTAGCCTGTTCGTGGTGTTCTCGCTGGGCGGCGCCGTGTTCGGCATGGGTGAGGAGACCATCGCATTCCTGGCCCTGTTGCTGCCCCTGACCACCCGCCTGGGGCTGCCGCGCGAGTGCGCAGTGATGTGCACGTACATGGCCAGTCAGATCGGCTTCGGCACGTCATGGATGAATCCGTTCAGCGTCGCAGTTGCACAGGGCATTGCCGGAGTGCCGGTGCTGTCCGGCGCCCCGTTTCGGCTGCTGGTGTGGTCATCCTTCACCCTGGTGGGCGCGATATTCACGATCCGCTATGCACTGGCGCACCGGCAACCGGTCGCGGAGTCGAGTGTTCCCGCATCCTCCGATGCGTCGATGGCAGACGATGCAAATGCCTTGAACTGGGCAGACCGCACGATCATGTTGGCGGTGCTGGCGACCGTGGGATGGATCGTATGGGGGGTCACTGCCCGTGGCCATTACCTGCCGGAGATCGCCACCCAGTTTTTCGCGTTGGGCCTGTTCTGTGGCCTGGTTGCATGGGCCGATGGCCGGTTGCGGCCGAACCGCATCGCCGAACTCTTCAGTGAAGGCGCGCAGCAACTGGTCCCGGTCGCGTTGGTGATCGCGTCGGCCCAGGGCATGTTGTGGTTGCTTGGCGGCACCGACCTGCACAGCCCGAGCGTGCTCAACGCCGTGCTGTTCGTGCTTGCCCGCGGAATGGACCAGTGGCCACCATTGCTTGCTGCGGAAGGCATGTTCCTGCTGCAGTCGGTCTTCAACTTCTTCGTGACTTCCGGATCGGCGCAGGCTGCGATCACCATGCCACTGATGGCCGGTCTAAGTGATCTTGTCGGGGTGACGCGACAGGTTGCGGTACTTGCATTCCAACTGGGCGATGGGCTTACCAACTTGCTGGTGCCTACCTCCGCGGTATTGATGGGCGTGCTGGGCGTCGCCCGGCTCAACTGGGTGGAGTGGTTGCGCCTTGTGTGGCGATTCGCCCTGCTGCTGATGGCAATGGGCGCCGGTTTCGTTGCGCTCGCCGTCGTCACGGGGCTGTCCTGATGCAATTGACGCTGCTTCGCAATGCCGACGTTTACGCGCCGCAGCCGCTGGGTCATCGCGACCTGTTGCTTGGCGGCGGGCGGGTGCTGGCGATGGAACCGCGATTGCAGGCAGTCGAGGGCGCCGTGGTCGTCGATGCAGGTGGGCGCATCGTGTGTCCCGGCTTCGTCGATTCGCTGGTACACATATCGGGTGGCGGGGGCGAAGGGGGTTTCTCGACCCGCACCCAGGCCTTGACTGATCCCCTGGAGGCATTGAGCGCCGGCATCACGACGGTGATCGGTGCGTTGGGCACGGATGATGTGACACGCAGCCTCGCTGACCTGTTGGCGACAGCGCGTGCATTGACTGAAAAAGGACTCTCCGCCTATAGCCTGACCGGCAGCTATCAGGTCCCCGTTACGACCTTGACCGGCAGCATCCGCTCCGACCTGGTCTTGATCCCGGACATGATCGGCGTTGGCGAGATCGCCATAGCCGACCACCGTGGCTCGCATCCGACCCTGGACGAACTCGCCCGGGTCGCGGCCGAAGCCCGGGTGGGCGGGATGTTGGCGGGCAAGCGCGGATTGGTGCTGGTGCATGTTGGCGATGCGGAGGAAGGATTGCAGGCCCTGCATGCCGTCAGCGACCGACACCCGATGCCTGCATCCCAGTGGCATCCGACCCACATCAATCGCCATGCGGGATTGCTCGCGCAGGCCAGCGCGTGGGTGGCGCGCGGCGGCAGCGTCGACCTCACCACGAGTACCACGCCGTCATTGGTGGTTGCAGGCGACATCCCGGCGGGTCTGGCGCTTGCACGCCTGCTTCAAGAGGGCCTGCCCGCCGCGCGCATCACCATGAGCTCCGACGGCCACGCGAGCCTTCCCCACTTCGACGCGTCAGGCGAGCTGATATCGATCGATGTGGCGCCGCTGTCCAGCCTGCATGCTGCGCTTGTCGATGCGGTGCAGGGGCAGGGCGTTCCATTCGCGGCGGCGTTGGAGACGGTGACGCAGACGCCAGCCGCGTTGTGGGGGCTGCGTGACAAGGGACGAATCCGAATCGGCGCCGCGGCGGACCTTCTCGTCCTTGATCCGGACACGCTGGCGGTCTCGATGACGTTTGCGTGCGGACGTCACTTTCGGTTTTAACGCGTCGCGCGCAAAAGCTGCCTCAGCGCATCCGCTTCATTTGCCAGCCGATCCGCCCGGCTCGGTCGCGCCAGCATCGCCGCAAGCGCGTCCGGCAACGGCACTTCGGCGCCGATGAGCGGTTCCACGACCTCCGGGAACTTTGCCGGGTGTGCAGTCGCCACCACGCACCAGTCGCCATCAACCCCGCGTTCGCGCAGCCGCTGCAGCACGGCGAGTGCGCAGGCGGTGTGTGGGCAGATTGTTTCGCCCAACCGCGTGTGCGCATCCAGGATGGTCTTGCGGATGTCGGTATCGTTGACGGTGTCCGCCTGCACTGCCTCGCGCAGCGCGGCGTCATCCGCATACAGCCATTGCAAGCGCTCGAAATTGTTGGGTGCGCCGACGTCCATAGCATTGGCCAGGGTGGCGATGGTGGGGTGGGGCTGATAGTCCTGTCCGCCAAAGAACCGCGTCAGTCCGTCGTTGGCATTGTTGGCCAGGACCACCTCGCCGATCGGCAGCCCGCAGCGCCTCGCGAGCAGGCAGGCCACCGCATTGCCGAGATTGCCGGTGGGCACCACGACATTGAGTGACCGGCCCGTGGCACGGCAATGGCGCAGCGCGGCATGAGCGTAATAGGCCATCTGTGGCAGCAGGCGGCCGATGCTGATGCTGTTGGCGGATCCGAGTGGGACATCTTGACGAAAGCCTTCGTCGCCAAGCACGTCCTTCACCAGTCGCTGGCAGTCATCGAAGCTGCCCTCGACCCGCATTGCGCGCACGTTGTCGCCGAAGCAGCCCAGCTGGTACGCCTGGCGCGGCGAGACGCGGCCGTCCGGATACAGGATCGCCACGCGCACGCCCGGCTTGCGGTGGAAGGCCGCGCCAACCGCGGCCCCGGTGTCGCCCGAGGTGGCGACAACGATCGTGAGTGGCTTGTCGCCCGGCGGCAGCGCGGACAGACAGGCGGCCAGGAAGCCGGCGCCATAGTCCTTGAAGGCGGCGGTGGCGCCATGGAACAACTCGAGGATGTAATCGTCACTTGAACCGACTGGCCGCAAGGGCGGCTCAACCGCGAATGACGTGCGGCAGATGTCGTGGAGCGACGCGTCGAGTACATCGCCAGCGAAAAATGGCTGCAGCAACCTATGGGCGACATCGATCAACGTGGTGTCTGGGGCGAAGTCGTCCACAGTGAACGTCGGGAACGCCTCCGGCATGTACAGCCCGCCGTCGGGTGCGGGGCCGGCCGCGATCGCGCTGCTGATGGTCACTGCAGGCGCGATGCCGCGCGTGCTGACCTGCTTCAGGACCGCGCCGCTCATGCGAGCACGCTCGCGGCAGGACCTGCGATCGGGGTGACATGCACGTCACTGGCAAAGCCCGCTGCAGCAAATGCGGCGGACATTGACGCGCCGGTCCGTGCGGCGGCGTCGCGATCCTCGCACCAGGCGAACACGCTGGGGCCGGCACCGGAAATGCTGGCGCCCATCGCGCCGGCATCCAGTGCGGCTTTTTTTACTGCGGCGAAGCCTGTGATCAGCATCGCGCGCCGCGGTTCCACCAACACATCTGCAAGTCCGGCGCGGACCAGCGCAGCATCGCCGCGTTCGCAGCCCAGCAACACCTGCGCCAGTTGTGCGCTCTGCGCGACGAATTCGCGCAGCGCGTAAGCACCGGCCAAAGCCTCGCGCGCACGACGGGTTTCCAGCACTACATGCGGATGCACGACCACGCAATGCCAATGCCCAGGCACGTTGATGCGGGTCATCCGATCCGCGGTTGCAAGCACCAGGCCGCCCAGCAGCATCGGGCCTACGTTGTCTCCGTGCAGGCCGCCACTGGCGACCGCTTCGCCCGCAAGCGCGTGTGGATACAGCGCATGAACCTGTAGTGGCGTGTGCAGCAGGGCATTCGCAGCGACCAGTGCGGCGACGCAGGAGGAGGCAGAGCCGCCAAGCCCGGATCCCAGCGGAATGCCCTTGTCGATTTCGACTTCGAATCCGAACGGAAGCTCCAAGGCCGCCCGCAACGAGATCAATGCCGCACCTGCGGTGTTGCTTTCGGCGTCCAGCGGCAGGCCGGTCACCGTGCCGCGGATTGCCTTGATGCGAACAGTGTCCTCATCGATGCGGCGCACCGTGGCGATGTCGCCGATGCCGGCGATGCTGTGGCCGATGATGTCGAAGCCGACGCCGATGTTGCCAACCGAGCCGGGCGAGAATGCCTTGGCAACGCCGGGCCGCACTGTGTTCGTGTTTCCGGTGCTCACAACCGCGCGCCCAGGCTCGATGCCAATCGCAGCAGGTCGGAAAACACACCGGCCGCGGTGACGTCCGGCCCGGCGCCGGGGCCCTGCACGACCAGGGGATTGTCGCGATATCGGTGGGTGGTGAATTGCACGCAGTTGTCGGTCAGTCGCAGGTGGGCGAAAGCATGTTCGTTTGGCAGTTCCTGCAGCGCAACCCTGGCGCTGCCATCGCGTTCCAGTCGCGCGACATAACGCAACACGCAGTTCCTCGCGCGCGCCGCATCCAGCGCAGCCTGCATCGGTGCATCCATCGCGGTCAGTCCGTCCATGAACATGCCTTGGTCGGCATCGCGCAGGGTGTCCGGCACCAGCCCCTGCACCTGCACGTCGGCCAATGACAACGACAGGCCGGCTTCGCGCGCCAGGATGACCAGTTTGCGCGCCACATCCATGCCGGACAGGTCGTCGCGCGGGTCCGGTTCGGTATAGCCCAGCGCATGCGCCTCGCGCACCAGTTCGGAGAAGGGCTTGCTGCCATCGAACTTGTTGAACAGCCACGCCAGCGTGCCGGAAAGAACCCCATCAATGGCGATGAGCTCGTCGCCGGTGTCCAGCAGGTCGCGCAGCGTGGAGATCACTGGAAGGCCCGCGCCTACGGTGGCCTCGTAGCGGAAACGCGCGGCGCCGTGCGCACGTGCCTCGCGGATCGCGGCGTAGCGTTGCATCGGTCCGGCGCCGGCCTGCTTGTTGGGGGTGATGACGTGGATGCCGGCGGCCAGCCATGCCGGATAGTGCTCGGCCACTGCATTGCTGGCACTGCAGTCGACGATTACGGCGTGCGGCATGTGGGTGTCGAGCAGGTGCGTGCCCAGGCCCGCCAGATCGGTGGCGACGGGTTCGGCCTGCATGCGCACGCGCCAATCCTCGCTGCCACGGAATTCGCAATGCCATGTCTTGCTGCTGGTTGCCAGTGCACGCAGGCGCAGGTCGAGATTGGCCTCCCTGCGCAGCCGGGGCAGCGCGGCCTGCAACTGGTCGAGCAGGGCGGCGCCGACATTGCCCGGACCGATCACCGCCAGGGCAATCGTTTGCGGCGACAGCCAGAACGCCGCATGCGCAGCGCGCAGCGCGCGGGTGGATTCGCTGGCGGCGATCGCAACAGAAATATTTCGTTCGGATGCGCCCTGCGCGATCGCACGGATGTTGACCCGCGCCCGCGCCAGCGCACCGAACAGTTGCGCGGCAACGCCCGGCGTGCCGGCCATGCGATCCCCGACCGCCGCCAGCACGCAGATGCCATCGACCACCTGCACGCCCTGCACCTGGCCGCTGGCCAGTTCGCGCGCGAACGCATCCAGCAACACGTCATGCGCGCTTCTGGCATCGGGCTCGCGCACCACGGTGCAGATCGAATGTTCCGATGAGCCCTGCGAAATCATGACGACTGAAATCCGCGCGGCATGCAGGGCGGCGAACACACGTTCGGCAGTGCCGGGCACGCCGATCAGGCCGGCGCCTTCCAGACTGACCATGGCCAGTCCCGCGTTGAGGGTCAGCCCCTTCACCGGCCCATCGTCATCCGCGTCGCTGCCACCTTTCGCATCGATCCTGGTGCCGGCGAAACCGGGATTGAAGGTGTTACGGATCAGCAGCGGCAGTCCGCGCGCCATCGCCGGGGTCATGGTCTGCGGATGGATCACCTTGGCCCCGAAGTAGGCCAGCTCGCAGGCTTCCTGATAGCTCAATGCAGGCAGCGAAACGGCCTCCGGGACCAGCCGTGGATCGGCCGACAGCACGCCATCGACATCGGTCCAGATGTGCACTTCGCCGGCATCGAACAGCGACGCGAAGATCGCTGCGGAAAAATCGCTGCCATTGCGGCCGAGTACTGTTGGTTGGCCGTCCGCACCGCTGGCGATGAAGCCGGTCACCACCACGCGCGGCTGCGGATGTGCCTGGCGCCATTCGGCCAGCCGCGCGGCGCTGGCATCCCAGTCGATGATCGCGCCGAGTTCGCCATGGCGAACCCGCAACACTTCGCGTGCGTCCAGCCGCGCGTAGTCGCCGCCGCGCTCGCGCAGGCAGGCATGCAGCAGGTGCGAAGACAGGATTTCGCCCATGCCATGGATGCGCGCAAGCGCGGCATCGCCCGGTTGCCGGAGCAGGGCGGTAGCGCGCAGGACGTCGCCCAGGTCCTCGAACTGCAGGTCCAGCCAGTCTCGCGTGGCATGGCTGACTTCAAGCAACGCATCAGCAGTATCGATATGACGCTGTCGTAGGTTGGCGAGTGCGGGTTGCCATTCATCGCCGCGCGCCGCTGCATCGCCGAGCGCGATCAACGCATCGGTCACGCCATGCATGGCCGAGACCACCACCGCATGCCGGGGCTCTCCGGCTGCCAGCATCAAACCGGCGACATGGCCGATGCGAGCAGCGTCGGCCAGCGAACTGCCGCCGAACTTGTGCACGCGGTACACCGCGCCTGCGGCGCTGTCGGGCGAAGCCTGGGGACAATCCTGCAACGGTGGTGCGTCCATCGAGCCTCCGGTAGAGGCCACGCTTCTCATAGAGCAGGGCTTGGAGCGGCCCGCCTCAGTCGAGGTGCGGGGCCGTGGTTGGATATTTTATCCGCGCATGACCGACCGCACAGGGCTGGTACCGGTGGTAATGGTCGTAGTGCCGATCTTGGTGACAGCGGTGGATATGCGCATGGCTGCACTGTGCTGCAGTGCAGCGAACCCTGTCAAGCCGGGCTTATCCGGCAGATTCTTCCGAACGTGAAACCACCAACGCGGTCGCAGTCATGTCGGCACTGACATTGCCGACCGTGGCCAACACATCGGGAATTGCGTCGACCGCCATCAGCAATACCAGCGGCGCGACCGGCAGCCCCATCGCCTGCGTGACAGGCAGGTTGGTGGCGATGAAGATCGCCTGGCCAGGCAGGCCAACCGAGCCCATACTGACGAGCACCGACAAGGCAACGCCAGTGACAAGTTGGGTCGCGCTGAGGTCGATGCCCAGCGTCCAGGCAATAAAACTGGCGGTGGCGATGTACTGGATCGGCGAGGTGATCCGGAACAGCGAGACCGCCATCGGCAGCACAAGCGCGTACACCCGTTGCGGCCAGCCCATGCGCGTATCGGCACTTTCCAGCATCGCGGGCAGGGTGGCGAGCGAGGATTGCGTGCTCGCCGCGACGGCTTGCACAGGGGCAAGGCCGGACATGAACTGCCCGAGCTTCTGATGGCCCACCGTCACCGCAAGCGCAACCAGCAGCACGGTCGCCAGCAGGTAGAGCGCGCATTCCAGCAGGATATAAATGCCGAGCGCCTGCAGCATGCCGATGCCGGAGCGCGCGGTCAGTGCCAGCACCAGCGCGAAGATGCCTACCGGCGCGGCCCACAGCACCCAGCGCACGATCACGATCATCGCGTCGCTGACGGCCTGGAAGAAACCGACCACGCGTGCACGGCGTTCTGGGTCGATACGGGTCAGGGCGAAACCGAAGAACAGCGCGAACGTGACAAGCGGCAGCATCGCGCCTGCAGCGGCCGCGGCGACCGCATTGCTCGGCACGATGGCGGTCAGTGCATCCGCCCAGCCGCCGGTCACCGCCGGGAGTTCGGCCTCATGGCCACGCAGCGCCGCGGCCACGGCAGGATCGGGCTGCAATTGGGAGAGCGCCAGCGGCGCCAGCACCGCGGTCATCGCCGCAGCGGCGGTGAGCAGGATGATGAAGATGATGATCGCGCGCCGCGCGACCCGTCCGGACTGCGCGGCATCGGTGGCCTGGTTCACGCCGACGATGACCAGCGCCAGCACCAGTGGCACCACGGTCATCTGCAACGCGTTGATCCAGAGTTTGCCGAACGGCTGCACGATGTCGGCGACCCGGATTGCCAAGGGCGTGTCAAGCCATGCCAGCAGGATGCCGAGCACGATGCCGGCGACCAGACCGGCCATCACGCGCTTGGTCTGGCTCATCGTGCGGTCTCCGATGCCGAGATTTCCGGCAACTTCCAAGAATCACGCATTGCCTGGTACTGGGCTTGCGGTAGCTGCACGAACACCGGCTTGCGCCGTGCGTCCAGCCACACAAGCAGGTTATCCATGCTGGCCGGCGCCATCGCCGTGCAACCTGCAGTGGTGCTGTCCGGCGCGGTCCATAGATGGGCGAAGATGCAACTGCCGGCGTTGCGGATGTTCGCGGCGTTGTGCTGGATCACGAAGCCCTCGCGGTAACGCTGGTCGCCATCGGCGTGGATGTCGCGTCGCATGGGCTCTGTGGATTGGTCCAGTTCCGGCGCCTTGACCACGCTGCGGTCGATGATCCGGTTGTAATAGGCCGATTCCGGCACGTCGATGCACCAGTCATTCGTGCCCATTGCCTTGTAGTCCAGTCCGGTGCGCGCGCTGTTGGCGTAGCCGAAGGCAGGGCCAATCGAAAACACGCCTGCAGGGGCCTTGCCGTCGCCCTCGCGCTTGACCGGCCCTTCGCCCTGTTGGGTGTTCAGGCCGATGCCCCAGGCAATACCGGTGCGTCCCACCACGATGGCGCTGGCGTCGCCTACCTGTTTCCAACCATTGCCATCTCGCTCATAGCGTCGCAGTTCGCCATTGGTGCTGTCCCAATCCGCGGTGGTGACCAGCACCATCTGGCCGGCATCGGCCCAATGGCGCGCCTCATTGCCGGCGTTATTCAACGGCGAATGCGCGCAGGCGGTGGCCAGCAAGAGGGGCAACAGCAATGTTGCGGTCCGGCGGATCGGCATGGTCGTTTGGCTCCGGGAAGGTGTCGCGGAAGTGACTGCAATGGCGGCAAGCATGCACGAGCGGCCCGCCGGGGTCATCCGTCAGGACTCGAGCAGGGGCTGGATGCGCGCCATTGTTTCCTGCAGGCGTGCGCGACGCTGGCCATCGGCATCGCACAACAGGATGAACACGCGATCCAGCAGGTGTTTCAGCGCAGAGTGGTAGAGCAGTGGTTCGATGTGCGGGCGCTCGTCGTGCGCCGACACCAGCAGCGGCACATCTGCATGCGCGCGCAGCGCATTGGAACTGTGCCGGGTAATGGTGACCACGCGTCCCTGTTGCTCGCGGAAATGACGGCCCAGCTGGCACAGCGCCGGTTGCATGCCGTGTTCGGAAAACATCAGCAGGACATCGCCAGGCGTGGCTGCCGACAGGCTTGCGGTCATGTGCGCAGGATCGAAGTTGTGCACGGTCAGGATCCCCAGCAGCGCCAGCCGCAACGCGAACGCGCGCGCGTGGATGTCGTCCTCGCCCAGCCCGATGATGAACACCGTGCGGGCACCGCCGATTGCCTCTGCAGCAGCGATGAGTGACTTGGGAGGATTGATCAGGCGGGTCGCTTCTTCCGCTTGTGTCTTGCAGTGCCAGAGGTCGCTGCCAGAGGCATCCAGCGTGCTTTCACCAGCCATGCTTGCCGGCGTTCCGCCATTGCCGTTTTCGGTCCGGAACAACGCTTCGCTGATCGACAGCTTGAGGTCGGGGTAGCCCTTGAAGCCGAGCTTCTGGCAGAACTTGACCACGCTGGACTGGCTGATGCCGACCGCATCGGCCAGCTGCTGCGACGAGTAGTCGCGCAGCAGGTGGGCGTTGTCCAGCACGAAGTCGGCGATACGGCGCTCGATCGCCGACATCCGGTCGCGTTCAGAGCGGATCTTGACCAGTGCCGACATCGCCAGGGCTCAGGCGGCGCGTTCGGCGAGCGGCATCAGCCCGTCGATGCCACGGATGCCAAGCCCGGGCGCATTGGTGATGCTGATCTCGGATTCGTTGAAGATCACCCCACCCGCGACGGGATCGAATCGGCACAGGGACGGGCCGTCCAGGTCCACTTTGCTGATCACGTCTGATTTCGCCACCGCCAGGTGCACTGCCGCAGCCACGCCGATACTTGATTCCAGCATGCAGCCGATCATGCAGTCCACGCCGTACAACCCGCAGATGTCGGCGATGCGCACCGCGTTGGAAATACCGCCGGTCTTCATCAGCTTGATGTTGACGATATCGGCGGCGCGCATGCGGATCAGTTCGATGACTTCCATCGGCCCGAACACGCTTTCATCCGCCATCACCGGCGTGTGCACGCGTTCGGTCACGTAACGCAGTCCTTCCAGGTCATGCGCCTTGACCGGTTGTTCGACCAGTTCGAGTTTTACGCCTGCGTCTTCCAGCGTCTGCAGCGCATACACGGCTTGCTTGGCAGTCCAGCCCTGGTTGGCATCAAGGCGGAGCAGGGCGCGGCCTTCGACCGCCGCGTGGATCGCCTTGGTACGTTCGATGTCGACGCCGATATCCTTGCCGACCTTGATCTTCAGCGATTCGAAGCCGCGTTCAACTGCAGCCATCGAGTCGGCCACCATCTTGTCGATGTAGTCGACGCTGATCGTGATATCGGTGGTGATCACCGGGTCACCACCGCCCAGCAGCTGGTAGAGCGGCGCGCCGTACAACTGGCCCCACAAGTCGTATACCGCGATCTCAACGGCGGCCTTGGCGCTGGTGTTCTTCTCCATCGCCGACTGCACCAGCTGGGTGATCCGGTTGAGGTCGGCGATCTCCTGGCCGATCACCCGCGGCGCGATGTAGTGGCGCACCGCGTCCATGATCGAGCCATGGGTATCGCCGGTGATGACCGCGGTGGCCGGTGCGCTGCCGTAGCCGACGTGGCCGGTGTCTGTATGCACCATCACCACCACGTCCTCGACCTGTTCCACTGTTCGCAACGCAGTCTTGAACGGAGTTTTCAACGGGACCCGCAGCATGCCGAAGTGGATGTCGGTGATTTTCATTGAATGAGGCTCATTGGCTTCTACTCATCAGGAGGCCGCTCATGGGGTCTGGACGACGCGCACGATATTGGTAATGCGGTCGATGTAGTCGGTTTCAGCATCGAAACGCAGGGCCGTCAGCGGGGTGACCGAGACGCCGTTGAGCTTGAGCGAACGCAGCGCGCCGTCGGCATCCTGCACGGTGCCGCCATTGGTGTCATGGATCACGTAGGGCGTGTCGCCGATGCGGCCGATGTACATCATTACGTGGCCGGGGATGTAGACCAGGTCGCCCACGTCCAGCGCATCGATCGCTGCCATCCGCTTGCTGCGCGCATCACCGGTTTCGAAGTGGGTGCGCTGGAACACAGGGCTGACCGCTTGCGCGCTGGTGTTGCGCGGCAATATCAACCCCATGCTGGCGTAGATCTCGGACACGAAGCCGCTGCAGTCGCGGCTGTTGTAATCGTGGCCCCAGCCGTAGCGTTCGCCCAGGAATTTGAACGCCTGGCCGATGATGTTGGCGCGGGTGAGCGGTAGCGGGCCAAGGTGGCTGTCGGCGCTGCGCGGCAGCAGTGCCAGTGCGAAACCGAGGTTTCCGTCTTCGAACCGAAGTGGCACGCTTACCGTCCAGTGGAAGGCCGGCGCCTGGCTCTGGATGGTCGCGGCATGCGTCGCACCCCTGTCCGGCAGGCGCGTGCCCATGTCCAGTTGCAGTTCGGACAGGGCCGGATTGTCCGGCGTGTAAACAAGGCGCGGCTTGGCACCGGTGATCACGCGGTACGGCCCCTCACCCGTGTAATAAGCCAGCACTTTCTCGCGCGTGCCTTGCGCGACGAATTGCGCGGGTATCCAGGCCGCATAGCGCGGGCTGACCACGAACAGCCACTCACCATCCGCGGATGCATGTGCGATCACCACAGGCGTGCCGGGAAATTCGGCGCTCTCCTGCCAGCGGTCGATGTCGGTATCGCCCAGCCTGGAGAACACCCGTTCCAGGGTGGGAAAGCTGCGCAGCGGCGCGCGCGCCACCACCAGGCCGAAGCGGGTGGACTGGCTGGTCGGGATGGCATCCAGCGCAAGATTTGCAATCAATGCATCCAGTCTGGATACCGTGACTTCCTTTCCCTGCATGTCGTAAAGCGTGCGCGTGGGCCGCGACGACATCGAATCGATCCATGCACGCACTTGCGTGCCGGCCAGCGTGGCCGGCAACGCAGCCAGATCGTGCATCGAAGCATCTTGCGCAAACAACGCCGCGTTGCGTGTGGCAACCGTACCTGCATCCAGCAATGGTGCCTCGGCAGCGGGTTGGCGCTGGATCCAGAAGCCGGGATCCAGCTGCGCTTCACCGACGCCGGGCACACCCCGTGAGGCATGTGGCAGCGTTTCGGCACGTGTGTCGGCGACGTGCTGGCTTGCACACCCCGTGGCGAACATGGCCAGTGCCAACATCGCCGCGTGTAACATCGATTCAGGTGATCGCGCGCGCAGTGACGGGGTACTCGCATCCGGGGAGCGCAAGCGTGAGTGGGTTTTGCTCATGTTGTCTCGCATCCCTTCATTGATCGCGCCTGAAATCGTGCCGTGGATCGGCCGAAGTGCAACGTGATTGTGCAGTGCGGAATAACTGATTCAGTAAATTTATACGCCAAGAATAAATTATTGACCAGTTCTTTTCTGCGTGCTACACAAGCATCACTACACGGATCGTCGGGGGACGCGTCTGGTGCGCGATGTTCCAAGCCATGTTGCCATCGTCAGGCCGTCGCCGCGTCCACCGCTGCGTCAAGGGCATCTGCGCGTCCTGCCATTGGCTTTGTTGTTGGCCTGCGCCATGACGCCAGGCGTGGCGGTTGCCGCGACCGGCCTGGATTCGGTGGCTGTTGGCGCAGAGCGTTCCGACAGCCCGGTCGTGCAGGCGGTGATCGCCCAGATCGACCGCGGCGATTTTGCGGGTGCAGACAGCGCGATCGAGGCCGCCTTGCCCGATGCCTCGCCGTTGGACGCGCGGGTACTGGCCTTCCAGCGCGAACGCATGCGCCGCATCGCCCTGGACTTCAACCAGGATTCGACGCAAGTGCATGAGCGCCTGCGCAAGCAGATTCCCGATCTCAGCGATGCCGAGTTCGCCCGCTGGGACGGGCAGGGCTTGCTGGAACGCATGGACATCGATGGCAAGCGCCGGTACTTCAACCGCGCCGCGTCCAACCTGTTCCGGCTCAGTGCGGAAGCGCGTGCACGTCGCGCGGATCCGAAACCCTTCATCGAAAGCCCACTTGAATCGGTCAACCCGCATCATCGCGCGGTGATTGAAGCGGCACGGGCCAGCCGTACGAGCAGCGTGCTGCCGCGGCGCCTGCACATCACCCAGACCCTGACCGTGCATGCCGACGCGGTACCCGCCGGCGAGACGGTCAGCGCATGGATCCCATACCCACGTTTGATTCCAGGCCAGCAAGGCGACCTCCGCCTGCTGTCCAGCGAACCGGCCACGCATGCCGTCGCCCCCGAGTCCGCCATGCAGCGCACGGTGCACTTCGAGAAGACAGCAGTTGCAGGCCAGGCCACTGAATTTTCAGTCACCTATGACGTCACCATCAGCGCACGCCATGTCGATGTGGATGCCGACAAGGTGGTCGAGGCGATCCAGACACCGGATCTGGCGCCGTTCCTGGCAGAGCGCGCCCCACATGTCGTCTTCACCGACGATCTCAGGGCGTTCTCCAGGAGCGCCGTCGGTGATGAAACCAATCCATGGCGCATCGCGCAAAGGCTCTTCGCCGCCGTCGACCAGATTCCGTGGGCCGGCGCGCGCGAATATTCGACGATCAGCAACATCAGCGATTACGCGTTGCATGCCGGCCACGCCGACTGCGGGCAACAGACCCTGCTTCTGATGACACTGTTGCGCCTCAATGGCATCCCGGCGCGCTGGCAGTCGGGAATGATGTTCGCCGACAACGGTGGCGTGCAGTCCTACTGGAACCTGCATGACTGGGGCCAACTGTACATCGCGCCCTATGGCTGGATGCCGATGGATGTGACCTTTGGCCGCCTGGACGCCACCGATCCGGCAGTCGCCGGGTTCTACCTGGGTGGCCTGGACGGCTACCGCGTCGCCTTCAATGACGACTACAGCCGGCCGCTGGTACCGGCCAAGCGCTTCGCACGTTCCGAGACTGTCGACCTGCAACGCGGCGAAGCCGAATGGGCCGGCGGCAACCTGTATTTCGACCAGTGGGACTACGACTTCGTCGCCACGCCACAATCATGAAGCCACAACCATGCAAATCCACCGGGGAGAGGTTATGAGCAACACGCGTACCACATTGCGCAAATCCAGCATCAGCATCGCGATGGGGCTGTGCCTTTCAACGCTGGCCATTGCTCCAGCGTTCGCGCAGAGCATCAATGGTTCGGTCGCTGGTCGCGCCACCGCTGGCGACCAGATCACGATCACCAGTACATCAACCGGTTTGAGCCGCGCAGTGACAGCCAGCGCCGATGGCACCTACCGACTCAGCCAGTTGCCGGTGGGCGACTACATGTTGCAGGTCAATCGTGGTGGCCAAGGAGTTGGTGAGGCGATTGCGGTGAGCGTGCCGCTGGGTGGCACCACGACCGTCAACCTCGCAGGCGATGGCAGCGTCTCAAACCTCGATACGGTGCAGGTCATTGGTTCCCGCGTGGTCAACCGCGTCGATGTGCGCTCCACCGAAACCGCGACCAACATCACCCGCGAGGAGCTGGCACGCGTACCAGTGGACCAGACCCTGGGGTCGGTCGCGCTGCTGGCGCCGGGTGTGATCGGCGGCAACTCCTCGTTCGGTGGAATTTCGTTCGGCGGTTCCTCGGTGGCCGAGAACTCGGTGTTCATCAACGGCCTGAACGTCACCGATTTCTATCGTCGGCAGAGTTTCTCGACGGCGCCCTTTGCCTTCTTCCAGGAATTCCAGGTCAAGACCGGCGGCTATTCGGTTGAGTTCGGCCGCAGCACCGGTGGCGTCATCAACGCCGTCAGCCGGTCCGGCAGCAATGAGTTCAAGGGTGGCTTGCAACTCACGTTCGAACCTGCAGCGTGGCGTTCCAGGGCCGACGACCACTCCTACAACGACCCAGCGAGAGGAGACGTCCTGACGCGCAGCAGCCGTGACGCCAGCAGTTTTGCCAAGCTCAACGGGTATGTGTCGGGGCCACTGGTCAAGGATCGCCTGTTCCTGTTCGCGATGTACGAGTTGCGCGACAGTGCGTCGCGCTTCACCAACGGGACCGGCAGCAACTGGACGGAGTCCAAATCCGACAATGGCTTCTGGGGAACCAAGCTCGACTGGCGTATCAATGACGACCATCTATTGGAACTGCTTGCGTTTTCCGACGAAGGCGACTCCGGCAGCAATACCTATGGGTACACCTTCGACACCGGTGTCGTCGGCGCGCGCCAGGGCGACAACTTCTCCGAAAGCGGTGGCAAGAGCGGCTCGATCACCTACACCGGTTTCTTTGGCGAGAATTTCGTCGCCAAGGCGATGTATGGCCTGAATCGAAGCCGGTCCCTGGCGCGTTCCACCGCCGACGACCTTTGCGACCGGGTGACGTTCAACAATCCCTCCTATGGCGCGACCTATACTGCGCTGGGCCGTCCGGCGCTGGGTTGCCATCCGGGTGGTTCGGTGGTGAACCATCACGATGAGCGTGAGGTGGGCCGGCTTGATTTTGAGTGGAGCCTCGGCGACCACCTGCTGCGTTTCGGCCTCGACCACGAGGTGATGACCACGGACCGGAACACACGCTATCCGGGCCCGACCCAGACGATCTACACGGTTTACGGGCGCACCAGCCCGAACCAGGTGCTGGACAACGGGTCGGCACTGCCGGTCGGCGTCAACGCGTACCTGTTTGCCCGGCGGCGTGCAGACGGCGGCGTATTCGAAACGGAAGCCAGCGCGTGGTATCTCGAGGACATCTGGAACATCACGCCGAACCTGATCCTCAACCTCGGCGTGCGCGTGGATAATTTCGACAACAAGACTGCCATCGGTACCAGCTTCATCAAGATGGAGAACCTGGTGTCGCCGCGCGTCGGATTTTCCTGGGACATGAAGGGCGACGGCAGCACCAAGTTGTTTGGCAATGTAGGCAGGTACTACCTGCCGGTCGCCAACACCGTCAACTACACGTTTGCCGGTGGCTTGACCGACGAGCGAACGTTCTACGTGCTCAATGGCTACACCCCTTCGATCAACCCGGTTACCGGCGCGCCCTACCTGGCGCCGATCTTCGGTCCGCAGATCGGTCCGGTGGACACCCAATTCAACGTGTCGGTAGCGGACCTGCGCAAAAGCGTCGACCGCGACATCGACGCGGTCTACCAGGATGAAGCCATCGTAGGCTTCCAGAGCGCCATCAGCCAGATCTGGTCGTGGGGAGTCAACGCAACCTACCGCAGGATGCCGAATGCGCTGGATGACATCCGCATCAACCACACACCCTGTGGTAATACCGCGCTCTTCCCGATTGGCAATCCCGGCGAGCCCCTGACCATCTGGGGTGACGCCAGCATCGGTTGCACGACTGAAGGCTGGATCACCATCGACACCTCCAAGGATGGGTACATCAAGTCTGGCAGCAATGAGGTCATCGGCTACTCCGAGCCCAGGCGCACGTACAAGGCGGTCGAGTTCCAGATCGATCGCGCCTGGGACGGCAAATGGGCGTTCAATGCGTCCTACCTGTGGTCCAAGTCAGAGGGCAACCACGAAGGTCCGGTCAACTCCGATACCAACTACGGCGATACCGGCATCGTCCAGCACTGGGACCACCCGGCGAACAACGACCGCTATGGGCCGCTGTTCAACGACCGCCGCCATCAGGTCAAGCTGCGTGGCAGTTATGAACTGAACGACATGTGGTCGTTCGGCGCAACACTGGCGGCGCAATCGGGCGGGCCGATCACCGCGTACGGCGTGACATGGCCAAACGACTCCCGCGCCGCGGCCAGTTTCAGCTCGACCGGTTCCGGCGGTGGCTCCAGCTACCTGTGCGTGGATAAATGCTCAGGCAAGGACCCTGTTACTGGCCGCACTTACACGTACGCGGACCGGGTGTACCAGTTCACCCCACGTGGCGGGTTCGGCCGATTGCCATGGACCTACAACCTCGGCGCAAATGTCACCTGGACCATGCCTGTCGAGGGTGTGGACCTGAAGGTGCGGCTGTCGGTCTTCAACCTGCTCAACGAGCAGGAAGTCATCAATGTCGTGCAGCGCTACGAATCAAACCCGGGTGTGCGGCGTCCCGAATTCGGTACGGGCACCCGCTGGCAATCGCCGCGCTACTCGCAACTGGTCGTGACCTACAACTTCTGATCTCCTGAGTTCCCTCCAAGGGCGGTCCCGTATTCGGACCGCCCTCTTTTTTTGGTGACGTCGTGCCGGAAACGAACACACAGGGCCACGTGCAGACCTTGGAAAGCGTCGACTTGGCTGCGCTTGCGCGATCCGAAGGCACGCCGCTCTACGCCTACTCCACGCAAGCCATCCGCAGCCGATTGATGTCGTTGCAAAGCGCACTAGGGGAGCTGGACGCCGGCATCTGCTATGCGGTGAAAGCCAACAGCAATGGTGCAATCCTGCGTTTGCTGGGTGACATGGGCGCCGGCGCGGACATCGTGTCCGGTGGCGAGTTGCGGCGGGCGTTGCGGGCTGGAATCCCTGCGGATCGCATCGTGTTTTCCGGTGTCGGCAAGTCGGCGGACGAAATCGAGCAGGCGCTGGATGCGGGCGTTGCCCGGTTCAACCTGGAATCCCGCGCCGAGCTCGAATTGCTGCAATTGCTGGCATCGAAAGGTGGCGTGGTGGCGCGTGCATCGGCGCGGATCAATCCCGACGTGGATGCAATGACCCACGCCAAGATATCCACCGGCAAGTCAGAGAATAAATTCGGCGTGTCGATCAGAGAGGCGCGCAGCTGGTTCGACAACCAGGCGTGCTGGCCGGCGGTGCAGCTGGATGGCCTGCACATGCACATCGGCTCGCAGATCCTCAATATCGAACCGATCCGCCAGGCATTGCAGCGCATGGCGGCGTTCTGGCGTGAGCTCGAGGCCGCGGGCCATGCCATCGCCAGTATCGATGTTGGCGGCGGCTTGGGCGTGCGCTACCGCGAAGGCGAACGGGCGATCAGCGCTGATGACTACGTCGCTGAAATCCGTGCAGCACTGGATGGCTTCAAGGGCTGCATCCTGCTGGAACCCGGTCGCTGGCTTTTGGCCGAAGCCGGCTTGTTGCTCACTCGGGTGCTGCTGGAAAAACATGGTGACGCACGTCGCTTCCTGGTGCTGGATGCCGCCATGAACGACCTGTTGCGGCCCAGCCTGTATGACGCCTGGCACGACATCGTACGTGTCGGTGAGGTCGATGCGCGCCCGCACACGACCTACGACGTGGTCGGGCCTGTCTGCGAAACCGGCGATACCTTTGCCGTGGGCCGCACCCTGCCGCAGTGCGATGCCGGCGACCTGGTCGCGATCCTCGGCGCCGGCGCGTATGGCGCGTCGATGGCATCCAGCTACAACTCGCGCCCATTGCCGGCCGAGGTGCTGGTCGATGGCGACCGCTACGCCGTCGTGCGGCGCCGGCAAACCTTCGATGAGATGATCGCCGGCGAACAAACGGCGATGGACTGGAGACAGGCATGAAGCACCGCACTGGATTTCCTGCTGCGCTCATCAATGGCGTCGCCACCGCACTCATTTCGATGGGACTTGCATCGCCGCTGCAGGCGACAGAACCGCAGTCCGGTCCGACCCCGGAGGCCATCGATGCCGCGGTGCGCGCCACCGTTGCGCGCTATCACTTGCCAGGGATCGCGGTTGGCGTGATCGAAGATGGGAAGGTGGTCTATGCGCGTGGCCATGGCGAAACCGTGGCTGGCTCCGGCGACCCGGTCACCAACCAGACCCTGTTCAAGATCGCGTCGAACAGCAAGGCGATGACCGCCAGCGTGCTGGCTCGGCTGGTGCAGCAGGGCAGACTCGGCTGGGATGACCCGGTGGTCAAGCACCTGCCTGCATTCGCCATGCATGACCCGTGGGTGACCACGCATATGACAGTGAGCGACTTGCTGGTTCACAACAGTGGCCTGCCGGAAGGCGGCGGCGACTTGATGCTGTGGCCGGAGCCGAACCTGTTCACCCGCGACGACATCGTCCATGGCCTGCAGTTCATCAAGCCGGCGTACGGCTTTCGCGCGGGTTATGCCTACGACAACCTGCTGTATGTGGTGGCCGGACAGGTGGCCGCCGCGGCAAGCGGCGCATCGTACGAGGAACTGGTCAGGCGCGAGTTGTTCGAGCCCTTGGGGCTGGATGGATGTCGCGTAGGCGAATTTCGCATGGCGGACGTCGGCAGCGTCGCCCAGCCTCACTATCGGAATCAGTCGGGCAATGTCGCGATGCGTCGGGATGGCGACGTGGTGCCGATGATTGCCTCGGCGCCGGCAGGCGGCATCCGCTGCACGCTGGACGACATGTTGGCGTGGGCAAACAACTGGCTGCAACCCACAGCCACGCAGCTTGAGTGGCTCGGCGAAAAACAGCGCGTTGAGATGTGGAAGGCACGCACGCCGATGCCGATCTCGCAGCAGCGCCGCCGCTGGGACAATACCCACTACTACGCCTATGCATACGGCTTCCGCGTGGCCGATGTGGACGGCCAATGGACGGTGTCACACACCGGGACCTTGGGCGGCATGTATTCAATGATGATGCTGCTGCCAGACCGAAAGTCCGGTTTCGTGATGATGATCAATGGCGAGGGCGGCGACGCGCGCACCGTGCTCGGCGCCGTGTTGCTGAAACTGTTCACCGCGCCGGAGAAATCTCTCGGCGTGCAGGGCTATGCGGACGCCATCGCACCACCGGCACAGGCCGCGTCGACCTCGAAGCCCAGGCCGGCATTGCCCGATATCAGCAAGCGCACACCGGTCAGTGCGAAAGACATGCGCAAGTGGTTGGGCACCTGGCGCGATCCGTGGTTTGGCGACGTGCGCATCTGTGCCGTTGGCAAGGACGTGGAGTGGCGCTCGGCCAAGTCGCCGAAGATGCACGGCAAGGTCAGTACACTGGATGGCCGTTACCTGTTGCACTGGGATGACATCGCGGTGGACATCGACGCCTGGCTGGACTTCACGGGCAGTCGCGATGCCCGCCAGCTGCAGATGGCCAAGACCGATCCTGATGGCGATTTCAGTTCAGATTACGAAGACCTGTCTTTTATCCGGACCGGCGGCTGTGGGTAATCTGGCCCTGGTTGGCGTTCGCGCAGGACTCGTCGCACTTCTGCTTGCCACCTGCGGTTGTGCGGCTGTCCCTACGAAACCGGCCGTGAGCACATCGCCCGCGACCACCGAGGCACAGGCCGGTTTGGTGGACGTAAGCACGCTCGCCCCCGATATCGACATCGCGATGCGCTATGCCGGCACCCACAACTTCACCGGGGGGATTGTCGAAGGCTACGACGCGCCGCGCTGTCTGCTTCTGCGGCAAGCCGCCGAGGCGTTGGCGGGAGTGCAGGCGTCACTGCGTCCGCAACGGCTGCGCCTTCGCATGTACGACTGCTATCGCCCGGTGCGCGCGGTGCAGGCGTTCATGCGCTGGGTCGATGATGAACCGTCGCAGGCCACCAAGGCGGAGTTCTACCCGGACCTGGAGAAAACGCCGCTGCGTGGTGTCTACATTGCCGCGGTGTCCGGCCATAGCCGCGGTGCAACCACAGACCTCGGCCTGCTGCAGTGCGATGCCGATGAACGATGTGAACCGTTGGATATGGGCACGGCATTCGACTTCTTCGGCGAACGCGCCAATACCGATTTCCCCGGCATCACCGACACGCAGCGCGCCAACCGGCAACGCCTGCGTGCCGCGATGGAAAGCGCCGGTTTCACCAACTATCCGATGGAATGGTGGCACTACACGTTCAAGCCTGAGCCGACGCCATTTCTGCAGTACGACGTCCCGATCACTCGCGTGGAAACCACGATGCTGCAAGCCAAAGTCGATCGCCTGATGCAACGCTACGACGGCGACGTTCCGGGCGCATCGTTGCTGGTCCTCAAGCATGGAGAAGCCGTGGTGCGCCGCGGGTATGGGCGCGCGGACCTGCAGCAGGGCCTCGAAGCTGGTCCGGCCAGCGTCTACCGGCTGGCGTCGATCAGCAAACAGTTCACTGCCGCATCGATCCTGTTGCTGGCAGAGGACGGCAACCTCGGCATCGACGACCCGATCCGGAAATGGTTGCCATCATTGCCGCCGCCCGCCGCCGCGGTGACATTGCGCCACCTGTTGACGCATACAGCCGGGCTGGTGGACTACGAAGACCTGATGGCTGACGACTACCAAGGCCAGATCGGAGATGCCGGCGTGCTCGAGCTGCTGGCCAAGGAAAACCGCGCGTACTTCGCGGCGGGATCGGCCTATCGCTACAGCAACAGCGGCTACGCACTGCTGGCGCAGGTGGTGGAGCGCGCCTCCGGCATGACCTATCCGGAGTTCCTGCGCAAGCGGATTTTCGGGCCGCTAGGCATGCACGACACACTGGCCTATGTCGCGGGCGGGCCGCCCGTGCCCCACCGTGCCTACGGCCATAGCCAGGTCGACGGCCAATGGCAACGCACCGACCAGAGCACGACCAGCGCGGTTCTCGGCGATGGCGGGATTTATGCATCAATCGACGATCTGGCGCGCTGGGTCGCGGCGTTGTATGACGACCGCCTGTTGAGCGACTCGTCGCGTGCGCTGGCCTTCAGTGCGCAGGTCGAAGTGACCGGCGAGCCTTACAAAGCGTCATACGGATTCGGCTGGCGGATCAGCGGCGACATGCTATGGCACACGGGCGAAACGATCGGATTTCGCAACGTGATCCTGCGTTGGCCGAAGCAGCATCTCACGGTCATCCTGCTCAGCAATCGCAACGAACCCGGTCCCTACGACACGGCACTCGAGATCGCCAATCTTTTCAAGGCGAATTGAGCTCCAAGGCGTCGCCTGGTTCGAGCTCGGCGGTGACTTGGGCAGTCGATGACCACTTGCCGACGGCTTCATGCCATGTAACGGACAGTTCGATAGCCTGAGCTGGCTGGCGATTGCATGCGTGCGGGCTCTGTGACGCAGCTGCGCGGTTCGCGACCAGCGCAGTCGACCGAAATGGAGCGATCCCCATGAATGCCAGCTCGCATGCACCCTCGTTTCCCGAACTTGCCGATCCCGGCTTGTTGCGCCAGCAGTGCCTGATCGACGGCCAATGGCTCGACAACGCCGAAAACGCCACCTGCGAGGTCGCCAATCCCGCCAGCGGCGAGCGCCTTGGCTCGGTGCCCGACATGGGTGCGACCGAAACCAACGCAGCCATCGACGCGGCGCAGGCGGCGTTTCCCGAATGGGCGCGCAAGACCGCGAAGGAGCGAGGCCAGGTACTACGTCGGATGTACGAGTTGATGCTCGAACATCAGGACGACCTTGCCATCATCATGACCGCCGAGCAGGGCAAGCCGCTGTCCGAAGCAAAGGGCGAAGTGGCCTATGCAGCGGCCTTCCTGGAATGGTTTGGCGAAGAAGCCACGCGCATGTATGGCGACATCATCCCCGGCCACGCCGTCGACAAACGCATCATGGTCTGGCGCCAGCCCGTGGGCGTAGTGGCCATGATCACGCCGTGGAATTTTCCATCAGCGATGCTCGCACGCAAGATCGGCCCGGCGCTGGCGGCAGGCTGCACGGTCGTTTGCAAACCGGCATTGCAGACACCGTTTTCCGCGCTGGCGCTCGGCGTCATTGCGGAGCGCGCCGGGCTTCCGCCGGGCGTGCTAAATATCGTCACAGGCCATTCCGCAGCCGACATCGGCACGGCGATGACCTCGCACCCGAAGGTGCGCAAGCTCAGCTTCACCGGCTCCACCGAGGTCGGCAAGAAACTGATGGCGCAATGCGCCGAGGGCATGAAGCGGGTGTCGCTGGAACTTGGCGGCAATGCGCCGTTTATCGTGTTCGACGATGCCGACCTTGATGCCGCGGTCCAAGGCGCGATCGCCAGCAAGTACCGCAATACCGGACAGACCTGCGTCTGTGCCAACCGCATGTTCGTGCAGGACGGGGTGTACGAGGAATTCTCAAAGAAACTCGCCCAGGCCATCTCCAAATTGCGGGTCGGCGACGGGCTCAAGGGTGCAACCGACCAGGGCCCATTGATCGACGAAAAGGGCCTGGCCAAGGTCGAGGAACACGTGGCCGATGCAGTTGCAAAGGGCGCAAAAATTGCGCTGGGAGGCAAACGCCATGCGCTTGGTGCTACGTTTTACGAGCCCACATTGTTGCTGGATGTCGACATGGGCATGCTGCTTGCGAAGGAGGAGACCTTCGGTCCGGTGGCGGCTCTGTTCCGCTTCAAGCACGAAGCTGAAGCGATCGAGATGGCCAATGCCACCGAGTTCGGGCTGGCCGGCTATTTCTACACGCGCGACCTGTCCCGCAGTTGGCGCGTGGCCGAAGCGCTGGAGTGCGGGATTGTCGGCATCAACACCGGATTGATCTCCACTGAAGTTGCGCCGTTCGGTGGGATCAAGCAATCCGGTACCGGCCGCGAAGGCTCGAAGTACGGCTTGGACGATTACACCGAACTCAAGTACACCTGCGTGGGAGGCATCTGAGCCCTGTCCGGGGAGTGTCCAAATAAAAAAATCGGCCAAGGCCGGGGAGTGTCCAAATAGAAAAACCGGCCAAGGCCGGGGAGTGACTCAATAAAAAACCGGCCAAGGCCGGTTTTTTTGCTTCTTCAAATTCTTGTGACATCCCACCACGGGTGACGTGGTGGAGCGAAGGGGGATCGAACCCCTGACCTCCACGATGCGAACGTGGCGCTCTCCCATCTGAGCTACCGCCCCATGCAACCAACCACGCCGCCGATTATACGGAGGCCAACGTGCCGCCGCCAGCTGCGAGCAGCGGCGCCAACCTGGGTTGCAGCAAGGTGCGCCGCCAACCTGAAAGCGCGCCAGGCCAGTCCTGGCCGTCCTGCAGGGCTTCCAGCCACCTGCGCGAGGCGAGCAGCCCGTCGGGCAAGCCAAGCTCCGCTGCCAGCGTGGCCACGGCATCCTGCATGGCGCGCAGCTGTTTCTTGTCGCGGTCATCGCCGCGGGCCAGTGGGGCATCCGCCTCATCTGCAAGCGGCGTGGTCAACGCTTGGAACAGGGCGTCGCTCAGGCTGCGTGGCGACTTCGGGGTCGCGTCCAGCAACTCGCGCAACGCGGAAACGTCGGCAGGATCCTGGCGAGCGATGGTCACTGCCAGTTCGTTGTCCAGCACCCAGCTGCGCGGCCGGTCGCTGCTGCGCGCATGGACATCGCGCCATCGCAGCAGGCGCAGCACGCGTGCCTGTGCGTCGCGGTCCAGGAACTGAGCGCTGCGCAACGGCAGATGCGGCCACTGTTCGCCTTCGTCATCGGCCACGCCGGCCAGCAGGCGCGCGCAGTCTTCCGCAAGCCACAGACCTCGCCCCAGGCTCGCCAACAAGCCATCAAGCTGGCGATGCAGCAGGTGCAGGTGGCGCACATCGTCCGCCGCATACTGGAGTTGTGCCGGCGACAACGGCCGCCGCAGCCAGTCGGAGCGGGTCTCGCCCTTGTCGACGGTGAGGCCGGTTTGCGCAAGGACCAGTTTCTGGTAACCCATGCCGCCCCCGACGCCCGCCAAGGCGGCAGCGATCTGGGTGTCGAACAGGGGTGCTGGCAGCACGCCGCACGCATGCTTGAAGGCCACCAGATCCTCGCTGGCGCTGTGCATGACCTTGAGGACATCGGGGTTGGCAAGCAGGGGAGCCAACGCCCCGGTCATGCCGGGTAACAGCGGATCGACCAGCAGGATCTCGCAGTCGCCGTCACCCTCGCAGCTCTCCAGTGCGATCTGCACCAGCGCCAGCTGCGGCCAGTAGGTGCGTTCGCGGATGAATTCGGTGTCCATGCCGATCACGGCGGGTGGCTGCGCGATGCGTTCGCGCAGCAGTTCGGGGCTGTCGATCCAGATTGTCATGCCGCCATTATGCGGTTGCCGGGGTGGATGGCTTACCCTAACTTCGTTGTTTCCCTTGCCGGCATTGGCGGACCTTCACGGAGAGCGGGATTTGCGCGCAGGCTGGACCGCCATCGTCATCATGCTGCTGCTTGCCGCGTGCAAACCGGAGAAGCCCGCGGCCGCGCCGGACAAGCCGCCCTCGGTGGCGGTGGTGCCGTCCGTGCGCGCCGGTAGCGTGCGCATCAGCGGCGACGATGCCTTGGCCCAGGTGCTGACCTGGTCGTTGCCGGCGGTGGTGGTCGAAGAAGATGGCGTGCGCGCGGCGCGGCGCAAGCTGAAAGGTGCGCTGGAGTCCGGCGATCTGTTTGAAACCGCGGATTCCGCCATTCCGTTGTTGTTCGCATTGCAGCGCCTGCAGCCCGAGGATCCTGGCTTGGCAGTGCAAGTGGCTGAGGCGCGCGCGGCGCTGGTTGAGCAAGGCGATTCGGCATTGTTCGAGGGTGATGCCGACCTGCAAGCGTTGCGTGCGGCGCAGCGCCGCGCTGCAGTGCTGCGCAAATTGTGGCCCGCGGATGCTGATGTATTGGCCTATCTGGCACGGGTCGATCGCAGCGAGCGGGCCTGGGACCACAACGCCGAGGCCGATGCGCTGTTCGCCGCCGGCCAACTGGGTGAAAGCGGCGGTGGTGCATTGGCGGCGTACCGGGTGGCGCTGTCGCTGCGTCCCGGCCAGCCGCGGGCGTCGCAAGGCATCGTGGCGGTCGAAACCGCGCTCATCGGGCGCGCGGAAGCAGCCGCGCTGCAGGGTGATTTCAACCAGGCTCAGCTGCAGCTGGCTCATTCCGCGAAGGTGCGCTCCGACCCCGCGACGATCCCGGCAGCCTTGCGCCGAATCAATGCGATTCGCGGCGAGCGCGTGCGCCGCCTGCGCGATGAAGGGTTGATTGCACTCGGTGATACGGATGGGTTGCGCATCGCGCGCGAACGTCTGGCGGAGATGCTGCGGATCGCCGACCCCAGCAATCCCGCCAGCGTGGAGCTGCGCCAGCGCATCGATCTGGTCAGCCACTACGGGCTGTTCCGGCCCGGCCAGGTATTCACCGACGAATTGCGCCATGGCGGGCGCGGTCCGCAGCTCGTGGTGATCCCCCATGGGACCTTCAGGATGGGCGCGCCGGACGAGGAGGAGGACGCGACGCCCGCCGAGCAGCCACAACATGAGGTGCGGCTGGAACGCGGCTTCGCGATGGCCCGCAACGAGATCACGGTAGGCGAGTTCGGGCAGTTCGTAGCCGCCACCGGTTACACGCCGCGTGCGACCCAGCGCGCACATTCGATCGCATACGACGCCCGCAGCGGGAATTTCGTGCGGGGCAGCGGCATCGATTGGCGCTCCACCTACGAAGGCCAGCCGGCATCCTCAGACATGCCTGTCATTCACGTCACCGCACGTGATGCCGAGGCCTATGCGGAGTGGCTGAGCACGGAAACCGGTGCCCATTACCGGTTGCCGAGTGAAGCCGAGTTCGAGTACGCCCTGCGCGCGGGAAGCCAAACCCGTTATCCATGGGGCAATGGCCCGCCGCCGGCCGGCAGCGAAAATCTGACTGGCGGATTGGATCGCTCCCCGCAGGGACGCACCTGGAGCAATGCATTCGTCGGCTACCGCGACGGCTGGTGGGGACCCGCGCCTGCGGGAATCATGGCCGCGAATGCATATGGCCTTCACGACATGGCGGGCAATGTGAGCGAGTGGGTCGCGGACTGCTGGCACCAGGGCTATCGCAGGGCACCGGCAACCGGGGTGGCCTGGGTCAATCCGGGTTGCCGCAACCGCATGTATCGCGGCGGTTCGTGGTCGAGTGCGCCGACGCAGGTGCGCTCGGCGTGGCGTGCCTCGGGTGGCATGGACGCGACCAACGCACGTGTGGGTTTTCGGCTGGTACGACAAATTTGATGAGTAATGCGCACAGCGCAGGGAGCGGACAATGAGGCAGGATCCAATGGGTACCCAAGGCCGGCAACCGGGACGCAGGCGCGGGGGATTGCGGCTGTGGGTCCTGCTGCTGTTCGCTGGCTACGCAGTGTTCTACTGGTTTTCCAACCGTACCGTGGATCCTTACACCGGCGAAAAGGTGTTGATCGACAAGAACCTTGATGCAGAGGATGAGAGCGCGCTGGGGCTGCAGGCCTATCGCGAAATCCTCAGTCAGGAGCAACCGGTTGATCCCAATTCGCAGGTCGCCCGGCAGGTACGGGGCATCGCGGAACGGCTGATTTCCCGCGTTGACGAAGTAGAGGCGGATCTTGCCGCCGAACGCGGCCTTGCCCCCGGCAACTTCGCAGCCGACTTTGATTGGGCGGTCAGCGTGATCCAGTCCGAACAGGCCAATGCATTCGCGTTGCCCGGCGGAAAAATGGCGGTCTACACCGGGCTGGTGCCGGTCGCACGCAACCAGGATGGCATGGCGGTGGTCATGGGCCACGAGATCGCCCACGCGCTGATGCGCCACGGTGCCCAACGCATGGCACGTGGCAAGCTGGAGCAGATCGGACAGATGGCCGGCGCTGCCAGCGGCATGGACCCGGGCATGCAACAGGCGGTCTACCAGGCATACGGCGTGACCTCTGCGTTGCCCTACGCCCGGGGCCACGAGTCGCAAGCTGACGAAGTTGGCTTGATGCTTGCAGCGGCGGCCTGTTTTGATCCGAAGGAAGCCATCCCCCTGTGGCAGCGCATGGCTGAGATGAGCGGAGCGGGGCAGAAGCCGCCGGAGTTCGCGTCTACGCATCCCAGCGAGGCATCGCGCATCGCGCATTTGCAGTCGTTGATGCCGAAGGCAATGGCCTATCGACAGAAGTATTGCAGCGGTGGCGCAGCGCCCGGCGCGCGCTGAACAATCGCGTTGCGCTGAAGCAGGAAACGGGCCATCAGGCCCGTTTTTTTTTGGCGAACTGGCTGGCTACAACGCCTTTCGCCCCCGTGGCTTGCCCTGTTCGTCTTCCGGACGTGGCTTGGCCTGGTTGCCCAGCCCGCCAACCAGGTTTTGCTGGAAATCCTTCCACATCTCCATGTTGCGTTCGGTCAGCTGATTGAGCATGGTCCAGGGCGTCTGCCCGATCAGGCCTCCCATCTGCTGGCGGAACTGCTGTTGCTGTTCCAGGAAGACCTGCATCGAACGCTCCAGGTAATTGCCCATGAAGCCTTGCAGCGAATCGCCATAGAAACGTATCAACTGGCTCAGCAATTCGGTGGACAGCATCGGCTGTCCGTCCTGCTCGTGCTCGGTGATGATCTGCAGCAAGACCTGGCGGGTCAGGTCGTTGCCGGTCTTGGCATCGCGCACCTCGAAGGATTCGCCATCCACGATCAGTTGCCGCACGTCCTCGATGGTGATGTAGCTCGAGATCTCGGTGTCGTACAGTCGACGGTTCGGGTATTTCTTGATGATGCGGATTGCAGTCATTGAGCAAAAACTCTAGCGGTGCTGACTGCAGCATGGCGCAGCGCAACAAGGCTTGCAACTCCCGGGCTTCGCCCGGGAGCTCCCAAAGTTTGCTGCGCAAACTTTGGGCCCCGCTACGTACTTCCAAACCCCCATGCGCGCTTGCAGCGCGAATCGCCCCCTGACTCAGGGGGCTAAGTGCCCCCCGTCACCAACCCATATGGTGTCCGCCATTGATGTCCAGGTTGGAACCGGTGATCCAACTGGCCTGTTCGTCGGCGAGGAAGCCGACACCATAAGCAATTTCCTCCGGCGTGCCCAAGCGCCCGGTCGGGATGTCGGCGACGATCTTCGCGCGGACTTCTTCCGGCACCGCCATCACCATATCGGTGGCGATGTAGCCCGGCGAGATGGTGTTGACGGTCACGCCGTTGCGGGCGTTCTCACGCGCCAGCGAAATGGTGAAGCCGTGCATGCCAGCCTTGGCCGCGGCGTAGTTGGCCTGGCCGTACTGGCCCTTGAGCCCGTTGATCGAGCTGATCTGGATGACACGACCCCACTTGCGCTCGCGCATGCCCTCGATGACCGGGCGAGTGACGTTGAACACCGAATTGAGATTGGTATTGATCACGTCGCCCCACTGGTCGGCCTTCATCTTGTGGAAGGTTCCGTCACGGGTGATGCCGGCGTTGTTGACAAGGATGTCGACTGAACCGAGCTTGGCTTCAAGCTCGCGCACCATCGCTTCGGCTTCGCTCGGCGAGGTCACGTCGCCCTTGACCAAGGTCACCTCATAGCCGTCGGCCTTCATCTTTTCCTGCCAGGCGTACGCGCGTTCCTCGTTGCGATAGTTGGTCGAGACCTTGTGGCCCATGTCGGCCAGGCGCTTGACGATGGCAGTGCCAATCCCGCCGGTGCCACCGGTCACGAGGGCGATTCTGGATGTCATGAAGATCTCCTGGAGGATGCAGCGGAAGCTTGCATTCTAGTCGCGCGATGTTGCAGCGGCGTTGTGCACTGCGGCGGATGCAGGCAAGGCACGGGTCGGGATCAGGCAGGGTTGGAATACACGCACGGCCGCGTCGAGAAACCCCGTTGGCGTTTGCAACGAGGCATCGGTCAGCGGCGCTTGGCCAAGGCATCGCCACAGCGCGTGCAGGGTAGCCAACGGGTCGCGTGCATCCACTGGGAGTGCGGCATCGGATTTGGACAGCTTGCGGCCATCGCTGCCGAGCAGCATGGGGAGGTGCGTGTAATTCGGTGTCGGCACGCCCAGCGCGCGCTGCAGCAATATCTGGCGTGGGGTGGAGTCGAGCAAGTCGGCACCGCGCACCACGTCGGTGATGGCTTGCGCCGCATCGTCCACCACCACTGCCAGCTGGTAAGCCCACAGCCCATCGGCGCGCAACAGGACGAAGTCGCCAACCTCACGATCCACCCACTGGCGCACATGGCCATGCACGAGGTCGTCGAAGCCGATCTCGCAGTCATCCGGGACACGCAGGCGAATCGCGGGGTCGGGTCGTTGTGACGCAGCCACGCAGCGCCGGTGGAGGCCGCCCGTCGCGACCAGTTCCGCGCGGCTGCAATGGCATTCGAAAGCCAGTCCGCCTGCGATCAATGCCTCCAGGGCTTCGCGATACAGCGCGCCGCGTTGGCTCTGGCTGACGACTTCGCCATCGTGCGTCAAGCAAAATCTGTCCAGCGCGCGCAACTGCGAAGCAGCGGCGCCCGCGACTTCCCGGGGCGGGTCAAGATCCTCGATCCGCAGCAACCATTGCCCACCTGTCTGACGGGCCAGGAGCCAACTGCCCAGCGCGGCCAACATCGAACCCGCATGCAGGGGACCGGTGGGTGAAGGCGCGAAGCGACCCCGATAGACAGGACGTGGGCGTGAGGTTGGCACGACGATGCCAGCGGGGGGCAACTCAGCTGAAATCGTAATTCATGTCCGGGCCCGCCGGCGCCAGGAAGTCGCCCTGCACGAAGTCGATGCCGGCCGAGAACAGCATGGTCATGCTGGAGGCATCCTGCACGCGCTCTGCAATGGTGCGGATGCCGCGCGTGGCGGCTTGGCTGGCGAGGTTGCGGATCTGTTGCTGGGACTCGGTGCTCTTGGCCAGGTCGTCCATGAACTGCGGGTCGAGTTTGAGGAAGGCAGGATCGAAATGCTGCAGCAGCTGCAGCGAATTGAGGCCGGCACCGAATTTCTCCAATGCGGTACGCGCGCCGAAGCCGGCAATCGCGCTTGTGAACTCCTGTGCCGCGCGCAGGTTCGTGAAGACCTTGGACTCGGCGATCGCCAGCACCAGTTGCTCGCCCGGCACCCCGGCATCGGCCAGCGTCGTCGCAATGAAGCCGGCCATGCTGGCGTCCTGCAAGGCTTCCTGGGACAGCGCCAGCAACAGGCTGGTGTGCTTGCCCGATGTTTGGCGCTGCCTGATCAGCTGTACCGCCTGGCTCACCGCCCAGCGGTCGATGTCGCCCAGCAAAGCATGTTCCTCGGCGATCGGCAGCCAGCGATCCGACTCAACCGGCTCACCGTCGCTGCCCTGCATGCTCAGGAACACTTCATAGATTTCGCTGCCGTCGCCTTGCAGCGCGATCACCGGCTGGAAGTCCAGGCGAAAACCGTCGTTGTCCAACGCGGCGCGGATGCGCCCCACCCAGGCGGCGATGCGTTCTTCCTCGGCACGATCCACCGCGCCCGGGTCGAACAGTTCGATCCGGTTGCCACCGACCCCGATCGCCGACACCACGCCTTGGCTGGCCTTGGCCAGCACTTGGCTGGTGCTGGCGATTTTCTCGCCAATCTGCACGCCACCGATACTCACCGTGGCGTTGAGCGAACTGTCGCCGACGCCCAGAACGTGATCGGCGAATGCCGCGGATACGCGGCCGGCAAGCGCGTTGGTCGCCACATGGTCGCTGTTGAGCGTCAACAGGGCCAGCTGATGATCGCCGAAACGTGCGGTGACCGCGCCTTCGGCGGCGCTGTCCAATCGCTTGGCCATCGCCGCGATCAGGTCGTCGGCGGCGTCCAGGCCAATCACGTCCAACAGCTTGGCGTAGTGATCCGGCTCGATCAGCAACAGGCCATGCGACGAGCCTTGCGACGCGGCATCAGCCACGGCGTCTTCCAGCGCGATCAGGAAGGTCGCGCGGTTGTAGAGGCCGGTGGCCTGGTCGCGCTGCTTGAGCTCCCTGACCTGGCGGGCCAGCTCCGGGTCCTGCTCTTGTTCCTGGTGTCGGAAGATCACCTGCTGGCAGGCTTCACCCTCGTAGGTCGCGGCGGTGAACTCCATGACCGCGGGGAAGCCATTGCCCTCGATATCGCGCGCGGTCAGATGATAGCTTGGCGGTGGTGCCTCACCCTTGGACAGGCGCTTGAGCAGTTGCTTGAATTCGGCGACATCCGCGCTGGCCACCAGGTCCAGCAACGACATGCCTTCGATCTCGTCGAAGGTCTCAAGGCCGAACATCTCCAGGTAGGCCTGATTGGCGCGGATATGCATGCCTTCGTGGATGTAGGCGATCGGCTCGCGCGATGAATCGATCAACGAATCGCAGCGGCGCTCGGTCTCGCGCTTCTGCGCCTCCAGGTGGCGCTGCGAACGGCGGGAGTCCAGATCGTGCCACTCGGTGCGCACGGTCTTGAGGAACTGCTGAGGGCGGCCGCGAAGTGCCACTGCCTGCGCTCCCTGCGCCTGCACGCTGTCCAGGATTTCGTCGGTGATGCCGTCCAGTACCGCCAGCAGCGGCACGTCGCGACCGCAGCCCATGACGACCGCCGCCACTTCCTTGAATGGCATCTGGGTCGAAGCGTGTTCGGCGAGTACCAGGTCGACCGTCTGCTGCCCAAGCATCTGCGCCAGTTCGTCAAGCGATTCCGGCCGCAGCGGTCGAACCGCGATGCCTGCATTGCGCAAGCTGCTGACGATCGCCTCTGCCTCGTTGACCTGGTCGTCGACGAGCATCAATCGAAGTGCGGTGTCCTTGCCGATCGCCATGAGGTTATAAGCTCTGCAATCCCTGCCTGAAGGGAAGGCTACATCATCCGGTGGCGGTTGCGCTGCCCTGGCGGGACATCAACGGGGTCTTGCCGGGGGCGCCGGCGACCTCGCGCACGAGCCGCGGCAGCAGATAGCCGGGCAGGCGCGCGGCCAGCTGCGCGTGCAGGGCCAAGGCTTGTGCATCGTGGATCTCGAAGTGCGCCGCACCGGCGACCCGGTCCAGCTGGTGCAGGTAGTAGGGCAAAACGCCAGCCTGGAACCCACGCTCGCACAGCTCGGCCAGGGCATCGACCGAATCATTGATCCCGCGCAACAGGACCGCTTGGTTCAGCAGGGTGGCGCCCTCCGCGCGCAACGCGGCCAGGGCCGCATCGACCGATGCATCGAATTCGTTGGCATGGTTGGCGTGAACCACCACCGTGACCGGCCACGGCAAGCCGCGCAGCCACGTCAGCAGGCCGGAGTCGACACGCTCCGGCAGGACCACCGGCAGCCGGGTGTGGATGCGCAGGCGGCGGATGTGCGGGATCGCGCGCAAGGCATCTGTGAGCTCGGCCAGCTTGTGGTCGGCGAGCGACAGCGGATCACCACCGGACAGGATGACCTCGTGCATGGTCGGGTCACCGGCGATGAGCTCGAGCGCCTCGCGCCACCCAGCTGCCGCAGCCGTGTCCTGCGCATACGGGAAATGACGACGGAAGCAATAGCGGCAATGCACCGCGCAGCTGCCGGTGGCGATAAGCAGGGCGCGGCCCTGGTATTTGTGGATGACACCGCCCCCGCGGCGGGCATCGCCATCGCCGACGGCGTCCAGCTCGAAACCAGGAACGATGCGGTCCTCGTCGTCCATCGGCAGCACCTGCCGGAGCAGCGGATCAGTCGGGTCGCCATGGCGCATGCGTTCGATGAAACCGCGCGGCACCCGCAGCGGGAACTGGCCCGTGGTGGACAGCTTGCCCGCCAGTGACTCGAGGCCGAGGATCCCAAGCAGCTCGCGGGGATCACGCACGGCATCGCGCCACGCATGCCGCCAGTCCGGCAGGGCACGGACGGACTGCGCGCGCAACGGCTGCAGGGGAGCAGGGCCAACGGTTATCATGTGCGGCTTGGATCCAGGATCGTTGCGGTCATGCCGGAACCGCTAGCCCGGATTTTAACCCCTAACCACTAGCCGCCCTGCGGGCAGCGCCGAGGAGTTCCCATGGCCACTTTGGGCCTGAACGATGTCAAGAGCGGGCAGAAAATCCTGATCAACAACGATCCCTGCGTCATCACCGATTGCGAATACGTCAAGCCCGGCAAGGGCCAGGCGTTCACTCGCATCAAATACCGCAACATCAAGAACGGCAGGGTCGTCGAGCTCACCATGAAGGCCACGGACTCGCTGGAAGTGGCCGATGTGGTCGATACCGACATGCAGTACCTGTATGCCGATGGCGAACACTGGCACTTCATGAACCAGGAAAGCTTCGAGCAGTTCCAGTGCGACAAGGCAGGCATGGGTGGTGCCGAGAAATGGCTGAAGGGCGAGGAAGAGTGCGTGGTGACCCTGTGGAACGGCAGCCCGATCGCGGTGCAGCCGCCGAACTTCGTTGAACTCAAGATCGCCGAGACCGACCCAGGCGTGCGTGGTGATACCTCAGGTGGCGGCGGCAAGCCGGCCACGCTGGAAACCGGCGCGGTCGTGCGCGTGCCGCTGTTCGTCGGCCAGGAAGAGACCATCAAGGTCGACACCCGCAGCGGCGAATACGTGTCACGGGTGAAGTAAGGCGATGACTGAAGCCGCCCGGCAAGCCTGCGATGTCCTCATCGAAGCCGGCTGGGTCGTGCCGGTCGTTCCGCACGGCGTGGTCCTGGAGGATCACGCCGTTGCCATTTCCGGCAAGCACATCATTGCCGTGGTGCCCATTGCCGATGCGCGTCAGCGCTTCGCGCCGGCCGAAACCGTGTCGCGCCCGGATGCGGCATTGATGCCCGGCCTGGTCAATGCGCATGCACACAATCCCATGAGCTTGCTGCGCGGGATCGCCGACGACCTGCCACTCAAGGTCTGGCTGCAGCAGCACATCTGGCCGGTCGAAGCGGCCGTCATCGGCCCGGATTTCGTCGCTGACGGGGTGACCCTGGCGGTTGCCGAGATGCTGCGAGGCGGCACTACGTGCTGCAACGAGAATTACTTTTTCCCAGATGTGCAGGCGGCGACCTACAAGCGCCACGGCTTTCGCGCGCGGGTGGGCCTGCCGGTGATCGACTTCCCGACGGCGTGGGCCCGCAGCGATGACGAATATTTCGACCGCGCCGGCGAAGTCCACGACAGCTGGCGTGACGATGCGCTGATCACGACCGCATTCGCCCCGCATGCCCCGTACACGGTGAATGACGCCAATTTCGAACGCGTGCGGATGCTCGCCGACCAGCTTGACGTGCCGGTGCACCTGCACCTGCACGAGACCGCGCAGGAAGTGCAGCAATCCGTGGATGAACACGGCCAGCGGCCGCTCGCACGCCTTGACAGGCTCGGCCTGGTCAACGACCGCCTGATTGCGGTGCACATGACCCAACTGACCGACGCCGAGATCCACCTGTGCGCCGAACGCGGTGTCTGCGTGGTGCATTGCCCGGAATCCAACCTCAAGCTGGGTTCGGGCTTCTGTCCGGTCTGTGCCTTGCAGCGTGCAGGCGTAACGGTGGCGATCGGCACCGACGGTGCCGCCAGCAACAACGATCTGGACATGTTCGGTGAAACCCGCACGGCGGCAATCCTGGCCAAGGCCGTGGCCAACGATGCTGCCGGCTTCAGCGCACATGAAGCTCTGCGGGCAGCAACCTTGGGCAGCGCCAAGGCGATGGGACTGGACGAGGTCATCGGCAGTATCGAAGTGGGCAAGCAAGCCGACCTTGTTTGCGTGGACCTGTCTGCATTGGAATCCCAGCCGCTGCACAACGTGGTGTCGCAGCTGATCTACGCGACTGGTCGTCACCAGGTCAGCGATGTGTGGATTGCAGGCGCATCGAAATTGCGCCAACGCGTGCTGGTCGATATCCATGTGGATGGCGTGATTGCCAATGCACGCCAATGGCGCGAGCGCATCGCAACGGTGAGGACGGGATGAACATAGCCAACAGCAATTTCAGCCAATCCGAGCTAGACAAGTTCGATGAACTGGCGCAGAGATGGTGGGGCGAGGCGGCGCGCTTGCGAACCACTGGTTCGCGCGCCACCGAGTGCCTGCGCATGGATGCGCAGGCAGGTGCGCACCGCCATGGATGGCTCGAAGCAGGCCTTTGCGCATGAACGCGAACCACGGTGACAATTTCAGCCAATCCGAGCTCGACAAGTTCGATGAGCTGGCGCAGAGATGGTGGGATCCCGCCGGCCCGCAAAAAGCCCTGCACGCGCTGAATCCCGCGCGCCTCGGTTACGTGGCGGAACGCGCCACGCTGGCGGATGCCGCCGTGCTGGATGTCGGCTGCGGTGCTGGCCTGCTCAGTGAGGCAATGGCCCAGGCCGGTGCGCGCGTCACCGCGATCGACCTGGCTCCAAACCTGCTCAAGGTCGCGCGCCTGCACGGGCTGGAATTGGCTCTCAAGGAGCCGGGCATCAAGGTCGATTACCGGGAAACGTCGGTCGAGTCATTGGCGGATGTGTCGCCTGCTTCGTTCGATGCCGTGACCTGCATGGAAATGCTGGAACATGTGCCCGACCCAGCATCGATCATCGAAGCCTGTGCGCGACTTTTGAAGCCGGGTGGACGTTTGTTCGTATCCACCCTCAACCGTACACCCGCGGCATTCGCCTTGGCGATTGTCGGAGCGGAATACATCGCGCGCGTCTTGCCGAAGGGCACCCATCAATATCGTGATTTCATCAAGCCGTCCGAACTTGCCAGTTGGCTGCGCGTGGCGGGTCTGGCGCTGGAAGACGTCAGCGGCCTGATGTACGAGCCATGGCGCAACAGCGCGCGGATTGTTTCACGCACGGACATCAACTACCTTGCCTGCGCGCGCAAGCCGGAATGAACATCGCGACTGATGTGCCGACGGCTACAGCAATGAGCGACAAGACCAACAGATTTCCGCGCTTGGTCTTGTTCGACCTTGACGGCACTTTGCTGGACAGCGCTCAGGACATGCTGGCCACGGTCAATCGCATGCGCGCCGCGCGCGGGCAGGGACCGATGCCGTTGAGCGAATTGCGCCCGCACGTCTCGCGTGGTTCGCGGGCAATGAGTGCGTCGGCATTTCCGGAGTTGGGCGGCGATGTGTCGCCGGACATGATCCGCGAGTTCCTGTCGATCTACGAAGAGGAACTCGGCCGCAGCAGCGTGTTGTTCGACGGTGTGGCGGAGCTGCTGGAAGCCATTGAAGCCGATGGTGCGCGCTGGGGCATCATCACCAACAAGCCGGAATATCTGGCGAAGCAGATCATGCCGCAACTCGGTTGGGAGTCGCGCAGCGCAATCATGTTGGGTGGTGACACCTTGCCCCAGCGCAAGCCGCATCCGCTGCCGCTGTTGCACGCGGCGGAGGTGCTCGGCGAGTCCATCGACGACTGCGTCTACGTGGGCGACGACCAGCGCGATATCGACGCGGCGCGTGCTGCGGGGATGCCTTCGGTGGTGGCGCTGTGGGGTTACCGCAGCGAGGACGAGCAACCCGCGGAGTGGGGTGGCAATGTCATGGCGGCCAGTGTGCGCGAGATGCTCGAAGACGGCTTCTGGCAGGCCTTGCGATGAGCGACCGCGAGGCATTGCAGGGTTTCACTGACAAATGGCTGGCGCAATGGCCGGAGTGGGCAGTGGCCGAAGTGTTCGTGTCGGCCGACCAGCGCGAGTTGGCACGGGCCTGGCTATCCCTGCGCGAAGAACTGACTGAAGCCGCCTGGGGTGGTGAAGACTCGCTCCCGGGCGAAGCGAAACTGGGCTGGTGGGCGGAAGAACTCGACGGCTGGTCACGCGGTGCGCACCGGCATCCGTTGGGGCGTGTCCTTCAGCCGAAGCAGGTGTCGTGGGAAAACCTTGCCGCCTGTCTGCCAGCACTGCGCGCCAGCCGTGAGCGCCCCAAAGACCTGGACGCTGCGCTGTTTTCGCTGGAGCCGTATGCCGAAGCGCTGGCGGGCGTGGCGCAACGCTTGTTCGAAGCGCAAACACCGGCACCTTCACGCAGCGTCGTGATTTCCCTGCTGGCCGAGCGCCTGCTGCGCCATCCCGGCCACGCCACGCCATTGGGTGACCTGGACACCCGTGGCTGGGCCAGCAAACTGCTGCAGCAATGGCCGTCACCTGGTCAAGGAACCTGTGCGGGCCGTATCCATGCGGCGCTGGTGCGTGGCCGTCTGCAACGCTTCGCTGCGGGCAAGCCGCCTGTGCTTCCGCGCCTTTCCGCGCTCGCCAAAGCGTGGCGCGCGGCCCGCGCATGACGGGGATGCGCGCACGCACGAAACGCGGCGTTGCACGGGTGTTGGCATAGGTCTCGCTACAATGCGCGGATGACAGATTCCGGTTCTTCGTCCGCCTTCCGGGTGCACTTGCACCCGCAACCACATTCCAATGCTGAAGCAGCGTTGCCCGATGTCGCTGTTGACCTGCCCGCGCTGGCGCGTGCGCTGAACTGGGTTGGCATGGATGGCATCTGCTTGCCGGTCTGCCTGCCCGGTTTGGGTGGGCAGATGGTGCAGGTGCCCGCGCAGGTTGATGTCGCCGTTGATTTGCAGGATCCGTCGGCACGCGGCATCCATATGTCGCGCCTGTACATGCTGCTGCAGGGATCCCTCGCTGGCGAAATGCTGAGTGCGCCTGGCCTGCGTCACCTGCTGGATGCTTGCGTTAGCTCACAGCAAGGCCTGTCCAGCGCCGCACGCCTGACCCTGCGCTACGACCACCTGCTGCTTCGCAAGGCGCTGTCCAGCGACAACGCGGGCTGGAAGCGGTATCCGGTGACGGTCGAGGCAAGCCTGCGTGACGGACACATGCAATTGATGCTGGATTTCAGCGTCGAATACTCCAGTACCTGTCCGGCATCGGCGGCGTTATCGCGTGAATTGAATGCGCGCCGCTTTAGTGACGACTTCGCCGACACGAAGGCATTGTCGAACGCGGCCGTCTGTGACTGGCTGGCGTCCGAACGTGGTTTGGCTGCCACCCCGCACGCACAGCGCAGTCGCGCCGAGGTGCGGGTCGAATTGAAGCCGGCTTTCGACGAACTGCCGTTGCAATCGCTGGTGGATGCAGTGGAAGCGGCGCTCGCCACGCCCGTGCAGACCGCGGTCAAGCGCGAGGACGAGATGGCCTTCGCTGCGCTTAATGCGGCCAACCTGATGTTCTGCGAGGACGCTGCACGCCGTGTCGCGGATGCGATGTCGGGCGATGCACGGGTCAGCGCCTGGACGATCCGGGTCGCGCACTTCGAGAGCCTGCATCCGCACGATGCGGTGGCTTCCGTTAGCGGACGCAACACGTAGGAAAGTCTGGTGACGGTGAGACCGTCGGGTGAATCGCGCCGCGGCAGTTGGACCCGCGTAGTGAGCACCCGGCGGTAGGCACCGTCGCTGCTGAGCTTGCCTTACTTCCGGTCAAGCACCAGCAGCGGATCGATGCGCACATCGAACCAGCTCATGCCCCAGTGCAGATGCGGCCCGGTGGCGCGCCCGGTGGCGCCAACTGCGGCAATCACGTCGCCCTGACTGACGCTGTCACCGACGTTCACATCGATCCGTGACAAGTGCAGGAAATTGCTGCTGATGCCGTGGCCGTGGTCCAGGATCACTGTCCCGCCGGTGATGTAGAGGCCCCGATCGGCGAAGGTGATCACGCCATCGGCGGGCGCCGTTACCGGCGTGCCGGAGGGCACGGCGATGTCCATGCCCGAATGCGGCGATTTCGGCGTGCCGTTGTACACGCGCTGGTTACCGAAGCGACCGCTGATTCGCCCCTTGACCGGCCAGATGAACGCCTGCGCGAAGCCTGTGCGCGCGTCGTCGCGGGTGCGTGCGGCGGAGACACGTGCCTGCTCGCGCGCGATGCGTTCGGCAATCGCCTTGGGCGGATTCACCGTTGCTGGCGGTACGCCATTGATGTTTTCGATCGGCCAATCGCGCGTCGTCACCGCGATCGAGATCATCTGCACCGGTGCATTGGGCGCCTGCACGCTGACCTGCAGCGGGCCTTTCTCATCACGGCCGACGCCGAACACCACGCTGCCATACGGCGTGACCAACAGGTTGCGGTCCGCATGCCGCACCACGCTGCCAGCCGGCACCTTGCCGATCACCATCGCGCCCTGCGATACCGATGTTGGAAACACGCTGCCGAGCACGTCGGCGGCATCGCGCAGGGTTGTAGGTTGAAGCTGCGCCGCGTCGGAGCGTTGTTGTGCGGCGATGGGCAAGGCCAAGGCCAGCACCAGTCCCGTCAGGAGCGTGCTGGCGACTAACTGTTTCATCGGTCGAACTGCAGGCGCTGGCCGACGGGTTCGCCCAGCAGTGCCGTGCCGTCCCATGCCAAGTGGCCGTTGACCCACGTCGCTGCGATCCGGCTGTGGAAGGTCGTTCCTTCGAACGGCGACCAACCGCATCGGCTGAGTACGTCGCTGCGCTGCACGGTATAGGGCGTGTCATCGATCAGCACCAAGTCTGCGGCGTAGCCTTCGCGCAGGAAGCCGCGTTGGCTGACATCGAACAGCTGTGCTGGCGCATGCGCGAATTTCTGCACAACTTGTGCGGTGGTCAGCTTGCCTTCGTGCACCAGTTCCAGCGCAGCGTTGAGGGCGAACTGCACCAGCGGCAGGCCACTCGGCGCGCTCGCATACGGCTGCGCCTTTTCTTCCAGGGTATGTGGGGCGTGATCGGTCGCGAGCACGTCGATGCGGTCGTCGCCCAGCGCGGCAATCAGCGCGTCGCGGTCGCTGGCGTCCTTGATCGCCGGGTTGCACTTGATCAGGTTGCCCAGCCGCGCGTAGTCCTCGCGCGCAAAGCGCAGGAAATGCACACAGGTCTCGGCGGTGATGCGCTTGCGGCTGCCGTCGGCGCGGATCAGGGGGCCTTGCTCGAACAGGGCCAGCTCCTCGGCGGTGGAGATATGCAGCACGTGCAAGCGGGTGTCATGGCGGCGTGCCAGCGACAGGGCGAGCAGGGTGGACTTCATGCAGGCTTCGCGCGAACGGATGTCCGGATGGCATTCGACCGGGATGTCCTCGCCATACTTGGCCTTGAACAGCGCCAACGTGGCATCGATGGTCGGGGTGTCTTCGCAATGCGTGATGATCGGCACCGGCGTGTCGCGGAAGATCCCGTCCAGCGTCTCCGGGTTGTCCACCAGCATGTTGCCGGTCGATGCGCCCATGAATACCTTCACACCCGGCGTGGCCTTCGGGTCGATCACGCGGACATCGGCCAGGTTGTCGTTGCTGGCACCCATGTAGAACCCGTAGTTGGCGCGGCAGCGGCCGTTGGCGCGGCGGTACTTGTCCTCCAGCGCGTCGCTGTTAAGGGTCGGCGGGTTGGTGTTGGGCATGTCCATGAAGCTGGTCAGGCCACCGGCGACCGCTGCAGCGGACTCAACCGCCATATCGGCCTTGTATTCCATGCCGGGTTCGCGGAAATGCACCTGGTCGTCGATCATTCCCGGCAGCAGGCGCCGGCCGCTGGCATCGATCACGGTTTCGCCATCATGGGCGGTCAGGCTATTGCCGATCTGCTCGATGCGGCCGTCCTTGATACGCAGGTCACCGTCGAACTCGCGGCCTTCGTTGACCAGGCGGGCATTGACGATCAGGGTCGAATTCATTGGCTGTCCTTGGAAGGTGGCACTGAAGGTGGTGATAAGGGTGGAACAGGGTCGTGACCGCCCGAGTGCAAGGGATGGCAGCGGCCGATGCGCCGAACCGCAAGCCAGCTGCCCCTGATTGCGCCAAAGCGAGCAATAGCCTGCATCGCATACTCTGAACAGGTCGGCACGAACCGGCAGTTGGTGCCAAGCAAAGGGCTGATGAAACGCTTGTATGCGCGCAGCAGCGCGATGAGCAATTGATCGATCACGGTGTGTGCACGGCACCCTGCACAGGCTGGCGCGGTTGCCGCTGTCTGTCCATCAGGGTATAACAGCGCGCTGTCCCCCCTCAAGGGAAGATGAGGAATATCTGTTCGTGGCCGCGAAAAAAACCGTAACAAAGGCCGCCAAGTCGGCCGCCAAGCCCGCCAGCAAGGCACCCGTCGCGAAAAAGGCGGCCAGCAAGGCTGCGCCCGCGAAGAAGCTGGCCCCCGCCAAGAAAGTGGCGCCTGCGGCGAAGAAAGTCGTCGCGAAGAAGGCTGAGCCCGCCAAGAAGGCGACGGTGAAGAAAGCCGAGCCGGTCAAGAAGGCCGCATCCGCCCAAAAGCCAGCGCCAGTCAAACCGGCAGCAGTCAAGAAGCCGGCACCAGTCAAAAAGGAAGCGCCTGTCAAAAACGTGAAGCCAGCCCAGAAGCCTGCCCCAGTGGCAGCTACCAAGCCTGCATCGGGCAGCAAAGCCGCCAAGCCGATCAAATCCAAGAAATCCGCCAAGCAGGCAGAACCCAAGCCTTTGGTGATCTCAAGCGCACAGAGCGCGCCGCGCAAGCCCGGCAAGGTCGCGGTGGCGATGGTCGCCAAGCCCTCGGCGCCGGTGCCCAAGGGCAAATTCAAGGTCGTTCCGTTCCGGACCGATGACAGCAACGGTCGTCCGATCGTGCCGAATGGCTACAAGCCGGGCGCCGATGAGGAATACATGAGCGTGTTGCAGCTCGAATACTTCCGCCAACGCCTGCTGAACTGGCGCACTGACCTGGTCGAGGAATCCAAGCAGACCATCGAGAACCTCAAGGACGAAGTGCGCGATGTTGGCGACGAAGCAGAGCGCGCCACCCGCGAGACCGAAAACTCGCTGGAACTGCGCACCCGCGACCGTTACCGCAAATTGATCGGCAAGATCGACAGCACCCTGAAGCGCATGGACAACGGCGACTACGGCTACTGCGTCGAGACCGGTGAGGATATCGGCCTGGACCGTCTGGAGGCCCGCCTGACCGCCGAGCGGACGATTGACGCGCAGGAACGCTGGGAACACATGCAGAAGCAGATGGGTGATCGAGTGGCGAGGTCGACGCGGCGATGGCGCAGCTCGGTTGCACCGCCGACGTGGTGACGCTCGACCCGCGCACGCTCGACGACGTGCTCGGCACCATCCTCGAGGTCGGCC
>JBBQHK010000013.1:0-58971 GCA_038323895.1 Lysobacterales bacterium | reverse complement strand
ACGCAGGCGGCGGCCATCTTGCCGCTGACCAACGCCCCGCGCGAGGCCGGCGTGGCCAGCAGCGGTTCCAGCGATTGCCGCTCACGTTCACCGGCGGTGGTGTCCATGGCCAAGTGCGAGCCGCCGATGAAGGCGAAGAGGGTCATGATCAGCGGCAGGATCAGCGACAACATCAGACCGCGTTTTGCTTCTGGCGTGGCCAGGTCGCGGGTGCCCAGGTTGACCGGGGAGGCGACCATCGGATTCACCCCGCGGGCCAATAAACGCAGCGCGCCAACTGATTGTCCGTACTGATCCAGTGCCGCGCGCACGCGCCCGGTTGGCACATCGGCGTCGCGGCGGGTGCTGTCCATCACCATTTCGACCTTGGCCGGCCGGCCGGCGCGCCAGTCCTCGGCGAACGCCTTGTCGATCACCAAGGCGACGTCTTCGCGTTGAGCGCTGATGCGCGCTTCGAAATCGGCCGGGGCGGCCTTGGCTTGTATGCCCCGACTGGCCAGGAAGGCAACCAGATTGGGCGCGCGTTCAATTCCCTCTACAGAGACTTCGAGGGTCTTTTCCAACTGGGTGTCGGCGCGCAGCTGCGCCAGCTTGCCCATGCCAAGGATCAACAGCGGATACAGCAAGGGTGCCATCAGCAGGGTCAACAAGAAGGTGCGGCGGTCGCGCGCGAAATCCCGCAGTTCCTTGCGCATGACCACGAGCGTGCTGCCCAGGAATGAGTTGTTGTTCATGCGTGCAATCCCTCTTCGCTGCCGATCAGGGTGACGAACGCGTCCTCCAGATTTCCCTGTCCCGCCTGTTCGCGCAGTTCGTCGGTGGTGCCTTGCGCAACCACCTTGCCCTGCGCCACGACCACGATCCGGTCACACAGCGCGGCGACCTCCTGCATGATGTGGCTCGAAAAGATCACGCAGCGGCCTTCTGCGCGCAGGTCCTTGAGGAAGGCGCGCAGGCCGCGCGTGGTCATCACGTCCAGGCCATTGGTCGGCTCGTCCAGGATCACATTCTTCGGGTCATGGATCAGGGCGCGCGCAATCGCGGTCTTGGTGCGCTGGCCCTGGCTGAAGCCCTCGGTGATGCGGTCGAGGAAATCCTCCATCTGCAGCGCCGAGGCAAGCTTGGCGGTGCGCTGGGCGATCAGGTTGGCCGGCATTCCGTGTAGTTCGCCGAAGTAGGCGATGTTCTCGCGTGCGGTCAGGCGCTTGTAGACGCCGCGCGCATCCGGCAACACACCCAGGCTGCGACGCACGCGATTGGGGTCGGCGGCGACATCAATACCATCCACCAGCACCCGCCCGGTTTCCGGGGTCATCAGGGTGTAGAGCATGCGCAAGGTCGTGGTCTTGCCGGCGCCGTTGGGGCCCAGCAGGCCGGTGATCTCACCGTCGTGTGCGGTGAACCCGACATCATCCACGGCGATGACCGGAGTCTTGTCCTTGCCCTTGCCGGGAAAGGTCTTGCGAAGGTGTTCTGCGACGATCATGGGTTGCGGTCCTTGTTGGGCAGGGGGCTCACGGCTCCCAGCCGTTGAAGCTGGTGAAGGGCGGCACGTAATTGAGCTTGTCCAGGCAGGCGCCATCGAGTGCCTTGGCGTCGGCCTTTTCGATGAACTGGGCGAACAGTTTGGGCATGCAGCCGGCGCCGATCACGTTGTGGCCTTGTCCACGCAGGGTGAACAGGCGGCCGTTGGGCAAGGTCTTGATGACCTCTTCGCCGTAGCGTGGCGGAGTCACCGGGTCGAACTCACCTTCCAGCACCAATGCCGGCACGTCGGTGGCAAGTGCCTTGTGGAAATCAGCGGGCACATTGCCCTTCGGCCACACCTTGCACATCGCGGCCATCGATTCGGCCATGCGGTTGCCGAGCACGGTATCGGCGTCTTCACTGCGCGCCACCATGCTTTCGTTGTCCTCGCTGCAGATCACCGAGAACTGCATGCCCATCGCCATCGAGTCTTCAAGGTCGCCGCGCATCATTTGCGCCAGCGACACCAGCCCGGCGTAGCGACCGTTGTTGGCTTCATGGATCAGCTTGGGCAGCAACGCGCCGGCCGCCGGCATGTAGGCGTACATGCGCACCAGCCCGGCCAGCATGTCCGCACTCAACGTGGCCTGTGCCTGCTCGCCAGTGGTGGCATCGCGATAGGCGACCTCGACCGGTGCCGCGCGCAGCTTGGTGAGCAGTTGGTCGAGTTCCGCGCGCGGATCACCCAGCTTGCCCTTGCAGGCCGGCGCCTTGCTGCACAGCGCGAACTGCAGGGCGAGCGCGTCGTCCAGGTTGCGCGCGAAGATATTCCCAAGCTGCAGGGTATTGGGCACTACCGAATCCAGCACGATGCTGCGGGTGTTGTCCGGATGGTGCATCGCATATTGCTGGGCGACGCGGGTGCCGTAGCTGACCCCGACCAGGTTGATCTGCGCCGCGCCAATTGCCTGGCGCACGGAATCAAGGTCGGCTACTGCGTCGCTGGTGGTGTAGTGGCGCAGGTCGGCCTTGGCGGAGAGCTCGGCCGCGCACTTGACAGCCGCGGCCTCAGCGGCGGCGATGTCCGGCATGGAGGAATCGTCCGCGTCTTCCATCTTGCACGCCAGCAGGTTGGATTTTCCGGTGCCGCGCTGATCCACCAGGATCACGTCGCGGTGCTTGCGCACTTCCTTGAAGACGCTATCCAGCATCGGATAGCTTTCGACCGCGGCCTGGCCGGGACCGCCGGCGAGGAAGAACAACGGATCCGGCGCCTGGTCGCTTTCCGAGGTGGCAGGCAGCCACGCGATGTTGAGATTGACCTTGCGGCCGTTGGTCTGGCTGCGGTCTTCCGGCACAGCGAACAGCGCGCATTGTGCCTCGATGCTGTCGGGGCTCATGGGTGAACTGAGGCTGCAAGGCTTGAAGGCAATCTTGCCGAGCATGCGTGGTTTCACCGGCGACGCGTTGACCGGGGATGCGTCGACGTTGGCGTTGCTGCCATCTGCAGCGGGTGCTGGCTGGTTCTGTTGGCAGCCGACAACCGTGGCCAGCGCCACCAGTGCAGGGATGATTCGGAACTTGCGGAACATCGTCATTGGTCCTCGTAAATGAAAATCTGTTCAATTCGTCCGCCGAACAGGCGGGCGATGCGGAACGCGAGTGGCAGGCTCGGGTCGTACTTGCCGGTTTCCAGCGCGTTGACGGTTTGCCGGGACACTTCCAGGTGCTCGGCCAATTCGCCTTGCGACCAGCCCTTGGCATCACGCAGTTCGCGCAGGCGATTGTTCACGTAAGGGGCCTCACATATACCGCTTGGTGAGACGCATCTTGGCGATCCCGTAGACCAGGCACAGCAGCGGGAACACCCAGATCATCACGACCCCGGCGTCCAACGCCAGCACCTTGGCCTTCTCGAGCAGGCCACCTCCGAAATACACAAGTGCAATCAGCAGGCTGGCGATGCCGATGGATTCGGTTTCGATCCGCCGCTGCAGCTCATCAATTTCACGCAGGTAGCGGAGCGCGGCACGCATGAACAACGCGATCGCCACCACCGGCAGCAGTGCCACCACGGCGCGCAGCGGCACCGATGCGATGCCTTGCTTGATCAGCCAGACCGACAGGAACAGACTGACCACGTACCCGGCCATGATTGGCCACAGCGCGCGCTGATAGCGACGCGAAGCGGGCTGCGAGTACATCTCATCGCAATGGGTCCGCCACCAGCGAGGCAACAGCAAAAACATCAGCGCACCCAGCAGGTAACCCGCGGCGATCCCCGTCCACATACCCACCACGGAATCGGGCCACTGCAGCGACCAGCGGCCGGCGATTGCAAGCGCGGCTGCACCCAGTGCGACCACCAGGAAGATCCACATGAAGCGGCGCAGGGTCATCACTCAGCCGCCTTGCCGTGACTTGGCCAGGAACACGATGCCGAGGGCGATGAAGGCCGTGCCGACACCCATGAACGCCATCTGCCCACTGATGGCGATGGCGAGGAAAGCGACGCCGACGCCAATGAATCCGGCACCAGCCCCTTTCAGGTTCTTGCGGGGTTCCATGTTCGCGTTTCCTGTGTCAAGGTTGCTTGACAGGAAGGTTAGACGCGGCTGCATTGCCTGTCAAGTGTCCTTGACAGGCTTGCTGGCGCAATACGACGCTCTGGGCCGCGGTGAGCTCGGCAAACTCCGCATCCATGGTTTTGCCCAAGCTGGACTCCGCCTTGTCCAGGGCGGCGGGTAATCGCGCAGCGACATTTCGAGCCGCGTAGCGAATGCCCGCCATTCTCACCAAGGCGTCTCGCCAACTACTTGTTGCTGACGTATTTCTCACGGCGAATATGCGGAATCGGCAGTCCGTGGACCTTGAGCGCCTCGAAACAGGCATCGACCATGTTCGGGTTGCCGCACAGATAGGCGATATCGCCCTCGGCATTCGGCGCGAATTCGGCCAGCGCGTTCTGCACGTAGCCTTGGCGCATGTCCGCATGCGACTGCAACGAACCCGGTTCCGGCATCTCGCGCGAGAAACATGGCACGAAGCGAAACTGCGGATGCGTGTCGGCGAACGCGCGGAACTCATCGCCGTACAGCAGTTCCCCGGGCGTGCGTGCGCCCTGCAGCAGGATCACTTGAATGCCGCGCAGGCGCATCAATGCCTTAAGTTGCGGCAGCATCGCCCGGTATGGGGTGATGCCGGTGCCGGTACCGATCAGCAGGTAGCGCGTGTTGGCATCGTTCGGCATCAGGCAGAAGCGCCCGTAGGGACCGCTGGCTGTTATCCGGCCGCCCTCCGGCAGGCTTTCGAACAAGGCCGTCGCTGCGCCGCCGGGGACATAGCTGACCGCGATTTCCACTGCTTCGCCGGGCCCGAGCGCGTGATCGTGCTGGGTCGCCAGCGAATAGCTACGGCGCGCCTGGGTGCCATCGGCGTACTCGAAATGGATCTGGACGAACTGGCCGGGAATGTAGTCCAGCGGCAGGCCATCGTCGCGAACGAACGACAGGTGGGCCACGCTGGGCGCGAGCATCCGGCGGTCGGTGAGTTTCAGCGGGAAGTGAACGATGGCCAAGTGACGCTCTGTTCAATGGGTGCAACACAGCGTGGCGCGAGTGCCCGCATGTGGCCGCCTATACTAACCGCTCAACTATTCCGCTCGCCCCTGCAGGGCCGTCCACGCGCGACGGCGGCATATCTCCCGTGAGTAACCCTCGTGAAACGCCCCCGTGAACAGCCGCCATGAGTGACTACCAAGCGCCTGCGCTGCGTGTCAGCGACCTACGCAAGACCTATGACAACGGCGTGGAGGCCCTCAAGGGCATCTCGCTGGATGTCGCCCCGGGTGATTTTTATGCCCTGCTCGGCCCGAATGGCGCTGGCACGTCGACCCTGATCGGCATCGTCAGCTCGCTGGTCAACAAGACCAGCGGCACGGTGGAGATTTTCGGCACCAGCATGGACGCCGACCGCGACGGCGCGATGCGCCTGATCGGCCTGGTGCCGCAGGAGCTGAACTTCAACATGTTCGAAAAGCCGCTGGACATCTGCGTCAACTACGCAGGCTTCTACGGCATCCCGCGGGCGCAGGCACTTGTTCGCGCTGAAGAGGAGCTCAAGCGCGCGCAGCTATGGGACAAGGCCGACAAGATGAGCCGTACCCTGTCGGGCGGCATGAAGCGACGGCTGATGATTGCCCGCGCGATGATGACCCGGCCGCGCCTGCTGATCCTGGACGAGCCCACCGCCGGCGTCGACATCGAGATCCGCCGCGGCATGTGGCAGACCCTGAAGACGATCAACGAGGCCGGGACGACGATCATCCTCACAACCCATTACCTGGAAGAAGCCGAGAACCTGTGCCGGAACCTGGCGATCATCGACCACGGTCGCATCGTCGAGGAAGGTCCGATGCGCGCGCTGCTGGCGAAGCTTGATGTCGAGGGCTTCCTGTTCGATGTCGAGGGTGAGCTGCCGCAGGTTCTGCCGCAGATCGGAGGTGCACGCGTGCTTGCGTTCGACGACCACACCATCGACATCGACATGCCGCGCGCGATGGATCTCAACCGCGTATTCGCCGCGTTCGACGCCGCCGGCATTCGCGTGCGATCGATGCGCACCAAGTCAAACCGGTTGGAAGAACTCTTCGTACGCCTGACTGGGCAAGGTGACGGGCGCTCAGCGGACGCCATCGAGGCTTCAGCTGCGGCGCCGGGCGCTCCGAAGGCGCAAGTGACGTTCCAAGGAGGGCAGCGATGAGCATTCAAGAGGCCACGGGACGAGTGACCGGGCAGACCATCGCCAACCGCAACCTGGTCGCGCTGGGGACGGTCGCCCGCCGAGAGGTGATGCGCATCCTGCGTATCTGGACGCAGACGCTGATCCCGCCGGCAATCACCATGACCCTGTATTTCCTGATCTTCGGCGGCCTGATCGGATCGCGCGTGGGCAAGATGGACGGAATCAGCTACATGGACTTCATCGTCCCCGGGCTGGTGATGATGAGCGTGATCCAGAACAGCTACGGCAACATTTCCAGTTCATTCTTCGGGGCGAAGTTCGGCCGCCATATCGAGGAACTGCTGGTCAGCCCGATGCCGAACTGGGTGATCCTGGGCGGTTATGTCAGCGGCGCGATGCTGCGCGGCGTGCTGGTCGGCGCAATTGTCCTGTGCATCGCGATGTTCTTCACCAAGGTGCAGGTGCCGCATCCGCTGGTGACGTTGAGCTCGGTGTTGCTGGGCTCGCTGATTTTCTCGCTGGCCGGCTTCATCAATGCGGTGTTCGCCAAGAAGTTCGACGATGTCGCGATTGTTCCCACCTTCATCCTGACCCCGCTGACGTACCTGGGCGGCGTGTTCTATTCAATCACGCTACTGCCGGGCTGGGCGCAGGCGGCCACTCATCTCAACCCGATCTTCTACATGGTCAACGCCTTCCGCTATGGCCTGCTGGGCAAGAGCGACGTGCCGTTGTGGGTGGCCTATGCGCTGATGCTGGCGTTCGTTGCGGTGCTGGGCGGGTTGTCGTTGTGGCTGCTCAAGCGTGGGACCGGGATGCGCAGCTGACAAATTTCGGGCCTTTATTCTGTCGTGGGTAGAATCCCTGTTCCCCCAGATGGAGATTCAGAATGCAGCCACGAAAGACTTTGTTGATGATTTCGGTTGCCACCGTGCTGATTGTCGGTTGCAGCAAGCCCCAGGCAGAGACTGAAACAGTGCCGGCATCGCCACCCGCTAGCGATGCTGCCGCCACGACGCCCGTTGTTGCAGCACCTTCGGATATGGCGCTGGGCGAGCCTGCGCAAGCCTCCGATGCGGCTGCAGCGACATTCGACATCAGTCGTATTCCAGTCAGCGACACGCCCTTGCCTGAGTGGCCGTATATCGCGTTGCCTGCTGGCTACGAATTCGATAGCGCCGACGACATCGCAAAGCACAGCAAAGATCTGGCACGTGTTCCGGTCTGGACCGGTGGCCAGTTGCTGTGGGTCGAGGGCAGGACGTTCAGCGATGCTATCGAGAGCGTTGAAGGCAAGAGCTTCTCGAAGTTCGAGGTTCGCAAGAATCTGCAGCGGGCGGTCGAGGCCTTGGGCGGCGTGCGCTTGTCAGAGCGGTCATTCGACCAAGCGATGTACAACGCCAACGAGAAAGAGATCGGGGATTTCCGCGAGGAGTTCAGCAAGGTTCGTGACGCTTACTGGTATGACAAAGATGCTGATACTTATCTGATTCGACGCGCGGACAAAGCGATCTGGGTGGTAGCCAAATACAGCAACAACGATGCAGGCCTGATGGTGGCCGACAGCCCGCTGCCGGAACCGATCAAGAAGTAGGCGTTGCGTTCCACCAGCATGCAAGGACGCCCGGAATTTCCGGGCGTTTTGTATGTGATGAATCCGGGTTGTCGCGATCAGACGGCGTGCGCGTTGCTGTTTGCGGACGGCTTCCTGGAAAACCTGCGACGTATCCAGTCTCCGACGTCATGCAGCACCGTGTAAGTCGCCGGAATCACGATCAGGCTGAGCGCGGTGGAGGTGATCAGCCCGCCGATCACGGCCCACGCCATCGGTGCGCGGAAAGACGCATCCCCGGAGAAACCCAGCGCCAGCGGCAGCATGCCGGCGCCCATGGCAATGGTGGTCATGACGATGGGCCGCGCGCGCTTGTGGCAGGCGTCAATCAGCGCATCGTGCTGGCTCATGCCGTGCAGATCCTCGGCCATCACCGCATAGTCGACCAGCAGGATTGAATTCTTGGTGGCAATGCCGATCAGCATCAGCAAGCCGATCAGTGCCGGCAGAGACAACGCGTTCTGGGTGATCAGCAGGGCGCCGAAGGCACCGCCCGCGCAGAGCGGAATCGCGGTGAGGATGGTCAGCGGCTGCATCGGGTGCCGGAACAGCAACAGCAGCACCATGTAGATGCAGACGATGCCGGCGGCCATCGCCAGCAGGAAGCCATAGAACAGCTCGACGAAGATCTCGGCATCGCCGGTGTTGATGAATGACACGCCGGGCGGCACGGTCTTCACCGAATGCAGCGCCTGCACTTCCTGCATCACGTCGCCGAGCGGGCGGCCGTTGAGTTCTGCGGTCAGGGTGATGTTGCGTTGGCGCTTGTAACGGCTGATCACCGACGGCCCGCTGCCTTCGCGGATGTCGGCCACCGCGTCCAGCGGCACCGCGCCGGACTTGCCACGTACCTGCAACTGGCCCAGCGTCGCCGGGTCGCGCAATGTTTCACGGGCAAAGCCGACCCGGATCGGGATCTGCCGGTCAGGCAGGTTGAGCTTGGCCAGGCGCTGCGTGTAGTCGCCGGCGGTGGCCACGCGCGCCGCTTCGGCAATAGTCGACGTCGACACCCCAAGGTCCGCTGCGCGCGCAGGGTCGGGCAGGATCTGCAGCTCCGGTCGCAACAACGAGGCCGATGAGGACACGCTGCCAAGCCCCTTGATCCTGCGCAGGTCGCGTTCCAGTGCGCTGGCGGCGGCAACCAGCTTGTCCGGATCATCGCCGGCCAGCACCAGCATCAACTGCTCGCCGGGCTCGCTGCTGATGAAGCTGGTGCGTGCGCCGGGCAGGTCGGCCAAGGTATCTCGCACGATCTGCTCAAGCCGCTTCTGGCTGCGATCGCGGTCGTGTTGATTGCCCCAATCCAGGGTCATGACGGCCTTGCGTGCATCCGCGCCGCCACTCTTGCCGGGGTCGCCCAGGTCGGGAACGCTGCCGATCTGGGTGAACACCTGCTTGAGTTCGGGAACCTTGCCAAGCAGCGCGCGGGCTCGTTCGGACATTTTCGCGGTGTCTTCGATCGGCGTGCCAGGCGGCAGTTCGATCGACAGCATGCTGCGGCCCTGGTCGGAGACCGGGATGAAGGTGGTCGGGATGAACGGGATCAGTGCCAGCGAGGCAAAGAACAACGCGGTCGCAATGCCGAGGGTCTTCCAGCGGTTGCGCAAGGCGGTGTCCACCCACCCCAGGTAGCGGGTCATGAGCTTGCTGTCGGCGGGGAGTTCGGGCTGCGGCTTGAGCAGGTTGGCCGCCATCATCGGGGTGAGCAGGCGCGCCACCAGCAGCGAGAACATCACCGCCGTCGCGGCGGTCCAGCCGAACTCGCGGAAGAACTTGCCGGGGATGCCGGGCATGAACGCGACCGGCACGAACACCGCGGCCAGGGTGATCGAAGTCGCGATCACCGCGGTGCCGATTTCGTCGGCGGCATCGCGCGCTGCTTCCATGGGTTTCTTGCCCATGCCGAGGTGGCGCACGATGTTCTCGATCTCGACGATCGCGTCGTCCACCAGGATGCCGACCACCACGCTCAACGCCAGCAGCGTGATGATGTTGAGACTGAAGCCGAACAGTTGCATGACCGCAAACGTCGGGATGATCGACAGTGGCAGCGCGATCGCACTGACCCAGGTCGCGCGCCAGTCGCGCAGGAACCAGAACACCACCGCCAGCGCCAGCAGCGCGCCTTCCCACAGCATCGTCAACGATGAGGAATACGAAAGCTGGGTTTCCTCCGACATGTCGGTGATCAGGCTGAAACTGGCGCCCGGATGGGTTTTCGCCAGTTCGTCCAGTGCCGCCTTGACGCCGTCGCGGACTTTCAGCTCATCCGCGCCGCGCGTGCGTGACAGGGTGAAGCCGACCACCGGCTTGCCATCCAGCAGTGCCAGCTGGGTTGCATCGGCAGCGCCGTCGCTGACCCTGGCCAACGCCGACAGTCGCACGTCCTGGCCGTTGCCCAGCGCAATTGAATAATCGCGCAGGGATTGCGCGTCGGTGACCGTGCCAATCGTGCGCACGGTCTGTTGGCCGCCATCCAACTCGGTTTTACCGCCGGCCCGCTCGACCTGGGTCGCGGCCAGCTGCTGGCTGATGTCGCCGGCGGTGACGGCATGCGCTTGAAGGGCCTGCGGATCCAGGTCGACCCGAATTTGCCGCTCGACGCCGCCGATTCGACTGACTGCGGCCACGCCTTCCACGCCATACAGCGCGCGCATGACCTGGCGATCAACGAACCACGACAGTTCGTCCGGCGCCATGCCCGGCGCGCTGACGGCGTAAGTCAGCAACGAGCCGCCGATATCCACTTTCGAAATGATGGGTTCCTGGATGTCCTGCGGCAGGTTCATCCGGACCCGGGTGACGGCGTCCTTGGTGTCGTTCAGTGCCGTCGACAGGTCCGCTTCCAGGTTGAACTCGACCTGGGTGGTGGAGCTGCCTTGGACCACGGTGGACACCACGCGCTTGACGTTGTCCAGGGTAGCGACCGAGTCCTCTACCTTGCGGGTGACCTCGGTTTCCAGTTGTGATGGCGAGGCGCCCGGCTGGCTGATCTTCACGACGATCATCGGGAAGGCGATGTCGGGGAAGCGCGCCACCGGCAATTGATGGAAGCCCCACAGTCCGGCTACGCACAAGACGAAGAACAACATCACCGCGGGCACCGGGTTGCGGATGCCCCAGGTGGACAGACTGCCGCCGCCGCTCATCGCGCGGTTGCCGCGGCAGTTGGCTTGCTGGTTGCAGAGCCGTTTGTTGCGCTATCGGCTTCGACGATACGAACCGTATCGCCATCACCGAGGAAGCCCGCACCGTCGTCGACCACCCGTTCACCGGCCTGCAGGCCTTCCAGCACTTCAACGTGACCGACATCAGTCCCGCCGGTGCGAATACGTACGCGATGCACGAGGCCTTTTGCATCCACAGTGAACACATTGGGATGCCCATCGCGTTGCACCACTGCGCTAGTGGGCACAGTGATCGCCCGAGCCGTGCCGGTATCGATCCGGCCCTGCAAAAATGTGCCCGGCTGCAGGCCATCGGGCTGCGGCAGGTCGGCGTGGATAGTGCCGGTGCGGGTACTCGCATCCACGCCGGGACTCACCGCGCGCACGCTACCGATGACCGCTTTGCCGTCGCGCGTGGTCAACTCGACGCGGTCGCCGGGCTTGACGCGGGCAAGCTCGGCTTCGGCCAGTTCGGCGCGCCACTCCAGCCGACCCTGGCGGATCAGCCGCAGCAGTTCGCTGCCCGAAGCAACCACTTGGCCGGGCTGCACCAGCCGCTTGGAAATCACCCCGGCATCGGGCGCGCGCAGGTCGGCGAAGCTGCGGCGCAGCGCCGCGCTGTCGCGCATCGCACGGGCGGTGCCGACGCGCGCATCGCCCTGCACGCGGCCAGCGCGCAACTCATCGAGCTGGGTCGCGCTGATGTACTTGTCCTTGACCAGTAGCTCGCCACGCGCCAGTTGCGAGCGCGCCAGCGATGCGCCGGCTTCGGCTTCGCGCAGTGAGGCATTGGCTTGGGCCAGGTCGCTGTCCAGGCTGCGATGGTCGAGCTGCAGCAGCAATTCGCCCTTGCGCACCTGCTGGCCGACATCGACATTCAGCGCGGTGACGCGCAAGCCGCTGACTTCCACGCCCAGCTGCATTTCCTCCCATGCGGCCACCGGTCCGGACACCAGCACGCTGCGCTGGATCTGGCGCGATGTCGCGGGAACAACGGTAACGGCCATGGCGCTGGTGGGCGCGTCATCGGTAGCCTTTTCATCCTTGCTGCAGGCCGCAGTGGCTACGGTGAGGGTCAGGACCATTGCGAGTGCGGAGAGTTGGCGGCGCATGCGCGGGCGTCTTGTAAAGCAGGCGGGTGCACAGTCTAACCCAATTATGTACCGACCAGTACAATAAGTGACCGGGTCGGATTCAGGCGTCTGGCAGGCGGAAAAACGCCGTTGCCGTGGCGCTGGTCGCAGCGGCGACCGTGGCAACGTCCTGGCCGCGGTCTTGCGCCAGTTCCTCGACGATGTGGGCAAGGTACATCGGCTCGTTGCGGCGATGCGAAGGCTGCGGCGTGACCGTGCGCGGCAGCAGGTACGGCGCATCGGTTTCGATCATGAGGCGGTTGGCCGGAATGTGTTTCACCAGCTCGCGCAGGTGCAGCCCGCGACGCTCGTCGCACAACCAGCCGGTGACGCCGATGTGCCAATCCTGATCGAGATAGTCGAACAGCTCCTCGCGCGTGCCGGTGAAGCAATGCACCACCGCCGGGCCGAGGCGGCCGTCGAAGTTCTTCATCATCGCCATGAAATCGGCATGCGCGTCGCGCTGGTGCAGGAACAGCGGTTTTTGCCTGCCCTCGACAGCAAGGTCCGATGCAAGCTGCAGTTGGCGCTCGAACGCCTTGCGCTGTGCCGGGCGCGGTGAGAAATCGCGGAAGAAATCCAGCCCGCACTCGCCGACCGCGACGACTTCCGGATGCGCATGCAGGGCGCGCATCTCGGCATCGCACTCTTCGGTGTATTCAATAGCGTGGTGCGGATGCACGCCCGCAGTGGCGAATAATTCACCAGGGTGCTGCCGCGCCAGCGCCAGCGCCTGCGGCGAATGTTCGCGGCTGGCACCGGTAATGATCATCCGCTTGACGCCCGCATCGCGCGCGCGTTGCAGCACCGCGTCGCGGTCGTGGTCGAAGCTGTCGTGGGTGAGGTTGGCGCCGATGTCGATGAGATGCATGCATGCAGTTTAAAGGCGCTACCGCCGCGCCGTGACACATGCAGTTCGGAATCCGTTCGTCGTTATGTGTCGCGTTATGTGCCGTAGTTATGTGCCCTGGTTATGTGTTGTGGTGATGTGTCGTGGTGATGTGGGGGTCCGGGAATTCATTCCTGGCGATGTACGATTTTGGAATCCGTTCGTGGTGAGCTTGTCGAACCCTGAACGGAACTCCCGGTTTCCTTGACTGCTGTGGTTCGACAGGCTCATCACGATCGGCAATCGAGTATCCATCGCATTTTTGCTTCGACAGGCTCATCACGAACGGCAATCAGGTATCCCTCGCACTCGTGGTTCGACAGGCTCACCACGAACAGCCTTGTTGTGCGGCTCCTACAATGCACGCATGCAATTCCCCATCCACGACCTGCTGCCGGCGATCCGTGAATCGCTGGCGGCGCATCCGCGCCTGGTGCTGGAAGCGCCACCCGGCGCCGGCAAGACCACGCAAGTCCCTCTGGCGTTGCTGGATGCGCCGTGGCTCGCTGGACGCAACATCGTGATGCTGGAACCGCGCCGCGTGGCCGCGCGCGCGGCGGCTGGCTTCATGGCGAAGCAACTGGGGGAAGCGGTCGGCGAGACCGTCGGCTACCGGATCCGCTTCGAGAACAAGGTGTCCGCGAACACCCGGATCATCGTGGTCACCGAAGGCATCCTGACCCGGATGCTGCAGGACGATCCCGAACTCGGCGGCGTCGGCGCGTTGCTGTTCGACGAATTCCACGAGCGCCACCTGGCCGGCGATCTCGGCCTCGCGCTGGCGCTTGACGTGCAGTCGGGATTGCGCGAAGACCTGCGCATCGTGGTGATGTCGGCCACGCTGGACGGCGAAAAAGTCGCCAACTTTCTCGATGCGCCACGCCTGTCGAGCGAGGGCCGCGCGTTTCCGGTGTCGATCGACCATTTCGCGGCTCGCCGCGACGAAGCGCTGGAGCACCAGGTGCGTCGTGCCATCGACCACGCATTGGCCACGCATGAGGGTGACGTGCTGGTGTTCCTGCCAGGCCGGCGCGAAATCGAACGCGTCGCGCATTTGCTCCCGCCCCCGGTTCAGATTGAGATCCTGCAGCTGCATGGCGACCTGCCGGTGGAGCAGCAGTCACGCGTGCTGCAACCATCGCCCGATGGCGTGCGTCGCGTGGTGCTGGCGACCAATGTGGCCGAGTCCTCGGTGACCTTGCCCGGCGTGCGCGTGGTGATCGACAGCGGGCTGGCGCGCGAGCCGCGCTTCGAACCGAACAGTGGGTTCTCGCGGCTGGACATCGTCACCATCGCGCAGGCATCGGCGGACCAGCGCGCGGGCCGCGCCGGTCGCGTCGCCGATGGCTGGGCGTACCGGCTGTGGCCGCAGTCGCAGCGGCTTGAGCCGCAGCGCCGGCCGGAAATCGCGCAGGTTGAACTGGCCTCGCTGGCGCTGGAGTTGGCCGCCTGGGGAACCGCTGCCGTTCGTTTCGTGGATCCGCCACCACCCGGCGCCTTGGCCGCAGGTCGTGATCTGTTGCGCAGGCTGGGCGCATTGGCTGGCGGCGACACCATCACCGCGCAGGGCCGCCGCATGCTGGCGCTCGGTACGCATCCGCGCATGGCCGCGATGCTGCTGTGTGCAAGCGATCCACAGCAGCAGGCACTTGCCTGCGACCTCGCCGCACTGATCGAAGCGCGCGATCCTTTGCGCACGCGCAGTGATGCGCTCGCTGAACGCTGGCAGGCATTGCTGGCGTTTCGCGCAGGAAAACCGCCCGTCGACGCGCATCGAGGTGGCCTGCAGGCGATCGACGCAGCGGCAGCGCAATGGCGGCGACGCCTGCGTTGCGATGCCAGACCGCCGCGCGCGACGCCAGCACATTCACTGGGCGACTTGCTCGCTCATGCATTCCCCGACCGCATCGCGCGCCAGCATGCCAGTGATCCCAAGCGTTACCAGTTGGCGAACGGGCGGATGGCACGCTTGTTCGATGACAGCGCGTTGTATGGCGAGCCCTGGTTGGTCGCCAGTGAACTGCGCTTTGAAGCCAAGGACGCATTGCTGCTGCGCGCTGCGCCGGTCGACGAGCGCTATCTTCGCGATGCTTTCCTCAGTCATTTCCATGAGGGCGATGAAACCCGCTGGGACGCTGGCAAGCGCGCGCTGGTCAGCGAGCGAATCGAGCGTTTCGGCGGAATCGTGTTGTCCAGCCGCACATCCGGACGTGTCGATCCTGCGCAGGCAGCACGCGCATTGACCGATGCGGTGTTGGCGCTTGGATTGGAAGCATTGCCGTGGAGCGAAGTAGCGAATCAATGGCGCAATCGCGTACAAGGGCTGCGTTGCTGGATGCCGGAACTCAACTTGCCGGACCTGACCGATGCCGCATTGCTTGCATCGCTCGACGATTGGCTGTTGCCCGCATTCGCCGGCAAGACCCGGTTGGATGCACTTGGCGAGGCGGAATTCGGCGAGGCACTGAAATCACGGATCGACTGGGCGCTGCGGCAGCGCATCGATGTGTTGGCTCCGGTACGCATGAGCGTGCCATCGGGAATGGAGCGGCGCATTGACTACGCGATCGAAGACGACGGCAAGCCGGCGGCGCCCGTGTTGGCAGTGAAGTTGCAGGAATTGTTCGGGCTCGCGGAAACCCCGCGGATCGCAGATGGGCGCGTGCCGCTGACCATCCACCTGCTGTCACCGGCCGGCAGGCCGTTGCAGGTGACCCAGGACCTGGCCGGGTTCTGGGCGCGCACCTATCCGCAAGTGAGGAAGGAAATGAAGGGGCGCTATCCGCGTCACCCGTGGCCCGAGGACCCGTGGAGCGCACCAGCAACGCATCGCGCGAAACCACGCCAAGCCTGAATCGCGCACTGCTCCGATCACATCTCGTAAACGCCACCCTGCACAGACTTGGCCCAAGCCGTCATCGACGCAGCTGGTTGATGACACCGCAAATTTTTTCGAGGAACCCACCATGAGCAAGCTCGACAACGTGCAGGATCGCACCCTGGAACTGATCGGCGAAATTGGCCAAGGCATTCGCAAGGCGGTTCCGGGGCGTGCGATGAAATGGGTCGAAACCGGCGCCGCGTTGGGTGCTATCCGCACCGGAAGCAGGGTGGCAAGCAAGTTGGTGCGCCGCAATCCGGTGTTGGCGGGTGCCGCCATTGCCGGTGCCGGCCTGCTGTGGCTGGCGGCGCGCCACCGCGCGAAGCGCGCCGAACAGGGGCCAATCGAAGGCACTGCAAAACGCATCGAAGCCAAGCCGCGCTCGCGCACGGCGTCAACTCGCAAGGCCACCACAAGCAAGAACGACGCCTGAGACGCCTGATCGGTAGTTGCCGACGAATAGATGTCGTGAGTTCCAACGCGCCGGGAAACCGGCGCGTTTTCGTTGCAGGCTGTTTTCGTCAGCCTCGTGCTTCAGGCAACTCGATCACGAAACAAGCGCCGCCGCCTTCGCGATCTTCATACCAGAGATTGCCGCCGGCATTGGCAATGATCTGCTTGGCCAGCGAAAGTCCAAGGCCGCTGGAAAGGCCCGCAGCAGGATCGACCTCAGTCAGCCGGCGAAACGGCTTGAACAGCTCGCGCTGCAGTGAAGCCGGGATGCCGGGACCGCGGTCGCGCGCCAGTACCCGCCAGTAGCCGGGCGATGTTGCCTGCACGGCGAGTTCCAGTTCGCCGCCACCCGGCGCGTATTTCATGGCATTGCTGACCAGGTTCTCGACCACCTGGCGCAGTACCATGGGAGAGATCGCCACCTGGCTTGCGTGTTCAGGCGCAGTCACCGCCAACCGCATGCCGCGCGCTTCCAGCTGCAGTTCGTAGCGCTGCGCGACGCAGTCCAGCGTGTCGCGCAGGTCGGCCGATTGCACAACAACCTGGTTGGCAACCTGCGATTGGCTTTCCAGATAACTGCGGATATAGCCGATCGCGTCATTCGCACTCTCGTGGATGATCTGTACATAGCGTGGCGTGCGCTCCGGCTTGCAATCGGCCAGCTGCAACATTTCGGTGGCGAACAGCACGCTGCTCAACGGGTTCTTCAGGTCGTGGGCGACCAGGTTCACCAGTTCCTGGCGTTCGCGCGCCACGCGCTCAAGCCGGTCGCGGGTGAGCTTCAACCCGACGTGCGCGTCGACACGCGCCAGCAGCTCCTCCGGCATGAAGGGCTTGGTGACATAGTCCACCGCGCCGGCTTCGAACGCACGCAGCAACAGGTCGCGATCCTGCGCGGCAGTCAGGAACACCGTTGGCACTTTGTGCAGGCCGGGGATCTCGCGCAGCGCTGCCAACAGTTCAAACCCATCCATGCCCGGCATCATCATGTCGAGCAGGATCAGGTCCGGGGCATGCTCCGCCACCGCGGCGAGGGCTTCGGGACCACTATGCGCGGGGATGACGGTGTAACCCTTGCGGCCCAGCAACGTGCCGACCACCCGCACGTTCGCAGCCTGGTCATCGACCACGAGAATCGTGCCGCTGCTGGTGCCCGTGCTGGACGAGGCTTGGGTCATCGGAAGGCGTCCCCACGCCAAGCGTCCCGGCAGCAAGCCGGTTGAACGATGACGTTAGCAAACAAACGCGCGATTAAATGGTTTGCCAGGACTGATGAGCTGAACCGTTCAGGTTTCTGCGCTGGGCGAGTGCGCAACGGCCCGCCATTGTCCTGGCTGCAAGTCCTCCAGCGCATGCCCGCCCACCGTCACGCGGATCAGCCGCAGGGTGGGCAAACCGACCGCTGCGGTCATGCGCCGGACCTGGCGGTTGCGGCCTTCGTGGATGGTGAGTTCAACCCATGCGTCCGGTACGGTCTTGCGAAACCGCACAGGCGGATCGCGTGGCCATGGCGATGGACTTCCAATGCGCCGCGCCTGTGCTGGCAGGGTCGGGCCATCGTTGAGGCTGACACCGTTGCATAGTGCGGCCAGCTGGGTGTCGTCAGGATGACCCTCGACCTGGACCCAATAGGTCTTGGGCTGCTTGTGGCGGGGGTCGGTAAACCGATGGGCCAACGCGCCGTCATCGGTCAACAGCAGCAGGCCCTCGCTGTCGAAATCCAGCCGGCCGGCCGCATAGACTGCGGGTGGCAGGCCGAAGCCGGCCAAGGTGGAGCGCGGTGGCGTGCTGCGGTCAGTGAACTGGCACAGCACCCCATACGGTTTGTTGAAGGCGATCAGCATGCCGCTTGCCGATGCTTTTGATTAACCCGGCTTGCGGAAGCGCAACGTCATGCGGTCGCTTTCGCCGATGGTCTTGTACTTCGCATCGTCGGCCGCGTCATGGCGATTGACCGGCGGCAGGGTCCACACACCGTTCGGGTGGTTGGCCCCGTCCTTGGCGTTCGCGTTGACCTCGCTGCGGGCCTCAAGCACGAAGCCGGCATCCGTCGCATATTGGGTGACCAGTGCCTCGGTCACATAGCCGGAGGACTTCATCGCTTCAAGCGCGGTACCTGGTTTGGCGCGGTGCTCGACCACGCCCAGCACGCCGCCGGGCTTGAGTGCAGCATAGAACGCACGGAAATATGCATCGGCATTGCCTGCGGCGACCCAGTTGTGGACGTTGCGGAACGTCAGCACGGCGTCCGCCGTGCCACCCGCAAGTGCTGGGGCCTTGGCATCGAATTCAACCAACGTGGCGTTGGCGCTTGCCGTATTGCCGGTCAGCTTGTCGCGAAAGGCCGCGTTGCGACGCCCACCCGCGCTGTCCGCCGCGGCCGCAGAGATCGCACCGACGTAGTGGCCGCCGGCATTGAGGTAGGGGGCCAGGATCTCGCTGTACCAGCCACCGCCGGGTGTAATTTCAATAACGGTGTGGCTGGGCTGCACGCCGAAGAAGGCCAGCGTCTGCAGCGGATGGCGGTAGCCGTCGCGCGCGCGGTTGGCGCTATCGCGACCGGGTGAATCGATTGCCGCCTGCAACGCGGCGGTGGTGGCAGGCGCCATGGCAGTCTGGTCGTCGGCGCGCATGGTGGTCGAGGCGCAGGCACACGTCGACAAGACGAGCGCGAGAAACACAGTGGTCCTTTGCATTGGAGACTCCAGTCGGATGGGACTCGCAGGGTATCCCATCCGTGCTTGACTGCGAGCGAGTCACGGACCAAATATCTTTAAAAATCAAGCAAATACACATCACATTAACAGTGATTATGCGAAGTTGAGCAGGTCGAAACAAACAACGCGCCGCGGCTTTCAAGCAAGCGCAGCCCCAGGGCGAATGGCGCGTTCGACGCATTTCATCATCGGACACTGGCGTTATCGAATGACCGAACCGCTGCCGATGATCAAGGACAAGGAGTCCCCATGAACACCATGACCAATATTGAAACCATCCGCACCGAGAAGATCGACACCCTCAACGACCTGATCGCGATTACCCGCGACAGCGCGACGTTCTACAACGATGCCGCCAAGTCCGTGTCCAACCCGGGTTTGAAGTCGCTGTTCGGTGAGATGGCCAGCTCCAAGAATGGCCTGGTTGGCGCGATGAGCCGCGAGGTCCGCACCGAAGGCGCCACGCCCGCCACCACCGGCACCGTGCGCGGTTCCTGGGACAAGCTTTACGGCGAAGTGCGCAGCCAGTTCGGCGACACCAACTACGGCTATGTAAGCCAGCTGGAATCCTCCGAGGATCGCCTGATGAAGGCCTTCAATGAAGTGGTTGCAGACGACGACGTCCCGGCATCGGTCAAGGAGACAGTCAGCAGCTATCTGCCGACCATCCGCAGCCATCACGACCTGATGCGCGATCGCAAGTGGGAAATGAAGGCTTCGGCCAAGCATTGATCCAGGCAGGCGCGGCACGCACCAGACAAGGTTGGTGAGTAACGCCCAGTCAATACGCAGGAACGGTCCGCAATGCGGGGCCGTTCCTGTTTTGTATAGGGAGCATGGGCAGCTAGGCGGTGAGTTCCGGCCGGCAGGCTCTTACTCCAGCGTTGCCAGCACCGCGTTGAACCTAGTGCTTGGACGCATCGCCGGGGTCAGCTTGCCGAGGTCGGGCTGGTAGTAGCCACCGATATCCACCGGCTTGCCCTGCACTGCATTGAGCTCCTCGATGATCGTGCCCTCGTTCGCGGCCAGCGCCTCGGCCAGCGGCTTGAAGCGCGAGGCCAGTTCGCCATCCATGGCCTGTTCCGCAAGTGCCTGGGCCCAATACATCGCGAGATAGAAATGGCTGCCGCGGTTGTCGATGCCGCCCAGCTTGCGCGAAGGCGACTTGTCGTTTTCCAGGAACTCGGCATTCGCGGTATCCAGCGCGTCCGCCAGCACCTGGGCGCGAGCATTCCCGGTGGTGTTGGCAAGGTGTTCCAGCGATGCCGCCAGTGCGAGGAACTCGCCCAACGAATCCCAGCGCAGATAATCCTCGTCGATGAACTGCTGCACATGCTTGGGCGCACTGCCGCCCGCGCCGGTTTCGAACAGGCCGCCACCGGCCATCAGCGGCACGATCGACAGCATCTTCGCGCTGGTGCCTAGTTCCATGATCGGGAACAGATCGGTCAGGTAGTCGCGCAGCGCGTTGCCAGTGGCAGCGATGGTGTCCTTGCCCTCGCGGATACGCTTGAGCGAATGCCGCATCGCGCGGATCGGGCTGAGGATGCTGATATCCAGGCCGGTAGTGTCATGGTCGTTGAGGTAGGCCGTGACCTTGGCGACCAGGCCGCGGTCGTGGTCGCGGCGCGGATCCAGCCAGAACACCACGGGCGTACTCGACAACCTCGCGCGGCTCACGGCCAGTTTCACCCAGTCGCGGATCGGGGCATCTTTGGTTTGGCACATGCGCCAGATGTCGCCGGCCTTGACCGGGTGCTGCAGCAGCACCGTGCCGTGCTCGTCGATCACCCGCACGGTGCCGTCGCCGCTGATCTTGAACGTCTTGTCATGGCTGCCGTATTCCTCGGCCGCCTGTGCCATCAGGCCCACGTTCGGCACGCTGCCCATGGTGGCCGGGTCGAGCGCGCCGTGTTCCCTGCAGTCTTCGATCACTGCCTGGTAAATGCCGGCGTAATTGCGGTCCGGGATCACCGCCTTGGTGTCCTGCAGGTCGCCAGCGGCGTTCCACATCCTTCCGCTGTCGCGGATCATCGCCGGCATCGAGGCGTCAACGATGATGTCACTGGGTACGTGCAGGTTGGTAATGCCCTTGTCGGAATTGACCATCGCCAGGCCCGGGCGCTGTGCATACAGCGCGTCCATGTCGGCCTCGATCTCGGCGCGCTTGTTGTCGTCCAGCTGGCCAAGCTTGGCGTACAGGTCGCCGATGCCGTTGTTGGGGTTGAAGCCGATCTCGGCCACCGTCTTCGGATGCTTCTCCAGCACCGGCGCGTAGAAGCGCGACACCACGATGCCGAACATGATCGGGTCGCTGACTTTCATCATGGTCGCCTTCAGGTGCAGCGAGAACAGCACGCCGCGCGCCTTCGCGTCTTCGATCTGCGCATCCACGAAATCAGCCAGGGCTTGCACGCTCATCACCGAGGCGTCGATGACTTCGCCGGCTTGCAGCGCGACCGGGCCACGTAGCGGAAAGGTGCTGCCGGTAACGCTGGTGTATTCGATGCGGACGTTGCCGGCATTGATCATGGTGTACGACTGCTCGCTGTCGTAGAAATCGCCGGCATCCATGTGCGTGACGTGCGACTTCGAATCGCCCGACCATGCGCCCATGCGATGTGGATGCTTGCGTGCATACGCTTTGACCGACGCCGGCGCGCGGCGGTCAGAGTTACCTTCGCGCAGGACCGGGTTGACCGCGCTGCCCATGGATTTGCCGTAGCGCGCCTTGATGTTGTGTTCGCGCTCGCCCTCCGGCTCGTCCGGATAGTCAGGCAACGCATAGCCGTGTGCCTGTAGTTCCTTGATGGCGGCCTTGAGCTGCGGCACAGACGCGCTGATGTTGGGTAGCTTGATGATGTTGGCTTCCGGCGTGGTCGCCAAGTTGCCAAGTTCGGTCAGGTCATCGCTGTTGCGCTGGTCTTCCGGCAGCAAGTCGTTGAACTGCGCGACGATCCGCGCCGCCAGAGAGATGTCACGGGTTTCCACCTCGACCCCGGCAGTGCGCGCGTAGGCCTGCACGATCGGCAGGAATGACGCTGTGGCCAGGAATGGCGCTTCGTCGGTCAGGGTGTACAGGATCTTGGAAGTCGTCATGGCGGCCATCGTGTTCGGAAGACCACCATTGTCGCCGGTGGCCGGGGCGACGGCAAAGTGCGGATTGCCTGGTCACAGGTTGAAGGGTTGCTGCCGGCGTGTGGCCTTTAATGGCTCCAGGAGGTCCCGTCAAACTGGCCGCAATCAAAAAAGGGCGCAGCTTTCGCTACGCCCTTTTCGCGCTTGTTGGCACGATCGGTTTACAGGTACGCGAATTACCTGACTTCGAACTCGCGGGTCTGCACCACAGCGCCACCCATCATGATTTCGACCTTGTAGCGGCCGGTTGGCCACGGGTCGGGGCGACTGATCTGGAAGTCGGTGACGCCATCGCCTGCCAGCACCAGGTCCTTGCTTTCCTCATGGACGATCTGGTTGCTGTCGATGTGTGTCCACTTGGCGCCAAGCGTGCTGGGGACGGACGCCGCGGGATCGGTGGTGTCGGTGCTGACGGCGACGTGGATGGTGTCGGTGGGCGCGAATGTGGTCATCGGCGCGAGCACCCGCATGTCGGCGCCCACGGCATTGCCGAGGTCGATGCCCTTGACGCTGGCCGTCGCCATCGCGAGGTTGGGCTGAGGCATCGGTGCGGTTTCGGTCGAGGCCGACGGCATCAGCACGGGTTCTTCCTTGTTCTTGCAGCCCACCAGCGCAACGCTGCCGACCAACGCGGCCAGCACCGCCATGTGCAATCGACCTGATATGTTGGAATTGGTCATCGGAGAGTCCTTTTCATGCAGCGTGAGAGAAAGGAACGCTGCCATGTCGCGCGTGAAGGCAGCATGCCGAACAGATGAACGTCATTGCCGCGCGCAGCGGCCAGGCAGGGGTCGCCGGGTCCCTGGCGTGGCCCGCCAGGGATTGATGTCAAGGCCGCCACGCCGCGTATAGCGAGCTTCCACCGACAGCCAGTGCGGCCGGCAGCGGGCAGACAGGTCAGCAAACATGCGTTCCACGCATTGCTCGTGGAACCCAGCATGGTCGCGGAAGCTGACGACGTAGCGCAGCAAGGATGCGTGGTCGATGCGTGGTCCGCGATAGCCAATGAACACATCCGCCCAGTCCGGTTGCCCGGTCACCGGACAGTTCGATTTGAGCAGCGCACTGTGCAGGACTTCTTCGGCGACATTGCCAGTGTCCGCAACCAGCAGGGATGAATCCGGCGGGCCGTGCGTGCCGATGTCGAGCTCGATCGCATCGATGTTGACGACGGCCGGGGCGTCGAATGGCGGCAAGCCAAAGACCAGTGTGACAGCGGCTCCCGCGGCGGCGGTCAGGTCGGCTTCAAGCTGCGTGCGAAAGCTGTCATTCGAGTCGAAGCGGGTGGCGTTGCACGAATTGAGGTACAGCTTGAGCGACTTGGACTCGACCAGGTTCGGTGAGTCGGCAGGCACCTCCAAGGTCGCGGTGGCGACTTGCGGCTTGCCTCTCGCATCCAGCCACGAAAGCTCATAGGCATGCCAGCGATCGATGCCGATGAAGGGCAGCGCCCCGCTGGCCAGCCCGAGCGATTCGCGCCCGGGCGCGCGCGGGATCGGATACAGCAAGGCCGCATCGAACTGCCGGGGATAGGCGGCCTCGCGCCCGAGCAGCGAGTGTTCCGGGGAATGCGCGGGCACGGAATCGTTCGCGGGCATGTGATGCAGGGCTTACCTGACCTCGAACTCGACCAGCGCGATCGGCCGGTTGTTCACATCGACCTCGACGTTGTACTTGCCGGCTTCGCTGGGCTGGAACTCGAACGCGGTGAACGGGCCGGCGATCTTCTTGTCTTCATCCTTGCGCGAGCGACCATCTTCGTGGAACCAGAAGACTTCCATGCGGTCGCCCATTTTGCGGCCCTTGGAAGGTACCGATACATACACCGTGGAACCTGTCGCGAAGCTGTGTTGGGGGGTCACCAGGTCGCCACGGTCGTCGATGGCCGAGCCGATGAATGCCGTATTCGGCAACACTTCCACCGTGCCAATCCCGTTGGGGTCTTCGTTGGATGCCGGGTTGCTGTCGATGGCGGTTGGCTGTTCAGGACCCTGACGATTGCAGGCGACCAGCGCGCCTGCAAGCAGGACCACGCCCAACGTGCGCTTCCATGGGTGATGGCGGAGGCGTTGGTTGTCGAGAAGGATGGGGGTCATGGCGTTCCTCGCGGGTCGGGTGCGCAACTGGATGATGATGCCGGCATGGCCGACAGGAGACGGGGCGCATTCTAGGCCATCGGCCGCACATGCTCCTCCGTGGGTCGTCCTTTCAGGTACGGCATGGCTGATGACATTCAGCTTCATCAGCTGCGGTGTTCCTGCGCCAGGTATTCCGCCGAGCGCATCTCGATCAGGCGCGAGGCGGTGCGCTCGAATGCCGCCACCAGCCGTTCGCCCGTGTACAGCCCGCTGGGCTCGGCATCGGCGGTACAGATCAGGTTGACGTGGCGGTCGTAGAGTTCGTCGACCAGGTGCACGAATCGCCGCGCCGCATCGTCGCGATCGCCGTCCATGCTCGGGATGCCGCCGACCAGCAGGGTGTGGAATTCCCGAGCGACCTGGATGTAGTCGGCGCTGCCGCGTGGGCCTTCGCACAGCGCCGCGAAATCGAACCAGCACATGCCCTTGCAGCGCGCGCGCACCGGGATGCGGCGGCCGTCGATCTCGATGCCGGCATCGCGATGCGCATCGTCCGCGCCCAGCACATGCCAGCGTTCCTCCAGCCATGCCTGTGACTGTGCGTCCAGCGGCGCGCGATATACCGGCGAGCGGGTCAGCGCGCGCAGCCGGTAGTCCACTTTGCTGTCGAGGTGCACGACCTGGCAATGGCGCTCGATCAGTGCGATCGCCGGCAGGAAACGCACGCGTTGCAGGCCGTCCTTGTAGAGCTGTGGGGGTGCTGCATTGGAACTGGTGACCAACACGATGCCTTCGGCGAACAGGTGCTCCAGCAAGCGCCCGAGCAGCATCGCGTCGCCGATGTCGCTGACGAAGAACTCATCCAGCACCAGCACCCGCAATGAGGCGCTCCACTGGCTGGCGATCGCGGCCAGCGGATCCCGCTCGCCGGCGTGCTCGCGCAGGCCTGCATGCACCTCGCGCATGAAGCGATGGAAATGGGTACGTCGCTTGCCGACCCCCTCACCCCACCGTTCGCGCTGCGAACGGTCCCCCCCTCTCCCGCTGTGCGGGCGAGGGACGTCGGTGCGGCCTGTGGCCGCGATGTTCGGAAGCGGCAGGCCTTCATGGAACAGGTCGATCAGGAAGGTCTTGCCGCAGCCAACCCCACCCCACAGGTACAGTCCGGCGATAGGCGCGGGAGGCTCTCCACCGAACATGCGTGCAAACAGGCCGCGTGCCGGTGCGGGCATGGTGGCCGCGACATGGATGCGGTCGAGTTCGGCCAGCGCTGGCAGCTGCGCCGGATCATGCAGCCAGTCGCCACGCGCCACGCCGGCTGCGTAGCGTTGCGAAGGCAGCGCCGGATCAGTCATCGGCAGGCGCGACAGGTGGCAACCAGGTTGCGACGCCATGTTTCACCGCGCCACGCAGGTCGATCAGCTTGCGATGGAAGAAATGGCCGGCACCCGGCATCTGCACCAGCTGAGGCGGCATCGGCAGCGATTCGATCCAGGCAGCCACGGCCTGTGCCTCGACGATTTCGTCATCGTCGCCCTGGATCACCAGCCACGGGCAGCTGGGCATGACGATGTCGTCGAACGACCAGCTGCGCCCGACCGGCGGCGCTATCAACAGCAGCAGCTGGGCTTTCAGTTCGTCGGCGGCGCGCAGGCTGATCCAGGCACCGAAGCTGAAGCCGGCGAGCCACAAGACCTTGTCCGGATGATTGTGCTTCGCCCAGGCGGCGACCGCACGCAGGTCGTCGAGCTCGCCATCGCCGTCGTCGAAGGTTCCCTGTGAACGACCGACCCCGCGAAAGTTGAAGCGAAGCGTCGCAGCACCGCTTTCGCGAAGTGCACGTGATGCCATCGTGACGACCTTGTTGTGCATGCTGCCGCCCTCGGTCGGCAACGGATGGCAGATGATCGCCAGCAATGCGCGCGGGGCGGTGTCGGGCAGGTCGAACGCGGCCTCGATGGCGCCGGCCGGACCCGGGATGAGCAAGGGAATGTCTGCGTCGGCAGGCGCCGCGATTGATGGGCTGGTCATGTTGCCATCATGCCGCAACCGGCGTTGGCCGCCTGCAGCAGGCACCGGAAACAACAACGCCGCCCGTGAGCGGCGTCCACGTCGCGTCCGGCGTGCACTAGTTGCTTTGCGCGACCATCCACTCGACCGTGGCCTTGACCTGGTCGTCGGTCAGGGCGGGGTTGCCACCCTTGGCCGGCATCACGCCAGCGCTTCCGGTGTAGCCGGTGATTGCATTGGTGATCAACATGTCCATGCCCTGCGTGGCCATGCGTGCGCCCATTCCCACCGCATCCAGCTTGGGGGCACCGCCAGCGCCCGAGGTGTGGCATCCGGTGCAAAGATTGCCGTAGATCACGCTGCCTTCCATGGTGCCGCCGTAAGCCACTTGCGCTGCTGCCGAAGCCATGGCGGCCTTGAGCGCCTCGGCCTGCGCTGCAGCGCCGGTGGCGCCGGCATACACCTGGCCCATCGGCGCGATCCGGTTCAGCACGCGCTGCTCGGCAAGCGGATCCCCGTCGCGCTTCAGTTGTCCGTTCAGGTAATACGCGAACAGGATCAGCCCGAGGGTCAGGATCGACAGGAAAGCGATCACCATCGAGAAACGCTTGAGGAAATCCAGGTCGTAGTTGCGCACGATCCACCTTGCGTGTGTGGCCCGCGGGGGCCGTCAAACCGCGGATTATCCCAGAAACGGGCCGGATCGGGCGAATGGCATGCAAGGTCGCAGCAACTGCGACGCAGACCCGGCACACTTCGACCGATGCCCTCCCTGCCTCTTCCACCCGTCGAGCAGCTTGCCGTATTTCGCGCCAGTCGCGTGGAGCGGCTGCTTGCACCGATGCAATCCCTGCTGCATCTGCAGGGACCTGCGCACCCATTGGCGCCGGTGCAGGTCGTGGTGGGCCATGCCGGTTTGCGGCCGTGGCTGCTTGGCCAATTGGCCCGCGATGCCGGCTGCGAAGGCATCGCCGCCAACATCGAAGTGATGCTGCCCAGTACCTGGCTGGAGCGCCTGGCCCAGGACGTGTTGGGTGAGTCTGCGGTGGCGGTGGCGCCATATCGACGGGAGATCCTGCGTTGGCGCATCCATGCCTTGTTGCCGCAGGTGCCGCTGGCAGACGTGCGGTCTTACCTGGGTGGGGGAGATGCGGCGCGGCGCAGGTTCCAGCTTGCCGACCATCTGGCCCGGCTGTTTGGTCGCTACAGCGTGTACCGGCCGGACTGGCTGGCCGCATGGGCGCGCGGCAGCGATCGCATCCCGGCTGAAGCCAGCGCCTCGCCGCTTCCATGGCTGTGGAAACGGCTGCGGGCGGACATTGGCCAGCCGCATCGTGGCGAGCGCCTGCAACAGCTTGCCGCTGCCCTGGTCGATGGTCATCCGGCAGCTGCCGGGGATGGCTCGGCCCTGCACCTGTTCGGCATCAGCCATCTGGCGCCCGGCGAGCTGGCGGTGTTCGCCGCGCTGTCGGCGCAGCGTCCGGTCGCGCTGTACCTGCCCGATCCCTGCCGCGAACGCGAGTGGATACTCGGGCTGCCGACGGATCGCACCTGGCTGCATGCCGCCTGGGCCAGTGACCAGCCTGACCAGGCCGATGCCGCATTCCTGGCCCAGCCGCATCCATTACTGGCCGCGTGGGGACGAATGGGACAGGAGTTCCTGCTGGCACTGGAAGACCATCACATGCTGGCCGACGTGCGTGACGCCAGCGATGCTGAAGATTCCAGTGTCGATGCCGGCAACCGGCTGCAGCGGCTACAAGAGAGCCTGCGGCGTCGCGACGTCACCCTGCTTGCGCCCGTGGCGGACGCGCGACACGAGCGCCGCGATGGAAGCCTGCGCGTGCACGCCTGCCACACCCGCCTGCGCGAACTTGAAGTGCTGCGCGATGCCCTGCTGGACGCATTGGCCTGTTCTCCCGACCTGACGGCGGCCGACATCGTGGTGATGGCACCCGACATCACCGCCTATGCGCCGCTGCTGCCCGCTGTGTTTGGTGAGCCTGGCGTGGCCACGGCGGTACTGCCTTATCACTTGGCCGACGTGCCCCTCACCGCCGCACATCCGCTGCTTCAGGCCTACGCACGCCTGCTTGACCTGCCGTTGTCGCGCCTGCCGATCGCCGAGGTGCTGGACCTGCTGCGCACGCCCGCAGTGATGCTTCGGTTCGGGCTCGATGCGGGCGGGGTCGCACGGATCGAGGTTTGGTTGCGGCAGGCCAATGTCGTGTGGGCGCTGGATGCGGCGCAGCGCGTGCGCGAAGGCTTGCCCGACAATGCGACGCACAGCTTCGCGTGGGGCGTGGACCGGCTGCTGGCGGCGCATGTGTTCGGCCACACCGATGACGCGGTGGTATTGCCGGAGGGCGCCTTGCTACCGGCGCAGGCCGCGATCGAAGGCCCGCAGGCGGTTGAACTGGGTGCATTGGACGGTCTGCTGGCATTACTGGCCGAGTGGCAACGCGACGCCACCCTGTCGCGAGCGGCGTCTGCCTGGGCTAAGCGCATGGAAGCGCAGCTCGACGCACTGTTCCGGGTGAATCTGCAGGACGTGGCCGGCAACGAGGCGCTGGGCGTGCTGCGTGGCCTGGTGCGTGATATCGCCGACATACCGGCCAAGGCGGGCGTGGATCCGGAGCTGGATTACGCGGTGGTCCGTGAGGTAGTGCAGGAGGGCCTGCAGGCGGTGCCGGCGCGGCAGCGGTTCCTGTCCGGCAGCATGACCGTGTGCGGCATGGTCCCGCAGCGGGCAATCCCGTTCCGGGTGGTCGCGGTGCTGGGCCTGGATGAAGGCGCATTCCCGCGCCCCGACCGCGGCGACGGCCTGGACCTGATGGCGCGCCATCGCCGCAGTGGCGATCGCGGCCTGCGCGACGACGACCGCTGGCTGTTCCTGGAAACCGTGATGGCTGCCCGCGATCGCCTGCACCTGAGCTTCGTCGGCGAGGGCGTGCGCGACGGCAAGTCACGCAATCCCGCCGCGCCATTGGCGGAACTGATGGCGGCATTCGACCAGCATGCGTCGTCACAGCTATGCAACGAAGGCGAAACACCCAATCCGCAACGACCCTGGCTGGTGCGGCATCCGTTGCAGCCATTCGACCCGCGTTATTTCGATGGCGGGGATAGCGCGGATCCGGCGCTGTTCAGCCATCGCGATGCATTTGCCGCCGCCTCGAAAACGGGGCATGAAATCCCACGCGTGTTCGTTGATCTGCTGAAGCCTTTGATTGATGCGAGCGCAGTGACCCCACCCGAGGCAGCGCTGCCGATCGCGACAGTATTGGGCTACTTCCGCGATCCGGCCCGGCAACTGTTGCGTGATGGTCTCGGGCTGCGACTGGATGCGGCCGATCAATTCGATGTCGAGGAACCGTTGGACCCCACGGTCCCGGCCATTGCCAGGCTTCCGCAACGCCTGTTGCGAATGGCCATCGAGAAGGAGTTGACGACGATGCCCGAGCATCCGCCGGCATGGCTGGCCCACGCCGGCCTGCTGGCCAGCGGGCGTCCCGGCGCGGTGGCGTGGGCGGCGTTACAAAAGCAAACCAACGCGACCATGCAACAGGCGGCGACCATGCCGCTGTTCAAGCAAGGCTGGCCCAAGCCGTGGCCGGCCATCGAGGCCGCGATCAACGGGTGGCGGCTGGCCGGCAGGCTGCCGGACGCTGCCATCGGACCTGATGGCGCGCCGTGCGTGCTCGCGATGCAGCCCGGCAAGAAAATGAATGAACTGGACTATGGCAAGCGCATCCCGTGGTTCCTGCAATGGGCGCTGCTGCGGCTGGATCCGGCACTCGCGGAGCGTCCCGTCGCTATCGCCTGGCTGTTGAAGGAACCGCCCGGCGACGACGCGCCGTGGCAGGCCTGGGAAAAGTCATGGCAGCAGGCGGATGTTTCGCGTCGCGAATCGATGCGCGCGCAGCTCACGGCCAGTGTCATCGAGTTGCTTGCGCTAGTCGTGCAGGCGCAGGTACAGCCATCGGCATATTTCCCGAGAACAGCATCCGCCCGCGATCCCGCCAAGGCCTGGCTCAGTGGATTTTCGAACATGGGTGAGCGCGATTACGCACCGGGTTATGCGCGGTTGCTGGCCGGCGAAGTCACGTTTGCCGATGCGGCTGAGCACGCCGCGCTGCAGGCCGTGGTTGAACGCATCGAGGCCGCCCTCGCGTTGCCACTTGAGGGCGACGCATGACCACATCGGACTGGCGCGCGTTGGATCTTTCACCGAATGGCCGCAGCCTGGTCGAGGCCAGCGCCGGCACCGGCAAGACCTGGACGATTGCCGCGCTGTATCTTCGGTTATTGCTGGAGCCGCGCGACGGCGGCCCGATCGGGGTGCGTGGCATTGTGGTGTCGACCTTCACCGATGCCGCCGCGCAGGAGTTGCGCCAACGCATCCGTGCGCGCCTGCAGGGGGCGCAGGAATTGCTGTCCCGCGCGCGTCGAGTGCCTGCTGAACTGCTGGGTCACGACCTGCAGGACGACGAAGTCCTGCATTGGTTGCGCGCGCGCTGCCTGGTCGCTGATGGCAGCGTCGATGCCGGCAGGGTTGATGCCTTCCACCTGCGCCTGCAGCTGGCATTGGCCGAGCTCGACCAGGCGCCGATAGGCACGCTGCACGCGTTGTGCCATCGCATCCTGCGTGAACAGCCATTCGCCAGCGGCATGGGTTTCGGACAGGTCGAACTGGTGGCCGGCAGTGCGCTGGATGGTGAGCTTGCCGATGACCTGTGGCGGCGACTCGCGCAGTCACCTGAGACGCTGTCGGCGGACCACCAGGTCTGGTTTGCCGCTGGCCGCGCGCAACTCACGCGCGCACTGGGCGATGCATTGAAGCCGGGTGTGGATGTGACGTGCCCACCGGCGCCGGACATCGCCGCGTTGTTGCAGCCGGAGATGGCGGCAGCGCTACGCGATTATGCGAACGACGCAAGCTGGTTCAAATCAGCCAGAAGTGTGTGGATACGTGGTTTGCGTGGTCTAGCGGATTGGATTGATGCGGGTGATCCGGGAACTGGTCCGGAGGAAAAAGTGCTGGATGATCTGGCTAAGCCAATCGAGAGCCAGATCAAAACCGCACGCCTGCCCGAAGCGGAAACCGACGGTGTCTTCGCGTTCGCCATGCATGCCACCGATGTGCTTTCGTCGGCGCCGGCGATCTTCCGCGCACGCGGTCTAGCCCAATTCTCATCATCGCTGCGCAACCTCCGCGATGCACGCCTGCAGGCACGCGGACAACTCAGCTTCGATGCCGTGATCGCGCGCGTGCATGCTGCGTTGCAGGCATCGCCGGGCTTGGCTGATGCGCTGCACGCGCAGTGGCCCGTCGCGCTGGTGGACGAGTTCCAGGACACCGACGGCCTGCAATACGACGTCCTCGACCGCATCCATCGCGATGCAGCAGGCGAGGCGCGCGGCCGGCTGCTGATGATTGGCGACCCCAAGCAGGCGATCTACCGCTTCCGTGGCGGTGACATCGACGCCTACCTGCGCGCCGCCAGTCACGTGGATGCAGGCGACGTCATGCACCTGGACACCAATCATCGTTCGGCGCGTGGTTTTGTTGATGCCTGCAACGCACTGTTCAACATCGCTGGCCAGGCGCTGTCCGCCGACACCCGGCACGCCATCGCCTATCGTGACGTGCGGGCCAGTACTCGCCACGATGCACGAAGGTATCGGGTGGACGACAGTCCGGTTGCGCGGCCACTGGTGTTTCATTACCTGGAGCCAGCGCCAGCAAGCGCGGAGGCGCGCCGCGCCGCGGCACTCGATGCCTGCGCCGCCCACATCGTGCAACTTCTCTCGGGCCGCCATGCGATCGGGAAGGCGCCGTTGCAGCCCGGCGACATCGCCGTGCTGTTGCCCAAGAACAAATACGTCAGCGCATTGCGGACGCGCCTGCAAGCACGTGGCGTGCCGTGCGTGGGCGGTGGGCGCAGCAGCGTGTTCGCGACGGACTGGGCGCGTGGGTTGCAATTGATGTTGCATGCCGTCGCGCAACCGGCCGATCCAGGCTTGTTGCGCGCGGCGTTGGCCACCCGCATCGGCGGCATGGATTACGCAGGGTTGCGTGCGCTGGCAGATGTCGCGCGTGAGGGGGAATGGCAACAGCTCGCGGATCGTTTTTCCGCGCTGCACGCGCTTTGGGAGTCGTGCGGCGTGCTGGCGGTGGTGAAAGAGATCATTGACGGTGCCGCGCCGCGTCTGATGGCCGCACACGACGGTGAACGCGCATTGACCGACCTGCGCCACCTGGGCGAACTGCTGCAGGCGCAGGAAGCGCGCCAGCCCGGTCACGCGCAACTGCTGGCCTGGTTGTCGGCTCAACGTGATGGTGACGGCGGTGACAGCGAGGATGCCGCCAACGGCCGCGAACTGCGTATTGAATCCGACGCCAAGCGCGTGCAGCTGATGACACTGCATGCCGCCAAGGGCCTGGAATTTCCGGTCGTGCTATTGCCGCTGCTGTGGGAAAACGCCAGCTACCAGTCGCCGGGCCACCATGGATTTGTGACCGTCACCGATCCGGCGACCGGCAACCGCCAGTTGCGCAATGATGCCGCCGGCTGCGAACAGGCGATGCACGAAGACCAGGAGGAGCGTTTCCGCCTGCTGTATGTGGCGTTGACCCGCGCCCAGCATGCCTGCCATGTCTATGCACTGCCGACAGGCCGGGCGCGCGACGGGCGCAAGGCAAGCAACCCGCTGCAAGACCCCGAGCGTTCCCCGCTGGACGCCTTGCTGGTGCGCGCAGGAGCAGCGTTGGGCAAGCAACGCAGCCTGCAAGAGGCGAGCGAGCACATCGCATGGCAACTGGGCTGGCCGGAAACATCGAGCGGGTATCGGCCGGATGCCGCGCTCCTTCAACCCGCGCACGTGCGGCCAGAGCCGCCACCCGCCAAACTGGTACGGCGTCACAGCTTCAGCTCGATGCTGCGGGGCAGCCATGGCCTGCAGCAAGAACACGCCGCCAGCTATGAAGCACCGACCTCGATCGAAGAAGGCATCGAGGAACATGTGGTCCAGGATGTTGTTCACGCGCACCCGGAGTTGGCTGCGCTGGCGCATTGGCGGGGTACTGAATTCGGGTTGGCCCTGCATGACGTGCTTGAGCAGCGCCGCGTGGGCGAAGCGATCGTCAAGCAACCGAAACTGGTGCGCGACTCCCTGCGCGCGCGTGGCGTGCGGCCATGGCAGGAAGGCCCCGAACTGGAACAGTTGCTGGTCCTCGTTGCCCAGCGGCTGGACGCAACCCTGGACGCGGAACTGCAACCCGGCTTGCGGCTGTCGGACTTGCCAGCACACGCGCTGCGTGCAGAGATGGCCTTCGACTATCTGTTGGGCGATGCGTCCACGGACCGTTTGCGGGCAGCTTGTCGTGCTGCTGGCGAAGACAACCTGGTGCCGATGCTCGTCATGCCCGTCCTGCGCGGCCTGATGAACGGCAAGATCGACTTGGTATTCGAGCACGCCGGCCGCTTCCATGTGTTGGACTGGAAGGGCAACTGGCTCGGCGACCAGCTGGTGGATTACGCGCCGGCTGCGCTGCCCGCGGCCATGGACGTGCATCACTATCGACTGCAGGCGTTGCTCTATACCGTCGCGCTGCATCGCTATCTGCGCACGCGGTTGGGCGAGCGCTATCGGCCGTCCGACCATCTGGGTGCCCCGATCTATCTGTTCCTGCGCGCGGTTGGGCTGGCGCCTGGCGCCGGCGTGTGGACCCAGCACTTCAGCCTGGCCCTGATCGAGGCTGTCGATGCAGCCCTGGCCGGCAAGCCGGAGCTGCCTGCATGACGGCTTTCGGCTTCCAGCGCAGTCGCGCTGAACTCCAGGAAGAAGCATGGGGCCCATTGCAGCGGGCGCTGCATCGTTGGGTCATGGCCCATGGCGGCTCGCCATTGCTTGCGCGCACTGCAGCCTGGGCCAGCCTCGTCGATGCACGGGCGGATGCCGCGTTGGCATTGGCCGGGCCGGATGCGGGCTGGCAGGGGATGGCGCCTCCCAGCGATGACGAGATTGATGCATTGCGAAGCGAGCAAATGGTGGGTGATGGCAGCAGCGATGCGCCGACTGCTTTCGTCGTTGATTCGCAAGCGCGGTTCTATCTATGGCGCAACTACAACCGCGAACGCCGCATCGGCCAGCGGCTGCAGGAGCTCCGGCAACACTCCACGCTGTCCTCGACGGATAATGGCGCAGTCGATGAGGTCGCACTCGACGCGCTTTTTGGCAATGCAGCATCCGGCGATGACAGCGCGCAACGCACCGCAGTCCGCCAACTGTCGCATCGCCGCTTCGGCGTGCTGACCGGCGGGCCCGGCACCGGCAAGACCACCACCGTGCTGCGCATGCTGCTGATGGCGCAACGCCATCGCCAGCATGTTGGATTGCCGCCAGCGCGGATCGCGATAGCCGCGACCACCGGCAAGGCGGCGCAGCGCTTGCTGGGATCGTTGCAGGAGGGCAAGCGTCGGCTGCAGTCACAGCTTCAAATAACGGACAAGGACGGCTGGGGCGTGCTATTGGTTCAAGTGCCGGCGAGCGACGCGCTGACCCTACACAGCCTGCTTGGCTACCGCCCCTACGATGGCCGCTTTACCCGCAACCGAGAGTTGCCGCTGGATGCCGACATCGTGGTGGTGGACGAAGCTTCGATGCTCGACCTGAGCTTGCTGGATGCCCTGCTGCAGGCGCTTCCGGAAACCGCTCAACTGTTCTTGGTGGGCGATGCTGACCAGCTCACCTCGATCGGTACCGGATCCGTGCTGCTGGACCTGGTCGCGGCGATGGAAGAGAGCGACGACCTGGTACGCCTGCGCCACGGCTTCCGTGCGCAGTCACGGCACTTGCCGCGCCTGCTGTCCGCCGCGCGAACCGGCGATATCGAGGGATTCAGGTCCGCATTCGATGGATCCGAGGCCGTTTGGCACCGTGTGGTGTCCCCACCGCAACTCGAGGGCAGGCTGCGCGAATGGGCCGAACGCATTACGGATCTGCCGCCGCTGCGCGAAGGCCGTGCCGTCCAAGAGGCCGACGCGCTTGCCGCACTGGATGCGCTGGCCTCGCACCAATTGCTGGCTGCCCTGCGCGAGGGTGTATATGGCGCGGTCCATGCCAATGCCACGATCGAACGCATCCTGCGCTTGCAGTGGCAGCAGCCAGTGCAGTCAACCTGGTATCCGGGCCGGGCGGTGATGGTGACGCGCAACGACCACGTCACGCGACTCTTCAATGGCGATGTCGGCATTTGTCTGGCCGATGCCGATGGTGGCCTGCGGATCTGGTTTGAAGCTCCTGCCGGCGCGGGTGGTGCCGAAGTTGGCGCGCGCCGCGCGCGCGCGTTCGCTCCTGCCGCCCTGCCCGCTCACGAAAGCGCTTTCGCGATCACTGTGCACAAGAGCCAGGGATCCGAATACGCCCATGTCGCCCTGCTGCTGCCACCCGTGGCGCAACACCGGGTGTTGACCCGGCAACTGGTTTACACGGGATTGTCACGTGCACGCCAAGGCGTCGAACTGTGGAGCGGTGAGGCTGCGCTGGCGTCGGCGCTATCCACCCCGGTGCGCCGGATTGGAGGCTTGCGTGACGATTTATGAGCAGGCGGCGGAGCGCGCTGCGTTACCCCTGAATCTTCATGCTGCCACGCAGCATTTCAAACGGTTGCCAAACCCAATCTGCCCGTCCTGGAATGCAAGTCATTGTTTTTTCAAGCAAAACCGCCTCCGGGGTTGACATGAAGGTAGTGTGACGGCGATAACACAATGATGTCCGTACACGGCTGTGGGTGTGTGCGGCGCCTGATCCACAAGGCAATTGGGGAGCGTTCGTCGCGCCTGTTGCGATGCAGCATCGTGGATTACACATTCTGAAGATTGGACCTCGGGGGTCATATGAGCGGCATCAAGAACAAGAGCGGGTCGGGCAACTCACGGCGCAAGCGGGTCATCAAGGTTGCGCCAATGACCCGTGCGGTGCGCATGGCCATGGCGGCCTCGCTGGCCGCACTGGCGCTGGGTGCCAGTGGCGGCGCGTTCGCCGCCAGCTGCAAGGCACCCGCCGCGGAGTTGATGCCTTGCACCGAACTTGCGACTGATGCCAGCCCGGTACTCGACTTGACCGTGGTCCATGAGGCCGCCGTGCCTGCCGCATTCATCATGCCGCTGGCGATCAGCGAGTCGGATACGGGCGACGTTGTCATCGTCAATGCCGACCCGATCAGCGAAGTGGACATCTACTACAACGCCACGGCCATCAGCGGGTACAGCAGTGCAGGCAGTGTCGACATCACCAACCAGGCAACCGGCGCTCTTGAAGCCGTCTCGTTGTATGGCAACGGAACGGGTATCGAGGGATATGCGTATGGCAACGTCGACATCGACAATGCCGGTGAGATCTTTGCGTTGTCGGTATACGAAAACGCGATCGGCGTGTACGGCTATTCGATTGCAGGCGATGTGTCGATCGACAACAGCGGCGATATCGCCACGACGTCCTTCTACGGCCTGGCCGATGGCATCTTCGCCTCTGGCGTGAATGTGGATGTCGGCAACAGCGGCAACATCGAGGCTGAAAACGTGTACGGCGGCTGGGCGGCCGGCATCGAGGCGCAGGGAACCGATCTGACGTCGGTCACCAACGATGGCTCGATCCAGGCGTTCGCCACCTACGGTGAGGCATTCGGCATCTACGCCACCGGGGACATCGTCGAGGTCACCAATAACGGCGACATCAATGCGCAGGGTTACGTTGCGACCGGCATCGAGGCGCAGGGTGGCAGCTCGGTCACCATCACCAACGATGGCGACATCATCGCCGGCTCGATCACCACCTATTACGATCCCTACACCTACACCACCTCGGTGTACGGAAGCCTGCTGGCGACCGGCATCAATGCCACCTCCAATTACGAGGATGGCGCGATCACGATCAACAACAGTGGCGGCGTGTCCGCGGTCGGCTACCAGGGCGGCACCGGCATCGCGGCGACGGCGACCGGCACCAACGGTGCGGCCATCGTGGCCAACAGCGGCTCGGTGTATGCCTCGCAGTACAGCAAGTACGGCTACGGCGCCTACGGCATCGTGGTGTCGGCCGATGGCGATGCCGCCATCAGCAACACCGCGGCCGGGTCGATCACGGTCAATTCCGCAGGGACCGCAGGTGGCGCGACGGCGCTGTCTTTCGCTGGCAATGCCAGCGTGACCAATGCGGGCGACATCGATGTGTCCAGTACCGCGCAGAAGTACTACAACGCCAGCGGCATCGTGTCGTTCGCGCAGAATGGTGACGCCAGTGCCAGCAACAGCGGCTCGGTGTCGGCGGTGTCGGGCAACGCCGCCCGTGCAATCGATGCCGCGGGCTTCACCGGCACCACCGTTGTCAACAGTGGCTCGCTGTATGCCAACGCGAAGTACGCCTACGGCGTGTATGCCGTTTCCGGCACGGGTGACGTGTCGGTAAGCAATGCGGCTGCCGGCAGCATCGAAGCGTATTCGTATCTGGGTCGAGGTTTTGGCGTGCTGGGCATCGCGACCCAGGGCGACGTGATGGTGGACAACGCCGGCGCAATCGATGTCTATGCCTACGGCCAGTCGGTGGGCGTGTTCGCGCTGGCGCAGGCGGGCGACGCAAGCGTGACCAGCAGCGGCAGTATCAGCGCGGTGACCGGCGGCAATGTGGCGGTGGGCGTGTTCGCGCGTGCCGACTACGGTTCCGCCTCGGTGACCAACAGCGGCGACATCGTGACCTCGGTGGACGGCGTGAACGGCTACACCGGCGTCGCCGCCTATGGCGTGCTGGCGCGTGGCGGATACGCGGAAGTCAGCAACAGCGGCAGCATCATGGCCAACGGCTACGCGGCTGCCATCGGCATCGTGGCGAGTTCGTACTACGGCACGTCGGTGACCAATTCGGGCGGGAGCATCTATGCAATCGCCGCGGGCGAGGCGATCGGCATCGATGCAAGTTCGAGTTATGGCGATGTGACCATTGACAATGCAGGCAGCGTGGATGCGATCGGCATCGGTGCCGGCGCGACGGCAGTGCGGGCCTATGCCTACGGCAATGTCGCAATCGACAACAGTGGCGACATTTACGTCGGTTCGCTTTATGGCGACGCCATCGGCATCTACGGTTATTCGATCGCCGGCGACGTGTCGATAGACAACAGCGGCGACCTCACCGTAATTTCCTACTACGGCCTGGCCGACGGCATCTTCGCCTCGGGAGCGGACGTAGGGGTGACGAATTCGGGTTCGATTGCTGTGGCGGGCTACACATGGGCAGCCGGCATCGAAGCGCAGGGCACCGGGACGACATCAGTGACCAACGATGGCGATGTCTATGCCGTGTCGCTGAGCCAGAGTCCGGCTTATGGCATCTACGCCACCGGCGACGTGATCCAGGTCGACAACAGCGGCAACATCGAAGCCCAGGGCTACTACGCCACCGGCATCCAGGCGCAGGGCGGAAGTTCGGTCACGATCACCAACGGCGGCGACATCATCGCCGGCTCGATCACCACCTATTACGATCCCTATACCTACAGCACCTCGGTGTACGGAAGCCTGCTGGCGACCGGCATCAATGCCACCTCCAATTACGAAGAAGGCGAGATCACGATCAGCAACAACGGCGACGTGTCGGCGGTCGGGTATTACGGAGGCACCGGCATCGCGGCGACCGCGACCGGCACCAATGGTTCGGCCAGCGTGACGAACAGCGGCTCGGTGTATGCCTCGCAATACAGCAAGTACGGCTACGGCGCCTACGGCATCGTGGTGTCGGCCGATGGCGATGCCGCCATCAGCAACACCGCGACCGGTTCGATCGAAGTGTATTCGGCGGGCAGCGCTGCTGGCGCCACCGCACTCGCGTTCGCGGGCGATGCCAGCGTCACCAACGCCGGCGACATCGAGGTCGAGAGCACCGCATTCCAGAACTACGGCGCCAGTGGCATCGTGTCCTTCGCCCAGAATGGCGCGGCGTCGGTCAACAACAGCGGCTCGGTGTCGGCAGTGGCCGGCGATACCGCCAAGGCAGTGGATGCTGCCGGCTTCACCGGATCAACGGTGGTCAATAGCGGTTCGCTGTATGCCAACGCCAAGTACGCCTACGGTGTGTATGCGAGCTCCGGTACCGGCGACGTCTCGGTGCTCAATACCGCCGCCGGTTCAATTGAAGCCTATTCCTATGCGGGCATCGGTTTCGGCGTGCTTGGCATTGCCACGCAGGGCGACGTGATGGTGGGCAATGCCGGTTCGATCGAGGTCTATGCCTACGGCCAGTCGGCTGGCATTTTCGGAGTGGCCTCGGCTGGCGACACCAGCATCACCAACAGCGGCGACATCACCGCCATCAGCGGAGGAGATGTCGCCGTGGGCGTATTCGCTCGTGCCTCTGACGGGACGGCATCGGTCAACAACAGCGGCGACATTATCGCCAGCGACACCGGCATCAATGGCTATCTTGGCCAATCGGCATACGGCGTGCTGGCGCGTGGCGCCTATAGCCAGATAAGCAACAGCGGCAGTGTTGTTGCCGACGGCAATTACTACGCGACCGGTATCGCCGCACGCTCCGATTACGGCACCAGCATCACCACCACGACCACCAGCCAGATCGAAGCCTCGGCGTTGCTCGTCGCCATCGGCATCGAGGGACGTTCGGAATATGGCGATGTTGCGCTGGCCAATGCCGGCAGCATTTCCGCCGACGGCGTCTACGGCGGGGCAGTGGGCATCCAGGCCTACAGCGGCCTGGGTGATGTGACCGTCACCAATGCCGGTCAAATCGGCGCGGTGTCCGCTTACGGCACCGCGATCGGCGTGAGCGGTTACTCGGTGCTGGGCAATACGGCTGTCACCAACAGTGGAACCATCGAAGCGACTGGCTACTACGGTGCCTACGGCATCGCAGCGCAGTCGTACCTGGGCGACGTCGTGGTGAACAACAGTGGCGATATCACGGCAACTTCGCCAGATACCGCATACGGCATCCTTGCCAGCGCCTACGGCAATGTCACGATCAACAACGCCGGCGACGTGCTGGCGGTTGCCGATGGTGATGACGCCTATGTGGCCGCGATCCAGATGGGGTCGCTTTACGGCACGGCGACCCTCAACAACAGCGGCACGCTGAATGCGGATGCACCGCTTGAGGGTCAGATCGCGGTGCTTGGCAGTGATGGTGTCGAAGTCATCAACAACACCGGCGACATCTACGGTTCGCTGGTGCTGCTGGGCGGGAACGATCGGCTCAACAACAACAACGGCGGCGTGTGGCACGTGTTCAACCAGTCGACCGACTTCGGCGATGGCAACGACAGCATCGTCAACAACGCGGGCGGCCTGATCGAGTTGGCCGACGGCGCAATCCACATGGGCGCCGGCACCGACAGCATCCTCAACCTGGGACTGATTTCAGTCAGTGGCGATAATCTGATCGACTTCGGCGGCGGCAGCACGGAAACCCTGACCAACGTCAACACCATCAGCTTCCTTGATGGCGATACCGACGATGTCCTGACCATTGCTGGCAACCTCGGCGGCACCGGGTCCCTCGGCCTGGACGTCGACTTGTCCACCCTGTCCAGCGACCAGTTGTTCGTGGACGGCAACATGTCCGCCAATGCCGCTCAGCGCGTCGATATCCTGTTCGCCGGATTGCCGACAACTCGCCAGACTTCTATCGACTTCGCGCGCGTAACCGGCACCTCGGTTGCGGGGAATTTCGTGCCCGGGCAGATCCTGAGTTACAACGCTGCGCGCAACTTCATCGACTTGCAGTACAGCATCGGCAGCAACATCAATGTGGCCAACACCGCACCTGATGTGTTCTCGATCAAGCTGGATGTTGCCGGTTTGCTGGATAGCGGCACGCTGGCGGCAAACGTCGCCTCCGGTGCTGCCGGCATGTTGAATCCCCAGATCGGAACCATGCGCCAGCGGCTTGGCGTGAATCCCTATGGGGATGCCGGCAAGGTGATGAGCGCGTTCGTGCGCTTCTACACCAGCGAAGGCGACGTGTCCCCGGACCACGTGGCGACCAACTTCGGGCAAGGCGGCAACTTCGCCTATGACCTCACCACATGGGGTCGCGAAGTCGGGGTCAATGCCAACCTGTTCGAGGGGTTTCATGCCGGCGTGACCCTTGGCACCGCTGATGGCCGCCAGCGCTTGACCGGAGCCGGCATCGGTCAGAACCGTATGGACGGCATGACCTGGGGTGCGTACGCGACCTGGTTCGCACCGCAGGGCTTCTACGTCGATGTTTCCGGTCGCTGGATGGCTGTGGACGTGGACGCCAGTTCCGCTGCGGGCAACCTGCAATCGCGCGCGCACACTTCGGCGGCCAACCTCGAAGTGGGCTACCCGTGGATGACCGGCGGTGGCTTCACGATTACGCCTCAGGTGCAGTACACCCGCACCAAGGTCGACGGCGTCCAGACGATCTTCGGTGATCGTGCGAACTTCGAAGGGCGTGGCGGCATCTCGTCGCGTGGCCGCGTCGGCGTGGAGTTCAGCAAAGCTTTCCAGACGTCGTCTGGCATGAGCATCACCCCCTACGGCTCGATCAATGCGATCCGCGAGTTCGACGGCGAAATGAACTACACCGTGGCCGGCAACTTCTTCGGCACGACCAGTACCGCCGGCACCAGTTCGATGGTGGACCTGGGCATCGGCATCCAGAAGGGTGGCTGGGGCGTGACTGCGGGCGCCAACTGGGTGGACGGCGGCGCGTTCAACAGTGTTGTCGGCGGCCAGGTGGTCGTGCGCTTCGCCTGGTGATTCGCAAACAGGCACGGTCCTGGCGTTATGCCAGGCCCTCGGCATAAGTAGTTGGAAGACCACGTGGCAGACGAAAAAATCCCAGACGAAACACCAGGCCAGGAAGCCCCCGGAAAGGCCGACATCGACACCGGCCTCGACCAGGTTGGCGTGGAATCGCCGGCCCAGGCCGCCGCGGCGCAACTCCCCGCTGGCAAGCAAGCCAAAGACCTGACCAAGCTGAAGGTGGAGAAAAGCTGCTCGCGCGGACTGGCGGGCTGGCTGGCCCAGCACAAGATGTCGCTGGCCATTTCCTCCTACCAGACCGGGCGCATCTACCTGGTTGGCAGCGACAAGCAAGGCCGGGTGTCGTTCTTCGAGCGCATCTTCGAGCGCGCAATGGGGATCGTCGGCAATGCCCAACGCATCTACCTGGGCGGCCTGTACCAGTTATGGCGGTTCGAGAACGTGCTGCGTCCTAACGAAGTGATCCATGGCCAATTCGACAAGTGCTATGTCCCGCGCAACGCTCAGACCATAGGCGACCTCGACATCCATGAGCTCGGTATCTGCAGCAACGGCAAGGTGGTGTTCGTCAACACCAAGTACTCCTGCCTGGCTGAGCTGAGCCAGACCCATAGTTTCAAGGCGATCTGGAAGCCCAAGTTCATCAGCAAGCTGGCGCCGGAGGATCGCTGCCATCTCAATGGCCTGGCGATGGTCGATGGTCGCCCGAAGTACGTCACGGCGGTTTGCAAGAGTGATAGCGTCGATGGCTGGCGCGACCGGCGCCAGGACGGTGGCGTGGTGATCGACATCGAGACCGACGAGATCGTCTGCGAAGGCCTGTCGATGCCGCATTCGCCGCGCTGGCACAACGGCAGGTTGTGGGTGCTGAACGCCGGCACCGGCTTCCTCGGTTGGGTGGATTTCGAGACGAAGAAGTTCGTGCCGCATGCGTTCGTGCCGGGTTTCGCCCGCGGCTTGTCGATCATCGGCAACGTGGCCGCGGTGGGTCTTTCGAAGCCGCGCAACCAGCGCTTTGAAGGCCTGCAGCTGGATGAGGAGCTCAAGAAGCGTGATGCCGAGCCATGGTGCGGCGTGCAGATCGTCTCGCTGACCAATGGCGATGTGTCGAACTGGATCCGCTTTGAAGGCGACATCACCGAAATCTTCGACATCAGCTTCCTGCCGAACGTGCGCAACCCGATGATGATCGGCTTGCGCACGGCCGAGATCCGCGACCTGATCACGTTTGAATCCGACCTGCCTGCCGAGCCTGCAAACGCATGAATCACGCCATCATCCTTGCAGGTTCATTCCTGGTGGTTTCCGTGATTGGCATCGCCAAGGCGCAAACCAAGCCGGCGCCATCGACATCCGTGGGAGCTGAAACGACGGCGGCGGACGCTGCCTTCAGCGCATGGGACCTCGACCGCAACGGCAGCCTGTCGCAGCAGGAATTCCGCAAGGGCTGGGAGCAGGTGCGCCGGACCAGCCAGCGCGAAGCCAATCTGCGCCGGCAATTCATGGCCGTGGACAGCAACAAGAACGGCGCGATCGATCCGGCCGAATACAGCACGCTGATCCTGGTCAAGAATGCCGGGAAGGCGGCGCCACCGCTGTCGAGCTTCGATGCGAACAAGGATGGCAAGCTTCAGCTAGGTGAATACCTGACGCTGGTGCAGACGCTGATACCGAGGGACACTTCGCAGGTCAAGGCGAGGTGAAGGTTGAGATCATCCCGGTCTGGAAAAACGTGACCCCCGCACTTGGCGAGGAGTTGATGACGTTCTGGCGCAGCAACAAGGCGATCGTCGACGATGCGGCCGCCACTGCACGCGCGGCGCAGGCGGTCTGTATCGTCCGCAACGGAGCCGGCACCTTGTGCGGCGTCAGCACGGCAGTGGTCAAGGTGCTGCCGCGCCTGCGTCAACCCATGTATTACTTCCGGCAGTTTTTTGACAGGTCGCTGCGCGGGAAGAGCCAGTTCATACCGGTGTACCTGCAGACCAAGCAGGTGCTGCAGGATTACAACACGACGCTCGACAATGCCGAGAGCCTTGGGCTGCTGATCGAAAAGGAAAACGCCAAGCTCAACACCGCCTATCCACACGCATACGAGCCAGCGTTCGATGCGACCTTCATCGGTTATTCGCCGCGGGGCACGCAGATCTACGTGTCCTATTTCGACGGCGCCGTCCTGCAACCACCGGCACCCATGCGTACCCATGTATCGGCAGCCCGCGCCACCGATGCTCCCCGGATGCCAATCTCTACCTGAGCCATTACCGAAGCACGTGCTGAAGCCTATACCCAGTCCACCACCGGACGCACCAGCGGCCGGTCCTGATCACCACGGAGAACATGCCATGAAAGTCCAGATCTGCCTGTTGAGCCTTGCCGTCGCTTCCGGACTTGCCATGTCAAGTCCGGCGGATGCCGCCGGAAACCAGAAGTCCGCGGCCATCAGCCGCGCCAATGCGATGGTCAATGGGGTCGCCGCCGATGCAGTGCGCCGCGCCAATGCCGACGCATTCAAGGCGAGCGATGCGATTGTCGATGACGACGGCACCGAGCACGTGCGTTTCCAGCGCACCTATCGCGGCCTGCCGGTGATCGGCGGCGATTTCGTCGTGCATTCGCGCAATGGCAAGGTCGGCAAGGTCAGCCAGACGCTCAAGAGCAGCACGCGCCCAAGCCTGGTGTCCCGCATCAGCCGCGACGAGGCGATCGTGGAAGCCGGTGCACGTTTCGGGGGCAACTTCGTGGGTGCGCCTTCGTCGCGCCTGGTGGTCTACGCGCGCGGTGCCAGCCCGGTGCTGGCGCATGAAGTCATCTTCAACGGCATCAAGCCCGACCAGACACCGACCGAGATGCATTATTTCGTCGATGCCCGCAGTGGCAAGATCCTCGACCAGTGGGATGGCATCGAAACCGCGCGGCCAGGTCCTGGCGGCGGTAGCTGCACGGCGACTGCGGCGGTGGGCACCGGCAATTCGCTGACCCTTGGCAGCGTGGTCCTCAACACGTCTTCGTGCGGTGGCCAGTACCAACTGACGGACTTGAGCCGCGGTGGCGGCAAGACCACCAACATGGCGCTCAAGACCGCAGGCCTCGGCAGTGATTTTGTCGATGCCGACAACACCTGGGGCAATGGCCTGCTCAACAATTCGCAGACCGTTGCTGCGGACGCCCATTTCGGCGTTGCGATGACCTGGGACTATTTCAAGAACGTGCATGGGCGTAACGGCATTGCCGGTGATGGCAAAGGCTCGCTGAGCCGCGTGCATTACGGCCGCAACTACGCCAATGCGTTCTGGAGCGATGCCTGCTTCTGCATGACCTTTGGTGATGGCGACAATGGCGCGTCGATCCTGCCGCTGGTCGGGCTGGACATCGCCGGCCACGAAATGACGCATGGCGTCATGAGCCGCACCGCCAACCTGGTCTACAGCGGTGAATCCGGCGGCCTGAATGAAGCGAACTCCGACATCTTCGGCGCCATGGTCGAGTACCGGACCAACAGTCCCAGTGACACCCCCGATTACGTCATCGGTGAAAAGTTGTTCCCGAACAACGCCAACATGTCCCAGGCGATCCGCTGGATGTTCAAGCCCAGCCTGGACGGTGTGTCGCGCGACTGCTACACCGCCGATATCGGCACTATCGACGTGCATTACAGCTCGGGACCGGCCAACCGCTTCTACTACCTGCTTGCCGAAGGCGCGGTCGTGCCTGCAGGCTTTGGCGCCGGCAGCTGGGCCAACCTGACGCCGGCTTCAATGGTGTGCAATGGCAATACCTCGATCACCGGCATCGGCCGCAGCGCCGCCGAGAAGATCTGGTACCGCGCGCTGACGGTTTACATGACGTCCGGCACCAATTACGCAGCTGCCCGTGCGGCCACCCTGAGCGCGGCGACCGATCTGTACGGTGGCGGTTCCGCGCAGCACAACGCAGTGGCAGCGGCATGGAGCGCGGTCAGCGTCAACTGATTCACGCAGGCAACAGCAACACGAAACGGCCCGCGCAAGCGGGCCGTTTTCGTTCAGGCGCGGCGAATCGTCGGTGACGGTCGGTTCGCGCGGCGGTGAACGCCTGAGCGCCACGGGCGAAGGCAGGAAATCCCGACTTCGGAAAGTTGTTGCGAGATGGTGCGCCTGGAGGGGTGAAGCGCCGCGTGTGCGAACCACGGGTTCGCGCGGCGGTGAACGCCTGAGCGCCATGCGCGAAGGCAGGAAATCCCGACTTCGGAAAGTTGTTGCGAGATGGTGCGCCTGGAGGGATTCGAACCCCCGACCAATGGCTTCGGAAGCCACTACTCTATCCGGCTGAGCTACAGGCGCGTGCCACGCGGCGCAATGCGTCGCGGGTCGGCATTCTCGCACGATTGCCCCTGCCCGTCCCACTGGTAGGCTTGTCGCCATGGCTTACGAACGCGACGCCCCCCCGCGACCGGAATCGTCCTCACGACCGCCGTTTTGGCGTGAGCGCCTGCACCAGTACTGGCGGCTGGTGCGGGGCGACCGGCCGATCGGCTGGCTGCTGCTGTTGTGGCCAACCTGGTGGGGACTGTGGCTGGCGGCGAAAGGTGTGCCGCCGATGTGGACACTCGTGGTGTTCACCCTGGGGGTCTGGCTGACCCGGTCGGCGGGCTGCGTGATCAACGACTATGCGGATCGCTGGCTGGATGGTTCGGTGGAGCGCACGCGCCAGCGTCCGTTGGTGAGCGGGGCGGTCTCCGGCCGCGAGGCCTTGGCCGTGTTCGCGGTGCTGATGCTGATGGCATTTGCACTGGTGCTGACGATGAACCGCCTGACCATCTACATGAGCGTGGTTGGAGTGGTGCTTGCCGCCAGCTATCCGTATCTCAAGCGGCATACTTATCTGCCGCAGGTCTATCTGGGCATGGCGTTCGGCTGGGGCATTCCCATGGCGTTTGCCGCGATCACTGGCAAGGTCCCGGTTATCGCGTGGGTGCTGTATCTGGCCACTATCTTCTGGGCCACCGCCTACGACACCTGGTATGCGATGGTCGATCGCGAGGACGACCTGCGCATGGGCGCCAGGTCCACCGCGATCCTGTTCGGTGACCTGGACCTGATCGCGGTGGGCGTGCTGTACGCCTGCATGCTGTTTGCAATGTTCCTGGTAGGCCGCCAGGCCGGACTCGGTGGCTGGTATTGGGGGGCACTCGCGGTCGCGGGCGCATTGATCGCCTATGAGTTCTGGCTCGCGCGCAGCCGTGGTCGCGATGCGTGTTTCAGGGCATTCCTGCACAACCATTGGGTCGGGGCCACGGTTTTTGTCGGCATTGCCATGCATTTCGCGCTGGCACATCCCTAGGCGGCAAAAAACGCCCAGGAATCCGATGCCCTCACGCAACGCGGGCGCAGACCCAGGCATCCACACGCATTGCACCGCCGGCAAGCAGGACCCGTGCAGCGGCATGCAGGGTGGCGCCGGTGGTCATCACGTCGTCGATCAGCACGATATGCGCAGGCAGCGGTTCCCCGGTGACCACGCGAAAGGAACCGCGCAGGTTGCGTTTGCGCGCATCGGCATCCAGCCGTGATTGCGCGCTTGTTGGTTTCGATCGCTCCAGCAGGCCTGCCGCCAACGGCAAACCCAACGTCCGTGCCAGCGGGCGCGACAGCTCCAGCGTCTGGTCGTAACCACGTCGACGCAATCGCTCGCGGTGCAACGGCAGGGGCAACAATGCATCGGGTTGGCTGAGCTGCACACAGTGGTCTTCCATCGCATGCGCCAGCACCCGACCACTGGCGAAGTCGCGATGGAACTTGAGTCGTGGCAGCAAACGGTCCAGGGGAAATGCATAGTTGAACACCGCATGTGTTTCCGTCAGTGGCGGCGGATGCTGCAGGCAGGCACCGCAGGTGCCCGGGTGGGGCAATGGCAGGGCACATCGCAGGCAGGCCGGGCCTTGCCACGGCATCGCGGCATGGCAAGCGCGGCAGAGGTCGCGGCCGTCCTGTCCGGCTTCGCCGCAGACCATGCAGTGCAAGGCGAACAGCCAGCGCAGGGGCGCTTGGCGGCCATCGTCAACTTTCAGGGCGTGGCTCAGGTTGACAGGCGGCTTCATGGTTTCCAGACTGCCGCATTGCCCACGCCGCGTCCCTCGGGGAATCCCCATGCCTGCAGTCAGAGTTGCCCCCACCAACTACTTTCCCGTTCGCCACGACTGGGCACGCGCCGAGGTCGAAGCCCTGTTCGCGCTGCCATTCACCGAGCTGCTGCACGTTGCCGGCACAGCGCATCGCCAGCATTTCGATCCTTCCGAAGTCCAGGTCAGCACCTTGCTGTCGGTCAAGACCGGCGGCTGCCCTGAGGATTGCGGCTATTGCCCGCAGGCGGCGCGCTATCACACCGGTGTCGATGCGACCAAGCTGATGGCCACCGAGGAGGTGGTCGCCCAGGCCAAGCAGGCCAAGGCGGCGGGCGCATCGCGCTTCTGCATGGGCGCGGCCTGGCGCAGTCCCAAGGACCGCGACATCCCCAAGGTCGCCGCCATGATCCGCGAGGTGAAGTCGCTCGGCCTGGAAACCTGCGCCACCCTGGGAATGCTCAGCGAGCCGCAGGCGCACGCGCTGCGTGATGCCGGCCTGGATTACTACAACCACAACCTGGATAGCGCGCCGGAGTTCTACGGCGAGATCATCCACACCCGCGAATACCAGGATCGGCTCGACACGCTGGGTCATGTGCGCGATGTCGGCATGAAGACCTGCAGTGGCGGCATCGTCGGCATGGGCGAGTCGCGCAGCCAGCGCGCCGGCCTGTTGCAGGCGCTCGCCAATTTGCCCGCGCATCCGGATTCAGTGCCGATCAACCGGCTGGTGCAGGTCGAAGGCACGCCGCTGGCCGGTACCGCCGAGATCGATCCGTTCGAGTTCGTGCGCACGGTGGCGGCGGCGCGGATCATGATGCCGCGCTCGATGGTGCGCTTGTCTGCCGGGCGCGAATCCATGAGCGATGAATTGCAGGCGTTGTGTTTTGCGGCCGGTGCCAATTCGATCTTCTATGGCGAAAAACTGCTGACCACCGGCAACCCGGATACCGAACGCGACCAGGCCTTGTTCGCACGCCTGGGGTTGCGTCCGATGCAGATTGAAGCGGCCGTCGACGATGCGATCCCCGCATGCAGTTCGACGGTGCATGCCGGCATCACCGAAGCCGCCTGAGCCATGCGCGAATCGCTGGGTGAACGCGTGCTCGCCTCGCGCGCGGAGCGCGAGGCCGCGTCGCGGCGTCGGCGAACGCGCACGATTTCGCGACGCGATGGGTTGCGTTGCGAAGTCGACGGCCTGGACGGTAAGAGCCAGTGGTTACTGGAGTTCTGCGGCAACGACTATCTCGGCCTGTCGCGGCATCCACGTGTCGTTGCTGCCTTGCGCGATGGCGCGCAGGCACATGGTGCCGGCGCCACCGCTTCGCACCTGGTCTGCGGCCACACCGTCGCGCATGAAGTGCTGGAACGTGAGATCGCCGATTGGCTGCAAGCGCCGCGTGCGTTGTTGTTCGGCAGTGGCTTCATGGCCAATCTTGCCGTGGTGCAGGCTTTGCTCGGCGCGGGCGATGTCTGCGTGCAGGACAAGCTCAACCACGCCAGTCTGATTGATGCAGCGCGCTTGTCGGGCTGTACGCTGAAGCGCTATCCACATGCTGATGTCGAGGCGGCCGCACGTCAGCTTGCGTCCCATGTCGATGGCGCCGCGCTGCTGGCCACCGACGGTGTGTTCTCGATGGATGGCGACATCGCACCGTTGCCCGCGCTGGCCGAGATCGCGCGGCAACAGCAGGCGACCATGTACGTCGATGACGCGCACGGCATCGGCGTGCTGGGCCCGAATGGGCAGGGCAGTGTGGCTGCCGCGGGATTGGGCGTACGCGATGTACCGTTGCAACTGGTGACGTTCGGCAAGGCGCTTGGCAGCTACGGCGCGGCTGTGGTTGGGGATGCGGACCTCATCGCGCACCTCGCGGAAACCGCGCGTCCACACATCTACACCACTGCGCTGCCACCCGTGCAGTGCATCGCGACGTTGGAAGCGGTGCGTATTGCACGCGAAGGCGATGACCTGCGCGAACAGTTGCAGGCACGCATCGCCCAATTACGCGAAGGTGCGCATGCGCGTGGCCTTGACTTGACGTCGTCGGACACTTCGATCCAACCCATGTTGTGCGGCACCGATACGCGTGCCATTGCGATGGCGGCGGCTCTGGAAGCGCAGGGTTATTGGGTGGCGCCGATCCGCCCGCCGACCGTACCTGAAGGGCAAGCACGCTTGCGAATTACGTTGAGCGCGGCGCATACGGAAAGTGAAGTTGCGGGTCTTCTGGATGCACTCGCGCGTGCAAACGAATTGGCGGCGGCATGAGCGCGCTGCAGATCGAGGTGATCGGTCGTGGCCCGCCGCTGGTGTTGTTGCATGGTTGGGCGATGCATGGCGGCGTGTTCGCGCCGCTGGTGGAACGATTGCAGGCTTCGCGCACACTGCACATCGTGGACCTTCCCGGCCATGGCAGAAGTCGCGATTGCGATGTGCCGCTGACGCTTGAGGCCGCCACGCACGCCATCCTTGACGCGGTGCCGGTGGCGCCGTGGTGCGGTTGGTCGCTGGGTGGATTGGTGGCATTGCATGCAGCGAGCATGCAGCCGCAACGCTTACCTGCACTGATCATGCTGTGCGCCACGCCAAAATTCGTCCGCAGCGACGACTGGCCGCAGGGGATGCCGGTTGAGGTGTTCCGCAGTTTCGCCGACGGCCTGCGCGACGATTGGCGCGGCACGCTGGAACGTTTCATCGCGCTGGAAGCTTTTGGCTCCGACCATGCACGGGATGAATTGCGGATGCTGCAGAAGAATCTCTTCGAGCGCGGAGAACCCGCGCAGCATGTGCTGGCCGAAGGCTTGGCAGTGCTGGAGACCAGCGACCTGCGTGCATCGTTGCCAACGCTCGGCATGCCAAGCCTGTGGCTGTCCGGACGCCGCGACCGGCTGGTCGACCCACGGGCGATGCAGCAGGCTTCAAGCGCCACCCCGAATGCACGCGATGCGCAGGTTGAGCATGCCGGGCACGCACCATTCCTGACCCACGCCGAGGAGGTTGCCGGGCACCTGCTTGAGTTCCTTGGCGATGTGCAGTCAGGATCACCTGCATGACTGCGCCGCTGTTCGATTCACGCCAGGTGCGACGTGCGTTCTCGCGTTCGGCAGGCAGTTACGCGGCAGCCGCACAGCTGCAGCATCAGGTCGAAGCGCGCTTGCTGGAATCCCTCGACTATCTCGATGACCCCGCGCTCAAGCGCGAACCGCCGCAGCGGGTACTCGACCTGGGTTGTGGCACCGGCACCGCGGCGATGGCCATGCAAAAACGCTGGCCCAAGGCGCAGGTTCTGGCGATGGATCTTGCGTTACCGATGCTGCAGCAGGCGAGCCGTGGATTGTCGCGATGGGACGCATCCCGCTGGAACCTGTTCGCGCGCACGCCGCAACCGGTGTGCGCGGATGCACGTGCGCTGCCGCTGGTAGACGCATCGGTCGACGTACTGTTCTCCAACCTGTGCCTGCAATGGGTCGACGACCTCGATGCGGTGTTGGCCGGTTTCCGACGCGTGCTCAAGCCACGTGGCCTGTTGCTGGTGTCGACCTTCGGCCCGGACACGCTCTGCGAACTGCGCGACGCCTTCGCGCAGGCCGATTCCGCGCCGCATGTCAGTCCGTTTGGCGACATCGCCGGCTTTGGTGATGCGCTGGTGCGTGCGGGCTTCCACCAGCCAGTCATCGATCGCGAAGTGGACACCACGCACTACCCTGACCTGCCAGCATTGATGCGGGAGTTGCGCGCGATCGGCGCGACCAATGCGCTGCATTCGCGCCGGCATACGTTGACCGGACGCGCGCGATTCACCGCAGCTGCGCAGGCTTACCACGGCAGGCGTGGCGCGGATGGAACATTGCCGGCGACATGGGAAACCATCAGCGCGATGGCGTGGGCACCGGAGGCCGGCACGCCGATCCGCGAGGGTGATGTCGATGTCGCTTCGGTGCCCCTGTCGCGCATTCCGATACGGCGGCGTTAAAAAGGGGCTGAACAACGGCCCGTTCACCCTTCGACTGGCTCAGGGCGAACGGGTAACGCCCTGATTCCGTTCGTGGTGAGCCTGCTGACTCCGTTCGTGGTGAGCCTGCTGATCCGTTCGTGGTGAGCCTGCTGATTCCGTTCGTGGTGAGCCTGCTGATTCCGTTCGTGGTGAGCCTGCTGATTCCGTTCGTGGTGAGCCTGTCGAACCATGATCGGAATCGGATCGGCGAGTTGTTCAGACGCTCCTGGCCCGGCAAAATACTTGCAATTCCAAATACTCAGTCGGCGCTTGCCGGCGCCAGCGCGAACAACTTCGGCAGCGCGTCCAGATCGACGTTGCCGCCGGACAGGATCAATCCGACCTTGCGGCCTTCGAACAGCGCGGGATTCGCCAGCACTGCCGCGAGCACGGTGGCCGATGACGGTTCCACCAACTGCTTGCCGCGCGACCACAACAGGCGCATCGCGGCGATGGTCTGGGCATCGTCGACGGTGAGCACGCGCGCATTGCTGGTGCGCAGGATTTCAAAGTTGATGGCGCCCATGCCAGCGCGCAGGCCATCGCAGATCGTGTCCGGCACCACGTCATGATCAAGTTCGCCGCGCGCGAATGAACGTGCGGCATCGTCGGCGCCGACGGGTTCAGCCAGGTACAACTGACAGCGTGGGGCCAGCGCCTGCATCGCGAGTAAGCAGCCGGCGGCCAGCCCACCGCCACCCACCGGCACCACAAGCGCGTCGAGGTCGGGATGCATGGTGAGCAATTCCAGAGCAGCCGTGCCCTGTCCGGCGATTACCTCGGCGGTGGTGTACGGATGCACCAAGGTCGCCCCGGTCTCAACCTGCACCTTTGCGCAGGCGGCTTCGCGCGCACCCAGGTTCGCCGCACACCGATGCAGCATCGCGCCGCTGGCTTTGATGGCTTCAAGCTTGCTGCGAACCGCACCCTCCGGTACCACCACGTGGCAGGCAATGCCGCGAAGCTGCGAGGCCAACGCCAGTGCAGCGCCATGGTTGCCGGAGGAGTGGGTCACCACGCCGCGTGGTGCTGTATCGGCATCAAGCGCGAACACCGCATTGCACGCGCCACGGAACTTGAATGCGCCTCCGCGTTGCAGCTGCTCGCATTTGAAATGCAGGTGCGCGCCGCTGATAGCATCCAGTGATCGCGAACTTGCGATGGGGGTCAGCCGTGCATGTGCCGCGATCCTTGCCGCTGCGGCCAGAACGTCTGCGAAGCGGGGCAGGGTGCCATTGGTCGGTTCCATCCACGCATGCTAACGCAGTGGATCGTGGCTGAACGATTCAGACGCTAGCGCCACGAAGTGGACTGGATTAAGCACGGATTCAATGCGATAGGACGATGCTGCTTGAATACCGCAGGTATCACTACGGGGGAATGCACCATGCTTCGCAAATTGCTGCTGCCAATGCTCGCCACTGCCGCCCTCGCCGGGTGCGCGACCGATTATCAATATCGAGGCGGCAACGGCGACTATTATTACGGCCAGCCGCGGGTGGAATACCGCCATTTGGGTCCGAGCGGTTATTACGGCGGTATCGGCTTCGGAACGGGAACCGGTTTTGGCGGTGTCGGGTATGGCGCGACGTATTTCTACGACCGCTATGGCCGGCTGGTTTATGGCTACCCGCGCAGTTATTACGGCTCCCCGTATTACGGTGGCAATGGTTGGTATCGTCCCCGCCCACCGCACGATCATGGTGATCGGGATGACCATGATGACCCCAACGAAACCCGTTCAGAACGGCCGCCGCCTTGGCGTGACCTGGGCGGTCTACAGCAGCGCGACGCGGATGAGAACGGCTATCGCAACGAGGAAGATCGTCAGCGCCCGACGCGCCGTCCGCGGCAAGCGTCAGGGCCGGAGACCATGCGTCCGCAAGCTTCCGGAGCAACTGCGCCTGCAAGCCGCGAACGCAGCGAATCTTCATCGCGTATGGGTGGTTTCATCGGCGATGCCGCGCGCACGCGTGGCAAGCGCGGAACACCCATCGAGGAATAGCGTGACATTGATCACGATTGGGAATGCCACTCGTCAGGGTGTAGCTGACCGTAGGCGTCAGTCTGCGACGCGAACAAGGTAAGCTTTCTTTGCCGGCGACTTGTGGGGACCTCCGGATCCCCCCTGTTCCGTTACCCTGCAGTCGCCGGCACCTCTTTCCAGCCCATTCGCGTGCTGGGCATCCGGAAGTAGTCCGGAAACAATCCGCACTAGTCCTGATAAAAAAAGTGGGGGCTGACTGTCCCCCGACAGCCAGCCCCCAAGCGTCCTCGTCGTGCGCAGAACCAGCCCCTGTTCCATGCTGGTTATCGCTTGTGGCGTGCCACGCCGAGTGCTGACAGGGATAAAGCAGGAACCGTGCCAAGTCGATGCAGTGGCTATGGAATTCGTGTCCGGCCTGTGTTGCGTCCTGCGCGCGTAAAATCGTCTGCTTATGAATGAGAGCTTCTACAGCTTCGACGTAATCGTGATCGGTGGCGGCCATGCCGGCACCGAAGCCGCGCTTGCATCCGCACGCGCGGGTGCACGCACATTGCTGCTCAGCCACAACATCGAGACCGTTGGCGCGATGAGCTGCAACCCGGCCATTGGCGGCATCGGCAAGGGCCACCTGGTCCGCGAGATCGATGCGCTCGGCGGGATTATGGCCAAGGCCGCCGACGCCGCCGGGATCCAGTGGCGAACATTGAACGCAAGCAAGGGACCAGCAGTGCGTGCCACGCGCTGCCAGGCTGACCGCAATCTGTATCGAAGCTTCATTCGCCGTGCGGTGGAATCGCAACCGAACCTGACGGTGTTCCAGGCCGCGGTGGACGACCTGCTGATCGAAGGCGATGCCGCACGCGGCGTGCTGACCAATACCGGATTGCGTTTCCAGGCGCCCGCCATCGTGCTGACCGCAGGCACCTTCCTGGCCGGCAAGATTCATATCGGCGAAACCCAGTACGCGGCGGGGCGCATGGGTGATCCGCCGGCGACCACGCTGGCCGCAAGACTTCGCGAACGCCCGTTTGTCATCGACCGCCTGAAGACCGGTACGCCGCCGCGGATCGATGGTCGCAGCCTGGACTACGGCGTGATGACGGAGCAGCGCGGCGATGACCCGCGTCCGGTGTTCTCGTTCATGGGCAGTCTGGACGATCACCCGTCGCAGGTCAGTTGCTGGATCACCCACACGACCGAACGCACCCACCAGATCATCCGCGACGCGCTGCATCGCAGCCCGCTGTATTCCGGGCAGATCGAAGGCGTGGGCCCGCGCTATTGCCCGTCGATAGAGGACAAGGTGGTGCGCTTCGCCGACAAGGCCAGCCATCAGATCTTCGTCGAGCCCGAAGGCCTCGACATCACCGAGATCTATCCGAACGGGATCAGCACGTCGCTGCCGTTCGATGTCCAGTTGGACCTCGTACGCAGCATTACCGGGTTCGAGCAGGCGCACATCACCCGCCCGGGTTATGCGATCGAGTACGACTATTTCGATCCACGTGGACTGAAGGCTTCGCTGGAGACCAAGGCGATCGCAGGCCTGTTCTTCGCCGGCCAGATCAATGGCACCACCGGCTATGAGGAAGCGGCCGCCCAGGGTCTGCTGGCCGGCGTGAATGCCGCGCGCCTGGTGCGTGATCAGCCTGCGTGGTCGCCACGACGCGACCAGGCCTATCTCGGCGTGCTGGTCGATGACCTGATTACCCAAGGCACGATTGAGCCATACCGCATGTTCACCAGTCGCGCCGAGTACCGCCTGCAGTTGCGCGAGGACAACGCGGATGCGCGGCTGACCACGATCGGTCGCGAGCTGGGGTTGGTCGGCGATGCACGCTGGCAACGGTTCGAGAACAAGCGCGAGGCGGTGGAAGCCGAGACCGCGCGCCTGTCGGCCTTGTGGGCATCGCCGAACAACGCATTGGGCGCTGCGATCGCGCGGCACATCGGTATCGAGGTCAGCCGCGAGACCAATGCCATCGACCTGCTGCGTCGTCCGGAACTGGACTACGCGACGATGATGCAGGTGCCTGAATTGGGACCGGCAGTGAGCGATTTGAACGTCGCCGAGCAGATCGAAATCGAAACCAAGTATTCGGGATACCTGGCGCGCCAGCGCGAGGAGATCCAGCGCCAGCAGCGGAATGAAACCACCTCGATCCCGACCGACTTCGACTACATCACGGCCAATGGCTTGTCGGCGGAAGTCCGACAGAAACTCGAACGCGTGCGGCCGCAAACGGTGGGCCAGGCACAACGCATTCCGGGCATGACGCCGGCGGCGATCTCGCTGTTGCTGGTCCACCTGGAACGCCAACGCCGCGAGCGCGCGGCTTGACGCCAACGGAGAACGTCTTGAAAACCACGCATGCATGCTTGACTGGATTCGTCGTGCTCGCACTGGCCGCCTGCAGTCCATCGGCGACGGACAAGCCCGCGACACCTGCTGCGAACGGCGACTACCGGCATGCCGTCTGGGCGCTTCCGGCCGCCGCGGGATCGTCCGCGCCCGATCTCAGCATCGCGCCGGATGGCCGCTTGCTGCTGAGCTGGATCAACCGGACCCAAGGCCGGCGCAACGCGCTCCAGTTCGGCTCCTACACCGACAAGGGTGGCTGGCAGAGCCAGCCACGCACGGTCGCGGTGGGCGACTCGCTGATGGTCAACTGGGCGGACACGCCGCACCTGCGCGGCACACCGGACGGTGCGCTGTGGATGCAATGGCTGCAGGCCGATGCGAGCAGTCCCATGGCCTACGACACGGTGCTGGCGCGCTCGCGCGATGGCGGCATGACATGGACCCAGGTGACCCGCGTCAACAACGATGAAAAAGCAGCCGAGCACGGCTTCGCCGCGATGTGGGCGGAGGGTGCGGACAGCATCGGCATCGCCTGGCTGGATGGTCGCGACAAAGAGTCGTCGCCTGGCGACGACCAGCATGCTGGCGGTTCGACACAATTGCGGCAGCTCGGCTTCGACCTGGACCTGGAGCGCGGCACTGAGAATGTGCTGGATGCCAGGGTCTGCGACTGCTGCCAGACCGACGCGGCGATGACCACCAAGGGGCCTGTGGTGGTTTACCGGGACCGCAGCGAGCAGGACATCCGCGATATCGCGGTAGTGCGCCGCACGGCAGGCAAATGGAGTGAACCGGCCAGCGTGCATGCCGATGGCTGGAAGATCGCGGGTTGCCCGGTCAATGGCCCGGCGATCGCGGCCGCTGGCAACGACGCGGTGGTCGGGTGGTACAGCGAAGCCGGAGACACGCCAGCATTGCGGTTGGCGCGTACGACCGATGCCGGAGACAGCTTCGCGGCGCCGGTGGTCGTGGATTCGGGCAAGCAGGTACTTGGCCGCGTGGACGTGGCGGTCGACGCGAAGCAGGCGTGGGTCAGTTGGTTGCGCGAGACCAACGGTATTCAGACGTTGATGCTGGCGCGCTACACGCCGGACCTGTCGCGCGAGTTGCAGCGCATGGAAATCGCCACCCTCAAAGGCCGCGGCCATGCAACCGGCAGCCCGAAGCTCGCCGTTGACGACACTGCCGCATGGCTGGTCTGGACCGATGTCATCGGCGGCGTGGCGCACCTGCAGGGCGCGCGGGTCGCCCGCTGAGGCGTTTCCGAGGACCAGCGAACCGGCTGGGCAGACGAGCGTGCGTATGTCCGCATCCGGGTTGATTTTCCGCTAAACAGGAGAACCTCTGGAAATCCCACCATGCACGCACGCCATATTTCATGCCTGATCATCCCGTTACTGGTGTTGGTCGCGTGCTCGCGGCCAAGTGGCGAACAGGCGAGTCCCGAAGCCCTCCCTGCAGCCTCGCCGGCTGCAATCGCGAATACCGAATTCGCACGCCTGCAGGCGCAAGGTGATGAGGCGACTGCGCGCGTGATCACCAGCATCGAGTACCCGGCGTATCGGTCGTTGATGGCGGCGAGCGGCTTGGATCAGGCCTTGGGTGGAGAAGCGCGCGCCGATGTCGCGCTACGCGAGCTGTTCGCAGTTTATGAGCGCAAGGTGCAAAGCTTCAAAACCGACCTGCCGAAGATGATGCCAGCTGCCTACACGGGGATCGACATTGGTTATTCGGGTTTCGCTGCCTCGATGATCACCGGGATGTTGCAGAGCGACGCGGCGAGCACGTTCTGGAATCGGGCGCAGGCCGAGGGCCACCCCAGCGGGAGCCATTCCCAGGCTGGCGAAGGTTCCAGCGTCGACATGCAATGGTCGGAGACAGGCAGTTCCACGACCTCAAGCTTCGAAGGCAAGCTGCCTGACGGTCTGAAGGGCAAGGTCACCACCAAGATCGAGATGGATACCTGCCCGGGTGCCGACGGCAGGATCAATGTCGGCTTTTTCTCCAGTTCCGAACTGAGATCCACCACCAGTCCTGGCGTTGGCGGTGTGGTCAAGGTCAGCGCCAAGTTGGCGAAGTTCCTGGACGATGATGCACATCTCATCGATGACCAGATGGACTCCGAGGTACGCGTGGAGCAGTCGGCCTTCAACAGCAAGAATGGCAGCTATGTCGACCTGACGCGAACCCTCTCCACGACCAGTGGCGCCTACGGCACCAAGGTCAATCGCCGTAGCCAGGCCGCGACCGATGCCAACGTGCAGGGGGCCGAAGACTTGGCGAAGTTGGGCATGCTGGCGGCGTTCATGGCGCTGGATGCGGCCAAGAAGCCGTGGGAAAGCGGCCACTGCGTGAAGCTCGATGTCACCAGCGACCCCGGCAAGCGCAAGGGAATCCGCCCGAACACGGCGTTCGATATCGAAGCCA